>NZ_JACFYX020000004.1:0-365190 GCF_015712105.2 Pseudomonas chaetocerotis
ACACCACAGACCGGCCATGCCATCGAGGATCTTGTTGCCCTCGCTGTCCCACAGGTGCACACCCTTGGCTTCAGTGATGATGCGTGGGCCCTTCTCGGCCAGTTGCTTGTAATCACTGAACGGCGCCAGGTGGTGGGCCTGGCTCAGGGCCTGCCAGTGGGCGGTTTTCGGGTTGTTCTGGGCGTTGTTCATGGCGCCTCCTTCTATCCGTGACATCAGAGATACCAGCGATATTCCCTGGCGTTGATGTCGTGCATGAAGGCCAGGTGATCCTGGCGTTTGTTCTCGCAATAGACCATGACGAACTCACTGCCGAGGCCAGCAGCGACGCGCTCGCTGGTCTGCATGCGGCGCACGGCGTCGAGCATGTCCTTGGGAAAGTCGACGCCGCTTTCGCGGTCGTCATTCAGGGGTGCGATGGGCTCGACCTTGGCGTCGAGGCCATGCTCGATACTGGTCAGCAATGCTGCCAGCACCAGATAGGGGTTGGCATCGGCGCCCGGCAGGCGGAACTCCAGACGCAGGTTGCGCGCGTCCGACTCGGGGATGCGCACGCAGGCGTCGCGATCCTCGAAGCCCCAACTGGCCTGGCTCGCCGAGTTCACCTGGGCGCCGAAGCGGCGGTAGCTGTTGTGGTTCGGCGCGTAGATCGGCATCAACTCCGGCAGCAGATTCAGGCAGCCTGCCACGGCATGACGCAGCGGGCGCTGCTCATCACGCGTCAGCAGGTTGTCACCGGCTTCGTCGTACAGGCTGACATGGATGTGCATGCCACTGCCCGGATACTGCAGGTACGGCTTGGCCATGAAGCTGGCGCGATGGCCGTATTTGAGCGCCACGCCACGGGTCAGCCGACAGAACAGCGCCGACCAGTCGGCCGCCTGCAGCGGGTCGGTGTTGTGGCTGAAGTTGATCTCGAACTGTCCCGGGCCGATCTCGGCGGTGATCACCGTGGTATCGATGCCCTGCAGGCGTGCGGTCTCGGTGATGTCGTCGAGCACGTCGGCGAAGCGCGAGAGCCGCTCGATATGCATGTTCGGCTGATCATCGGCATCACCACTCAGATCATCGCGCGGGTACTGCGGCAAGCCGTCCTTGAGCGCCTTGTCGAACAGGTAGAACTCCAGCTCGAACGCCACCACCGGGCGAATGCCGCGTGCGGCCAGGCGCTGCACCACGCGCGCCAACACCTCGCGCGGCTCGAACTCGATGGGCGCTTCGGTGCCATCGGAGCTGATCAGCATCTGCCCCAGCGGCTGGCGCTCCCAGTTCACCAGCTTGAGCGTGCCGGGAATCAGTCGCCGTGGCGCATCCGGGTCGCCGTCATGAAAGCAGTAATCGCCGATCTCGTAGAGCCCACCCTGGGCGCCGAGCAGCACACAGTTTTGCGGCAGCTTCAGGGCGCTGCCTGCGGCGACCTTTTCCAGCATCTCGATGGGATAGCGCTTGCCATAGAAGTGCCCGGGGATGTCCAGGCAGATCAGGTCGACGAAGCGCACCTCGGGATGGGCCAGGCGAAATTGGCGGACTTCATCGAGCAGCTCGACTCGGGTGGCGTTCATTATGGTTATTTCCGGTTCACGAGTAGGTTCAGGTGTAGATCCACAGCACGCGCGCAGGCGTGTCGCCCTGGTTGGCATAGCGCAAGCGCGCGTAGCTCGGCACCTGAAAGGCATCGCCGGGATACAGGGTGGCGCTCTGTTCGTCCTCGCCCAGCCACAGGGTCAGCTGCCCCTCGAGCACGTAGCCGGCCTGCTCCGAGCGGTCGCTCATCTGCCGTTCGCCACTGCTGGCACCAGGCTCGAGCAGGCTGTCGACCACCATGAAGGCGCCTTGCAGCGTGGGTGACGCCATGATGTCGGTGATACCGCCGGCCAGGTACAGGGTGCGGCGCTCGTCCGGCCGGGTAACCCAGTCCAGCGCCTTGGGCTTGGGCAGGCTGTAGAAATAGGTGGTGGGTACGTCGAGCGCCTCACTGATGGCGGTCAGATCCTCCACCGTCGGACGCGACAGGCCACGCTCGACCTGCGAGAGAAAGCCCACGGAACGACCGATTCGCTCGGCCAGTTCGTTCAAGGTGACCTTCTTGTGCTTGCGCAGGTCGTGGATGAGCACGGCAAGGGCCGCCATCTCCAGATTCTTGTCCATATCAGAAATAGTCCCTGAGTCGATACCAGGCCTTGCCGATGGCCTCGAGCGGCGCCGCCAGGCGCTCGCCGAATGGGAATTGGCGATTGCGCAGTTGCTGGTACAGCGCCAGTTCGTCGTCATTGCCGAGAATGGCATCACTGACTGCCCGCGCCGCCGCCAGGGTCGGCAGCACACCGTGACCGGAAAAGCCCTGCAGCCAGTAGCGACCGTTCTCGCCGCCGATATCCGGGGTACGGCTACGGGTCACGTCGATATGCCCGCCCCAGGCAAAGTCGATGGTCACACCTGACAGCTGCGGGAACACGCGCTCGAGGAAAGGCCGGGTGGCGGCTGCCATGTCCCTTGGCAAACCACCCAGGTAGGTGCAGCCACCGCCGAACAGCAGGCGGTGATCCGGGGTACGGCGGAAGTAATCGAGCACGAACTGGTTATCGGTCACGCAGGCGTTGCGCGGTAACAGTGCTTCAGCGCGCTCGGCGCCCAGCGGTTCGGTGGCGATCTGGTAGGTACCGACCGGCAGGATGCGCCGAGCCAGGCGTGGCTCCAGGCGATCGATATAGGTGTTGCAAGCCAGCACCAGATTGTCGGCCTGCACACTACCCTGCTCGGTGCGCACGCGGTAGCCGCCGCCATGCACATCCTGGGTCAGCACGCGGCTCTGCTCGAAGATCTGCCCACCGGCCCGAACGAAGGCCTCGGCCAGACCGAGCGCCAACTTGAGCGGGTTGAGATGCCCTGCCTCGGGGTCATAGAGGCCGGCGCGGTAACGCTCGCTGGCGACCCATTGCGGCATCTGTTCACGCGACACGAACTGCAGCGCGCGGTGCCCCCATTTATAGGCGGCTTCCTCCTGCCACTCATGCAGCAATGCCACGCGTCGGGGCAATACTGCCGTCCACAAATGACCATGGTGGTAATCGCAGTCGAAGCCATGGCGCTGGGGCAGTTCACGCAGCTCGTGGGCTGCCCAGGTCATGCTGTCCCACAGACGGCGAGCGCGTTCGATGCCCAGCGCTTTTTCCAGCGGCGGCATATCGCACGACCAGCCCAGAATCGCCTGCCCGCCGTTGCGTCCAGAGGCTGCCCAGGCCACGCGACTGGCCTCCAGCAGAATGACTCTGCGTCCCGCTTCGGCCAGGCGCAAGGCGGTGTGCAGGCCACTGAAACCGGCACCGATCACCAGCACCTCGCACTGCAGATCACCTTGCAGTACTGGATGATGCGTCAGTCGATCCTTGCAGCTATGGGCGTAATAGCTGTCGACGTGCTCACTGGCATGACGAAACATAGACGACTCATGAAATTTAAAATAATTAATTTCATGAAAATCTATAGAGATAATTTCACAAAGGCAAGCCTGAGCGGCTCAGGCGACTTGCTGCTGCAACTCCATACCACACTCGAGATGAGTGAACAGCCCTTCGTCTATCGCCTGGGCCACCACCTGGCGCAGGCCTTCGCTACCGAGGAAAGCGTCGCGTGCCGCTGCCGAGCGCCACTGCCCTTCTACCTGCCAGATCAACGGGTCAGCGCGCAGAGAGAACACATGTAGGCGTTCGCAACCCGGGATATCCCGGCCGACCTCATGCAACCGCGCCAGGCACTGCCCCAACCGATTTGAACGGTCGTGGCGGGCGCGAACGGTCATACGGTGAATGATGCTCATGGCAACCTCCTGGAGTTGAATCAATACATACCGGCAGCGTTTCGCTGCAAAACATGGGGCGCTGCGTCCGGCTCTGCAAAAGCCGCTTCGCCAACGGCTCGTGAGTCGAGCCAGGCAGTGGCGAGCAACAACAGGGTCAGCGGCGCGATCAACCATTTACTGGACATGGCTCGCTCCTTTCTTCACGTGTGGGCACCGTTCAGCGGGTGATGTCGCTACTGCATGCGTTCGAGCCGCGCAGAGGCACCGCTCGATGGCTACAAAGATCAGGCAGAAAGTCATCAGAGCGTTAGTCGATTACTGGTAAATTCTTGCCTAAACCTGCAATGCAGGGAATTGCATCAGCGTGGTGCGCAGAGCCGAAGCATTCCTTGAAATACTCTGTATCACTGGCTATTTGCCCATTACTGGCAAATATTTGCCTAATCCTGCCGCCCCTCATGACTTGCCTGAAAAACCTGGCTAGGCTTCGCTGACTTTCCGGAGGCGCGCTATGCATTCACCCATTCACACCGCCACAACTCTCGACACCCCACTTGCCGAGCTGAGCCACGAAATGGCACGTCTGGTCGAGCGCTTCGTCCCCGAGGATGGCTTACACCTCACCGCCATCCCCGGCCTGAAACTGGCGCGCGCCACAACACCCAGCCTGCCGATGCAGACGGTCTACGACCCGTGCCTGTGCATCATCGCCCAGGGCCGCAAGGAGATTCGTCTGGGTGACGAACTCTATGTTTATGATCCGTTGAATTACCTGGTGGCATCGGTGGTATTGCCAGTCACCGGCCGAGTGATCGAAGCCAGTCCGGAAGCGCCATACCTGAGCCTCGCACTGGAGATAGATCCGGCATTGATCAGCAGCTTGATCACCGAGATGCCACCCATTCCGGCCCCTGATGCCGCCTCGCAACGGGCGCTGTTTCTCGATCGTCTCGACCCGCGCTTGCTGGATGCGGTGATTCGTCTGCTGCGCCTGCTGGAAACCCCGCGCGACATCGCCATGCTGGCGCCACTGGCATTGCGCGAGATTTTCTACCGCATGCTGCTTAGCCCGCAGGGCCACCGCCTGCATGAAGTGGTCATCGCCGATAGCCAGAGCCAGCGCATCTCCCGCGCCATCGAGTGGCTGCGCAAGAACTTCGATCAGCCACTGCGCATCGAGGAGCTCGCCCGAGAGGTGAACCTGAGCCCCTCGACCCTGCACCATAGATTCAAGGCCGTCACGGCGTTCAGCCCACTGCAGTATCAGAAGCAGCTGCGCTTGCAGGAAGCCCGGCGACTGATGCTGTGCGACAACCTGGAGGCGGCAGCGGCCAGCTACCGCGTTGGTTATGAAAGCCCATCGCAGTTCAGCCGCGAGTACAGCCGTCTGTTCGGCGACCCGCCGCAACGCGACATAGCCCGCCTGCGCCAGGCAGCGCAGAATCAGCAAGCTTCCTGAACGCTCTCTTCTGTAGAAGGCGCTTTAGCGGCGACGGCGCTCAGCAGCGCCTCTGATCGCAGCTAAAACCCCTTCCACTGCGCGCCCGGCTACAGCCCCATCTGCTTCGCGATGATCTCGTTCATGATCTCGCGCGTACCACCACCGATAGAGAGGATGCGATTGTCGCGGTACAGGCGCTCGACGAGAGATTCACGCATGTAACCCATGCCGCCCATGATCTGCACGGCATCGTAAGTCAGACGGTCGGCGATATCGGTGGCGAAGTTCTTGGCCATGGAGATCTCCTTGATCACGCTCCTGCCGGCGGCCATCTGCACAGCCTGCCGGTAGGTGAATTCGCGGGAGACCTCAAGCTGCGTCGCCATCTCGGCCAGGCGATGCTTGAGCACCTGGAACTTGCCTATTGGCTTGCCGAACGCCTGGCGTTCGCGCGCCCATTTCAGCGACTCCTCCAACGCCAGTTGCGCGGTCATGTTGGCCATGATCGCCAGGCTCAGACGTTCACTCTGGAAGTTGGCCATGATGCAGGCGAAGCCGGCGTTCTCTGCACCGATCAGGTTATCCACCGGCACCTTGCAGTCATCGAAGAACAACTCGGCGGTATCGGACGCCCACCACCCCATCTTCTTCAGCTTACGGCCCACACTGAAGCCCGGCGTACCCTTCTCTACTAACAGCAGACTCACACCACCGAAGCCTTCACCGCCGGTACGCACAGCGACCGTGTAGTAATCGGCACGCACGCCGCTGGTGATGAAGGTCTTGCTGCCATTGATACGGTAATGATCGCCGTCGCGTACGGCGCAGGTCTTGAGACTGGCCACGTCGGAGCCACCGCTGGGCTCGGTCACCGCCAGCGCCATGATCTTCTCGCCAGCCAACACCTGCGCCACCACAGTTTCACGTACAGCCGGCTTGGCCCATTTGACGATAGGCGGCAGCCCGATATCCAGCGAACCGAGCCCGGCCACCAGGCCGCCGGAACCACAACGCATCAGCTCTTCGCTGGCCGCGACCTTGGCGAATACGTCGCCCTCATGGCTGCCGCCATACTGCTCGGGGTAACCAATGCCAAGAATGCCCGCCGCGCCCGCCTTCAGATACAGTTCGCGAGGAAACTCCTCGGCCTCTTCCCATTCATCGATATGCGGCAGAATCTCGCGCTCGACGAAGCGGCGAACGGAATCGCGAACCAACTGGTGAGAATCATCGAAATAGGATTGAGGGGCGGCCATGCGGGTACTCCCGTTATTGTTTTGGCCACCCTAACCTAGCGCTTGCTTGGTTTTCAAGCGAGCGTTTCATTTGTGCTCGCGCAGGGCCTTTCTAACCCGCTCGCCCATCACGTAGGCAGGGTCTTCAACCGACCGGAAATTGCGCGTGTAACGCTGGGCGAAGCCATCCGTGCCCCACTCGCGGTATTGCTGTACATGCCACAGTTCATGGGCCCAGAGCGCCGCATCCTGGGTGGCAGCATCGGCGTCGCGGAAAACCACTACGTCGACCAGCGTCACGGCCTGCACATCGGGGTTCTGCAGCATGACGGTGGCGGCGTCCATCTCGTCGGTGATTCCGACGCGAAAGCGCACTTCATCAAGCAACGTATCGTCGTAGAACGGCGCCAGCTGTGCACGGATCATCAAAGGAATCGGCTCGGCACCCGCTCGCAGCGCCGCCTGGCGAGATTGCAGCAACCAGGCTTCGAGACGCGCCGCAGCCAGCTTCAGGCCGTCCTCACGCACCCGTACGGGATCGGGCACGCACAAGCAGGAAGCGCCCAGACACACCTGCACCTGCCCGGTCGGGCATTGAGCCTGTGCGGCCAGAGGCGCTCCAAGCAGGAGCAACAGAGCGAGGCGGCGCAGAGTGTCGGTGGTCACTGGCACTGCGAAGCGAGAGGTTTGACTGCTTACAGGTTGATCGGGCGCCGACCTGCCAGTGCATGGGCCAGGGTGCCGCCGTCGACCAGCTCCAGCTCACCACCCAGCGGCATGCCATGGGCGATACGCGAGGCGACCAGACCTTTGCCGGCAAGGATCTGGGCGATGTAGTGCGCCGTGGCCTCACCTTCCACCGTCGGATTGGTGGCCAGGATCACTTCACTGAAAGCACCGGCATCGATACGCTCCAGCAGCGCTGGAATACCGATGGCCTCCGGCCCCAGACCATCGAGCGGTGACAGATGCCCCTTGAGCACGAAGTAGCGACCGCGAAAGCCGGTCTGCTCCACGGCATGCACGTCCATCGGACCTTCCACCACACACAGCAGGCTGTCGTCACGCCGCTCGTCCAGGCACAGCAGGCAGACCTCGTCTTCGCTCAGGCTGCGGCAGCGCTTGCAGTGCCCCACACCTTCCATCGCCGCATTCAGTGCCTGCGCCAGACGCTGACCGCCACTGCGATCACGCTCGAGCAGCTGCAGCGCCATGCGCTGCGCGGTCTTCTGCCCGACGCCGGGCAGGATGCGCAGGGAGTCGATCAACTGGCGAATCAGAGGGCTGAAACTCATGGCGTTCCTACAGGTTGATGGCCCGGATGCGATCCGGGGAACGAGACATACATCTATCCCCGGATTTCATCCGGGCTACGCCCCCACCTGACTCGGCTGTGGGCGCGTCATTATCACCACGCAATCCGAGGGGGCGACCAGACGGTATGCAGTACAAGGCGCGAAAGGCCGCGAGCACCGGAGTTTACGTCTGTAAATGAGGATGCTCGGGGCCTTTCGCAACGCAGTAATGCGTACCGGCTGTGCGTCACAGGCTCAGAAAGGCATTTTGAAGCCGGGGGGGAGTTGCATGCCCGCGGTCATGCCGGACATCTTCTCCTGGCTATTCTGCTCGACCTTGCGCACCGCGTCGTTGACGGCAGCCGCAATCAGGTCTTCGAGCACTTCCTTATCTTCCTGCATCAGGCTGTCATCCAGGGTGATGCGCTTGACGTCGTGACGACCGGTCATCACCACGCTGACCAGGCCGGCGCCGGACTGGCCGGTGACTTCAGCGTTGGCCAGCTCTTCCTGCATCTTCTGCATCTTTTCCTGCATTTGCTGAGCCTGCTTCATCAGGCCTGCCATGCCACCTTTCATCATGTCGGTTTCCTCGGTGTTCAGAATTAACTGGGGGTATCGATAGGTTCGATGCTGTCGTCGCGCACCTTGGCGGCGAACTGCTGAATCATCTGCTGCACCAGCGGGTCGGCATGGATCGATGCCTCGGCACTGCGCTGGCGGTCCGCGCGGCGTCGAGCAGCGGCCTGCGCCGGGGTTTCCTGCTCGGGCTTGCAAAGCTCGATGCGCAGTTTGATGCTGCGCCCCTGCTGCTGGTTCAGCGCATCATTGAGTCGACGCTGCTGAGTCGGATTGAACAGCGCGCTGTGCGCCGGGTCCAGGTGCAGCAGCCAGTCATCACCATTGGCTTCGATCAGGGTGCAGTTGGCAGCGATGCTGCCCGTCATGCCGCCCAAGCCAAGCTGCGGGAACAGTGACAGCCACTCTGCCGCCAGACCGGTAGCCGGCTTGGCGGCCGGTAGCGGTTCCTCGACCGCCTGCGTCACGGCTTCGGCTTGGCCGAAATCGTAGTCGAGGGTCTCGGCGTCCATTTCGACATAATCGTAGTCGCCGAGCGGTGGCTCGTCCTCACCGCCTTCAACATCGGCTACTGGCTGCGTGATCTCAGCCGGTGCGGGCACTTCGACCGCAGCAACTTGCACGGCTGCTGGCTCTGCGGGTTTCACCTCTGGCTCTGCCAGGGCGACAGACTGAGCAGGCTCAGCCACAGGCTCGGCAGCCCTGGTAGTTTCCCAAGGCACATCAACCACAGGAACAGCGGGCTCGGGCTCGGGCTCGGGCTCGGCGGGCAGGTTAGCGGCCGGCGCAACAGGCGCTTCAACAGGCTGAACCGGCTCTCTCACAGCAGGCGTGACACTCGCTGCCGGCACAACAGGGCTCGGCTCGACCACCGCAGTCACGACGGGAGCGATGACAGGCGCTGGAGCAGAAACCACGGGAGCCGGCATAGCGGTGCCGGCCACTGGGTTTTGTTGGGAATCAGCAGTGGCCTGGCTGATCCCCAAGGGCTTTAGCGTGACCCTGGGCGCGTCATCGGCGCCCGCCGGGCGGAAGGCCAACATGCGCAGCAGCACCATCTCGAAGCCGCCGCGCGGTTCAGGCGCCAAGGGTAGATCGCGACGACCGATCAAACCCATCTGATAGTAGAACTGCACGTCTTCGGCCGGCAGCGCCTGGGCCAGTTGCAGCACGCGCTCGCGGTCTCCCTGGCCATTGTCGACGGCCTCCGGCAGCGCCTGGGCAATCGCAACGCGGTGCAGAACGTTGAGCATCTCCGACAGCACGCCATTCCAGTCCGGCCCCTGCTCGGCGAGATGACGCACCGCCTCGATCAACGCCCGGGCATCGCCCTCGATCAGCGCATGCAGCACACCGTAGACCTGGCCGTGATCGAGCGTGCCGAGCATGGCGCGCACATCGGCCGCCAGCACCTTACCCTCGCCGAAGGCAATCGCCTGGTCGGTCAGACTCATGGCGTCGCGCATCGAGCCATCGGCAGCACGACCGAGCAACCACAGGGCGTCGTCCTCGAACGGCACGTTCTCGGCAGTCAATACGTGGGTCAGGTGCTCGACCACCCGCTCCGGCGGCATGTTCTTCAACGAGAACTGCAGGCAGCGCGACAGCACGGTGACCGGCAGTTTCTGTGGATCAGTGGTGGCGAGCAGAAATTTGACGTGGGGCGGCGGCTCCTCCAGGGTCTTCAACAGGGCGTTGAAGGAGCTGGTGGAGAGCATGTGCACTTCGTCGATCAGGTAGACCTTGAAGCGACCCCGACTTGGGGAGTACTGCACATTATCGAGCAGCTCACGGGTGTCTTCGACCTTGGTGCGGCTGGCGGCGTCCACTTCGATCAGGTCGACGAAACGACCCTCATCGATTTCCCGACAGACCGAGCAGGTGCCACAAGGGGTAGAGCTGATGCCGGTTTCGCAGTTCAGGCACTTGGCGATGATCCGCGCAATAGTAGTCTTGCCCACACCACGCGTGCCCGTGAACAGATAGGCATGGTGCAGGCGCTGACTGTCCAGAGCGTTTATCAAGGCTTTGAGCACATGCGTCTGGCCGACCATTTCGCGGAACGAGCGCGGACGCCATTTACGTGCAAGAACCTGATAACTCATGGAAAACCGTCATATAAGGAAAGCAAAAGTGGGCTAATCCTAGCGGAGCAACCGGCAAATTGCATCCGCCACCCGCTTGTGTGGAGCAGCATCGCCCCAGCTTGAGAAATAACACTGGTCATTTCTTGCACAAAGCATTAACATTTGCGCCGTTCGTACCACGCTGTAAGTCATTAAAGGCCTTTGCGCCCCCTCGCTGGTTTCCCGGTTCAACGTCTAGCGCATCTCTGCGCTGCCGCCCTCCCCGATCCCATCTGCTGACTGATCAGGCCGACTCGCCGTTTATCGGCGCAGTTCCTCTGCCTGCCTCCGACGTACCGACCACGCCGAAGAACCGTAACAATGGAACTTTATCGTGCTAATCAAGCTCCGATCGGTTGACATGCTATGGCCGCTTTTCGGCCAACCACATGGAGCTACACCACGCGCAACGAAGCGCACATGCTTTAAAGGAATACCCAGAAAAATGAATGCTCAACATCAAATTCAGAAAGCCATCAGCACCCTGACTCACGCCTTCGCTCCGTTCGATTGCCGCATCCTGGCAACGCGCAAGGGCAGCTTCAGCTTTACCCTGGTCGACAAGACTGGTATCGCTCAGTACAGCCAGCGTCTTTACCCAGGCCAGTACAGCGACGAGTCTCTGCAACAGGTGATCGAGCGTACCCGCCAGTCGCTCACCGCCTGAACTTAGTCGTCATCCTGAGGTCAAACGTGGCCAACCTCAGGATGGAGTAGGACATGGAACTCACCCACCAACAGCTCGTCGATCACCTGTTCAATCCGTTGCGTGCCAGCTTCAGCTCACCACGACCGGACGGCAGCATCATCCTCGCCCTGCTCGACGAGAGCGACAGCACCGTCTACAGCCGCGTCCTGGCCAAGCCACAGATCACTGACCAGAATGCCTTCGCCCAGAGCCTGGAAGAAATCCGCCTGGAACTGGCCGTACGCGCCGGCAATATCCCAGCCGACCTGCGCAAGACGCTCAAGGAACAGGACAGCGTGCTGAATTACCGCATCGCCTGAGCCTGCAAACACCCAAAGCCCGCGCCCAAAGCGCGGGCTTTTTTGCGCACAGCAAAAAACCACCAGATAGGCGCTGAAGATGGGGATAAGGGAGAGGCAACAGCCTGGAAAACTGGAGGTGGACCCCACCAGCCACACCCCGGCACACGATGTTCCCGCTGTGGCTGCTCCCTTCCGGGCCTGACCAGGTTGACGGGTAATCGTTGCGAGGGGACCGGCAGGGCCACCATAACGCTGCTCGCCATTGCGACAAGCCGCGCCATTGTAACGGCTAAACGTAAACTTACAACTGCTTCAAACACTTAGATACGCGAGACACTCACGTTACACCCGGAAACGCCCCACCAACTGGGCCAGTCCGTGGGACAACTCGGACAGATGCTGGCTGGCCCTCGTGCTCTGTTCGGAGGTCTGCGCCGCTTCGTTGGAAAGGTCGCGAATGTCGCTGATATTGCGTGCGATTTCCTCGGTGACGCTGCTCTGTTCCTCACAGGCGGTAGCGATCTGCGCGGCCATATCGTTGATGCGCTGCACCGAATCACCGGTCACGCTCAGCGCCTGGTCCACACCGGCCGCCTGTTCCACGCTTTGCCGCGCTCGCGCGCTGCCCGAATGCGTGGCCTTGACCGCGTTCTGCACACCCGCCTGCAGACGCTCGATCATCTGCTGGATGTCCTTGGTCGACTCCTGGGTACGCGCTGCCAGCGCCCGCACCTCATCGGCGACCACGGCGAAACCACGACCCTGTTCGCCTGCGCGCGCCGCCTCGATGGCCGCGTTGAGCGCCAGCAGGTTGGTCTGTTCGGCAATGCCCTTGATCACCGCCAGCACCGCACCGATGTTGGCAGTTTCCTGCTCCAGGGTCTGGATGGTGTCGGAGGCGCTCTCCACTTCCTGGGCCAGTTGACGGATCGAATGAATGGTCGCGCCGACCACCTGGGCCCCCTCGCGTGACTGCACTTCAGCGTGCCTCGCTGCATCGGCGGCATTCTGCGCATTGCGCGCCACCTCATGCACGGCCACGCTCATTTCGGTGGCCGCCGTGCTGACCTGATCGACCGCCGCGTGCTCGCTGCTGATCAACCGGTCATTGGCAGCCGCCATGCCAGCGAGACTCTGCGCCGAGTCGGCCACCTCACCCGTGACCCTTCCGACTTCCTTGATCAATGGCTGCAGTTTGTCGAGAAAGCGGTTGAAGGCATGACTGAGCTTGCCCAGTTCATCCCTGGAGAGCACGTCCAGGCGCACCCGCAAGTCGCCATCACCGTCGGCGATCTGTTCGATGCGATAAAGCAGGTTATGCAGCGGACGGGTCACCAACAGCGGGAACCCCACCACCAGAATCAGGCACACCAGCAGGCCTATGGCGATGATCAGTCCCTGCTGCCAGACCAGCGCTTCGCCGCGAGCAATGGCCTCGGTGCCAACGGCATTGGCGGCGTTGTCTTCCAACTCACCGAGCTTGTCGATGGCAGTGCGCGCCTCTTCGAACTGTGCCTCGCTGTCTGCGAAACTCAGCCGGCTGGCCGCATTGGGATCGCTACCGGCCATTTCCAGCACGCGCAACGAAGTCGCCTTCCAACGTTCAAAGCCGCGATCGAACTCCGCCACCAGTGCCAGCGCCTCGCTGCCCGGCTGCATGTCGGCGAACTTGTGCACACGGTCATAGGCCTGCTGCAAATTCTCCGTATGTGAGGCGCGCAGTTGTGCGGAATGCGTCCCGGAGTCTTCGTCGAGCAGACTGCGCTCGGCAACGAAGGCCTGGTAGAGGTCGCGGTCGGCATTGAGCAGCAGGCTGATGGCCGGCAGATGACGATTGGTCAGCGTGGTACTGGATTCGGCAACCTGAGTGATGCCACGCACCCCCAAGGTTCCCATCGCTACCAGCAAGGCAGCCAAGAGCAGAATGGGTAGGGCAATCTTCCAACGGAACCCCAGATCGGCAAATGCGCGCAACATGATGGCACTCCAGCACTAGGCAAGTATCAGTAGCTTAGTCGAGCCGTGCCAAGTCGCCGTCTGGCCGTGCAAAAACCCGGAAAACCTGTGGCGCTGGGCTAACCTTCTCCACTCCTACTCGCACCACTCGTCGCATCCCGCAGTTCGGCCATGATGAGCATTCCCGAGGCACGCGCACGCCACCTCAGGAGCAACCATGGCCAATTCGCATAGCCCCTTCGATCCGTTCATCTACGTGCGTGGCTACGCCTGCCCCGGCATCAGTGGCCGGCTGCGTTTTTTGCTCGCACGCTGGAACCACCAGAACTGATGCGACACTAAGCCCTATCGGCAGTGCCCGTTACGGCGCTGCCGAACCACCCCTTTTATGTTAGCGTTCCCATGTTTTCGGCTGTGCAGCCCATGTCTGCAGCACCGAACCTCTCACCTGCAAACGGAGTTACATCATGGCAATCACCAAAGACCAACTGATCAGCGACCTGGCCGAGGCCGTATCCCTGCCCAAAGCCACAGTCCGCACCCTGATCGATCAGCTGGGCGAAATTGTCGGCGACGCACTGGAGAACGACGGTGAGATCACCCTGCCAGGCATCGGCAAGCTCAAGGTAAGCGAGCGCCCAGCCCGCACCGGCCGTAACCCGCAGACCGGCAAGAGCATCGAGATCGCGGCCAAGAAAGTGGTCAAGCTGGTGCCTGCCAAGGCCCTGACCGACGGCCTGAATTGAGTGTTTGCTGGCCCAGGCGCAATGCCTGGGCCAGCTCGCCCCTAGTTATTTCATGACATGCAGCTCGGTGACGATGTAGCGATTTCCTTGTTGCTGTACTTGGAAACTCACCTTTTCTCCAGCTGAAACGCCTTCAAGCAGTTCCGGCTTCTCGACCTCGAACACCATGGTCATCGGCGGCATGCCAACACTGGCAATAGGGCCGTGACGCAGGGTGATCTTCTGCGCAGCGACGTCCACCTTGCGTACCTCGCCCTGACTCAGCGGCGCGGGGTCTGCGGCCAGCAGCGGCAGGCTGAACAGGGCGGCCAGGGCAGTGATCATCAGTTGCTTCTTCATGCGTTTTTCCTCTCGCAGGTCATTCGGCCAGCACGTGGATGGTGCCGACCATGCCAGCCTGGTAGTGGCCGGCGATCAGGCAGGCAAAATCGAATTCGCCTGCACGATTGAAAGTCCAGATCATCTCGCCGACTTGACCCGGCGACACATGCGCCATGTAGGGTTCGTCGTGTTCCATGCCGGGAAAGCGCAGCATCATCGCGGCGTGCTCGTCCAGCGTCTGGCGGGTGCCGATCACGAACTCGTGGAGCATCTTGCCGTCGTTGTGATGAACGAAACGGATGGTCTCGCCCTGCCTGACCTGCAGCCGATCCGGGGTGAAGCGCATCTGGTCGGTCATGCGAATCTCGATGGTACGGCCGACCTCACCGGCATCACCGGCGATGCCCCAGGGTTTCTGTTCCTTGATCGTCGCCTGAGTGTGATGGCCCTCGTGCGCCTGGCTGTGGGCCAGGGCAGGAGCGGCGACCAGCAAGCCGACCAGGAGCATTGGGATGGAAAATTTTATCGGTTTCATCTGCGGATTCCTCAAATTGCGCTGGCAACGCCTTTAACCGGGCGCTGCGTCAGTTCGCTTCGCGGCTATAGCGGAATGCCGCCCAGCCGCTCCTACTCACTCTACTTCCAGTGTCCGTCAATGCCCGGCATGACCGCCCGGCTTACGCACCTGAACCTCCACCGGCGCCTCGATCGGCTGCTTGAGCGGCATCGACTGGCCGCCGCCGTCGTGCGAGCGACTCGGGCTGGCCAACGCCGCCCCCTTCCATTCATAAGCCACCGTGCCGGCCGGATGCTTGAACCAGCCGGGGTCGCGGTAATCGCCGGCGGCCTGTTCCTTGCGCACCTTGAGCATGGTGAACATGCCGCCCATCTCCACCGAGCCAAACGGGCCGTCGCCGGTCATCATCGGCACGGTGTTGTCCGGTAGTGGCATCTGCATCTCCGCCATGTCGGCCATGCCGCGCTCGCCCATCACCATGTAGTCCGGCACCAGTTTGGCAATCTTGCGGGTCATCTCGCGATGATCGACACCGACCAGAGTCGGTACGTCGTGGCCCATGGCGTTCATGGTGTGATGACTCTTGTGACAGTGCAGCGCCCAGTCGCCCTCCTCGTCGGCGATGAATTCGAGCTGGCGCATCTGCCCCACCGCAACGTCGGCGGTCACCTCCGGCCAGCGTGAGCCGACCGGTGTCGGCCCGCCATCGGTGCCGGTGACCTCGAACTCATGGCCGTGCAGATGGATCGGGTGGTTGGTCATGGTCAGGTTGCCGACGCGCAGGCGCACACGCTCGCCCTGGCGCGCCACCAGCGGGTCGATACCGGGAAATACGCGGCTATTGAAGGTCCACAGGTTGAAGTCGAGCATCTGCATGATCTTCGGTGTGTAGGCGCCCGGCTCTATGTCGTAGGCACTGAGCAGGAAGCAGTAGTCGCGGTCCACCTCGGCGATCAACGGCTGATGTTCCCTGGGATGGGTGACCCAGAAGCCCATCATGCCCATGGCCATCTGCACCATCTCGTCGGCGTGCGGGTGGTACATGAAGGTGCCGGGGCGGCGGGCGACGAATTCGTAGACGAAGGTCTTGCCTACCGGGATCGCCGGCTGGGTCAACCCCGCCACGCCGTCCATGCCGTTGGGCAGACGCTGGCCGTGCCAGTGGATACTGGTGTGTTCGGGCAGCTTGTTGGTGACGAAGACGCGCACTCGGTCGCCCTCCACCACCTCGATGGTCGGCCCCGGCGACTGGCCGTTGTAGCCCCACAGATGGGCCTTGTAACCAGGCGCCAGCTCGCGCACCACCGGCTCGGCAACCAGGTGGAACTCCTTGACACCGTTGTTCATGCGCCATGGCAGGGTCCAGCCGTTAAGGGTCACTACCGGGTTGTAGGGCCGCCCGCTGCCCGGCTGCAGCGGCGGCTGGGTGTCGGCGCTGGCCTGCAGCACCGGCTCGGGCAGGGCAGCCATGGCTACCCTGCTGACCGAAGAAGTGGCCACCGCAGCGCCGATGGCGCTGGCCCCGAGAAAGAAATCGCGTCGTGAAACCATCAGAGAAATCCTTGTTCAGTGGCCGGCGGCGGCCGGCTCGGCGGTAGCGGCAGGTGCCGCGGCGAGCGAGGGATTGGGAGCGCCCAGCAGGGCCATGTCGAGGTCGGCGCGGGCCAGCCAGAAATCGCGCTGCGCCTGCAGGTAGCCGTCCACCGCCTGCACCTGGCGACGCGCGTCGGCGAGCAGGTCGAAGGTGCTGATGAACATGCCGTTGTAGCGCAGCAGGTTTTCTTCGGCGATGCGCTGGCGCAGCGGCAACACCTCGGCACGATAGTGCTGCGCCAGCTCGAAGGCATTGCGGTAGGCGTGATAGGCCTCGCGCACCTGCGAACGGGCATTGATCGCCGTCTCGGCCGCGCGGTTGAGCGCCTGACGATACTGCGCCTCGGCCCGCGCCACCCTGGCACCGCTCCAGTCAAACAGCGGCAGCTCGACGCTGATCTCGTAGCCTCGCTGGGTCGGTTCCTCGTTGGAGCGGTTGTTGACGACGCCCAGCTCGAGCACGTTGATGAAACGCGTGGTGCGGGTCAGCCCGAGGTTCTGTGCCAGGCGCTCGGCATCCAGGCGCACGGCCTGAATGTCCTGGCGCTGGCTCATGGCCAGGCGCTCCACGTCCGGAAGCTGGTCGGCGCTTTTCGGCAATGCCGGCAAGCGTTCGGGCAGGCGATAGTCGAGTTGTTCGCCCCACAGACCGAGCAACCGGGTCAGGCGCTCGCGGCTGCGTACCCGCGCCTGTTCGGCCTGCAGCAGGCCGATGCCGGCTTCGGCGTAGAAGGCTTGCTGCTCGACCTGCTGCAGTTTGCTGAAGTTGCCTACCGCAGCCATTCGCCTTGCCAGTTCGCCACCGACCTCAGCGGCATCCAGCACCTGCCGTGCATAGACCGCGCTTTCCTCGGCAGCGACCGCCTCATACCAGGCTTTGCGCGTCTCGCTGGCCAACTCGAATACCGCCAGGCTGGTCTGGCGCTGCAGTTGCTCGAAGCGCTGCCCTTCCAGGCGCGAGGTCAACGGCAAGGCGATCAGCCGCGCCAGGTTCAGGTGCAGGCCACGCTCGTACTCCACCTCACTGCCCTTCTCCAGACGACCGTAGGAGAAACCGGGATTGGGCAGGCGCCCGGCCTGCACCCGCTCGGCCTCGCCGATGCCCAGCTCGTCGAGGGACGCCTGCAGACCGCGGTTGTTGAGCAGCGCCAGTTGCACCGCGGCATCCAGGCTGAGGGGGTCGGCCAGCAGCTCAGTCACCCGCGCGTCGATCTGACCGCGACCAGCTTCGTCCCGGGCCCACAGCAGTTGCTTGTCCAGCTGGAGCTCGCTGGCCTGCTGCACCGGACCGAAACCGCCGTCCTGGCTGAAGCTGGCGCAGCCGGCCACCAGCGATACGGCGCAGAGCAGCGCGAGGGGTCTAGTGATGGCCATGGTCACCTCCCTCGGACGGATCAGCGCCCTGTTCGTCCGACTGCTCCCAGCCTTCCATGCTGTAGGTACGCCAGCCGCCGATACGGCCGACCAGGTCATTGGCCGCGCGCCAGTCCTGCAGGGGCTCGTCGGTCTGGGCGCGATAATCTTCGAGGGGGGAACGGTAATCCTGCACCGGTACGGCGGCGTTGGCGTCCAGCGGGTCGGGCTGGGCCGCCACCAAGATGCCGGGTAGCGCCAGGGCAGCAAAGCCCAGCAGCCTTCCGGCAAGGAAATGCAAAGTCATGATGTGTTCTCGCATACAGCGGCCAGGCGGCCGCGTGAGCTACAGGCGCCGCATGACGGCGCTACCTAAAGGGCTCAGGCGAGAGAAAGACGCGGGGGACGTTCAGGTGTGTCGGCCACGCCGACTATAAGACGGTCGGGCCAGGTCGCAGGCAACTCGACGGCTTGCAGGACAGAGTCGTTCAGAAACGGCTGGCTGGGCGCTGCGACACCGACGCAGAAGGCGCACAGGGTACAGAGGCTGGCATCGGCGGGAGCATCGCTGCTGGCCACCGGGGCGGTGTCCTGATGCGCACCATGCGAGCTGTCGGCCGCCATGTCATGTTGTATGCCGTGCTGGCTCCCGCTCATCTGCAGGACACCGCTGCGATGCACCTGCTCACACAGTTGCATGCCGAGCGCCGCCATGGCCTGTGCCGGCAGGGCCAGCATCAGCATCCAGATCAGGGCGGTACGCAGGGATTTGCGCATGGGTTCGCGAAGCCAGGGTCAGAGGGCGATGAGCAGGATTATCCGCGCGCCGGCCGCTTTGTCCAGCCCTACAGCGTCAGATGACCGGCATACAGACCGTATCCGGCCAATACGGCTGTCAGTAATACCACGGCAAATATTGGCCATTCGTAACGGGAGAACAGCGCCTGTCCCTGCTCGCGCTTGGCCTGGCGCAGCAGCAGTGCCCCCGGCGCGTAGAGCAGCGCCGACAGCAGCAGGTACTTGACCCCGCCGGCATACAGCAGCCAGATCGCATAGGTTACCGCCAGCAGGCCGATGGCCAGGTCCTTGCGGCGCACCCCGGCCTGGCCTTCGTAGGTTTCGCCACGCAGCGCCAGCAACAGCGCATAGACCGCCGACCACAGGTAGGGCACCAGAATCATCGACGACGCCAGGTAGATCAGCGACAGGTAGGTGCCCTGGGAAAACAGGGTGATCAGCAAAAATAGCTGGATCATGCCGTTGGTCAGCCACAGCGCGTTGACCGGCACCTGGTTGGCGTTTTCCGTACGCAGGAAGGCCGGCATGGTGCCGTCCCTGGCGCAAACGAAGAGGATTTCGGCGCACAACAGCGCCCAGGACAACAGCGCGCCGAGTAGCGAGACCGCCAGGCCGATGCTGATCAGCACCGCACCCCAGCGCCCCACCACATGCTCCAGCACACCGGCCATCGACGGGTTCTGCAATGCCGCCAGCTCGGGCTGAGTCATCACCCCCAGTGACAGCAGGTTGACCAGCATCAGCAGTGCCAGCACGCCGAGAAAACCGATCACCGTGGCCTTGCCCACGTCGCGACGGCGCCCGGCGCGCGACGAGTACACACTCGCCCCTTCGATGCCGATGAACACGAACACGGTGACCAGCATCATGTTGCGCACCTGCTCCAGCACATCGCCGAACTGCGGATTACTGCGCCCCCAGATATCACGGGTGAAGATGTCGCGATCGAAAGCCAGGCCGACAATGACGATGAACAGCAGGATCGGTACCAGCTTGGCAACCGTGGTGATCAGGTTGATCAGCGCCGCCTCCCTGATGCCGCGCAGTACCAGGGCGTGCACGCACCACAGCAACACCGAGGCACAGGCAATCGCCAGCGGCGTATTGCCCTGGCCGAAGGCCGGGAAAAAGTAACCGAGGGTAGAGAACAGCAAGACGAAGTAACCGACATTGCCCAGCCAGGCGCTGATCCAGTAGCCCCAGGCCGAGGAAAAACCCATGTAGTCGCCCAGTCCTGCCTTGGCGTACACATAGACACCGCCATCGAGCTGGGGCTTGCGATTGGCCAGGTTCTGAAACACGAAGGCAAGCGCCAGCATGCCCACTGCGGTGATACCCCAGCCGATCAGCACGGCACCGACGTCAGCCCGAGCGGCGATGTTCTGCGGCAGCGAAAAGATCCCGCCGCCCACCATCGAGCCCACCACCAGCGCGGTCAACGATCCCAGGCCCAGCTTGCGGCTTTCCCCTGTCATGCGTCTCCCCCTGGCAGTCCCTGCACTCACTCTAGCAGCCCCGTACGTCGTGCCGGTGGGCAAACCTCGGCACAGCCCGATACCAGAATCGCAGTTACATCCAATCCGAGCGGCGACGGCTCTGCAATAGTCCTTTCGCCTACCCGGACGGCAACGACCGACGGGATGCGTGCATCGTCTACCGCCCCACCAACAGGTAACCGCTATGAGCAATCCAAAAACCGAAGTCCTGACCCCGCACAACAGCCAGTTGATCTTCATCGACCAACAGCCGCAGATGGCCTTCGGCGTGCAGAGCATCGATCGGCAAACCCTGAAGAACAACACCGTGGGCCTGGCCAAGGCGGCCAAGATCTTCAACGTGCCGACCATCATCACCACGGTCGAAACCGAGAGCTTCTCCGGCCACACCTATCCCGAACTGCTCGCCGTGTTCCCCGACGCACCGCTGCTCGAGCGCACCTCGATGAACTCCTGGGACGACCAGAAAGTCCGCGACGCGCTGAAGAAGAACGGTCGTAACAAGGTCATCGTCTCCGGCCTGTGGACCGAAGTGTGCAACACCACCTTCGCCCTCTCTGCCATGCATGACGCCGGCTACGAAATCTACATGGTCGCCGACGCTTCCGGCGGTACCTCGCAGGCCGCCCATGACTACTCCATGCAGCGCATGATCCAGGCCGGCGTGGTGCCGGTGACCTGGCAACAAGTACTGCTGGAATGGCAACGCGACTGGAAGAACCGCGACACCTACGACGCTGTGATGGCCCTGGTCAAGGAGCACTCCGGCGCCTACGGCATGGGCGTGGACTACGCCTACACCATGGTCCACAAGGCGCCTGAGCGCGTCGAGCACGGTCCAACCCTGGCCCCTGTAGCGGCGCCCATCTGACCTCATGACGGCGGAAACGCCCTCGACTCGACCAGTGGCGCGCACAGTTGCGCGCCACTGGATCGCCAAATCCAAAGCATTGAGCAGAGTCTCCAGCATGAGCGAGACCCAAGCGGAAACCGTCACCCTGGTGGTGCGCCATCAGGTTCGCCCGAGTCATGTGCCACATTACGAGGCTTGGTTACGGCGCATCATCGCGACTGCCAGCCAATGCCCCGGCCACTTGGGGGTCGACGTGGTACGTAGCCATCAAACCTGCCTGGCGCAGTTCACCTGCGTGCTGCGCTTCGCCAGTCTGCAGCAGTTGCAGAGCTGGATCGAATCGGAACAACGACGCCAGCTGATCGCCGAAGTCGAGCCACTGCTACGCGCCGGCGACCAGTTGGAAATCGCCGAGAACAAGGAATTCTGGTTCGTGCCGGAAACCGCACAGGCGCCACCGCCCCGCTGGAAACAGGCCTGCGTCACCTTCCTGGTGATCCTACCGCTGAGCCTGCTGGTCCCGCTGCTCTGGCAACCCCTGCTCCATCTTGTTCCCTGGCTCGGCGGTTACCTGCCGAGCAACGTCCTGATCACCCTGAGCATCGTCCTGCTCGTGGTGTACCTGTTCATGCCCATGGCCACGCGCCTGTTCGACGCCTGGCTGAACCCAACCGTAGACGAGGATCGACCATGAGCCAGGACCCCTCCGACCCGAAACGCCGCCACTTTCTCGCCACCAGCAGCGTGCTCGGTGCAGCCGGGGCATTGTGGTCAGCCATGCCCTTCGCGGCCATGGCCAGCGACTCATCCGTCAGTTCATCAGGAGGCAACATGAGCGCCGATCTCATTCTCTACAACGGTCGCCTGCACACGGTCGACCGCGAAAAACCCCAGGCCAGCGCCGTGGCCATCAAGGATGGGCGCTTCGTCGCCGTCGGCAGCGACGCCGAGGCCATGGCCTTGCGCGGTGATGCAACCCGCGTCATCGACCTGCAAAAGCGCACCGTCATTCCCGGCCTCAACGACTCGCACCTGCACCTGATTCGCGGCGGCCTCAACTACAACCTGGAGCTGCGCTGGGAAGGTGTGCCATCGCTTGCCGACGCCCTGCGCATGCTCAAGGACCAGGCCGACCGCACGCCGACGCCGCAGTGGGTGCGCGTGGTCGGTGGCTGGACCGAGTTCCAGTTCGCCGAAAAACGCCTGCCGACGCTGGATGAACTGAACAAGGCAGCGCCCGACACCCCGGTGTTCGTCCTCCACCTCTACGACCGCGCCCTGCTCAACCGCGCGGCATTGCGCGCCGTGGGCTACGACAAGAACACGCCGAACCCGCCCGGTGGCGAGATCCAGCGTGATGCCAGTGGCGAGCCCACCGGCATGCTGATCGCCCGGCCCAATGCGCTGATCCTCTACGCCACCCTGGCCAAGGGGCCGAAGCTGCCACTGGAGTATCAGGTCAACTCCACCCGCCAGTTCATGCGCGAGCTCAACCGCCTGGGCGTGACCAGCGCCATCGACGCCGGTGGCGGCTACCAGAACTACCCCGACGACTACCAGGTGATCCAGGAGCTGGCCGACAAGGATCAGCTCACCGTGCGCATCGCCTACAACCTGTTTACCCAGAAGCCCAAGGAAGAGCTGACCGACTTCAAGAACTGGACCAGCAGCGTCAAGCTGCACCAGGGCGATGATTTCCTCCGCCATAACGGCGCCGGCGAAATGCTGGTGTTCTCCGCCGCCGACTTCGAGGATTTTGTCCAGCCGCGTCCGGACCTGGCGCCGAGCATGGAAGCCGACCTGGAGCCCGTGGTGCGTCACCTGGTCGAGCAACGCTGGCCGTTCCGCCTGCACGCTACCTATGACGAGTCCATCTCGCGCATGCTCGACGTGTTCGAGAAAGTCGACCGCGACATGCCGTTCAACGGCCTGCCCTGGCTGTTCGACCATGCCGAGACCATCAGCCCGCGCAATATCGAGCGCGTGCGCGCGCTCGGTGGCGGCATCGCCATCCAGCACCGCATGGCTTTCCAGGGTGAGTACTTCATCGACCGCTACGGCGCCAAGGCTGCCGAGGCCACGCCACCGATCCAGCGCATGCTGGCAGAAGGCGTGCCGGTCGGCGGCGGCACCGATGCAACTCGCGTGGCCAGCTACAACCCCTGGACGGCGCTGTACTGGCTGGTCAGCGGCAAGACAGTCGGCGGCACCACGCTCAACCCACAAGGCCTGTCACGCGCCACCGCGCTGCAGCTGTTCACTCACGGCAGCGCCTGGTTCTCCAGCGAACAGGGCAAGAAGGGTCAGATCAAGGTGGGTCAACTGGCCGATCTGGTGGCCTTGAGCGCGGACTTCTTCAGCATCGAGGAAGAACAGATCAAGTGGCTGGAGTCGGTGCTGACCATCGTCGGCGGCAAAGTGGTGCATGGCACCAGCGAGTTCGACAAGCTCGCCCCGCCGACACTACCGGTACTGCCGGACTGGTCGCCGGTGGCCATGGTGCCCGGGCACTGGAAGCCGGCAGCCGCCCCCATGGCCGCCAGCATCCACCAGTGCATCGGCGCCTGCTCGGTGCATCAGCACCAGCATGACCGCGCGCGTCGCAGCAGCATACCGGTTAGCGACCACCAGGGCTTTTGGGGTGCCTTCGGATGTTCGTGCTTCGCCTTCTGAACCTGGCCAGCCCGCGGTCAGCTCCCACGAGCTGGCTGCTGGGAGCAATCCTGGTGGGCAGCGGCGGCCAGGCCATTGCAAACGTCACCGACGAGAACGGTAGATGGGACTTGCTGCTGCGCAACTACTTCCTGAACAACGACCTGCGCGATAACTCTGGCACTGGAGGGCCAAGCTATCAGCAGGAATGGGCACAAGGCTTCATCGGCAACCTCCGTTCTGGCTTCACGGAAGGTTCGGTCGGGCTGGGCATCGATGCGCATGGCTTCGTCGGCATCAAGCTTGATGGTGGCCGCGGCCGTGCCGGCACCGGATTGTTGCCGGTCGACTCCCGGGGGCGCAGCCATGGCTACGCCTCCGCCGGCGGTGCCCTCAAACTACGCGCTGGCAACCACCTGCTGCGCTATGGCGAAATGATGGTCGAGACACCGGTATTCGATACCGGCGACAAGCGCCTGCAACCGGAATACGCCACTGGAGTGATGCTCGACAGCACGCTGTCACCCAGCCTGTTGCTCCAGGCAGGGCGTTTCACACGATTCAAGAACCAGAACGGCAGCTCTTCCCGTGACGACTTCAGCGGCGTAGGTGCCTCGACTCAGAGGGCCGCCATGACGCTTGCCGGTGTTCGCCTGGTCGATAGCCAGGACATCAGCGCCGCACTCTATGCAGCGCAGCTGGAGGACACCTGGCGCCAGGGATATCTGAATCTGAAAGTCCAGCGCGGTCACTGGACCTTGGACACCAATCTGTACCGTACCCACGACCAGGGTGCGGCCCGTGCAGGCGCCATTGATACCCTGGCCTACAGCCTGCTGGCGCGCTATCAACTTGGCGCGCAGAAGTTCACCGTCGCCTATCAGCGAGTCAATGGCGACACGCCCTTTGATTTTGTCGGTGGTGACTCGATCTACCTGGCGAACTCGGTCAAGTACGCCGACTTCAATGGCGCCCAGGAACGCTCCTGGCAGGCCCGTTACGATCTGGACTTAGCTGCATTCGGCATTACCGGACTGAACCTAATGGCGCGCTACATCCGCGGGCACGGCATCGACAGTTCACGCGCCCCTGCCGATGGTGCCTACGCATCGAACAGAACAGCTTCAGGTGGCCGCCACTGGGAACGTGACATCGATCTGCGTTACACGGTACAGCACGGCTCGGCTAAAGGCCTGCGGATGAGCCTGGCCCATGTCAGCCACCGCGGAAACAACTCCCAGAATTTGCCCGATATCGACCGGCTCTACATCACCCTCGAATACCCATTACAAGGCCTGTTCTGATCATGCCCACCGCAAAACCATCGCCCTGGGGCGCACTCAAGCACAGCACCTTCCGCTGGCTGTGGCTGGCCAGCATCGCCTCGAATATCGGCACCTGGATGCATGAAGTCGGCGCCGGCTGGCTGATGACCAGCCTGTCGGCCAACCCCATGCACGTGGCATTGGTACAGGTCGCCGGCTCCGCGCCGATGTTCCTTTTGGCGCTGCCGGCCGGGGCCATGGCCGATATCGTCGACAAGCGCCGCTACCTGCTTGGCGTGCAGTTGTGGATGGCGGCAGTGGCGACGCTGCTGGCTGTGCTTACCCTGCTCGGGCTGACCACGGTCTGGCTGCTGCTGGGTATGACCCTGGCCATGGGCGTCGGTACCGCCTTGATGATGCCGGCCTGGTCGGCGCTGACACCCGAGCTGGTAAGCAAGCGCGACCTGCCCTCGGCCATCGCCCTGTCGAGCCTCGGCATCAATGTCGCCCGCGCACTCGGCCCGGCAGTCGCCGGGGTACTGGTCAGCTTGAGTGGTCCCTGGGCGACCTTCGCCCTCAACGCCCTGTCGTTCTTCGCGGTGATGGCGGTGCTGCTGACCTGGAAGCGTGAGCGCCAGGTCGCTGCCTTCCCGGCCGAACGCCTGCTCGGCGCCATGCGCGCCGGTTGGCGCTACAGCCGCGCATCGCGACCGCTACAGGCGGTCCTGGTGCGCGCCGCTGCGTTCTTCGTCGGCGCCAGCGCCGGCATGTCGCTGCTGCCGCTGATCGTACGTGGTGAATTGAAAGGCAGTGCCAGCGACTTTGGCCTGCTGCTGGGTAGCGTCGGCATCGGCGCAGTGCTCGGCGCCATGCTGCTGCCCAAACTGCGTGAGCGCATCAGCACCAACAAGCTTGTGGCCGGGGCCAGCGTGCTCTACGCACTGGTGCTGCTGGCCTTGGCCTGGGTGCGTGACTTCGCCGCGCTGCTGCCGGTGATGCTGCTCAGCGGTGCGGCGTGGATTGCCGTGCTGTCGAGCCTGCAGGTCAGCGCGCAGACCTCGGTACCGGATTGGGTGCGAGCTCGTGCGCTGTCGGTGTATATCCTGGTGTTTTTCGGCAGCATGGCTGCTGGCGGCGCACTCTGGGGTTATGTCGCCAGTCAGGCGTCGATTCCGGTCGCCCTGTTCGCCGCAGCGGGTTGCCTGGCACTGGGCTTGCTGCTGACGCTGCATTTCCCCCTGCCGGTAACCGAAAGCGAAGACCTCGCCCCATCACTGCACTGGCCAGCGCCGATTCTGGCTGACGAAGCCGATCTGGAGCGCGGCCCAGTCATGGTCACCCTGCAGTACGATATCGCACCTGAGCATGCGTCCGACTTCCGCCAGGCGATGGCCGAGGTCGCCCACATGCGCAGACGCAACGGCGCGTTCTCCTGGGGGCTGGTACAGAACAGCGAAAATCCTCGCCACTGGCAGGAGTTCTTCTTTGACGAGTCCTGGCTCGAACACCTGCGTCATCACGGCCGGGTGACGCGCGCCGAGCAACGCATCGAGGCTGCGGCCAGACACTTCCAGAATCCGGATGTGCCCGTGCACATCGAGCATTTTCTGATGCCGGCCAAGGATGTGCCCCATGCCACCCCCTGACGACGGCGACCGCCCGAACCAGGGCGCAGCAGGTTGAGTGCAGCATGCCTCGTCACGCCCTGTTCATTCACGGCATCTGGCTCACGCCAGCGATCTGGGAGCCATTTCAGAGACGCTTCAGCGCCTGCGGTTATCGCTGCACGGCGCCGTCTTGGCCGGTTGGCAAAGGCGGTCGACAACCCGGCATCAGCACCCTCCTCGCCCACTACGAAACACTGGTACGCAACCTGGAGCAGCCGCCGCTACTGATTGGCCATGACCTCGGTGGTCTGCTGGTCCAATTGCTGCTCGACCGCGGCCTGGGCCAGGCCGGCATAGCCATTGCCCCACTGCCACCACGCGCCGGTTTGCTGGGTTTGTATAGCACCTGGCCATGGCCATTGCCTTGGGTGGGCTGGCGTGACCTTCTGTACATGACACCGCAGTATTTCGCGCGCAATATGGCGCAAACGCTGACACCTGCACAGCAAAACGCGGCCTATGCGCGCCACATCGTTCCGGCGCCCGGCCGGGTGTTCGTCGAGGCTGCGCTAGGCATCGGTAGCACCGTCGACTTCAGCAACGGCGAACGTGCACCTCTGTTGTTGCTGGCTGCAGGCAATTCCCACATCGTTCGCGCCAGCGTAGTGGCCGCCCTCTATCGTCGTCACCGAGGCTCGTCAGCCATCACCAGCTTCAAGCAGTTCCCCGGCTACAGCCACTGGCTGATCGCCGAACCCGGTTGGGAGAGAATTGCCGACTACAGCATCGAATGGGTTCAGAACCAAGTTGGACGTTTTTAAAGCACACACCCCACAAGCTCGCCTCGGCGTCATGGCAAGCCTGTTTTGCCTGATGTTTTTCAGCACTGTCGCGCTGGCCGACAGAAGCGCTCTGGAGCAGCAACTGGAACATCGGCGCTGGACGCTCAACGACGACAGCCCCAGCCAGATCGGCGCTTTGGCCGAAGCCCGTGACGGCTACCTGTGGCTGGGTACTCACGACTCCCTGTATCGCTTCGATGGCTTCGACTTCACCCGATATCGCACGCCTGGTGGCCATGAACTGGGTATCGTATCCAGCCTGCTGGCCAGCGAAGCCGGGCTTTGGGTCGGTTTGCGCAACGGCGGCGTTCACCTGATCGCATCGGGGGAGGAACACCCCAGCAGCTTCGATCTGGCCCGAGGGGTAATCTACGCCCTGGCACAGACAGCAGACGGCAGCGTCTGGGCTGCAGCCAACGACGGTCTGATGCGTTTCGACGGCAAGCACTGGCAGCAACTGGGCATGGCGGAAGGTTTTATCGGCGAAAATGCCTACAGCGTCTTCGTCGACAGCAGTGACCGTCTCTGGGTAGCTGATGAGCAGCGCCTTTATGTACTGCCGCCTGGCACCCGGAAGCTGCACGACACCGGGGTTCGCAGCCAACGCACGCGTCAGATCGCGCAAGCCGCCGATGGCGCACTGTGGTTGATCGAACGCGACCGCGACAGCCTGCTGCGGGTAAAGACCGATCAGCCGCGACTGCAGGCGACCCACGTGGCACTTGGCGAAGTGGCCAACGCCATGCTGTTCGACCAGCATGGCTGTCTCTGGCTGAGCACCGCTGGCGGTGGTCTGTTGCACGTAGCCAAACCCAACGAACATGGCAACGGCAGCTTCGATGATATCGAGCGGCTTTCTTCGCGTGATGGTCTGAGCTCCAACTTCGCCTGGCCGCTGCTGGAGGACAGCGAAGGTAGCCTGTGGATCGGCACGCAGAACGGGCTTGATCGGCTGCGCGAACGCCCTCTGCGCCCGGCTGGCTTTCCGCCCGAGGCGAACAACCTGGCGATTGCCGCAGATGACGCCGGCAATCTCTGGGCTGCCAGCAGCAACCTACCGCTCATGCGCCTGGATGAACAGGGTTTGCACGAGCTGCCGCTGCGTACACCGATCAGCGCAATCAGCAAAGGCCCTCACGGCTCGGTCTGGCTGGCCGGACCCGAAGGTATCTGGCGCAGCGCTGAGGAACAGGTGGAGAAAATCTCCGCCCTGCCGGTCGAGCACGACCTGGATTCATCGGTGCGCACTCTGCTGATCGACGCTCAGGGCGCGCTCTGGCTCTCACTCAACCGTCAGGGTCTCTACGTTCTGCGCGATGGCAACTGGCGACGACTTCCCGCCCCAAGCAAGGACCCGACGCAACTGATGCCGGTGAGCTCTGCCCTCGCCCCTGATGGCAGGCGCTGGTTCGGCTATCGCAACAACCTGATCGTCAGCCATGACGATCAGGGCGAACGCCAGTGGGGCAGCGCAGATGGGCTGGATATTGGTCACGTGACGGCAATGGCTCATTTGCAGGACCACAGCTGGTTCGGCGGCCAACGGGGCCTGGCACGCTTCGATGGGGAGCGCTTCCAGAATCTTCCGCTGAGCGAGAATGGGCTGTTCAACAATCTCTACGCGATCATCCCGGTCACCGGTCCTCAGGGAGAAGACCTCTGGCTGCACGGCAAAGGTGGCGTCTTTCAGTTACCGGCCGCAGAAATCGAAAAGGCGCTGAACGATCCCAAGCACCATATCCATTACCGTACCTACGATCTGCAAGGCGGGCTCGCCAACAACCCGCACCAGGTGCTCGCCCTGCCAACAGCGGTGCGCAGCAGCGATGGTCGTCTGTGGTTCGTCACCCGCAACGGCGTGGCCGGCTTGAGTCCACATAAGGCGATACATAGCGACAAGCCCCCCAGGGTGCGTATCGATTCGCTCATGGCTGACGGTGCGACCATCTCCGTGCAAACGCCGCCAACCCTGCCCGCAGACAGCAAACGCCTGGTCATTCACTACGGCGCCCTGAGCCTGTCTACGCCCGAGGGGCTGCATTTTTTCTACCGTCTCGATGGTTTTGACAGCGAATGGCACTCCGCCGGACGTCAGCGCGAGGCGACCTATACCGGCCTGCACGCCGGCGACTATCGCTTTCGCGTGCGTGCGCTCAATCAAAATGGCGTAGCCAGCGAGCAGGATGCCGAACTCAGGTTCAGCATCGATCAGGTGTTCTACAGTCATCCGCTGTTCATCCTGACCATGGCATTGGTCGTGCTACTGACCCTGCACCTGCTCTATCGCAATAACATGCGGCGCGCAGCCGAACGCCTGCGCACACGCCTGGAAGAACGTCACGACGAACGCGAGCGCATCGCCCGCGAACTGCACGACACCTTGTTGCAGGGCGTGCAAGGGCTGATGCTCCACGTGCAGGCTGCGGCAAACAGTCTGCCAGACGATCAGCCTGCGCGGGGCAAGCTGGAGAATGCCCTGGATCGTGCCGATCAGGTGATCGCCGAAGGTCGTGAGCGGGTGCGCAACCTGCGCCACGCACAGGAGGCGTCGAATGACTTGCCGCAGACGCTACACGAGCTCGATCAGTTGCATGAACATGCGGATACCGAGTACCGAGTCGAGATCGCAGGCACACCCTGCACCCTACACCCGGTGGTGCATGACGAGCTCAGCCAACTCGCCCGCGAGGCGGTCAGCAATGCCTTTCGTCATGCCGGGGCTCGCCATATTTGCGTGCAGCTGGATTACCACCCCCGGCAGTTCTCATTGTGCGTTATCGACGATGGCCGCGGCCTGCTGGCCGAGTACCTGCTGGGCGCAGAGCCGGTCGATCACTGGGGCCTGAGAGGCATGTACGAACGCGCCGCCAAGATTGGCGGCACACTTAATATCGACAGCACCCCCGGCCACGGTTGCCAGGTACGACTGACCCTGGCCGGACCATTGGCCTATCGCCAGTCGCCCCCTCGCGCGCGACGTTGGCTAAACTGGAAAGGATTGATCAGGAGCTCGCAGTAATGACCGCTGTCAACCCCATCCGCGTGCTGGTCGCCGACGATCACCCTCTGCTGCGCGAGGGCATCGCTGCCGTGCTCGCCGGACAGGCGGATATCGATCTGGTCGGCGAAGCCAGCGACGGCCGCGAAGCACTGGAATGTTTTCGCCACCTGCGACCGGACGTCACCCTGATGGACCTGCAGATGCCTCATATGAACGGCATCGACAGCATCCTGGCGATTCGCGGCGAATGCCCGGATGCACGCATCGCCATCCTCACGACCTATCGCGGTGACGTGCGTGCGCTGCATGCGATCCAGGCGGGCGCGCAGGCCTATCTGCTGAAAAGCACACTGCGCAAGGAGCTGGTGGAGACCATTCGCAGCCTAGCCGCCGGCAGACGCCATATTCCGCCCGAGATCGCCGCCGACCTGGCCCAGCACATCGGCCAGCAGTGCCTAAGCCCACGTGAAGTGGAAGTTCTGCAGGCAGCAGCTCTGGGTTATTCAAATCGCGATATTGCGCTGCAACTGCGTATCACCGAAGACACGGTCAAAGGCCATATGCGCCTGATCATGGACAAGCTCGGCGCCAACAATCGCACCCACGCCGTGGCCATCGCCGTGCAGCGCGGCGTGCTGGAGATCGGCACCCCACTTTAGTGTTGTCACCCTTCCCCTCCTTGTGAGCTGTGCGCCGCCGACTGCGCCGCGCATGCTTTACAACCAATAAGACAAGGAGGCTGGCAATGGGCTCGTTCGGCGAACTTCAGGCAATTACGCCCTGCCTGCACCAGGCCGGGCTAGAACCACAGCTACTGGACCGTATCGCTGCCTTGCTCGCGGAGGCGGAAACGCAGCTGCTGGAGGACACGCAAAGCGCCTACGTGCATGTCGAGCAGGCCATGACGCTGCTACGCCAGGTCAACGGCTGCAAGCAGTGCAGCATTCGTCATTGCACAACCGGTCTGACACGCTGGCAGACGCGACGCCTGGATCAGTACATCGGCGACAACCTGGCCGCCGCCATTCGCACTTGCGACCTGGCTGCCCAACTCAAACTGAGCAGCAGCCATTTTTCCCATGTGTTCAAACAGACCTTCGGCATCACGCCACTGGCCTATGTGGCACGCAAGCGCATCGAGGCGGCCAGGGAGATGATGCTAGCCACCGACCAGCCGTTGACGCAGATCGCCCACGCCCTCGGCTTCTGCGACCAGTCGCATTTCACCCGCACCTTTCGCCGCGAGACCGGATTGAGCCCCTTGGTATGGCGGCAGCGCTGCGCTTCACGGACGCAGGCCATCGCCGAACCGTGATCAGCCGAGCATGGTCACGTGGCGTGGATGACTGGCGACGCGATCAAGCCAGGCGCGAACCGCCGGGAAAGCTTCGAGGCTGAAGCTGCCCTCGTGAGCCACGTGGGTGTAGGCATATAGGGCAATGTCGGCGATGGAATAATGCTCGCCGACCAGATAGGGCGTACGCTCGAGCTGCCTCTCCATCACCTTCAGGGCCTTGTAGCCGAGTTTCAGGCAGCGCGCGTGCTCGTCGCGGCGTTCCTCGGGCATGCCCTGATAGAGCTGGATGAAACGCGCCACCGCAACGTAGGGCTCGTGGCTGTACTGCTCGAAGAACTGCCACTGCAGCACCTGGGTACGCAAGCGCGGCTCGGTCGGCAGAAACTCGCTGCCATCGGCGAGGAAATTGAGGATGGCGTTGGACTCCCACAGACAGGTGCCGTCTTCCAGCTCCAGCACCGGGATCTTGCCGTTGGGGTTCTTGGCCAGGAAGGCTTCGCTCTGTGTCTCGCCCTTGAGGATATCGATGGGAATCCACTGGTACTCCTTGCCCAGCAGATGCAGCATCAGCTTGACCTTGTAGCAGTTACCCGAGCGGTAATCGCCGTAAACCTTGAACATCGCGTTGCCCTCCCGTGTTTCCTTCTTTTACCTGTAGGAGCCGGCTTGCCGGCGATCCGCCTTAGCAAGCGCATCGCCAGCGAGCCGGCTCCTACGCTTCAAGCTTCTACTTCGCCTGTGCCGCTTGAATCACCTCCGACAGGCGGCGCAACCCTTCGCCCAGGCGCTCCGGTGCCACGTGACTGAAATTCAGTCGCAGGTGGCCGGGGTTGGCATCCGGATCGATAAAGAACGGCTCGCCAGGCATGAAGGCGACGTTCTGCGCCAGCGCCGCATCGAGCAGCGTGCGGGTGTCGAGCGGCTGCTTCAGGGTCAGCCAGAAAAACAGGCCACCCTGCGGAATCTCCCACTCGGCCAGGTCGCCGAAGTGCTCCAGCAGCGCCGCCTGCATGGCGTCGCGGCGAATGCGGTAGAAGTCGCGCAGCTCGGCCAGGTGGCCACGATACTGCTCGCTGCCCAGCCACTGCAGCGCCTGCCACTGACCGATGCGGTTGGTGTGCAGGTCAGCCGACTGTTTCAGGCGCAGCAGGTGCGGGTACAGGTCCTTGGTGGCGATCAGGTAGCCGACGCGCAGGCCTGGCAGCAGCGTCTTGGACACGGTACCGGTGTAGATCCAGCTGGTCTTCTGCAGACGGCTGACGATGGGGGTGGCGCTACCGGCATCGAACACCAGCTCGCGGTACGGCTCGTCCTCGATCAGGGTCACGCCGAACTCGTCGAGCAGCGCCGCCACGGCTTCACGCTTGGCTTCACTGTAACGGGTGCCGGACGGATTCTGGAAAGTCGGGATCAGGTAGGCGAAGGCCGGCTTGTGGTTTTCCAGACGCTGACGCAGCGCCGCCAACTCGGGGCCGTCGGCCTCCTGCGGTACGCTGATGCAGTCGGCGCCAAACAGTTGAAAGGCCTGCAGGGCAGCCAGGTAGGTCGGCGCTTCGAGCAGCACTTCGGTGCCCGGATCGATGAACAGTTTGGAGGCCAGGTCCAGGGTCTGCTGCGAACCGCTGACGATCAGTACCTGGCTGGCATCGCAGGGCACACCCAGCGCACGTGCCTCAGCGGCGATGGCCTCGCGCAGCGCCGGCTCGCCTTCGCTCATGCCGTACTGGCCCATGCTCGCCGGCATCTCGGTCCAGTCCACTTTCGGCAGCATCGGCTCGGCCGGCAGGCCACCGGCGAAGGACATCACTTCCGGACGCTGCGCCGCGGCAAGAATTTCACGGATCAGGGAGCTTTTCAGGCGGGCGATGCGTTCGGAGAAGGCCATGGGATGTCCTGGGGTGCAAAAGTCATTGGAATTAAGTCAAACTGCTTGACCGAAACTACGCCGCCAAACAGAGATACGTCAATATGACTGACCTAAAAAATTTCCCCGAGAGATTTTTAACGTCACCCGCCGAGGGCGCGCAGGCCGGCCGTCATGGTTCGCAGGTCATCAAAAACGCCGCTGCTCAGCAGGCCGCCATGGAAGCCTTCTTCTTCGGCTACCAGGCCTTCACTGCCAAGCCCGACGAGATGCTCGCCAAGCGCGGCCTGTCGCGCGTGCATCACCGCATCCTGTTCTTCATCGCCAAGTACCCGGGCCTGAACATGACCGAGCTGCTGGGTTACCTGGGCGTGAGCAAACAGGCGCTGAACATGCCGTTGCGCCAGCTGATCGAGATGAACCTGGTACAGAGCGGGGCTGCCGCAGACGACAAGCGCAAGCGTGTTCTCGGCTTCACCCCCGAGGGCGCCAAACTGGAGCAGGCTCTGCGCCGCGAACAGGCGCGCCTGTTGCAGCGCGTGTTCGGCGAGATGGGCGAAGAGGCCGTGCAGGGCTGGCTGGACGTCAATCATGCGCTGGCGCGCAGCCGCTAGGAGCGTACGTAACCATCGCATCCATATTTCATTTGCAGAGTTCGCGCCTACCGATTCAGCCTGCCTCCTTGGTTCCTCTGCGCCGCCGGTCACGCAGGCTACTGCGTGATTGCACCCCGACACGACCTCTGCGATCATATGCGAATCATTATCACCTTAACTTAGATCTCGCGAGGTGCGCGTGTCGGTTCAGGATTCCAGCAATCAGCAACTGGTCGGTCTGCTTTATCGCGATCACCGTGACTGGCTGTTCGGCTGGCTGCGCAAAAGCCTGAATTGCACGCAACGCGCCGAAGACCTGAGCCAGGACACCTTCGTCCGCCTGCTCGGTCGCACCGACCTGCACAAACCGCGCGAGCCCAGAGCCCTGCTGACCACCATCGCCAAGGGGCTGCTGGTCGACCAGTTCCGCCGCCATGCGCTGGAACGTGCCTATCTGGAAGAACTCGCACTGGCTCCGCAAGCCGTGCAACCCAGCTCGGAAGAACAGGCTCTGGCTCTGGAGCAACTGGCCGAGATCGATCGTCTGCTCGGTCAGCTTTCGAGCAAGGCTCGTGCAGCTTTCCTCTATAACCGTCTGGATGGTATCGGCCACGCCGAGATCGCTGAGCGGCTTGGCGTGTCCCCGTCGCGCGTGCGCCAATACCTCGCCCAGGGCCTGCGCCAGTGCTACATCGCACTGTACGGAGCGCCGCAGTGAGCCAGGTCTCGGCTCGCGTGCTCGATGAGGCAATCGCCTGGCAGCTGTGCCTGGATTCGGGTGAAGCCAGCGAGCAGCAGCGCCACGACTTCGCCGACTGGCTGGCCGCTCACCCGGAGCATGGCCTGGTCTGGCGACGCCTCGGCGGCATCGACCAGCAACTTTCTGCCGCCAGCGCGCCGATGGCACGACGCGCCCTTTTGCAGAGCAGCGTCAGCCGTCGGCGCAGCCTGCGCCGTCTTGGCGGTAGCGCCCTGGGTCTGCTGCTGGCCACCGGAGTAACGCTGGCGCTGCTGGCTCAGCAACGCCCGCTTGGCGATTACCTCGCCGACTACCATACCGCCAGCGGAGAACAACGCGATCTGCTGCTCGCCGACCGCAGCCAGGTGCGCCTCAACAGCCGCAGTGCGCTGGATATCGAGTTCGACGACAACGAACGACGCCTGCACCTGCGCAGCGGCGAGATCCTGATCCAGACCGCCAAGGGCGACGCACGCCCCTTTATCGTCGAGACGGACCAGGGACGACTGCGTGCGTTGGGTACTCGCTTTCTGGTCCGACGCGAAGGGACTGCGACCGAATTGATCGTGTTGCAGTCGGCGGTCGCTGCCAGGCCGTTGGCCAGTTCGCAGGAACGCATCATCCACAGCGGCGAGCAGGTGCGGATGGATAGCCAGTACCTCGGCGACAGCCACCCTGCCCCCATCAGCGCCGACGCGTGGAGCCGCGGCATGCTGGTGGCGGACAACCTGCCACTGCAGCGCCTGATCGATCAGCTTGGCGAATACCGCGACGGTTATCTGAGCCTCGACCCGAGCCTGGCCGGGCTGCGCATCAGCGGCAGCTTCCCGCTGCACGACAGCGACAAGGCACTGGCCGCTCTGGCGCTCAGCCTGCCCGTGCGCTCCGAGCAATTGGGCCCCTGGTGGACCCGCGTGGTGCCGGCAGAAAAATAATTTTCTCCGCCCCTGTCATTTTTCTTTCCTGCTTCGGCAAGAAGGACATTGAGATACATTAACTCTTAGGAGACGTTCGCAATGTCCTTCCGCCCCGCTCCCTTCCGCCACACGCTGCTGGCCCTGACCATCGCCTTCGCCGGCCATGCCGGGCTGGCCCATGCCGAGGCCTACCAACTGCCTGCCGGCCCTCTCGCAGCCACGCTCAACCAGATCGCCAGCCAGGCTGGCGTGACCCTGAGCATCGATCCGGCCCTGACCGAGGGCAAGAGCTCGGCACCGGTCAGCGGCGACTACGAAGCCATCGAAGCCCTCGATCAGGCGCTGCGTGGCACGGGCCTGCAGCTGCAAGGCGGCAGCGGTGGCACCTACAGCCTGGCCCCTGCAGCAGAAGCGGCAATGGCACTGCCGGACGTGACCGTGACAGCCAGCGAACAGGCCGCCGAGACCGCCTGGGGCCCGACCCGTGGTTATCTGGCCAACCGCACCGCAACCGGCACCAAGGCCGACACGCCGCTGCTGGAAACCCCACGCTCGATCTCCGTCGCCACCCGCGAGCAGATGCAGGACCGCAAGGTGCAGAACCTCGATGATGCCGTGCGTTATATGCCCGGAGTCATCGCCAGCAGCTACGGCAGTGACAGCCGCGCCGACTGGATGAAGATCCGCGGCTTCGAACCGATCCAGATGCTCGACGGCCTGCCGCTGCCCAAGGGCAGCTACACCATGGCCAAGCTGGAAACCTGGAACCTGGAGCGCGTCGCCGTACTGCGCGGCCCGGCCTCGGCAGTGTATGGCCAGACCCCGCCCGGCGGCCTGGTGGATGCGGTCAGCCGCCGCCCGCAGGCCGAAAGCAGCCATGAAGTGCAGGTGCAGATTGGTAACTACAACCACAAGCAGATCAGCTTCGACAGCACTGGCAAGATCGACGATGAAGGTCGCGTTCTCTACCGTTTCAGCGGCACCGGTCGCGACAGTGGCACCGTTATCGAACATATGGACGACCAGCGTTTCAACCTGGCGCCCAGCCTGACCTGGAACATTGCCGACGACACCAGACTGACCTTCCTCGGCCAGTTCAACCGTGACGATACCGGCGGCACCAGCCAGTTCCTGCCCCTGCAAGGCACCAAGCTGGGCACGCCAGCCGGCAAGGTCGATTACAACAAGAACCTGGGTGACCCTGACTGGGAGTTCTACGACAAGACATTCTACGCGCTGGGCTACGCCTTCGAGCACCGCATCAACGATACCTGGCAGTTCAATCAGAACCTGCGTTACAGCAAGCTCGAACTGGACAATCAGATCATCACGGCTGGGGGCTGGGCCACCGCGGTTTCCGATGACGGTACAGTTGCACGCGGTGCCAACGTGTACGACGAGAACATCAGTCACTTCGCCGTGGACAACAACTTCCAGGCGGACTTCAACACTGGCGTAATCGGTCACACTCTGCTGCTCGGCGTAGATTATCTGCGCGTCAACACCGATTACCGCTGGCTGTACGGTGCGGCTCCCAGCAGCAACATCATTCGCCCGATCTACGGTCAGGACTTCAGCGGCGTCGCCTACACCGCCCTCCAGGACTACAACCAGAAGCGCAGAAACACCGGCCTCTATCTGCAGGACCAGATGGCACTCGACGCCTGGCGCCTGACCCTGGGCGGCCGCTGGGACCGGCTGGATACCGACTCGGTGTTCTACAACGCCAATAACGCCAAGGACAGCCGTCGCGACAGCCAATTCAGCGGCAACGCAGCGCTGAGCTACGTGTTCGATTCCGGCTTCACGCCCTATGTGTCCTATGCCGAATCCTTCCAGGCCGAAGCGGGCGGCAACAGCGGCGAAGCGTTCAAACCCAGCACCGGCAAGCAGTACGAACTGGGCATCAAGTATCAACCGCTGGGCAGCGACATGCTGTTCACCGCCGCCGTCTATGACCTGAAGCGGCAGAACATCGTCACCACCAACACCGCCGGCGCCACCGAGCCGGTGAGCGAGGTGGAAGTGCGCGGCCTGGAGCTGGAGGCTACCGGTAACGTCACCGAGAACCTCAGTTTGACGGCGTCCTACAGCTATACCAACAGCAAGATGACCGAGGTCGGTGACCCGCGCGACAAGAACCGCGCCCTGCCGCTGATACCCGAGCATCAGGCGTCGATCTGGGCCGACTATGACTGGAACCACGGCTTGCTGGCGGGCTTCGGCGCCGGCTTGGGTGCCCGCTTTGTCGGCTCCACCGACAATATTGCCGTCGGCAGCATGGGCTTCGTGCGTGATCCTTCCGACGGCCACAGCAGCGCCTATACCGTCTACGACGCCGCAGTGCGCTACGACCTCGGTCAACTCGATGCCGGCCTGCGTGGCGCCAGCGTATCGCTCAACGCCAACAACCTGTTCGACAAGGAATACCTTTCGACCTGCGATGGTTTCTATTGCTACGCAGGTGACCCGCGCCGGGTCACGGCCAGCCTCGATTACAAATGGTGACCAGCCGATGGGCTAATGCCTGTCAGTCAAACGTAGAAAAATGACTGTGTAGGAGCCAGCTTGCTGGCGATCAAGCGTCTCGGCGAGCACCAGCCTCACAAAGGCAAAGCATCGCCGGCAAGCCGGCTCCTACAGGTCTGTAGCGCCCCCGCGGTGATCTGGCCTTGTGCCCATCAGACAGCTATTGCCGTTTGGACGCAGTCAGTGCGCCCCCCCCTGCAACTCGGCAGCGCCTTTGAAGAACACCAGCATCAGCGCTACGCCGGCCCCAAGCAAGGGCAGCAGCGCCACCAGCATCAACAGCACGCTGGTCAGCATCAGCCCACCGACGATATCGAGCCAGGCCATCACCTTCAGCGACGGATAGGGATATTGCAGTTTAAGCAACCGTATCCCCAGCCAAGTGGTGCAGAGCCCCGTCAGGCACAGCAGCGCCACATAACTCAGCGTCTGCCAGTCCAGCCCTGCAAACAGCTGCTCGCCGAACAGCAGGTCGGCCAATTCCAGCAGCAGGGAAACTACCAGCACGGCCCATACCGGCACGCTCAGGTTGCGCGCAGCGAAGCGAGCTTCGGCAAAAGCCTTGAAACGCAGCAGCAGGTAGCAACCGAGTAGTGTCAGCGCCAGCCTCAGCCAGTCGGTGTAGCTAAACAGAAGTTCAGCCTCATGTGCCTCCAGCAGGGCACCGGCGAACAGCAGCCCAACTACCAGGACATTGACCACTACCGAGACCAGTGCCAGCCAGCCCAGCACCTGCAACTGCCTGGCGCTCCAGCCTGGCAACGACTGCACGCCAGCGCTATCGAGCAATTCCACCTGCGGTGCACTGTAGGGATTGTCCGGTTGCATCGCCTTTATCCTTGTTCGGCAAAAAACCGAGGCTAACCATCCAGGCAGCGCTTGACCAGACTGTATGGTTCAACCCACCGGTGGCTGTACCGCGACGCCACTGCAGCCGCGCAATAGGCTTTGCCAGTCACCGGAGAACGACCATGTCCACCGAACTGCTGCTCGCCTTCATCGCCTTCGCCTTCGTCACCTCGGTGACGCCCGGCCCCAACAACATGATGCTGCTCGCCTCTGGCGTGAACTTCGGCGTGCGCCGCAGCATTCCGCACATGCTCGGCATCAGCCTGGGTTTCATGCTGCTGGTGGCCGCCGTGGGCCTGGGCCTCGGCCAGGTGTTCCAGCGATTGCCGGTACTGCACGACGTGCTGCGCTATGTCGGCGCCGCGTACCTGATTTACCTGGCCTGGAAGATCGCCCAATCCGGCGCACCGCAAAGCCAAGAGAACCCTGAAGCCAAACCGTTCACGTTCATCCAGGCGGCGGCCTTTCAGTGGGTCAACCCCAAGGCGTGGATCATGGCCATCGGCGCCATCACCACCTACACGCCGCAGGAGGGCTTCTTCAGCAACGTGCTGCTGATCGCCGCGCTGTTCGCGCTGGTCAACTGCCCAAGCGTGGGGTTGTGGACCGTCGCCGGCAGCCTGCTGCGCAAGTGGTTGAACAACCCGCGCGCACTGCGCGTCTTCAACATCGGCATGGCGTTGCTGCTGGTCGCTTCGCTCTATCCCATCCTCGTCGACACTGGAACGTTCTGATGCAAGACGCCGCCCCAACTCGTCTGCGCCCACTGGCGGACACCTCCACCTCGGCCGTGGTCGCTGGCTTCATCGCCATGCTCACCGGCTATACCAGTTCCCTGGTGCTGATGTTCCAGGCCGGCCAGGCAGCCGGCCTGACTAGCGGACAGATTTCTTCGTGGATCTGGGCGCTGTCGATCGGCATGGCGCTGTGCTGCATCGTGCTCTCGCTGCGCTATCGCGCGCCGGTGATGATCGCCTGGTCCACCCCCGGCGCTGCGCTGCTGGTCACCAGCCTGCCCCAGGTCTCCTACGGTGAGGCCATCGGCGCCTACATTCTGGCCTCGGGATTGATCGTGCTGATCGGCCTGACCGGCACCTTCGACCGGCTGATGCGCCGCATTCCCGGCTCCATAGCCGCGGCGCTGCTGGCCGGCGTACTGTTCAAGATCGGTCTGGAAATCTGCGTGGCCGCCGAGCAGCAGCCGATTCTGGTGGTTGCCATGCTGCTCGCCTACCTGCTCGGCAAGCGCCTGTGGCCGCGCTATTCGGTACTGTCTGCGTTGATCGTCGGCAGCGTGCTGGCCGGGGTCTTCGGCCTGCTGGATTTCAGCGATTTCCAGTTGCAACTGGCCACGCCTGAGTGGACGACGCCAAGCTTCTCGCTGGCCGCCGCCATCAGCATCGGCATTCCGCTGTTCATCGTCGCCATGGCCTCGCAGAACCTGCCGGGCATGGCCGTACTACGCGCCAATGGCTACGACGTGCCGGCTTCACCGCTGCTGACCAGCACCGGCCTGGTGTCGATCCTGATGGCACCGTTTGGCAGCCATGGCATCCACATGGCGGCCATCAGTGCCGCCATATGCGCCGGGCCGGAAGCTCATGAGGACCCACGCAAGCGCTACACGGCGGCGGTCTGGTGCGGGGTGTTCTACGCCATCGCCGGCATCTTCGGCGCCACCCTGGCTTCGCTGTTCGCGGCGCTGCCGGCGGCGCTGATCCTGTCCATCGCCGCATTGGCGCTGTTCGCTTCGATCATCGGCGGCCTGACCCAGGCCATGAGCGAACCCAACGAGCGTGAAGCGGCGCTGATCACCTTCCTCGTCACTGCCTCCGGCATGACCCTGGGCGGCGTCGGCTCGGCGTTCTGGGGCATCGTCGCCGGCCTGTTGACCCTGGCGATACTCAACGCAGGTAAACGCTAGCCCCCCCGTACGGGAATGCTCTGCAAGGCCACCCCGGATTGCATCCGGGCTACAGTTCTGGGGCAGTCAGCAGGGTGCGCCGTGCGCACCGCCAGCCACGCGGCCTTCCCGGTGCGCGCAGTGCACCCTACCGTTCGGCCACAGCTTCGTGGGCCAGTTCGGTGCCATGCATGCGGTTGACCCACAGCCCGAACAGCGCTGCAGTCACGAACATGATCAGGCTGTAGATCGCCGCCGGAATCGCCATGGTCGGGTTGTTCAGCAGCGCCGGACTCAGGGCCAGGGCGATGGCCAGGGTGCCGTTGTGAATACCGATCTCCATGGCGATGGCGATGGCCTGACGCAAGTTGAGCTTGAGCAGCCTGGGTATGCAGTAGCCCACCGCCATGCTCAGCAGGTTGAAGGCCAGCGCCGCCCCGCCCACCGCAGGCGCGTAATCGACGAAGGTGCGCCAGTCCTTGGCCACCGCCAGCAGAATGATCAGCAGCAGGAACAACGCCGAGATGATCTTCACGGGTTTCTGCATGCGCTCGGCGAAACCAGGGAAGTGGCTGCGCAGCCACATGCCGATGGCCACAGGACCAAGGACGATCACGAATACCTGCACCACCTTGGCGAACTGTAGCGGGATGGCCTGATCGGCAGACATGAAGTACGCCAGCGATAGATTGACGATCAGCGGCATGGTCAGAATCGCAATCACCGAGTTGACGGCGGTGAGGGTGATGTTCAACGCCACGTCGCCATGAGCCAGATGGCTGTAGAGATTGGCGGTGGTGCCACCCGGCGAGGCTGCCAACAGCATCAGACCCACGGCCAGTGCCGGCGCCAGACCAAAGGCCTTGGCCAGGAAGAAGCACGCCAGCGGCAACAGCAGCAGCTGGCAAGCCAGGCCGATCAGCACGGGTTTGGGAAATTTGGCCACGCGGGCGAAATCGGCCAGGCTCAGTGACAAGCCAAGCCCGAGCATGATGATGCCCAGCGCAGCGGGAAGGAAAAACGTCAGCAAGGGATCGGCGGTCATTATTGTTATCGCTCCAGTTGAACCTGGCAGGATTGTGCTGAGTCAGGACCACTGCGGACAGTGGCCCTGCGAGCCAACCTTAGCCTGCTTGCAGACTACCAGGATAGAGCCTTCATATTGCCGTGGCCCCGCCGTCCACCGCCAACGCCTGGCCGGTGGTGAACGCAGCGTGGTCGCTGCATAGATAGAGCACGGCAGCTGCGATCTCCTCGACCTTGCCGATGCGCCCGACGGGGTGCATGGCGGCGGCGAACTCGGCCTTCTTCGGATCGGCTTCATAGGCGCGGCGGAACATATCGGTGTCGATCACGGCCGGGCAGACTGCGTTCACCCGCAGTTTCTTCTTGGCGTACTCGATCGCTGCGGATTTGGTCAGACCGATCACCGCATGCTTGGAGGCCGCGTAGATGCTCATCTTGGGAGCAGCGCCCAGGCCGGCCACCGAAGCGGTATTGACGATAGCGCCACCGCCCTGGGCCAGCAGCAAGGGGATCTGATGCTTCATGCACAGCCACACGCCCTTGACGTTGACCCCCATGATGGCGTCGAACTCGGCTTCGTTGCCGTCAGCCAGCTTGCCCTGCTCGATCTCGATACCGGCGTTGTTGAAGGCATAGTCCAGGCGGCCGTACTGCGCCAAGGTAGCGTCCATCAGCACCTTGACCTCGGCATCGCGGGTCACGTCGCAACGCACGAAGCAAGCCTCGCCGCCAGCCCCACGAATCAGCTCGACGGTGCCCTCACCGCCTGCCACATCCACGTCGGAAACTACCACCTTGAGCCCTTCGGCAGCGAACGCCTGGGCGGTGGCACGGCCAATACCGGCTGCAGCGCCGGTGACCAGGGCGACCTGGCCGGAGAACGTCATGCTCATGTCTGCTTCCTCGCAGCGATTTTTGTTGAATTGGCGAGGAGTCTAGCCAGGCGGCCGGACGCAGAGCAGCACTATCAGGCTCTGGAGTGGCGAGTCATGCAGGGCGCTGATGGCGGCTCCACCAGCGCGGTGCCGCGATCAGCGGGTAGCCCGGATGAAATCCGGGACAGATCGGACGGCATATCAGACAGCCCCGGATTTCATACGGGCTACAGGGTTCAGCCTTGTAGTTCAGCGACTACAGCAGCCAGCGCCTGTGCCGGATCGGCAGCCTGGCTGATCGGGCGACCGATCACCAGATAATCGGAACCTGCTTCCAGTGCCTGACGTGGGGTGAGGATGCGCTTCTGGTCATCGGCGCTGCTGCCGGCAGGACGAATACCCGGTGTCACCAGTTGCAGACGCGGCTGCGCGACCTTGAGTGCACGGGCTTCCTGCGCCGAGCAGACCAGGCCATCGAGCCCGGCCTCGGCGGCCAGACCCGCCAGGCGCAACACCTGTTCCTGCGGCGGCACGTCCAGGCCGATGCCGGCCAGGTCCTGCTGCTCCATGCTGGTCAGCACCGTCACGCCGATCAGCAGCGGCTTGGCGCCAGCCAGTTTGTCCAGCTCGTTACGACAGGCCGCCATCATGCGCAGGCCGCCGGAGCAGTGCACGTTGACCATCCACACGCCCAGCTCCGCAGCAGCCTTGACCGCCATCGCCGTGGTATTGGGGATATCGTGGAATTTCAGATCGAGGAACAGCTCGAAACCCTTGGCCTGCAATGCCTCGACCACTTGCGGACCACTGCGGGTGAACAGCTCCTTGCCGACCTTGACCCGGCACAGCGCCGGATCGAGCTGATCGGCCAGCGCCAGAGCGGCATCACGGCTGGGAAAGTCGAGGGCGACGATGATCGGGGTTTGGCAGACAGGCATGGGGTGGTCTCGAACAGGATGAAAAACGCCGCGCATTGTAGCGCAAAGCGTCCTGTCACTGGTCGCGGTTAAACCCTTCTAAGCCGCCCCATAGCCGATGCAATCCGAGGCATTGGCGCCGGCACCCGGGCATCGCAGCTGAAGCACAGCTCCCACAGACATTCACTCACTGCTCCGTTGGAGCGGCTTCAGCCGCGAAAGCGCAGCACAGCCAAGGATCAGGCAATCAGCCGTTCACGCAGGCGCCCGAGCATGCCCATCAGGCTGCCAACCCTCTCCTGCTCACGCGCGTCACGCGGCACCTCGGCCAGGCGAGTGACCACTTGCTGTGGTTGCGCGCGCCAGATCAAGGCCTGCTCGGCTGCAGCCTTCAAGCCTTTCTCGAACAGACCACGGCGAATCGGCTTGGGCAGGTAGCGGAAGATCTGCGCCTCATTGACCAGACGCAGCAGCGCCTGGGTGTCCTGAAATGGCGTAACCACCAGACTGAGCAGGCGCGGGTGGGCTTGCGCGAGGGTCTTGAGCAACGGCGCGGTATCTTCGCCGGCCAACCTGAGGTCACTGACCAGAATGTCCGCGCCTTCGTTGTTGAGCTGCAGCATGGCTTCGGCCAGATTGCGTGCGCGCAGCAGGCGATGCCCACCCGCCACGCAGAACTCGCCAACGACGGCAAGCGTGTCCGGCTCGTCGTCCAGCAGCAGCACCGACAGCGGTGCACTCAACCCTTCACTGGCGACAGCTTGCAGCGGCTGCGCCTGGCGTACGGCCAGCTCAGCCGCCTGGCGCAGGGTGAAGGCCATTTCCTGCTGATCCCAGGGTTTGGTCAGGTAGCGGAAGATGCCGCCGTTGTTCAACGCCTCCACCGCAGCATCCAGATCGGAATAACCGGTCAGCAGGATGCGCAGCGTGTTCGGCGCGATCTCGCGCGCTTCGGCCAACAACTGGGCCCCGCTCATCTGCGGCATGCGCTGATCGCTGACCAGTACATGGATGTGTTCCTCACGCAGACGCTGCAGCGCGCGCAGCGGGTCGCTCTCGGTCAGTACCTCGTAGTGGCGGCGAAACTGCAGGGCAAGGCTGCGCAGAATACGCTCCTCGTCGTCGACGAAGAGAATGCGAACGGGTGCGGACATCAGGCGCTCCTTTTCATGGCGGAGGTAGCGGGCAACGGCAGGCTGATGAGAAAGCGCGTGCCACGTCCTGGCTCGGAGGCGACGCGAATCTGGCCGCCGTGGTCCTGGACGATCTTGTAACTGATGGACAAACCGAGGCCGGTGCCCTGGCCGACCGGTTTGGTGGTGAAAAAGGGATCGAAGATCTTCGCCAGGACCTCGGGCGGCATGCCACGGCCGTTGTCCTGCAGCGACACATGAACGCCCTGGGCATCGACCCAGCTACGGATCTGGATACGCCCCACTCCCTCGATGGCCTGTGCAGCGTTGGTCAGCAGGTTGAGCAGCACCTGGTTGATCTGTGATGGCGCACAGGCAATGCGTGGCAGCTCGCCGAGTTGCTGCACCACTTCTACCTTGTCCTTGATGTGATTACGGGCGATCAGCAGCGCGCTGCGGATGCAGTCATTGAGGTCGACCTCCTCACTCATGGCGCGGTCGAGACGGGCGAAATCCTTGAGGCCAACCACCAGCTCGGCGATCTGTTCCAGGCCATACAGCGTGTCGCCGTAGAGCTGCTTCAGGTCCTCGGCCAGCAGCTCCGGCGCCGCCTGCTGGCGAGCCTGTTCGGCGGCCTGCAGGGCCTGGGCGAGGCTTGCCTCATCGCAATCCGGGTCGCTCAGGCATTGGCCCAGTCGCGCCTGCGCGGCGGCCAGTCCGAACAGAGGCTCGCTCAGCTCGCGCAGCAGTTGCACGTTGTTCTTCACGTAGCCCAGCGGCGTGTTCAGCTCATGGGCGACGCCGGCGACCATCTGTCCGAGCGACGCCATCTTCTCCGACTGCAGCAACTGCGCCTGGGATTCCTTGAGGTCCACCAACGCCTGGCGCAATACGCGATTGCGCTGGGCAACGCGCGCCTCCATGGCCTTGAGCAAATCCAGCACCGTGCCCAGACCGCAATATTCACCTTGGGCATCGATCAGGATGAAGTCCTCGGTGATCGGGTACTGCAACTGCGCGGTAACCTGCTTGGCAGCCTCTTCCAGGCTGGTTTCCAGGCTGACGATCAGCGGCGCTTGGTTCATCACCTCGCCCACCGGGTGGCGACCTCGCAGGTCGCGCCCGAAGCGCTGCATGAAGATGTCCTGGAGCGTGGCGCGACTGACCAGGCCAAGCGGCCGATTGTGCTCATCGACCACCGGCAGAGAGAGAAAAGCGCGGTGTTCAGCCGCCAGGAACAGATCGGCGACCTCGTTGATATTCATCGACGCGGCGAGCGGTGTAACGGCTCGCATCAGCGATTGCAGCGCTCTGGCATGGGTCACGAACGGCCTCCCCGTGCGATCGGAAAGCCGACATTCAAACAGCGCCAAGTTGCCATCATGTGACAGACATCACGATGCCGACGCGCTAATCTGATGCACCAGTCTCAGCCCTGCACCGTTTTCAGGCTTCCGAAATATTCGGCCGCGCCTGCGGACCACCAATCACCGGCGGCAAGCCCGCTGGCATGAGCACTGCACGGCAAGTACATCCTCTTGCAACGGGTTGCAGCCATGCCCTATCAAACCACCATCGGCAGCCTGGTCTACCGCTTCGCGGACCTCAAGACGCTGCTGGCCAAGGCCAGCCCGGCGCGATCCGGCGACTACCTTGCAGGACTGGCTGCCGCTACCTACGAAGAGCGCATGGCGGCCAAGCTGGCCCTGGCCGAGGTGCCGCTCAAGCGCTTTCTCGACGAGGCGCTGATTCCCTACGAGCAGGACGAAGTCACCCGCCTGATCATCGACCGCCATGACGCCGCCGCCTTTGCCCCGATCAGCCACCTGAGCGTGGGCGACCTGCGCGACTGGCTGCTGCTGGAGAAGACCGACAGCGCGCGTCTGGCAGCAGTGGCCGCCGGGCTGACACCGGAGATGGTTGCCGCAGTGAGCAAGCTGATGCGCAATCAGGACCTGATTCTGGTGGCACGCAAATGCCAGGTGATCACGCGTTTTCGCAACACCCTGGGCCTGCCCGGTCATCTGGCCGTACGCCTGCAGCCCAACCACCCCACCGACGACGTGCGCGGCATCGCCGCCAGCATGCTCGACGGCCTGCTCTACGGCTCCGGCGACGCCACGGTCGGTATCAACCCGGCCAGTGATTCGCTGCCGACGCTGATGCGCTTGTGGCAGATGATGGACGAAGTGCGCCAGCACTTCGAAATCCCCATGCAGAGCTGCGTGCTGACCCACGTCACCACGCAGATCCAGGCCATCGAAGCCGGCGCGCCGATCGATCTGGTATTCCAGTCCATCGCCGGCACCGAAGCCACCAACGCCGGCTTCGGCGTATCCCTGGCTATCCTGCGCGAAGCCCATGAAGCTGCGCTGTCGCTGGGGCGCGGCACCCTGGGTGACAATGTCATGTACTTCGAAACCGGCCAGGGCAGTGCGCTGTCGGCCGGCGGTCATCATGGTGTCGACCAGCAGACCTGCGAAGCCCGCGCCTATGCCGTGGCCCGCGAATTCCGCCCGCTATTGGTCAATACCGTGGTCGGGTTCATCGGCCCGGAATACCTCTACGACGGCAAGCAGATCATCCGCGCCGGCCTGGAAGACCACTTCTGCGCCAAGCTGCTCGGCCTGCCGATGGGCTGCGACGTCTGCTACACCAACCACGCCGAAGCCGATCAGGACGACATGGACAGCCTGCTCACCCTGCTCGGCGCGGCCGGTATCAACTTCATCATGGGCATCCCGGGTGCCGACGACATCATGCTCAACTACCAGAGCACCTCGTTCCACGATGCGTTGTACCTGCGCCATGTGCTGGGCCTGAAACGCGCACCCGAATTCGATGCCTGGCTGGCGCGCATGGCCATTACCGAACCGAGCGGCCGACTGCGTGAGATCGGTAGCGGTCATCATCTGCTCAAACAACTGCCGCACATCTCGGGAGCTGCGTGATGGCCAATGATCTGATTCAGCAAAATCCCTGGGACGAACTGCGTGCGCATACCTCGGCACGTATCGCGCTCGGCCGCGTCGGCTGCAGCCTGCCCACCCGCGAAGTGCTGAAGTTCGGCCTGGCCCATGCCCAGGCGCGCGATGCGGTGCATCGCCCGCTGGACTTCGGCGAACTCAAGCATCAACTGCATGCGGCGGGTTTTCGTACCCTGAAAGTACGCAGTAACGCCGAAGACCGGCAGACCTACCTGCTGCGCCCGGATCACGGCCGTCATCTGCATGGCGACTGCCAGGTGCAACTGCTGCACGAATTGCCCGCCCCTGAAATCGCCATCGTGCTGGCCGATGGCTTGTCGTCCGTTGCCGTGCAGCGCCATGCCCTGCCGCTGCTGCAAGCCTTCCGCGAGCGCTTCGACACCGACTGGGCCAACACTCCGGTGGTGCTGGCCGAGCAAGGCCGCGTGGCAATTGGCGATGGCATAGGTGAAGCGCTGCGCGCGCGTCTGCTGATCGTGATGATCGGCGAACGCCCTGGACTCACCTCGCCGGACAGCCTCGGCCTGTACCTGACCTACGCACCGCGCGTAGGCTGCCTGGACAGCGAACGCAACTGCATCTCCAATGTGCGTCCCGAGGGCCTGCCCTACGAGCAGGCAGCACATAAACTCGACTACCTGGCGCGCCATGCGCTACGCCTGCAACTGAGCGGCGTGCAGCTCAAGGACGACAGTAACCTGCTCCCGGTCCTACAGGCAGACTGACAAGAACCAGAACGCGCGTTATGGTGACAGCTACATTCCTTGTGAGGAGTCATCATGCCCTGGTACGTCTGGCTGATGCTGGTTATGGTATTCGGCTCGGTGATCGGCAGCCTGCTGGTGCTGCGCAGCAGCGCCAAGAAAATGCCCCTGAGCGAAGACCAGCTCGAACGCATGCGCAAGCGCGCCATCGAGCAGGAAGCCAAGGACGAGAGCGAGCGTCAGCGCTAAACGCACTTGTTCCATCAGGTAACGCCAAGACTGCCCGCAACGCAGCCTGCTAGCAGGTCGTTGAAAAACGTAGGCGAGGCAGCTAATGCAAGGCAAAAACAGGCGAGGAAGCGGAGTTTACGAGTTGTAAATGAGCATTCCGAGCCTGTTTTTAACGCAGCAATAGCAACGCAGGTAGTTTTTCGACTGCCTGCTAGACTGCGCGCCTTCTCCAGGAGAGGTGCCATGCCCCTGCATCTGCGCTTGCTGCTCCCCGCTCTCACCCTGGTCCTGGGCACCGGCCTGGGTTTCATCCAACCCCTCGGCCTGCTGCTGGGCAGCGCATTCGTCATAGTCCTGTTGGCCGGACAATCGCGCCTGCCGAACTGGCTATGGCTACCTCTCATCCTGCTCGGCGCAATCGCCCTGGCGGCGCACCTCATACCCGGTTTCAGCCCTTGGCAGTTGTGGCAGCCACGTCTCATCAGTCACGACGCAGCTCCCTATGGCCTGCGTCTGTCCTGGGACAAGCTGCTGTTGGGCACCGCCCTGCTCGCCTGGTGGCTGGGGCTGCCACGCAGCCCTGTGATCTCGCTGAAACATGCCTGGCTGACGTGCGTCGCCACCTTGCTGCTGGTGCCGCTATTGGCCATGGCGCTGGATCTGGTCGCCTGGCAGCCCAAATGGCCGCAGGGCCTGCTGCTGTGGCTGGCGGTCAATCTCGGCGTGGCGGTACTGGCGGAGGAATTGCTCTTTCGCGGCCTGTTGCAGACTGCCCTGATCAAGCGCCTGGGCATCTGGCCTGGTCTGCTGCTGACGGCGGGCCTGTTCGGCGCGGCCCACCTGCCCTTCAGCACACTATTCGCCGTGGTGGCGACATGCGCGGGGCTGGGTTACGGGCTGGCCTTTCACTACAGCGGCCGCCTGAGCCTGGCCATCACCCTGCACACAGCGGTCAATCTTCTGCATATATTGCTGTTGAGCTATCCGCTACGCCTGGCGTGACGGCAATGCGATAGGGCGAGAAAATGCGTTGCAGCTCGCCTTTCGCCCTCAACTGCTCGAGCAGAGCGGCGAAGCGTTCAGGAGTAATCGGCGCGCCGGCGCGAATCATCGCATGATGGCGATAGACCTGATCGACACGTTCGGAGATCAGTAACTGCCGTGCATACTCACGATTGCGCTCGAGGAAGTCATAGAGATTGGAGCGCGTCACCAGCGCGACATCGGCGCGCCCGCGTATCACCATCCGCAGGTTGCTGTCGTGGGAGTGACCGAGGTTGGCGTTGAAGGTGTTGGTAAGGAACTCCGGGTCGCTGTTGAACTGGGCAAATCCGTAGTGATAACCACGATATAGCGCCAGGCGCTTGCCTTCGAGCTGTTCGAAGTAACGCTGGTCGCGCAGCGCCTCGTTTCTGGCGACGAACAACTCCGCATCTTCCAGCCTCATATCGACGGCTTCAGCGTCGATGTCCTGCCATCCCCATTGCGGATTCTCGAAAATAGCCATATCGATACGCCCGCGCTGCAGGTCGCTGAAGCGACGCACGATGGCGGTGGGCAACATGGTGAAGTGGTATTCGCTCTGCTCTCGATTGAGCGCTTCGAGCAGCTGCGGCAGCAGGCCACTCGAGTCATGCAGGTTGGACTTGATCACGTAGGGGGGGAAGTGCGCGCCACCGACCTTGACCACGTCGGCCGCATGAAGAGGACCCACCAGCAAGAGACACAAGGCACCCAAACATCCATGAATCCAGCACCGCGCATGCCGCATGTCGAGTCCCCAAAAAATTCCTTCTCTCAGTGAGCTGCACACTACTCCAGTCTCTCCTGACCGACTAGATGGATTTTCACTCTACTGACACTTTGTTACCCAATGCCAGACGATAGCGCCCAAGTAGCTTCGATAGTTCACCACTGGCCTGCAGCCGGTTCAACAGCTCGGCAACTTCAGCCGGGCTCAGCGGTCCCCTGGGCCGCAGCAGCACCTGATGGTGATAGAACTGATCAGGGCGATCGGAAACCAGCAACTCGGACAGCATTTCCGGGTGCCGATCCAGGAACAGCTCCAGATACGAGCGCGTCACCACGGCGATATCGACGCGTCGCGCCAGGAGCATGCGCAGGTTACTGTCATGGGAATAGGTCAGCAACGCGTTGAAGTTCCGCGCGAGATAGTCAGGGTCGGCGTCGAAACTGGCGAAGCCGTAGTGATAGCCGTTGTAGAGCGCCATGCGCTTGTCGCTGAAATTCTCGAAATAGTCCTGCCCACGCCCCGGTTCCGCCGCAGCGACATAGACTTCCGCATCACCGATATCCAACCCCAGGGCCACGTATGAAGTGCCCTGCCAACCCCAGCGACTGGACTCGAAGAACATCAGATCGAAGCGTCCGCTTTCAAGGTCGCGGTAACGGCGGGTCGCCGAGGTCGGTACCAGGACGAAACGGTATTGCTGCTGCAACGCGTTGAGTGCGCGCAACAACTCTGGCACCAAACCTTGCGGGTAAGGTGATTCGGGCTTGTCCAGATAGGGCGGAAAGTGATAACCGCCAACGCGCACCTCCTGCAGCGCAACGGCAGCAGGTACATGCAACAGCCACAGACAGCACAACAGGTAAAAGGCTAGTGCGCGCAAACTCGACCTCTCGTCACGGATGACAACGCGGAAGTAACCCAACGCCCGTGTTCGAGCCGAAAACCGGCAGATGCTCCTATCCTAGCCTCAGGCTTCCTTACATACCAATGACAGCGCTTCTTCGGCCAACTGATCCAGTGTCATCGGTCCCTGCGAGCGGAACCAGGTATTGGTCCAGCTCAGCGCACCCGTGAGAAAACGCCGCTGAATGAAGGGATCGCCCCTGAAGTAACCGGCATTGCGCGCCTCGCCCAGCACCGTCAACCAGATCTGCTCGTAGGTATCGCGCAAGGCCAGTACCTGCGCCTGCCCATCTTCCGAAAGCGAGCGCCATTCGTAGACCAGCACCGCCATGGCCTCGCCGGTGCCGCCCATGATCGATTGCAGCTCGCAGCGGATCAGCGCCAGCAGCCGCTCACGGGTGCCCTGCGCCTCGGCCAGTGCAGCGCGCATGAGCGCGGTGTTGTAGACGATGGTTTCCTCCATCACCGAGCGCAGGATCTCGTCCTTGCTCTTGAAGTGGTGAAAGATGCTGCCCGACTGAATACCGATCGCGGCGGCCAGATCACGCACCGTGGTGCGCTCGTACCCCTTACTGCGGAACAGGTGGGCGGCCATCTGCAACAGCTTGCCGCGGGCACTGTCCGGATCAGTTACCTGGCCGCTGGCGACCAGTTCCTGCATCACGGCCTGGGCTCTGTGTTCATCCACGCTGACTTCTCCCCTGGCTGCCTTGCTCGGCGATTGTTCTGATGAATTCTCTATGCTGCCGGCAAGTGCTTGTCTTGCTTGATGAAATGTATGCGGCGAGAGCCGACCAAGCAAGCGCTTGGGCGCATTTTTGGCCGAATTGCCGTCTTCCACCACTTTAAAACCAAGCGCTTGCTTGGTAGTGTGAGCTCACCTTTCAATGTGTGACGGGCCAATTCCAATGAGCAAAACCGTACGCATCGGCTGCGCCTCCGCGTTCTGGGGCGACACCTCTACAGCAGCCGCCCAGCTGGTTCGCGGCGCCGAGCTGGATTACCTGGTATTCGACTACCTAGCCGAGATCACCATGTCGATCATGGCCGGCGCCCGCATGAAGAAGCCTGACGATGGCTACGCCCGCGATTTCGTCGAGGTCCTCACACCGCTGCTGGGCGAGCTGGCGGCGAAGAAGATCCGCGTCATCAGCAACGCCGGCGGGGTCAACCCGATGGCCTGTGCCACCGCACTGAGCGCTGCCTGCGAGCAGGCAGGCGTGCAACTTAAGATCGCCGTGCTGCACGGCGACAACCTGCAACCCAAGCTTGGCGAGCTGGTCAAGGCCGGCACCCGCGAGATGTTCAGCTGCGCAGCGCTGCCGCCCTTCTGCGTGTCGGTCAACGCCTACCTGGGCGCGCCGGGCATCGTCGCCGCGCTCGAACAGGGCGCCGACATCGTCATCACTGGCCGGGTGGTCGACAGCGCCGTGGTCAGCGCCGCCCTGGTGCACGAGTTCGGCTGGGCCTGGACCGACTACGATAAGCTCGCCCAGGCAGCCCTGGCCGGGCACATCATCGAATGCGGCGCGCAGTGCACCGGTGGCAACTTCACCGATTGGCGCGACGTACCGGATTACGAGCACATCGGTTTTCCCATCGTAGAAGTCGAAGGCGATGGCCGTTTCGTCGTGACCAAGCCCGAGGGTTCCGGCGGCCTGGTCACGCCTCTTACCGTTGGCGAGCAGATGCTCTACGAGATCGGCGACCCGCGCGCCTATCTGTTGCCGGACGTGATCTGCGACTTCACCCTGGTCGAACTGCGTCAGGTCGGCGACAACCGCGTGCAGCTGCAGGGCGCGCGCGGCCTACCGCCTACCGATCAGTACAAGGTCAGCGCCACGCACCCGGACGGTTTTCGCTGCACCGCCAGCTTCCTGCTCGCAGGTATCGACGCCGTGGCCAAGGCCGAGCGCGTCGCCCAGGCGATCATCAAAAAGACCGAAGAAATGTTCGCCGAGCGTGGCTGGGGCCGTTACCAGGAGGTCAGCGTCGAGCTGCTGGGTAGCGAGGCGACCTATGGCGCCCACGCTCAACATCAGGGCAGCCGCGAGGTGGTGGTAAAGATCGCCGCACGCCATGCCAGGAAGGAGGCGCTGATTCTCTTCTCCCGCGAGATCGCCCAGGCCGCCACCGGCATGGCGCCAGGCCTGACCGGCATCGTCGGCGGGCGCCCCACCGTCTACCCAGTGATCCGTCTGTTCAGTTTCCTGGTGGACAAGAGCGCCTGCGCCTTGAGCGTCGAGATCGATGGCGAGCGCCAGCCGGTTGTCTTGCCTCAGGTCGATACCTTCGACTCCGATCAGCTCCGCGCGCCGGCCGCCCTACCCGTGCCCATGGGTGAAGCGGACGCTGCCGTGCCGCTGATCCGTCTGGCCGTAGCCCGCTCTGGCGACAAGGGCAACCACAGCAACATCGGCGTGATGGCCAGAAAGCCCGAATACCTGGCGTGGATAGCCGCTGCACTGACGCCTGAAGCCGTGGCCAACTGGATGGCGCATACCCTGGACGCCGAGCAGGGTCGCGTCAGCCGCTGGTACCTGCCAGGCAGCCACAGCCTCAACTTCCTGCTGGAGAACGCGCTGGGCGGTGGTGGCGTCGCCAGCCTGCGCATCGACCCGCAAGGCAAGGCCTTCGCCCAGCAACTGCTGGAATTCCCGGTACCGGTGCCCAGCGTGCTGGCGCAAACCTTGAATGGTGTGCACGGCGCACCCTACACCCCGTAGGGTGCGCCATGCGCACCGGCATCAGTCAGGACAACAATAAAAATGCCATACGACTCAGTCTTTAAATCCGCTCTGTTCAGCGGCCAGACCATCCTGGTCACCGGCGGTGGCAGCGGCATTGGTCGCTGCGTAGCCCACGAGCTGGCCCACCTTGGTGCCCATGTGGTGCTGGTCGGACGCAAGTTGGAAAAGCTGGAGAAGACCTGCGCCGAGATCATCGAGGACGGTGGCAGCGCCAGCTTCCAGGTCTGCGACATCCGTGACGAAGACGCCGTGAAAACCATGGTCGGCGCGGTGATCAAGGAGCGCGGGCGCATTCACCAGCTTGTGAATAATGCAGGCGGCCAGTTCCCTGCGCCACTGATCGGCATCAACCAGAAAGGCTTCGAAACGGTGGTACGCACCAACCTGGTGGGCGGTTTCCTGGTGGCCAAGGAAGTCTTCCTGCAGAGCATGAGCAAGCACGGTGGCGCCATCGTCAACATGCTCGCCGACATGTGGGGCGGCATGCCCGGCATGGGCCACTCCGGCGCGGCGCGGGCCGGCATGGAGAACTTCACCAAGACGGCTGCCTACGAGTGGGGCCACGCGGGCGTGCGGGTCAACGCCGTGGCGCCGGGCTGGATCGCCTCCAGCGGCATGGACACCTACCCCGAGTCGATGAAGAACATGATCCGTAACCTCAAGGATCACGTGCCGCTGCAGCGCATCGGCAGCGAATCGGAGGTAGCCGCAGCCATCGTCTTTCTGCTCAGCCCCGGTGCCAACTTCATCAGCGGCAACACCATCCGCATCGATGGCGCCGCCAGCCAGGGCACTCGAGCCTGGACGCTGGGCAAGGCGAGAAACAGTGAGCCCTACAACGGTTTCCATCGGGCCTATGTGCCCGATGTACTGAAAGACCAGGAGTAAGGCGATGCCCGTGATCCAATCGGAAATCGATGTGCATGGCGATGCCTTCGCGCAGAACCGCGAAGCCATGCTGGCCGCTATCACGGCCTTCCGCGAGGTCGAGCAAAAGGTCCAGGACAAGGCGCAGGAAGCCAAGGCTAAATTCGAGAAGCGCGGCCAGTTGCTGCCACGCGAACGCATCAATCTGCTGCTCGATGCCGGTGCGCCGTTCCTCGAGTTGGCCTCGCTGGCCGGCTACAAGCTGCACGACGACAAGGACGGCAGCCAGGCCGGCGGCGGCCTGATCGCCGGCATCGGCTACATCGCCGGCGTGCGCTGCCTGGTGATCGCCAACAACAGCGCGATCAAGGGCGGCACCATCTCCCCGACTGGCCTGAAGAAGTCGCTGCGCCTGCAGCAGATCGCCTTCGAGAACAAGCTACCGGTGGTGACCCTGGCCGAGAGCGGCGGCGCCAACCTCAACTACGCCGCCGATATCTTCGTAGAGGGCGCGCGCGGCTTCGCCAACCAGGCACGCATGTCCGCCATGGGCCTGCCGCAGATCACCGTGGTGCATGGATCAAGCACCGCCGGCGGGGCCTATCAGCCAGGCCTGTCGGACTACGTGGTGGTGGTGCGCGGCAAGGCCAAGATGTTCCTCGCCGGTCCTCCACTGCTCAAGGCCGCCACCGGCGAGATCGCCACCGACGAGCAACTTGGTGGCGCCGAAATGCACGCCCAGGTTGCCGGCACCGCCGAGTACCTGGCCGAGAACGACGCCGACGGCGTGCGCCTGGCGCGTGAGATCCTCGCCATGCTGCCCTGGAACCAGCAGTTGCCGGCGCGGCCGTCGAACACCTGGCGCGAACCGCTGTACCCAGCCGAGGAACTGCTCGGCCTGGTACCGGCCGACGCCAAGAAGCCCTACGACGTGCGCGAGATCATCGCGCGCATCGCCGATGGCTCGGTGTTTCTCGACTTCAAGAACGAGTTCGACAGCCAGACCGTCTGCGGCCATCTGCAGATCGAAGGCCAGGCCTGCGGCTTCATCGGCAACAACGGCCCGATCACCCCGCAGGGCGCGGCCAAGGCAGCGCAGTTCATCCAGCTGTGCGAGCAGAGCAACACGCCGATCCTGTTCTTCCACAACACCACCGGTTTCATGGTCGGTACCGAGTCGGAACAGAACGGCGTGATCAAGCACGGCTCGAAGATGATCCAGGCCGTGGCCAACGCCACCGTGCCCAAGCTCACCATCGTCGTCGGCGGCTCCTACGGCGCCGGCAACTACGCCATGTGCGGCCGCGGCCTCGACCCGCGCTTCATCTTCGCCTGGCCCAACAGCAAGACCGCCGTGATGGGTGGTGCCCAGGCCGGCAAGGTGCTGCGCATCGTCACCGAGGACAAGCATGCCAAGGAAGGCAAGGAAGCCGATCCGAAAATGCTCGACATGCTCGAGCAAGTCACTGCGCAGAAGCTCGACAGCCAGTCCACCGCGCTGTACGGCACCGCCAGCCTGTGGGACGACGGCCTGATCGACCCGCGTGATACGCGCAAGCTGCTGGGCTTCTTGCTGGACATCTGCGCCGAAGCCAACTTGCGTCCATTGAAGAAAAGCAGTTTCGGCGTGGCGCGATTCTGACCGTAGGGCGGGTGAAACCCGCAAAGCATGCGGCGGGTTTCACCCGCCCTACAGACCCATTCGATACGGAGCACAACAACAATGATCTTCACCCAGGAACACGAAGAACTCCGCCGTACCGTCCGCAATTTCGTCGACAAGGAAATCAATCCGTACGTCGATGAGTGGGAAAAGGAAGGCCGCTTCCCCATCCACGACATCTTCAGGAAGGCCGGCGAACTGGGGCTGCTGGGCATCTCCAAACCGGAGAAATTTGGCGGCATGGGCCTGGACTACAGCTACTCGATCGTTGCAGCCGAAGAGTTCGGCACCATTCACTGCGGCGGCATCCCCATGTCCATCGGTGTGCAGACCGACATGTGCACCCCGGCCCTGGCGCGCTTCGGCTCCGATGAGCTGCGCGAAGCGTTCCTGCGCCCGGCCATTACTGGTGAGATGGTCGGCTGCATCGGCGTCTCCGAAGTTGGCGCCGGCTCCGACGTGGCCGGTCTGAAGACCACCGCGCGCAAGGACGGCGATGACTACGTGATCAACGGCAGCAAGATGTGGATTACGAACTCTCCGAGTGCCGACTTCATCTGCCTGCTGGCCAACACCAGTGACGACAAGCCGCACGTCAACAAGTCACTGATCGTGGTGCCGATGAAGACTCCTGGCATCACGGTGAGCCCACACCTGGACAAGCTCGGCATGCGCAGCTCGGAAACCGCCCAGGTGTTCTTCGACAACGTGCGCGTGCCGCAGCGCTATCGCATCGGCCACGAAGGCGCCGGCTTCATGATGCAGATGCTGCAGTTCCAGGAAGAGCGCCTGTTCGGTGCGGCGAACATGATCAAGGGCCTGGAACACTGCGTAGACACCACCATCGACTACTGCAAACAGCGCCACACCTTCGGTCAGCCGCTGATCGACAACCAGGTCATTCACTTCCGCATGGCCGAGCTGCAGACCGAGATCGAGTGCCTGCGCGCACTGGTGTACCAGGCCACCGAGCAATACGTGAAAGGCCGCGACGTGACCAAGCTGGCATCGATGGCCAAGCTCAAGGCCGGGCGCCTTGGCCGCGAGGTGTCCGACGCCTGCCTGCAGTACTGGGGCGGTATGGGCTTCATGTGGGACAACCCGGTGTCGCGCGCCTACCGCGACGTACGCCTGGTCAGCATTGGCGGCGGTGCCGACGAAATCATGCTCGGCATCATCTGCAAGCTGATGGGCATCCTGCCTGGGAAGAAAAAATAGTCGGGACCGATTGTTAACGTCGCGTAGCGACGGCCCGAAGGGGGGCCGCCAGGGACGGCAGGCCTGAACATAGGGTGGACGTCGCTTTTCACGTCCACCGCAACGGTGGATCGATAAAGCGTGATCCACCCTACGCACTGAACGCCATTGTCGTGCGGCGGGTTTCACCCGCCCTACACCGAGGTCTCCAATGAACGACCTGCCCCACTGCGAAACCCTGCTGCTCAACCTCGAAGGTGGCGTGCTGCACATCACCCTCAACCGCCCGGACAACCGCAACGCCATGAGCCTGGCCATGGTCGGCGAACTGCGCGCCACGCTGGAGGCCGTGCGCCATGACGCGAACGTGCGCGCTCTCGTCCTGCGCGGCGCGGGCGGCCACTTCTGCGCCGGTGGCGATATCAAGGACATGGCCGGTGCCCGCGCCAAAGGAAGTGACGCCTACCGCGAGCTGAACCGCGCCTTCGGTGCACTGCTGGAAGAGGCCCAGGCCGCCCCGCAGGTGCTGGTGGCCGTACTGGAAGGCGCCGTACTCGGCGGCGGTTTCGGCCTGGCCTGCGTGTCCGACGTGGCCATCGCCGCCAGCAGTGCCAGGTTCGGCCTGCCGGAAACCACGCTGGGCATCCTCCCGGCGCAGATCGCCCCCTTCGTCGTGCATCGCATCGGCCTGACCCAGGCGCGTCGCCTGGCTCTGACCGCCGCCCGCTTCGACGGCACCGAGGCACTACGCCTGGGCCTGGTGCATTACTGCGAATGCGATGACGCAGCCCTGCAGCAGCGCCTGGACGAGACCCTGGAACAGATTCGCCAATGCGCGCCACAGGCCAACGCCCAGACCAAGGCCCTGCTGCTGGCCAGCGAACGCGAAGCACTCGGCCCGCTGCTCGATCGCGCCGCCGAACAGTTCGCCACTGCAGTGACCGGCGCCGAGGGCGCCGAAGGCACCCTGGCCTTCGTGCAGAAACGCAAGCCGAAGTGGGCCCAATGATGGATTGGACAGACAAGCACTACCGACAAAGACCGTAGGGTGGATCGGGGCGCGCAGCCGTCGCTCTTCTCATCCACCCATGCAACAAGCGGTGGATCGATAAAGCGTGATCCACCCTACGCCAGAACACCATAGCCCGGATGCAATCCCGGGATCGCCCCCACAGGAGCACGAAGATGCCCGCATTCAACAAGATCCTGATCGCCAACCGTGGCGAGATCGCGTGCCGGGTGATACGCACCGCCATCGAACTCGGCTACCGTACCGTGGCGGTGTACTCCGAGGCCGATAGCGACGCCCGTCACGTGCAGATCGCCGACGAAGCCGTGTGCATCGGCCCGGCACAGGTGGGCCAGTCCTACCTGCGCATCGACGCCATCATCGAGGCGGCGCGCAAGACCGGCGCCGACGCCATCCACCCCGGCTACGGTTTCCTCTCCGAGAACGCCGACTTCGCCCGCGCCTGCGAGGCGGCCGGTATCGTCTTCATCGGCCCGACCGTAGAGGCCATCCACCTGATGGGCAGCAAACGCCTGTCCAAGATCGCCATGCTCGAAGCCGGCGTGCCCTGCATTCCCGGTTACGAAGGCGCCGCCCAGGATGACGAGACCCTGGCCAGCGAAGCCGAACGCATCGGCTACCCGCTGATGATCAAGGCCAGCGCCGGTGGCGGCGGCCGCGGCATGCGCCTGGTACAGGAATCCAGCGAACTGCTGGCACAAATCCGCACCGCCCGCTCGGAGGCGCAGAACGCCTTCGGCTCCGGCGAGCTGATCCTCGAACGCGCGGTGATCCGCCCGCGCCATGTGGAAATCCAGATCTTCGGCGACCAGCACGGCAATATCGTCTACCTCGGCGAACGCGACTGCTCGGTACAGCGTCGCCACCAGAAGGTGGTCGAGGAAGCGCCCTGCCCGGTGATGACGCCCGAGCTGCGCCGCGCCATGGGCGAGGCGGCAGTGAAGGCGGCGGCCTCGGTCAGCTATGTCGGCGCCGGCACCGTGGAGTTCCTGCTCGACGCCAGCGGCGAGTTCTTCTTCCTGGAAATGAACACTCGCCTGCAGGTCGAGCACCCGGTCACCGAGCTGATCACTGGACAGGATCTGGTGGCCTGGCAGATTCGCACGGCCTCCGGCCAGCCCCTGCCGCTGCTGCAGAACGAAATCCGCCTGACCGGCCACGCCATGGAAGTGCGTCTGTATGCCGAAGACTCGGCCGCCGGCTTCCTGCCGCAAACCGGCAAGGTGCTGCGCTGGGAACCCGAGACGCTACCCGGCGTGCGCATCGATCACGGGTTGGTCGAGGGCCAGGCGGTCACGCCCTTCTACGATCCGATGCTGGCCAAGGTCATCGCCTACGGCGCAACCCGCGACGAAGCCCGGCGCAAGCTGGTGCGCGCCGTGGAAAAGTGCGTGCTGCTCGGTGTGAACGGCAACCAGCGTTTCCTCGCCAACCTGCTCAAGCACCCGCAGTTCGCGGCTGGAAACGCAACAACCGCCTTTATCGTCGAACACTTCGAAGGCGATCCCAGCCTGCACCCGCACACCGCCAGCCTGGCCGAGCTGGCCATGGCCGCCGCCCTGCTCTACCAGGTCTCGGCCAATGCCCGCGCTCACCAGCCAGGCCTGTCCGGCTGGCGCAGCGCCGGCAGCGCGCCCTGGCGTTTCGTTCTCAAGCAGGGGGAACACAAACACGCTGTGGAACTGGACGTGCTCGCCAGTGGCCCACAAGCACAGCTTCGCGTGCGCCGAGGTGAAGAGCATTTGTCCTTGCGCCTGCTGGCCAGCGACGGCCGTTGGCTGACCCTCGAACTGGACGGCGTGCGCCGCCGCCAGGCATACCACATAGAAGGCGAACACCTGTGGCTGTACGGTGAACACGGTAACCTGGAACTGCTGGACGTGACCCACGAGCCAGCGGGCGGGCAGAACGCCGCCAGCAGCGGCGCGGTAAAGGCACCGATGGATGGTGCCATCGTCGACGTACTGATCGCCGAGGGCGCTAGCGTGAGCAAGGGGCAACTGCTGGTGGTACTGGAAGCAATGAAGATGGAGCACCCGCTCAAGGCCGGCGTCGACGGCATCGTCCGTCGCGTTGGCGTGAGTCAGGGCGACCAGGTCAAGAACCGTCAGTTGTTGGTGGAGATCGAAACGGCTTCGTAGGGTGCGCTGCGCGCACCAGGATTAACAGACGGTGCGCACGGCGCACCCTACGACAAGAGGAACGCCCAATGTCACTTTCCGGCAAGACCCTGTTCATCACCGGCGCCAGCCGTGGCATCGGCCGCGAGATCGCCCTCAAGGCCGCCGCCGATGGCGCCAACATCATCATCGCGGCCAAGAGCGCCGAGCCGCACCCGAAACTGCAAGGCACCATCTTCAGCGTCGCAGCCGAGGTCGAAGCCGCAGGCGGTAAGGCCCTGGCGATACAGCTGGACGTGCGTGACGAGCAGGCCGTGGCGGCCGCCATGGCCAAGGCCGCCGAGCATTTCGGTGGCATCGATGCACTGATCAACAACGCCGGGGCGATCAGGCTGGTGGGCGTGGAGAAACTGGAACCCAAGCGCTTCGACTTGATGTACCAGATCAATACCCGTGCGGTGATGGTCTGCAGCCAGGCGGCGCTGCCGTACTTGAAGAACAGCAACTCCGCTGCGGGGAAGAAAAGCTTGGGCGGGCACATCCTCAACCTCTCTCCGCCGCTCAACCTCGATACCAAGTGGTTCGCCCAGCACGGTCCCTACACCGTCACCAAGTACGGCATGAGCATGCTCACCCTGGGCATGAGCGAGGAATTCAAGAAGTACGGCATCAGCGTCAACTCACTGTGGCCGAAGACCATGATTGCCACCGCCGCCATCGAGTTCGAACTGGGCAGCCGTGACGCCTTCAAGCGGGCGCGCACCCCGGCGATCATGGCCGACGCGGCTCATACGATCCTGGCCAGCCAGGGCCGCAGCATCACCGGGCGCCTGCTGATCGATGAAGATATCCTGCGCGAACGGGGCGTCAGCGACTTCGAGCAATACCGTTTCGACCCTGCCGGCGGCAGCCTGATACCGGATCTGTTCGTCGATTGAGTCAATCTTCGGCTGCTCATCGGGCCTGCAGCAAATACCGAATATGCGCCCGAAAGAAGTCAGGCACAATGCCATCACATGCTTGGCATGTCAGGAAGCCGTATGCAGGGAAGTGCAATCTGAACCCTCCCGCCGTACCGCTGATAAAAATGCGTCGCATCGCTCGCCTGGCAGTTGCCAGGTAGCGCAGGGAGCTGTGATGAACAAAGCTTTTAGTATCGTCTGGAGCTTTACCCGCAATACGTTCGTCGTTGCCGATGAACATGCCAACCTGCACGGCAAGCGCAGTGGCGGCGCACTCAAGCTCGCAGGTGTAGTCCTTGCCCTGACGACAGCTGGAACAGTACAGGCTGTCCCGGCTATTTGCGGGGCTGGCGATAACACCATCAGCGGCAACGAATCCTACAGCTGTTATCTGTACGGCAATGACAGCCTGACCGTGAGCGAATCCGGCAACATCACCACAGCCAATGAGTCAGCCGTTTTTAGCGATTCCGGTTTCGGCAGCATCAGCAATGCCGGGATCATCCGCAATACCAGCGGTACCTACTACCTGGACGGTTCCGGCATTTATCTCCAAGCCAGCGGCAGCAGCATCAGCAACCTGGCAGGCGCCACCATCGAGGGTTCCTTTGTCGGTATTACCCTGGATGGTCTGATGCAAACGGTGACGCTCGATAGCCTCGACAACGCCGGTACAATCACCGGAGGTATCGGTATCCTGGCGACCGGAGATGTGGACATCGACACCATCGTCAACAGCGGCACCATCAGCGGTATCGGTATTGATGGTGTCGGCATCGGTATTGATACCGGCACGACCATCGACTCAGTCAGTAACAGCGGCACCATCAATGGCACCCTGGTGGGCATTCAGGTCTATGACAGCGCCATCGGTTCCATCGACAACAGTGGCACCATTTCCGGAACGCAATACGCAATCAGCGACCTGAGTTTCAGTGGTATTTCGGCAATCAACATCACGGGCAATACTGCACGCCTGGTGGGCGACGTTGATGCTGGGAATAGTCTATTCACCCTCAGGTCAGGTGCAGTTTTCAGCAGTGAAAATGCCATCGCCGTCGACCGTTTTGTAATCGAGAACAGTGCCACTCTGAAGATGGGCGCGGGCCTCAGCACATCCGGCACGATGGACGACGGCATCGTTGCCTTCACGGGCTTCAGCAACGCGGGAACCCTTAGCCTGGCAGCGGGCGTCACAGGCACCATTTATGGCGACTACGACCAGGCCAGCAGCGGCGCCTTGAAGATTGGCGTGGCTGATGACAACGCCTACGGCAAGCTGGTGGTAGATGGCACCGCTACCTTGCTCAGCAATGCCAAGATCATGGTAGACGTCAGCAATCCCGGCTACTCCTTCACGGCCAGCACACTCAACGATGTACTCAGCGCCAACAACCTGATCAGTGACGGTACCTTTGCCGTCAGCGACAACTCCCTGCTCTTCAACTTCGGCGCAGTCAAGGACGGCAATACCGTCGATCTGACACTGGCCAAGGCCGAGAGTGCCGGCGTGCTGGACAGCGTCATCAATACCGGCAACAACCCGGCACAAGAAGCGGCCCAGGTGCTCGATAACGCACTAGCCGAAGATCCGACTGGTGAGCTGGCGTCCAACTTCATCGGCCTGACCAGCGAGCAGGAGGTCTCCAACGCAGTCACCTCTACCCTGCCCACTGTCGCCGGCAGCGCCAGCAATGCCACCAGCAGCACATTGGCCGGTCTCAACCGGGTGATTCAGGCCCACCAGGACAGCAATCGCGGCCTGTCTTCGGGTGACGCCCTGAGCAACGGCGATCTTTGGATCAAAACCTTTGGTTCCTGGGCCGAGCAAAATGAACGTAGCGGTATCTCTGGCTACGACGCCAACACCAAGGGCCTGGCTATCGGTGCCGACGCGGCCGTTTCCGAGACCACCCGACTTGGCCTGGCATTCGCTTACGCACAGACCGACCTGGACAGCGACTCACGGGTTGCCCCGCAAAGCGCCCAGATCGATACGTTCCAACTGATTGGCTACGGCAGCTACGCCCTGAGTTCCGATACCGAGCTGAACTTCCAGCTGGACGCGGGGCAGAACCGCAACGAAAGCAAGCGCCACATGCCTTTCGCAGATGCTACTGCGCACGCCGACTACAACGGCTACAACGTCCATGCCGGCATTGGCATCGGTCACAACATGCACCTGTCCGAACAGTTGACCTTCGTACCTTCGGCCCGCGCGGATTACACGTGGATAGGCACTGATTCGTATCATGAGAAAGGTGCTGGCGCTCTTGATCTGGACGTAGACAGCAACGACACCGAAGAGCTGCTGCTTAGCATCGACGGAAAACTCAACTACGCCTTGAGCGAAGCCACCCTGCTCAGTGCCAACCTCGGCGCCGGCTATGACGTGATCGACGAAGACGGCACAATCACGTCCACCTACGCTGGCGCTCCCGGCGCCGCCTTCAGAACCCAGGGACTGGATCTGGAGCCCTGGCTAGCCCGCGCCGGACTGGGTCTGACCCACACGCTGAGCGGAGGCACCGAAGTCAGCCTGCGTTACGATGCAGAGGCGCGTAGCGACTTCACCAACCAGGGTGCCTCAGTGAAAGCACGCTGGGCCTTCTGAGCACGGCATCGCGACTCAAAGGCCACGCTCAATGCCGTGGCCTTTGCGTGCTGGCCCTTAGCACGGATGAGCAAGATGAAACGACGGCGCGCACTACCTGATGAAACCCCGCTCTATCTGCAAACAGCTCAGTCAGCTGAGGTAGATATTCATCCATGCCCTTGAGCCCCCTATTCCTGCTGGCAGGAACACTGCTGCTGGCAGCCTGCACCTCCTTTCCCAACCCGGACGAGCGGCGCCAGCAAGCATCCATGCTCGCGCACCAGCAGAACTGGCAGGCTCTGCAACTGCAGGGCGGTGCTTTTCGCCTGCAGGCCTTTGCGCCTCAGACCAGAGGTGATGAGCTGACGATCTATCTGGAGGGTGATGGTTTTGCCTGGATCAGCGCTCGCCAACCCTCCAGTGACCCGACCCCACTCGATCCGATTGCCCTGCGCCTGGCATTGGCACAACCACGAGGCAACGCTGCCTATCTGGGCCGCCCCTGCCAGTATCTGGATACCTCTCGCCCACCCTGCCAAAGACGCTACTGGACGGACGCCCGCTTCGCCGAAGAAGTGGTACAGAGTCTTGATCAGGCTGTTGACCAACTGAAAGACCGGGCTGGCGCTCGACGCCTGGTGCTTATCGGCTATTCAGGCGGTGGAACCCTGACATTGCTCCTCGCGTCGCGGCGTCACGATGTGAAGCGCATCGTCACAATTGCCGGCAACCTCGATCATTCCGCCTGGACCCATCACCATCGAATCTCCGCCCTGAAAGGTTCGTTAAACACTGCAGCCCTGCGTGCGCGTTTGGCGAATGTTGAACAGTTTCACCTCGTAGGTGATGAAGATCGCATTATTCCTCCCCAACTAAGCGAAGCGTTCCTGGCGGGCTACCCTCCCGGCCACCGCGCGCAGCGCAAGGTAGTACCTGGCTATGATCATCGCTGTTGCTGGGCACAAGACTGGCCTGTCCTTTGGGAGCATATCGAGGCCGGGCAACCAGGCGCACACGATTTCTAAACGACGATAGCTACGCAATTCGCCGATCTGCCCACCGAAGCGCGCGCCAAGGCCATGGCTGGTAAGCGCCACGCTGACTAGAGTCAGGACTCGCCTCCCATTCATGACATCCCAAGTGCGAGCCCCATGAGCCAAGCCGATCTGATTTCGCCCTTCCGCTTCCTGGCCCACCTGCCGCAGCACCTGCCGCGAGTGCCGCGCATGCTGCGCGGCCTTTACTACGCAGGCATTCGCAACCGCGAGAAGAACCTATCGCTGGCCTGGGCCCTGCAGCGCGCTGCCGAACGCCACCCCGAGCGTCCGGCACTGATGGATGAAAACCGCCAGCTCAGCTATCACGCGTTCAACGCCTGGGCCAATCGCCTGGCCTGGACGTTCAAGGCCGAGGGAGTAAGCCATGGCGACGTGGTCGCGGTGATGATGGAGAACCGCCTGGAACTGCTGGCGATCCTCGCCGCGTTGAGCAAACTCGGTGCGGTCGGCGCACTGATCAACACCACTCAGCGCGGCAAGGTGCTGGCGCACAGCTTCAACCTGGTCAAGCCCGGCTTCCTGGTGATAGGTGACGAACTGCATGGCGTCTTCGACGAAATAGCCGACCAGTTGCACACCCCATGCACTCGCCGCTACTGGATCGCTGACCGGGATTGCCTGAGCGATGCTGGCCAGGCACCGGACGGCTGGCTCAACGTCATGCAACTGGCCGCCGCCCAGGCCGAGGACAACCCGCCGGACAGCCTGCGCGTGCGCATGAAGGACGCCTGCTTTCTGATCTACACCTCCGGCACCACCGGCCTGCCCAAGGCCTCGATCATGAGCCACGGCAAGTGGATCAAGGCCTATGGCGGCTTCGGCCACTCAGGCCTGACCCTGAGCGAGCGCGACGTGCTCTACCTGACCCTGCCCTGCTACCACAACAATGCCGTCACCGTATGCTGGAGCGCAGCGCTGGCCGGCGGTGCAGCCATCGCCCTGCGCCGCAGGTTTTCCGCCAGCGCCTTCTGGAGCGACGTGGCGCGCTACCAGGCTACCTGCTTCGGCTACATCGGCGAACTGTGCCGCTACCTGCTCAACCAGCCCGTGCACCCGGCGGAACAGGGCAACAGCCTGCGCTGCATGATCGGCAACGGCCTGCGCCCGTCGATCTGGAGCGACTTCAAACAGCGCTTCGGCGTCGAGCAGATCACCGAGTTCTATGCCTCCAGCGAAGGCAACATCGGCTTCACCAACGTCTTCAACTTCGACAACACCGTCGGCTACACCCCCGCTACCTACGCCATCGTCCGCTACGACCTGGAGAATGATCGGCCGATCCGCGGCAACAAGGGCTTTCTGCAGAAGGCCGACAAGGGCGAAGCCGGTCTGCTGATCAGCGAGATCAGCGCCAAGTGGCCGTTCGATGGCTACACCGATCCGGCCAAGAGCGAGGCAGCGATCCTGCGCGACGTGTTCAAGAAGGGCGACGCCTGGTTCAACACCGGCGACCTGATGCGCGACATCGGCTGCAAGCACGCGCAGTTCGTCGACCGCCTCGGCGACACCTTCCGCTGGAAGGGCGAAAACGTTTCAACGACCGAGGTGGAGAACGTGCTCGGCGCCTTCCCAGGCGTGGAGGATGCGGTGGTTTACGGCGTGGAGATTCCCGGCACCAACGGCCGCTGCGGCATGGCTGCGCTGCGCCTGGCACGAGGCTTTGAGCTGGATGGTGCCGCGCTGGGCACCCACCTCGACGCACGATTGCCGGCCTACGCGGCGCCACTGTTCGTGCGCTTGCTCGGCGAAGTGGAGACCACCGGCACCTTCAAGTACAAGAAAGCGGATCTGAAGCAGGCTGGCTACGATCCGCGCCAGGTCGACGACCCGCTGTTCGTGCGCCTGCCGAGTTCGACGAGCTTCGAGCCGCTGGATGATGAGCTGCATGCGGCCATCGCACGGCAGGTCTATCGCTTCTGAGCGCAACCTACGCCCGTGAGGACTCACCCGCAGGAGACCGCCAGCTCTGTAAATGCCTGCTGTCCAGGTGATGCCAGTGCACGGCATCGCTCAGCTGTTCGGCAAGCAACCAGATATCACCAGTGCGAATCAGCATCTGTCGGGGTAACGCCAGCAGTGCCTGCATCGCAACCAACTGCACCTGTTGCTCGACACCACTGACATGCAGGCCGGCAGCATCGAACGCTTCAAAGCATGGCATCGCAGCCAGAGGCTGGGGGGCGTGGCGCAGCGTGTGATCCTGAGTATCCAGCAGCAACAGGTGCCACTGTACGGTCACTTCGCCGATCACCCGACGACTCAACGCCAGATAACGGCCGTCCGCCGACCAGGCCATCGAGGGAGCGAGATCCGCCACGCCGCAACCGGAGGCGGTCAGGACGCACGCCCCACCTGGCAGCGAATTGCCTTCGCGCACGTAGCTGTCGAGTCCGAACAGCCAGGCAGCATCTCCTGCGCCGGGCGCAGCGAGCAGGTAATCACCCTGAGCACTGGCAGGCACAGGGCGCCATTGCAGACGCCAGTTGGGCAACAAACGCAACGACCAGGGATCGACCGCAATCTGCGTGATTCGATGATGCAAGCGGCCAAGCGCAACGAAGGCATCGGCCTGCTCTGCCGACGGCGCCAGCGCCTCTAGGTGCGGCAGGGGGCCGGTACCCATGGCACTGGCCCGCCTGCCGACTATCTGCTGCAGACGAATGACACCCTCCTCGAACGCCTCTAGCCTGGCGATCAGCAGCGCCTCATCGACCCTCAGCAGGCGCCGCGCCAGCACATCAGCCACGACCAGTTGATGAGGAATGGCGGGCGCCTCGGCAAAAGCGATCAAGGCCAGATAGCGCCCGCAGTCGGAAATGCGGTGATCGAGACACCACAACCCCGGCAACTGCCAGGCACCGATATGGCAGGCAAAGGCATGGCGGCGACCATCACGGCTCTTGCGCAGCAGGGTCAGGCAGGGTTGCGCGTCGCCCGACATCGACGCTGGCTGCAGCGATGCAGTGCCAGCCCGCTCCCCTTCCAACTCGATGCACAGTGTCAGACTCATAGATCGCTCAGCTTGCGGCCCATGCATCAGTGCATCGTAAAAGAGACGCCCGCCCTCCAGGCGCACGGGTGCGCCCCACTCCAGCAAGGGCTCGTCGACGAGCGACTGCCAGGGCTCTTCCAGCGGGCGCCAGCCGGAGGCTGATCGCCAAAGCCAGGAGGTGGTTTCTTCAAAGGACTGGCTCTCGGCACGCGCGAAACAGACAAGCGACTGACCGTCATCGCTCCACAGCACCGAAGCACCCTGTTCGAGCAACAGTCCGGTGGGCTGGTCATCCAACCAGAGACCAAAACCTGGCGCGCCTTGGCCGTCCACTGCGCTGAATGGCTCGCCACGAAGCATGTGACTGCCCCCCGGCGCATTGAACGTCAAGCGGCCGCTGCCGTCGATTTGGCCTTGGCAACGGTGCTCAGGCGTCGGTGTGCCGACAGCCACAGGCGGCTCGGTTGGCGCAGGTGAAGCCGCCGTTACTCGCGCGATGGGACGCGACCACTGATCGACTCCAGCCTGAAGCTGCTCGCTCACCCGCCCATCAATGGCCCAGGCAAAGCCAGCTATGGTTCTGGCCAGCCAGGCGGTGCCATGTTGGGGCAGGTAATCCGAACGGGAAGTCGGCTCCCAATCTACTTTTCTGCCATGAGATGACAAGGTGTGACGGTATCTGAAGTCTTTGCTGGTGAAGCCCAGAAACTGCATCCAGAAAAAAAGATGCACACCGCTAAATAGCAGAACGAACAGCCCAACGAAAAAGCCGAGGAAACCAGAAACCTCTCCCCAAAGATTAAAACTGAAGCCCAGAATCAGGCTCATCAGCGGTAACGGAAAGTGCTTGTAGAGTCCGGGATGACCCGTAATGGCAACGACACCCAAAGCAATGATCGCCGCCTGAATCAGACCCAGTACCTGCTCCCATTGCAGGAGAATCCCCAGAGAAAGCGGAACGATAAAGCTCGCCATAGCGGCGACAATTGTCAACGCTGCTGGGCTGTCGTACTCATCGGTATTGGCAGACATTCGGCGCTCCTTTGCCAGTGATGCAGTTTGCAGCCCGCAATCATAACGGCACAGCACCCACGCGGACTTGCGCCAACCCGCAATCCCATTCATCCATGACCGCCAGGTACGACAGTCGAGTCGACGCAACTTACTGCTTGAACTCGAACTGCAGCTCAGCGCCTTCGATGGAGTCCCAGTAGTCGTCGACCCGGTCGTTACTGATCAGCCGGCCACTGATCTGGAACGGGCTTTGAACTTCGGGTTTCTCGCCAAACAGCGGTGGCAGCACCGGCGAGAGATCCTCGCGCGTTTCACTTTCCAGCGCCTGCTCGAACAGTTCCTGCGGCACGCTCAGATCCAATGCCAGTTTCGACTCGGGCTCTGCCGGTTTGGACGGTGGCGCTGCAGCAGGCTTGGGCTTGGCGGCGACGGGTGGTTTGGCGGTTGTAGCCACTGGTTTGGCCTCGACCGGCTCTGGCTTGACAGCAGGCACCTTGGCCGGCGTCGCAACCACTGCCGGCTCTGGCTCGGGCCGCTGCGCAACAGGCTCCGGCTCACGCTCACAGGCGCTCAGCCAACCCAGACACAGCAGTAGAAGAATGGACTTACGCATCATGGGACAAGATCAACTCGATCAGTAACGCGCCCATGCTCCTCCGCATGGGCGCGCCTGACAAGCCGACTTACACGACTTTTACTTTGCAGCCTCCGCGGCCAGGTGTGCGAGTTCGGCTTCGATATCCAGTTGCGGATAGTCGACCTTCAACTGCTCCAGCAGCCGCTGCGCCTCGTCCTGCTCGCCCGCCTTGCGCAGCTCCAGCAGACGCAGCAGCGCCTCGCGCGGCTCGCTCTGGACCACCAGCTCGGCCATGGGCGCCAGCGCAGCGCTGCTGGCCATCGGTGCCTCAGCCCTATCGGCAGAAGGCGCCTGGCGTGCCATGGCCTGGCTTCTCATGCGTTCCTGCGGGGCAGCCACAGGCGCAACCGCCTCCTGCTCTGGCGCACGTTTGGCCGCCATCGGCGCCGGCGCGACCGGGCTCATCGCAACGCTGGGCGGTACCGCATCGAAGGCATCCGGCGCCTGCTCCAGCGTGCGCCAGGTCAGGCTGACACCGATCCCGACACAGGCCAGCCCAGCCACGGCCACCGACCAGCGCTGACGGCCACTACCGAACAGCCATTGGTGCAGGCGCTGCGCCCAGCCGGATTCAGCCTGGTCGGGCTGATGCGCTTCTCGGGCAGCCGCACTGGCCGCCGCCAGGATACGTGCATCCAGCTCGGCCGAGGGTTCACCGCTGCCATGGGCACGGAAATGCGCCAGCAGCGCCTGCTCGTGGTCCAGGGATTCTCGTTCGTGGGTCATGCGGACAACTCCTCGGTGGCCAGCAGCCGGCGCAATTTCTGCAGGGCATAGCGCAAACGGCTCTTGACCGTCTCGGCCGGCGTGCAGGTCAACTCGGCAATCTCGTTCAGTTCCAGGTCACCATGGGCGCGCAGCAGAAACACTTCGCGCTGATCGTCCGGCAAGTCGGCCAGCGCTGCCTGCAGCCGCTCACTGTCGCGACTCAGGCTCCACTGCTGCTCAGGGCCGGGCTGCGGATCGGCCTGGGCGTGCTGGCCTTCATCGTATTCGTCATGCCCGGTCTGATGACGGCCCGTCTTGCGCCAGTGGTCGATCAGGCGGTTGCGGGCGATCTGGTACAACCAGGTCTTGAACAGCACTGCCTCGCGCTGCTCGCTCTGACTGCGCACCAGGCTCATCCAGGTGTCCTGGAACACTTCCTCGGCCAGGGCGTGATCGCCACACAGGCCGAGCAGAAAGCGGAACAGGCCCAGACGATGGCGCTGGTAGAGCATGTTGAAAGCGGCGGCATCGCCGCGACGGTAACGCCGCAATAAAGCGGCGTCGTCATCCATGAGAGGTGCGTTCACTGCTGAGCTCGTGCAGGGGTTGAAGCCGAAGTGTGCAGGCTCTGGGCGATTTCGGCCAGTTGGATGAACTCGCCACGCAGACCGAAGCGATCCTCGCCCTTGGCCGAACGCGCCAGCGCGATGCTCTGCGCCAGATCGAAATCGCCGGTGTAGCGGCCGTCCTTGAGCTGCTGGGCGAATGCAGCCACCGCTGCGGCAAAGCGCAGGTCCTCGCTGGCAGTCGCGACCGGCTTGGCATCGACACGCACGATGGGCCGCTCCAGCAGCCGGCTGGCCGCCTCGCCTGTGGCCTTGTAGCGAATCCGCAGCCAGGCCAACTCGCCGCTCTTGCTCACGGGCTGGGCACCTGCCTGATAACGCAGGGGTTCCAGCCAGCCTTTGGCCCCCGCCGGGACGATCTCGTAGAGCGCGGTGACGGTATGCCCGGCGCCGATATCACCGGCGTCGACCTTGTCATTACTGAAGTCCTCGCGCTTTAGCGCCCGGTTCTCGTAGCCCAGCAGACGATACTCACTGATCTCGCTCGGATTGAACTCCAGTTGCAGTTTCACGTCGCTGGCCACGGTGGCGAGGGTGGAAGCGAGCTGATCCACCAGCACCTTGCGCGCTTCGCGCAAATTATCGATATAGGCGTAATTGCCGTTTCCGGCGTCAGCCAACTGCTCCATCAGGCGCTCGTTGTAGTTGTCCACGCCAAAGCCCAGGGTGGTCAGCGAGACGCCGCTCTTGCGCTTGTCGGCCGCCAGTTGCTTGAGGCTGTCGAAGTCGCTGATACCCACATTGAAGTCGCCATCGGTCGCCAGGAGGATGCGGTTGATGCCGCCATCGATCAGATGCTTGCTCGCCTGCTGGTAGGCCAGTTGAATACCCGACTCCCCCGCCGTCGAACCGCCAGCGTTCAGTTGATCGATGGCAGCGCGGATCTTCGCCTTGTCGCTGCCGGGCGTGGAGTCGAGCACCACCTGGCTGTCACCGGCATAGGTAACCAGCGAGACGCGATCCTGCGGGCGAAGCTGGTCGACCAGCAGCTTCAACGTGCCCTGCACCATCGGCAGGCCTTCGCGACGATGCATGGAACCGGAGACGTCGACGAGGAATACCAGATTGGCCGGCGGCAGTTCCTCGACGCTGCGATCCGACGCCTTGATGGCAATGCGCAGCAGGCGCGTCTGCGGGTTCCAGGGCGTCACCGCCAGTTCGGTGCTGACACCGAAGGGCGCGTCGCCCTGAGGCAGCGGATAGGTGTAAGGGAAGTAGTTGACCAACTCCTCCAGACGCACGGCATCCTTCGGTGGCAGCTGCCCGTCATTGAGGAAACGCCGCACGTTGGCGTAGCTGCCGGTATCGACATCGATGCTGAAGGTGGATACCGGCGTCTCGGCGACAGCAAGCACCGGGTTGTCGGCGTAGGTCTGGTACTGCTCGCGTGATTCATCACGGTAGCCCGGCGGCAGGGCATCGGCGATGGGAGACGGCGTGTAAGCCAGGGTCGCCTGGCGCTTCTGGCTCGCCTCGGCGCGCATTTCGGCCACTGCGGGCGCGGCCAGGCGTTCACGTACGAGCGGTGATGCCGGGGCCGGGATGGCCTGGACTTCCGGCTCCGGGCCAGAGGCACTGCAGGCGGCGAGCAGCAGCAAGGTGCTCGCGGAAAAACCGACGGCGAACGGACGAATGAGCAACGCGGAACAAGCGGACATGGTGCACCTCCTGAGCAATGGCACGAGACCTTCGCTCAGGTAGACGCAGTCCTTCGATGAAACGGGTTAACCCAGGCCGTGCTTTCTCAACCTTCCCAGGAACCGCCCGCTTCCTGGCACAACTGAGTGGCCAGCATGCCCAGGGTCATGAGCGCCCTCTCCGCCTCGCGGTTCCAGGGAATGCCGCAATTTAGCCGCACACAATGATTGAACTGTTCGGTGTTGCTGAAGATCAGCCCCGGTGCGATCGAAATGCCCTGTTGCAACGCGCGCACGTGCAAATCCTTGGTATTGACCCGCGCCGGCAGGCTGACCCAGAGGATGAAGCCGCCCTTGGGCCGGGTCATCTGCGTGCCGACCGGAAAGTACTGCTGCACAGCCAGCTGGAAGGCATTGAGGTTCTTGCGGTATTCCTGACGAATATGCCGCAAATGGCGGTCATAGCCACCGTTCTCCAGATAAGCCGCCACCGCCATCTGGGTCACGCTGCACGCCGAATGGGTGGAAAAGGTCTGCAGCCGCTGAATCTCGTCCTGGTACTTGCCGGCGACGATCCAGCCAATGCGCACACCGGGCGACAACGTCTTGGAAAAGCTCGAGCAATAGATCACCCGGCTGTCGCGATCATGCGACTTCAGCGCCTTGGTCGGCCCCTGCTCGAACATCAGCTCGCCATAGATATCGTCCTCGACGATCTGGAAATCGTAATCGCCGGCCAGGCGCAACAACTGACGCTGACGCTCCTCGGGAATGGTGCCGCCCAGCGGGTTGGACAACCGCGCAGTCAGCACCAGCGCCTTGATCGGCCACTGGTTGGCCGCCAGTTGCAACGCTTCGAGGCTGATGCCGGTGGTAGGGTCACAGGGAATCTCGATGACCTTGAGGCCCAGCAGATCGGCCAGTTGCAGCAGGCCGTAATAGGTGGGCGACTCCACCGCGATCAGATCGCCCGGTTTGGTCAGCACACGCAGGCTCATCTGCAGCGCATCGACGCAACCGTGGGTGATCACCACCTCGGACGGATCGACCACCACGCCGGCATCACGCATGCGGATCGCCACCTGGCGGCGCAGCGGCTCGAAGCCGGGGCTGAACATGTAGCTGAACGCACGCGGGCTGTGAAAACGGGTGACCTTGGCCAACTGCTGGTGCAGCGCACGCACCGGCAGGTAATCGACATGCGGCACCGCGGCGCCCAGCGGGAACACACCTTCACGACGCGACTCGGTGAGCACCTGATTGATGATGCTGGCGCGGGTGACCAGGCCTGGCCGCTCCACCTTGGCGATATCCGGCGTCGGCGCGGTCAGTGCTGGCGTCTGGTGGACGTAGAAGCCGGACTGCGGGCGTGCACGGATCAGCCCCTGATCCTCGAGGTTGGCGTACGCCTGCAAAACCGTGGCATGACTGACATTGAGCTGCGCACTCATCTTGCGCACCGAAGGCACGCGCTCGCCAGGCTGGTAGACACCGCGACGAATATCTTCGGCCAACTGCTGGGCGATACGTTGATAGAGCAGCAGATTGGTCATAGCGGTATCCTCCGGGTCACTGGAGCATAACAGTAACCTATTGCTACACAATTGTACCGGCACAGATGCTATCTGTTTTTCTGGTACGGCATAACTTGCCAAAATCGCGCAGTGCCGTAGCCATTTTCAGCGCACAAAAAACCCCGGACGCTGCCGGGGTCTCGTCAGACTCGGGGCCAGGCATTCAACGCGCAGCGCCTAGCTGGCCTCGCTCGTCGGAGAAGACGATCTCCACCCGCCGATTCTGCGCTCGACCACGCGCCGAAGCGTTTTCCGCTACGGGGAAGTCGACGCCGTAACCGGCCACCTGAATACGCTTGGCATCCACACCCAGGTCCACCAGCAGATCGGCTACAGCCTGTGCGCGTGCACGGGACAGTTCGAGATTCTCGGTAGCATCACCGGTATTGTCGGTGTAGCCCTCGATCCGCACGCGGCGCTGCGGATTGATCTGCAGGAACTGCACGAGTTTGAGCACCGTCCGGTTGGCTGCCGGCTGCAGCTCGGCACGACCGGCGTCGAACAGCATATCGCCCAGAGTCATGACCAAGCCGCGCTCTGTCTCGTTGGTGGCGAGGCTGACCATCTGCTCCTCCAGCCAGCCATTGTGCTGCTGCACGCTCATCAGCTTGGCCTCGCGCAACGTCAGTTGCAGGCGCTGGCGCTCCAGCTCGAGCTTGGCTGCGCGCTCCTGGTTGAGGCTGATATCGCTGTGCTGTCGGGCGATCGCGGCATAGCGCTGGCTGAGGTAAGCGTAATGACGGACATCATCGCCACTGCCCCAGTAACTGGACAGACGTTCGGCACGGGCCAGCGACTCGCCTGCGCGAATCACGTCCTTGGGTGCGGCGCGCAGCACACCGGGATCTTCCTTGACTGACTGGAAGCTCAGACGCGCCTCTTCCAGGGCCTGCTCGCTCGCCAACTGACTGGAGGCACAACCACTCAACAGCGCAGCGACCAGCATCAGGCCGCCCAGGTGCTCAAAATCCTTCATCACATGGCTCCCAGTTGCTGGCGCAAACGGCCGATGCGGTGATTGAGCTCGGTCAGCTGTTCCTGCCCCTTGCCATTGAGGTACTCAGCCTCGGCCAGACGCGCATCCAGCTCAGCTTGCTCGGCCAGCAGGCGCGACTGCTTGTTTTCACCGTCCTGCATGGCCGCCTGTGCCTGGGCGAACTTGCCTTCAGCGAGGCGCAGCGACTCGGACTGATCGCTGACCACGCCCAGGGATTTGGTCTGCGCCAACGCCTGCTCGGTCAGCCGCATCTGCTCGGTGGGTGCAGGATCGCTTGCGCAGGCCGTCAGGCCCAGCGCCAGCAGCAAGGGAAGGGTTCGATTGATCACGAAAATTTCCTACTGAGTGACGTCGCCAACCGGGTCGGGCTGCATCTGCTGCGCCTTCCATAGTTCCAGGTTGCGTTGCAGGAACTGCTCAGGCAGGCCAGCGGCGACCATTTCTGTCATCTTTCGAGCCAGTTGGCCGCGTAGCCAAGGCTCATTGCATGCCGAATTGTGCGACAGGGTTAAATAAAGGCCCTCGCTGGAAATCGGCGGGTCCAGCACCTCCAGATCATCGTCCATACCCAGCGTCTCGGCGAGCGCCAAGCCGGGGTAGCGCTCGTAAAGCACGTAGTCGGTGCGACCGAGCAGCAACTTCTGGAAAGCCTGGGTCAGGCTGGAGACGCCCTCGAGCTTCAGGTTCTGTTTGGCGAAGGTATCGAACTGCTGGCCAAAACTGTTGCCCACCAGGGTGTCGCCGGTATGTCCCTGCAAGTCGATCCAGCTGCCATAGGGAAATGCTTCGCCCTTGCGCACCCAGACCACGCTGGGCGTATAAAAGAACGCCGGGTGCACGTAATCCATGTGTTCCAACCGCGGCAGAGTGATGAACGCCCCAGCAATCAGATCGACACGCCCGGTACGCACCTCATCCTGCGCGCGCGACCAGGGCCCGGTGTAGATCACGTCAACCACGACGCCGAGCTCTTTTGCCAGGTGTTTGAGCAGATCGGCATTGGCGCCAATCAACTGCTGTGGGTTCTGTGGATCACGCCAAAGATAAGGGGGATATTCCGGGTTACCGGTCGCCACCAGGCGCTCGCATTTACCAACCGCCACGGCCGCAGTCGGCATAACGACCAAGGCGCACCACAGCAACAGCGACTTAAACAGACAACGCTCAGGCATTGGCTACTCTCGGTTTATGCGTTGATTGGCAGGATGAGCTTGGCACCACGGCATCCTCTGTGTTCATGCTAGCTTAGTGGCGCCGCCGGAATAGCCCGCGATAAGGACGCGCCATGAAAAAACTGCTGCACGCTTTGCTGCTACTGCTTCTCGCCGCCTCAGCAACGCTGTATTTCTTTCCCGCCACTCAGTTGACCAGCCTGCGCCTGATAGAAAAACAGCGCGCCGGGCTCAGTCACGAGCGGCTATCTGTCCGCAATCTTAACATTCATTACTACCAGGGAGGACCGGCGAGCGGCGAAACGCTGGTGTTGCTTCACGGCTTCGCTGCAGACAAGGATAACTGGCTGCGTTTTTCTCGCCATCTGACCAAGGACTATCGCGTCATCGCACTGGACCTGCCCGGCTTCGGCGACAGCGACCTGCCCCCTGGCAGCTACGACGTCGGTACCCAGACGGAACGCCTGGCGGGCATTCTCGATGCCATGGGCATCCAGCAGGCTCATGTGCTGGGCAATTCGATGGGTGGACACATTGCCGCACTCTTCGCGGCACGCTACCCGGATCGCGTTCGCTCGCTGGCGCTATTGGCCAACGCGGGAATCGACAGCCCGCACAAGAGCGAACTGTATCGATTGCTGACCAGTGGTGCGCCCAATCCACTGGTGGTCAAGCAGCCGCAGGATTTCGACAATCTGCTGCAATTCATCTTCGTCGAGCCACCCTATCTGCCCGAGTCGCTCAAGCGATATCTGGGCGAGCGTTCCATGGCCAAAGCTGCGCACTATGAACGGGTATTCGAGCACCTGGTGGAGCGCAACATCCCATTGGAGCCCGAACTGGCAAAAATCCAGGCGCCCACTTTGCTGCTCTGGGGCAAGCAGGACCGGGTGCTGGACGTATCCAGCATCGAGGTCATGCAACCACTGCTACGCAAACCCAGCGTGGTGATCATGGAGAACGTCGGTCACGCCCCCATGCTCGAACGCCCCGAAGAAGCCGCCCTGCTCTACCGGCATTTTCTGGAAGGCCTGAAGTGATGATTACGCACTGATGTGCAGGCAATAAAAAACCCGCTCACCAGAGCGGGTTTTTCGTTGCAGCAAAAGCGGCTTAGACCGACTTCTCCAGCTCCGGTACGGCTTCGAACAGGTCGGCGACCAGGCCGTAGTCAGCAACCTGGAAGATCGGCGCCTCTTCGTCCTTGTTGATCGCAACGATCACCTTGGAGTCCTTCATGCCGGCCAGGTGCTGGATCGCGCCAGAGATACCGACGGCGATGTACAGCTGCGGTGCGACGATCTTGCCGGTCTGACCGACCTGCATGTCGTTCGGCACGAAGCCGGCGTCGACGGCAGCGCGGGAAGCACCGACGGCAGCCCCCAGCTTGTCGGCCAGGGCGTAAAGGTGCTTGAAGTTGTCGCCGTTGCCCATGCCACGGCCGCCGGAAACGACGATCTTGGCAGCGGTCAGTTCCGGACGGTCGGACTTGGCCAGCTCTTCACCCACGAAGGCGGACTTGCCGGCATCGGCCGGGCCGGATACGGCTTCAACAGCGGCAGAACCGCCTTCGGCAGCAGCAGCGTCAAAACCGGTGCTACGTACGGTGATCACCTTGATGGCAGCCGAGGACTGCACGGTCGCGATGGCGTTACCGGCATAGATCGGACGCTTGAAGGTGTCGGCGCTTTCGACGGCGATGATCTCGGAGATCTGGTCGACGTCCAGAGCAGCGGCAACGCGCGGCAGGATGTTCTTGCCGTTGCTGGTGGCGGCAGCCAGGATGTGGCTGTAGCCCTTGCCCAGTTCGGCTACCAGCGGAGCGACGTTCTCCGGCAGCTGGTTGGCATAGGCAGCGTTGTCGGCAACCAGGACCTTGGCCACGCCGGCGATCTTGGCTGCGGCTTCGGCAGCAGCGCCAGCGTTGGCACCGGCTACCAGAACGTGAATGTCGCCACCGATCTTCTGCGCAGCAGCAACGGTGTTCAGGGTCGCGGCAGCCAGAGCGGCATTGGTGTGTTCAGCGATAACCAGGATAGTCATTTAGATTACCTTCGCCTCGTTCTTCAGTTTCTCGACCAGTTCAGCCACGGACTTGACCTTGATGCCAGCGCTGCGAGCAGCAGGCGCTTCGACTTTCAGGGTCTTGACGGTGGAGGCGGTGGAAACACCCAGCGCGTCCGGGGTGACGGTTTCCAGCGGCTTCTTCTTGGCCTTCATGATGTTCGGCAGCGACGCATAGCGCGGCTCGTTCAGACGCAGGTCGGTGGTGACGATCGCCGGCAGGTTCAGCGCAACGGTCTGCAGACCGCCATCGATCTCACGGGTGACGTTGACCTTGTCGCCAGAAACTTCGACCTTGGAGGCGAAGGTGCCTTGGCCGAAGCCAGTCAGGGCGCCCAGCATCTGGCCGGTCTGGTTGTTGTCGCTGTCGATGGCCTGCTTGCCCATGATCACCAGCTGCGGCTGCTCCTTGTCGACCACTGCCTTGAGCAGCTTGGCCACGGCCAGGGAGTTCAGCTCGTCATTGGATTCGACCAGGATGGCGCGGTCGGCACCCAGAGCCAGCGCGGTGCGCAGTTGCTCCTGGGCGGTAGCCGGGCCGATGGAGACGACGACGATTTCGCTCGCCACGCCTTTCTCCTTCAGGCGTACGGCTTCTTCCACGGCGATTTCGCAGAAGGGGTTCATGGACATCTTGACGTTGGCGAGGTCGACGCCGCTGTTGTCCGCCTTGACGCGAACCTTGACGTTGTAGTCAACCACTCGTTTGACAGCTACAAGAACCTTCATGGATTCCTCGTTACTCTCCGGTGAATAAGAATGTCGCCAAGGCGAGCCTGGCCGGTGATGCAAAATCAGCCGCAACCAACCTTTCAGCTCAGACGGCGAGCGCAAAACCGCCCGTATCTTGACCCCGCGGCCTGGCCTGGTCAATACAGCGAACTGGCCGGTCATCCGCGATGTAGTACGATTCTAACAGGCCTACAGGAAATTCAAACAAACGTTTGTATTGGCCCACTGAGAGGGTGTAGATATAATGCCCACGCCGTGCTTAGGGAGCGAGCCGCGCCCTCCAACATAAAATATCGAAGAGCCTTGAGTAGGAGATAGCCTGTGGAACGCGAATTTATGGAGTTCGACGTCGTCATCGTCGGCGCCGGCCCGTCCGGACTGTCCGCCGCCTGCCGACTGAAGCAGAAAGCCGCTGAAGCGGGTCAGGAGATCAGCGTCTGCGTGGTCGAGAAAGGCTCCGAAGTTGGCGCTCACATCCTCTCTGGTGCGGTATTCGAGCCGCGCGCCCTGAACGAACTCTTCCCCGACTGGAAAGAGCTGGGCGCCCCGCTGAACACCCCGGTCAAGCGCGATGACATCTACCTGCTGCGCGACGCTGACAAGGCTACCCGAATTCCTGACTTCTTTGTGCCAAAAACCATGCACAACGAAGGCAATTACATCATTTCCCTGGGCAATCTGTGCCGCTGGCTGGCCCAGCAGGCCGAGAACCTGGGCGTCGAGATCTACCCGGGCTTCGCCGCTCAGGAAGCGCTGATCGACGAGAACGGCGTGGTACGTGGCATCGTCACCGGCGATCTGGGTGTCGACCGCGAAGGCAACCCCAAGGAAGGCTATTACACCCCTGGCATGGAGCTACGTGCCAAGTACACCCTGTTCGCCGAAGGCTGCCGTGGCCACATCGGCAAGCAGCTGATAAAGCAATACAACCTCGACAGCGAAGCAGACGCCCAGCACTATGGCATCGGCATCAAGGAAATCTGGGACATCGACCCGGCCAAGCATGAGCAGGGCCTGGTGGTACACACCGCCGGCTGGCCGATGGACATCATGGGCACCGAGAACACCGGTGGCTCCTTCCTTTATCACCTGGAGAACAACCAGGTGGTGGTGGGCCTGATCATCGACCTGTCCTATTCCAACCCGCATCTGTCGCCATTCGACGAGTTCCAGCGCTACAAGCACCACCCGGTGATTGCCCAGTACCTGGAAGGCGGTAAGCGTGTTGCCTACGGTGCTCGCGCCATCTGCAAGGGTGGCCTGAACGCACTGCCGAAGATGGTCTTCCCGGGTGGCGCCCTGATCGGCTGCGACCTTGGCACCCTGAACTTTGCCAAGATCAAGGGCAGCCACACTGCGATGAAATCCGGCATGCTCGCTGCCGACGCCATCGCCGAAGCCCTGGCAGCCGGCCGTGAAGGCGGCGATGAGCTGAGCAACTATGTCGATGGCTTCAAGGCCAGCTGGCTGTACGACGAACTGTTCCGTAGCCGCAACTTCGGCGCAGCCATCCACAAATACGGGGCCATCGTCGGCGGCGGCATCAACTGGCTGGACCAGAACATCTTCGGCGGCAAGGCGCCCTTCACCCTGCACGACAACAAGCCGGATTACGCCTGCCTGAAACCGGCCGCAGAGTGCGCGAAGATCGCCTACCCGAAACCGGACGGCAAACTGAGCTTCGACAAACTGAGCTCGGTGTTCCTCTCCAACACCAACCACGAAGAAGAGCAGCCCTGCCACCTGAAGCTCACCGACCCGAGCATTCCGCTGGCGAAGAACCTGCCGCTATATGACGAACCGGCGCAGCGTTACTGCCCGGCCGGCGTGTACGAAGTGGTGACGCAGGAAGACGGCGAGAAGAAGTTCCAGATCAACGCGCAGAACTGCGTGCACTGCAAGACCTGCGACATCAAGGACCCGGCCCAGAACATCACCTGGGTTGCGCCGGAAGGCACCGGTGGCCCGAATTACCCCAACATGTAATTCACGCCACATGTGAAAAAGGCTCCTTCGGGAGCCTTTTTCGTTTCTGTCGAGCTCGTTCCCACAGGTATTCAATCCTGATAGATCATCTTGCGGCTCATGCCACCGTCGATGACGAACTCCTGCCCGGTGACAAAACCGGCCGCATCGGAGAGCAGCCAGGCGACCTGCGCCGCGACATCCTCCACCGTGCCGACACGGCCGACCGGATGTTGCGCATGATCGAACACCGACAGCGGCTCCAGGCGCTGCTGCGACGGGTCACGAGAGTCGATCCAGCCTGGGCTGACGCAGTTGACGCGCACCTCCGGCCCCAGGCTGATTGACAGCGCGTGAGTGAGCGCGACAAGACCACCCTTGCTCGCGGCATACGCCTCACAATCGGCCTCGGACTGGCTGGCGCGGGTAGAGGTGATATTGACGATGGCGCCGCGATGCCCACGCAAATAGGGCGCACAGTGCTTGGCCAGCAGCATGGCGCCGGTCAGGTTGACCGCCAGCAGGCGATTCCAGCGCTTGAGGTCGAGCGACTCCACAGGCGGGGTGTGCGGATCGGAGATAGCGGCATTGCACACCAGCGCATCGAGACGCCCGAACTGACCGAGCACCTCGGCGACGCCGACGCTGACCTGATCTTCCTTGGCCACATCCATGGCCACGAACCAGGCGTTATTACCCAAGGCACGTGCCACTCTGGAGCCACGTTCACGGTCGACGTCGGCCAACACCACCTGCCAACCCTCGGTGATCAGCCAGGCACTGATACCCAGGCCGATGCCACGCGCGGCACCGGTGACCAGCGCGACACGCCCGTTGTTGGGCGTGTCATTCGTTCCCCACTCGAGCATGCTCAGAGCGCGGCCAGGCCGCGCGCCAGGTCAGCCTTGAGGTCCTCCAGCGCTTCCAAACCCACAGCGACGCGGATCAGATTGTCGCGAATGCCGGCGCTGGCACGCTCCTGCGGAGTCAGGCGGCCATGGGAGGTGGTAGCCGGATGGGCGACGGTGGTCTTGGTATCGCCGAGGTTGGTGGTGATGGAGATGACTCGCGTGGCATCGATCACCTTCCAGGCGGCATCACGGCCGCCCTTGACCTCGAAACCGACCACGGCACCGAAGGCACTCTGCTGCTTTTTTGCCAGCTCATGCTGCGGATGGCTGGGTAGCCCCGCGTAATGCACGCGCTCGACCTGCGGCTGCTGCTCGAGCCACAGCGCCAGTTGCAGGGCACTCTCACTTTGCGCCTGCATGCGGATGCGCAGGGTTTCCAGGCCCTTGACGAACATCCAGGCGTTGAACGGGCTAAGAGTGGGACCTGCGGTACGCAGGAAACCGACCACTTCCTTCATCTGCTCGCTACGCCCCGCCACCACACCGCCCAGGCCACGGCCCTGGCCATCGATGTACTTGGTCGCGGAATGCATGACGACGTCAGCACCGAGCTTCAGCGGCTGTTGCAGGGCCGGCGTGCAGAAGCAGTTGTCCACCGCCAGCAGCGCGCCGCGCGCGTGAGCGATGTCGGCAAGCGCGGCGATATCCACCAGCTCGGCCAGCGGGTTGGATGGCGACTCGACGAACAACAGCTTGGTATTGGGCTTGAATGCACCCCGCCAGGCATCGAGATCAGCCAGCGGCACGTAATCGACCTCGATGCCGAAGCGCTTGAGGTACTTCTCGAACAGACTGATGGTGGAGCCGAACACACTGCGCGACACCAGCACATGGTCACCGCCACTGCACAGGCTCATGACGATGGCGAGGATCGCCGACATGCCGGAGGCAGTGGCCACCGCCTGCTCGGCGCCTTCCAGCGCGGCGATGCGCTCCTCGAAGGTGCGCACGGTGGGGTTGGTATAACGCGAATAGACGTTGCCCGGCACCTCACCAGCAAAGCGTGCAGCGGCATCTGCAGCGGTACGGAACACGTAACTGGATGTCAGGTACAACGCCTCGCCATGCTCGCCCTCGGGCGAACGGTGCTGGCCTGCACGCACCGCCAGGGTGTCGAAGCCTACGCCATCCAGGTCGCTGTCGAGCCTGCCGGCATCCCATTCCTGTGTCATATCGCTACCTCACGCAATGTAACCCGGATGCAATCCGGGCTACGGGCCGGGGTGCGCCGTGCGCACCATCGAAACGGGCAGAACCGCTGCCCTGCCCGCTCGAATCAGTTGTTATACAGATCGATGATCGCGCTGACGGCCTGCGATTTGACCTTGCTGGCATCGTTGCGCGCCTGCTCGATCTTGTCCAGGTAGGCTTCATCGACGTCGCCGGTGACGTACTTACCGTCGAACACCGCGCAGTCGAAGTTGTCGATCTTGATCTTCTTGCTGCCGCTGACCGCCTCGATCAGGTCCGGCAGATCCTGGTAGATCAGCCAGTCGGCACCGATCAACTCGCAGACCTCTTCAGTGGTCCGGCCGTGCGCGATCAGCTCATGGGCGCTAGGCATATCGATGCCGTAGACGTTCGGGTAACGTACCGCCGGGGCTGCCGAGCAGAAGTAGACGTTCTTCGCACCGGCCTCGCGGGCCATCTGAATGATCTGCTTGCAGGTGGTGCCACGCACGATTGAGTCGTCCACCAGCATCACGTTCTTGCCGCGGAACTCCAACTCGATGGCGTTGAGCTTTTGCCGTACGGATTTCTTGCGTGCCGCCTGGCCGGGCATGATGAAGGTACGGCCGATATAGCGGTTCTTGACGAAACCTTCGCGGAATTTCACGCCCAGATGATTGGCCAGCTCCAGCGCCGCTGTACGGCTGGTGTCGGGAATCGGGATGACCACGTCGATGTCATGATCCGGACGCTCACGGAGAATCTTGTCGGCCAGTTTCTCGCCCATGCGCAGACGTGCCTTGTACACCGAGATACCGTCCATGATCGAGTCCGGGCGCGCCAGGTAAACGTGCTCGAAGATGCAGGGCGCGTACTGCGGGTTGGCCGCGCACTGACGGGTGAACAGCTTGCCCTCTTCGGTGATGTAGACCGCCTCGCCCGGCGCCAGGTCGCGGATCAGGGTGAAGCCGAGTACGTCCAGCGATACGCTCTCGGACGCGATCATGTACTCGACGCCCTCATCGGTATGGCGCTGGCCGAAGACGATCGGGCGAATGCCGTTAGGATCACGGAAGCCGACGATGCCATAACCGGTGATCATCGCGACGACGGCGTAACCGCCCAGGCAGCGCTCATGCACGTGGGTAACGGCGGCGAACACATCCTCTTCGGTCGGCTGAAGCTTGCCGCGCTGGGCAAGCTCATGGGCGAACACGTTGAGCAGCACTTCCGAATCGGAATTGGTGTTCACGTGACGCAGATCGGACTCGTAGATTTCCTTGGCCAACTGCTCGACGTTGGTCAGGTTACCGTTGTGCGCCAGGGTGATGCCGTAAGGCGAGTTGACGTAGAACGGCTGAGCTTCGGCCGAGCTGGAGCTACCAGCAGTCGGGTAGCGCACATGGCCGATGCCCATATGACCGACCAGGCGCTGCATATGCCGCTGCTGGAACACATCACGCACCAGACCGTTGTCCTTGCGCAGGAACAGGCGACCATCATGGCTGGTGACAATACCGGCAGCATCCTGGCCGCGGTGCTGGAGGACGGTGAGCCCGTCATACAGCGCCTGATTGACGTTCGATTTACCGACGATACCGACGATGCCACACATGTGCCACGACCCCTGCTAGATAGTTCAGGCTAATTCAGCGACCGATGCAGCGGTTACTCCGCAGCGGTCACTCTTTTAAAGCAGATCAGCTGGGTGAGCCGATCCACCGGTAAACCACTGATCGGACCACCCCAGAATGAGGTTCTTCGACCAGTCGGCGACCATCAGAAAATGCGGCACCAGCTGTGACTGTTGCCACCACGTATCCTGTTCCACGGGTGCCAGGCTGATCAGCCCGACCAGCAGCACCACCAACAAACCACCACGCGCGGCGCCGAATACCATGCCGAGAAAACGGTCGGTACCGGACAGGCCAGTCACACGGATCAGTTCGCCAATGAGGAAATTGACCAGAGCGCCCACCAGCAAGGTGGCGATGAAGAGAATGGCACAGGCTGCAATGACCCGCGCGGAAGGCGTTTCGATAAATTCGACGAGATGCTGGGCCAGTGCGCCACCGAACATCCAGGCGACCACACCTGCGATGATCCAGGTCAGCAGCGACAGGGCTTCCTTGACGAAGCCGCGCTTCAGACTGATCAAACTAGAAATGGCGATGACGGCGATGATCGCCCAATCGACCCAGGTGAATACCACGGTGCGGCCTACCAGCGGAAAAGGCGGAGCATTCTAGCAGAGCCCGGCGTATCGGGTAACCAGGCACTGCAAAGTCCCTTGCGTGCTTAGCCTGCTTCCGGCTGGAAGCGCACGACAAAACCGCTGAGTTTGTGCTGGCGGTTGAGCTGGTCACGCAGACGCTCGGCCTCGGCGCGCTCGATCAACGGACCGACAAACACCCGATTCATGCCGTCGAAAGTACGGATATAGGCGTTGTAACCCTGACTGCGCAGCGTTTTCTGCAGATTTTCTGCTCCAGCCCGACTGGACAGACTGGCCAACTGTACCGACCAGCTGATCGGCAGACTATTGGCGTCCAGGCGGCCTTCCGGCTTTGCTGGAGCAGCGCTCGCAGCCTGTTCGGTCTTGACCGGATCGGGCTTGCTCTGCTGCACGACAGGCAGCGGGGTCGGCTTGGGCTGCTCAGGCACCTCGACGATCTGAGGCTCCACCTCTTCGACGGGAACCGGCTCCTGCAGCAACTCCTCGGGCTCGACGACCTCGGCAGGCTGCACGATGATCTCGGCAGCAGCCGGCGCTTGCGGCATGGCCGGCGCATCCACTACCACGCGGCGCATCTCATCCTCGCGCGACAGCAGCATAGGCAGGAAAATCACCGCCAGCGCCACCAGCACCAGAGCACCGACCATGCGCTGCTTGAGCCCACTGTCCAGCATTGCCATTCCCAATCCCCTTATCAAGCCGGGCGGGCCAGCCAATCCAGGGCCTCGGCCACGCAGAAAAACGATCCGAACAACAGTATCTCGTCACCCTCTGCCGCCTGCTCGCACTGCGCATCGAGCGCGGTACGCACATCCGGGTACTGCACCACCACCGCGCCCTGCCCCCGCAGGTGCTCGGCCAGGTTATCGGCAGAGCGTGAACGCGGCGTATCCAGCGGCGCCACGGCCCAACCAGAAACCAGACTCAGCAGTGGCGACACCACGCCGGGCAGATCCTTGTCGACCAACAAACCGAACACCGCCCAGCGCTGCCCGGCCAGCGGGCGACTTTCCAGGCGCTGCGCCAGATAATCGGCGGCATGAGGATTATGCCCAACATCGAGCAACAGTGTGAGTGACTTGCCTCGCCAATCCAGCGCGCGACGATCCAGACGCCCGGTTACCCGCGTGGCGAGCAGGGCCTGGACGATCTGCTGGTGATTCCACGGCAGCGGCAGAAGCGCATAAGCCTGCAACGCCAGCGCCGCGTTTTCCATTGGCAGATCAAGAAGCGGCAGCTGCTCGAGTCGCAGTACCTGGCCTTTTACGTCAGAGCCATACCAGGACCAGTCCTGCGCTTGCACGCTTAGGTCATAGTCACGACTGCGCAGGAACAGCGGCGCATCCAACGTGACTGCTTGCTGCAGCAATGGCAGCGGAGGGTCGAGGTCACCGCACAACGCAGGCATGCCGGCGCGCATGATCCCGGCCTTTTCGAAGGCGACCGATTCACGGGTATCGCCCAGCCAGTCAGCGTGATCCAGCCCGATGCTGGTGACCAGCGCCAGATCGGCATCGACCAGATTAACCGCATCCAAGCGCCCGCCGAGGCCAACTTCGAGCACCACGGCATCCAGCTGAGCACGCTCGAACAGCCAGAAGGCCGCCAGCGTACCCATCTCGAAATAGGTCAGGGAGATCTCGCCACGCGCGGCTTCGACCGCCGCAAAAGCCTGGCACAACTCTTCGTCGCTGGCTTCTCGCCCCTGCACAAGCACACGTTCGTTGTAACGCAGCAGGTGCGGTGAACTGTAGACACCGACGCGCTGCCCCTGGGCGGCGATCAGACTGGCGAGAAAGGCGCAGGTAGAGCCCTTGCCATTGGTACCGGTGACGGTAATCACCAATGGCGCAGGCTTGCCCAGGCCGAGCCGCTGCGCCACCTCACGCGAGCGCTCCAGGCCCATGTCGATGGCCGAAGGATGCAACTGCTCGAGATAGGCGAGCCACTCGCCCAGGCTACGCTCGGTCATGCAGTGGCCGGCAGGGAAACCGGAGAGGGACGATTCATCATCTGCGCAAGCAGACGAGCCAGGCGCGGACGCAGTTCATCGCGCGGAATGATCATGTCGATGGCACCATGTTCGATGAGGAACTCGCTACGCTGGAAGCCTTCCGGCAGTTTCTCGCGCACGGTCTGCTCGATAACACGCGGGCCGGCGAAACCGATCAGCGCCTTCGGCTCGGCCACGATGACATCTCCAAGCATTGCCAGGCTGGCGGAAACACCACCGTAGACCGGGTCAGTCAGCACGGAAATGAACGGCAGGCCTTCTTCACGCAGACGCGCCAGGGCGGCGGAAGTCTTGGCCATCTGCATCAGCGAGATCAGCGCTTCCTGCATGCGCGCACCGCCCGAAGCGGAGAAGCACACCAGCGGGCAGCGTTTTTCCAGTGCGACATTGGCCGCCTGGACGAAACGCTCACCGACGATGGCACCCATGGAGCCACCCATGAAGGAGAACTCGAACGCGCAAACGGCGATCGGCATACCTTCGAGGGTGCCGCTCATTGAGATCAGGGCGTCCTTCTCGCCGGTCTGCTTCTGCGCACCAGCCAGACGATCCTTGTACTTCTTGCTGTCGCGAAATTTCAGGCGATCGACCGGTTCCAGATCAGCACCGATCTCCTCGCGCCCCTCGGCATCGAGGAAGATGTCGATACGCGCACGAGCGCCGATACGCATGTGGTGATTGCACTTGGGGCAGACGTCGAGCGTCTTTTCCAGCTCAGGACGGTAGAGCACGGCATCACAGGACGGACATTTGTGCCACAGGCCCTCGGGCACAGAGCTCTTCTTCACCTCGGAACGCATGATCGAGGGAATGAGTTTGTCTACCAACCAGTTGCTCATGCTGTCATTTCTCCATAACCGTTGGTTCGGATGAACGCCTCATCATGAAACGCCCATCTCCAGCAATTCTTTTCTGCCGCACCTAGCGCCCGTCGAAACGAGCCAGGGCGGCGTGACAGGCTAATTGACGGCCCTGCTTCAATCGCCGTCACATCGAGCACGCACCGCCCGCACGAATGCACGAATCTTGTCTGCATCCTTTATGCCTTTACTGGCCTCTACCCCACCGCTGACATCCACGGCATAGGGCCGCACCTGGCGAATAGCCGTCGCGACATTGCCTGCATCCAGGCCGCCGGCCAGGATGATTGGCTTGGCGGCATCTTCAGGCACCAGCGACCAATCGAACGAAGCGCCCGTACCACCCGGCACGCCCTCGACGAAGGTATCCAGCAGAATACCCCGTGCACCAGTGTAGGGCGCCATGGCGGCCGTCACGTCCTCACCGGGGCGAACCCGCAGCGCCTTGATATAGGGGCGGCCATAGCCTTCACAGTCGGCTGGCGACTCGTCACCGTGAAACTGCAGCAGATCCAGCGGCAGGCGCTGCAGCAACTGCAGCAGCTCGTCGCGCGGCATGTCGACGAACAGCCCGACAGTGGTCACGAACGGCGGTAAGGCATGCAGGATCGCAGCGGCCTGCTCGACGCTGACTGCTCGCGGGCTTTTCCCGTAGAACACCAGGCCAATAGCGTCGGCTCCCGCCTCCACCACCGCCAGGGCATCCTCGATGCGGGTGATACCACAAATCTTGCTGCGTACGACCGTCACGTTCATGCCTCTCGCCATGCGGGTTTGGATGGTAACAAAGGGTTATGGCTGTCGCACGTCCGGAAGACCAGAGAGAAAATGCGGCCCCAGATAGCGCTGCGGCAATTCGAACTCCTCCGGGTAATCGACCTGTATCAGATATAGACCGTAGGGGTGCGCTGTCACTCCCCCGCTATGTCGATCGCCGCGCTCGAGCACCTCGCGCGCCCATTCCGGCGGCCGCTCGCCCGCACCAATGGTCATCAGCACACCGGCGATGTTACGCACCATATGGTGCAGAAAAGCATTGGCGCGGATATCCAGCACGATGAAGCGGCCATGCTCGATCAGTTGCAGGTGGTGCACGGTCTTGATCGGTGACTTGGCCTGGCAGCGGGTTGCCCGGAAGGCGCTGAAATCATGAGTGCCTACCAGCGCCAGGGCCGCTTCACGCATGCGCGCCACATTCAGCGGTCGATGATTCCAGGTGACTTCCTCAGCCATGTGCGCCGGACGAATCGGATCGTTGTAGATCACGTAGCGGTAACGTCGCGCCATGGCCGAGAAGCGTGCATGAAAGTGCGCCGGCATCACCTTCGCCCAGGTCACGCTGATGTCACCGGGCAAATTCATGTTGGCACCCATGATCCAGGCGTGCAGCGAACGCTCGACAGTGGTATCGAAATGCACCACCTGACCACTGGAATGCACAGAGGCATCGGTACGTCCGGCGCACAGAATGCTGACCGGGGCACCACCAGCGACTTTGGATAAGGCAGTTTCCAGATGACCCTGGATCGACGGAACATTCGCGCCCTGGCGTTGGAACCCACGATAACGTGCGCCCTTGTATTCGAGACCCAGAGCGATTCTGAAAAAGCCAGCGGCCGCCATTTCGGCGGCCGCTACAGGTACTGCATCAGACATCTTTCAATCAAACCATCTTGGCAATCATCTCGCGAGCTTCCTGCTGCTGAGCATCACTGCCCTCGGCAACCACTTCATCAAGAATGTCGCGGGCACCTTCAGTGTCGCCCATGTCGATATAGGCCCGGGCCAGATCCAGCTTGGTCGCGGTTTCATCGGTACCGGACAGGAAGTCGAAGTCATCATCGCCATCCAGATCACTGGACAGGCTATTGGCCGGTGCCAGCGGAGCTGCTTGCGGCTCTTCGAAATCAGTCGACAGCTGATCCAGCTCAGCGGTCACCTCGTCCAGCTGCGCGGCGAAGCTATCAGGCGCGACAGCCTGCTGAGCCGGAGTTTCATCTTCGAGCGAGAGATCGAAGTCAGCCGGCAGATCGAGATTGGCAGACGGCGTTTCTTCAGCCAGATCGATGCTCAAATCGGAAAGATCGTCAGCCGACGGGTTCAGCGGCGCATCGTCATCGAGGCTCAGCAGGAAATCATCAACTTCGTCGCTGGCTGCTGGAGCAGGTTCATCCAGGTCCAGGCTGAAGGCGGACAGATCGTCGCTCGGCCGGGACAATTCAACCTTGTCATCATCCAGGGCCAGATCGAAGCTCAGATCGTCATCGGCAGAAGCTGCCGGCGCGGCGGGCTCATCGACCAGACCGAAGTCCAGATCATCGCCCAGCGACAACGGCGCTTGCTCAGTCCTGGCTGACTGAACATCACTCTCCAGATCAGCCTCCAGATCGTCGAGACTCAGATCGAAGGCGTCATCCAGATCACCACCAGTGGAAGCAGACGCCTCAGCAGCCGGCTCATCCAGGCTGAGGTCGTCCAGACTGAACTCGCCCATGTCGTCATCGGCGGAGGCAGCGGCCGCTACGGCACCCGCCCCCGCGAAGGCAGCGATCGCCGGATACTTGGACTTCAGCTGCTCGGCTTCGGCATTCACACCGCCGATCTCGCGCAGTTCGTTATCCTGACGGGCAAAGCCTTCGCGATCGCCCAGCTCGGCATAGACTTCCATCAGCTTCAGACGCAGATCGGCACGATGTGGCTCGTCATTGATGGCGTTCTGCAGCAGTTCGGCCGCCTGATTGAAGCGCCCGTAAGCAATATAGATATCGGCCTCGCCCAGCGCGTCGCCAGTCTGCGCCGTAACGCGGTCTTCGCCAGCGCCCTGAACGGCCTGGACAGGCTCGTCGTCAAGGCCTGCGAAGCTGTCTTCGGGCATGTCCAGATCGGAGGCGAACACCTGCTCCTGAGACAAGTCGTCAGCCAGGTCATCTTGCAGCTCGGACTCTTTCTGGGCGTTGCGGCGCGACAGCGCCATCAAGCCAACCAGCAGGAGCAGAAGCGCACCACCACCGGCCAAACCCAGTGTCATCGGGTTAGCCAGCAGGTCATCGATGAAGCTCTGTGGGGCCGGTGCAGGCGCAGGAGCAGGTGTAGCAGGTTTGGCTGCTTCGGCCGGCTTGACCGGGGCGGCTGGCTCAACGGCAGCAGCCGGCTCACTGGCCGGCTGTTGGGTTGCGGCGGCGCTGTCCTCGACAGGCGCAGCCGGTTCCTCGGAATAGTTGTAGTCAGGCGCCGCCTCCTCAGGCGGCGTAGTCGGCGGCGTTGTCGCTTGCGCAGCGGGCGGCGCGGCTTCAGGCGCCGCTGCCGGAGTTTCCGCAGGCGGCTCTTGCGTTGCAGCAGGAGCAGGCGCTTCGGGCGCTGCCGACAGGTCGGCCTGCATCTTGGCTAACTGACTGTCCTTCAGCTCCACCAGACGCTGCAACTTGTCCAGCTGGCTTTGCAGATCACCTACACGGCTCTGCAGCTCGGCGTTCTCGCGACGGGTCGAATCCAGACTTTCCTGAGTCACTGCCAGCTTGTCAGCCAGTGCCTTGCTTCCAGCCGAACCGGTATCGCTACCGCGAGTGGCCTGACCAGCCTCAGCAGCAACCAACTTAAGACTGTCGCCCGCCTCCGTAGTCGCCGGTGCCGCGCCAGCAGTGGTACGGCGAGTGGCATCCAGTTGACGCGAGGCAACGGCACGACCTTCACGCCAGGCTGCATTCTGCTCGGAGACCTGAGCGATCGCCTCGGCATTGCTGCGGCTGCGAATCTGCTGCTCGTCTGGCAGACGCAACACCTGACCGCTCTTCATGCGATTGATATTGCCGCCAATGAAGGCATCCGGATTCAGGTCCTGGATAGCCAGCATGGTCTGATTGACCGAACCACCGCCAACACGCTGGGCGATTTCCCAGAGCGTATCGTTAGCAGTGGTTTTGTATTCGCTACCGGAAATGGCGCGCGCTGCAGGCGCTGGCGCAGCAGGACGCGGTGCAGGTGCAGGAGCAACGCTGCGTGGCGCAGGCGCTGGAGCGGAGGCCGGACGCGGTGCAGGTGCGGCGACCGGCAGCTGCGGAGCAGCGGCGACGGCCGTTTGCGGGGAATAAAGTGGCGGATCGAGCAGCAGGGTGTATTCACGCAGCAGGCGACCGTTCGGCCAGAGCACTTCAACCAGGAAATTGAGGTAGGGCTCGCGCACGGTCTTGCTCGACGTGATGCGAATAACGCTCTTGCCGTTGGGCTTCAACACCGGAGTGAACTTGAGGTCGGTCAGAAAGTACTGACGATCGACGCCCGCTTTGACGAACTCCTCAGGAGACGCGAGACTGGGAATCACCTCATTGGAAGCAAGATCGCGCACTTCCAGCAATTCGATCTCCGCTACCAACGGCTGATTCAGCGACGATTGCAGGGTAACTTCACCCAACCCCAGCGCATGCGCCATACCGGAAGACAGCGCGGAAGCGGCTGCGATTGCCAGCACCAGTTTGCGAACCCGAACCATAGCGTTATCCCTTGTTTTATCTTTTTCTCGGCATGCGAGAGGGTCTTGAGAACTGCTGCCTGCCTCCGCTCCACGAGCGGCTCCCCATTCAGCAATCAACTCAGCCAGTATTGCCAAGCTAGAAAGATTCTTCAAATTTCTAGGTAAGTATCTTTTACAGATAGTGTTTTATCAATAACTCAGCTATCTGCACAGCATTCAGGGCAGCGCCTTTTCTTACATTATCAGACGCAATCCACAAATTGAGTTGCCTTGGATCGCTCACGCCGCGACGGATACGCCCCACGTACACCTGATCCTGCCCCACCGCATCACCCACTGCAGTCGGGTAGTCGCCGGCCTCTACCAACTCGATCCCTTGCGCGACCTCGAGCAACTGCTGCACGGCACTGATATCGATATCCGAATCAGCATACACACCCAGCGCGAGACTATCGCCAAAGAATACTGGCACCAAGGCGCAGGTCGCTGCGACCGGAAGCTCAGGCAGACTCAACAATTGTCGAATCTCGGCGGCCAGGCGCTTCTCCAGCTGAGCATGCCCTTGATCATCCACCTCGCCGACCTGCGCCAGCAGATTGAACGCGATCTGGCGATCCACCGTCTTGGGCTCCAGTGGGCGCGCGTTGAGCAGCTCGGCAGTCTGCCGTGCCAGCTCCTGAACACCACTGCGCCCCAGCGTGGAAATCGACAGCATGGCCGTCACCTGCAACTGCTGCGGCTTTAGTACAGGCTTCAGTGCCGCCAGTACCAACGCACAGGCAACCGCCGAAGGCGTCGGCGCACTGACGCACCAAGGCGCGGTCAATGCCGGCAAGCCCGTGGCGCCGAGCTCGGGCAATACGCATGGCGCCTGATCCAGCGAAAAAGCAGCGCTCAGATCGATAACGGAACAACCGGCTGCGACCACGCGCTCCTGATGGGTGCGTGTCACTTCAGAACCTGCGGCAAAGAAAGCCAGTTGCACCTGAGTGAAATCGAAGGCATCGAGCGACCTGACCCGCACCTGCCGACCACGGAAAGAAAGACTCTGCCCAGCCGACTCGTTGCTGGCCAGCAGATGCAGATCCTTCACAGGGAACTCACGCTCTTCGAGCAACTCGACCAGCGCTTCGCCGACGTTGCTGGTGGCGCCAATCACGGCGATATTGATGGACTGACTCATGAGCGGACCTGCGACACAGAGGGAGCGGCACTGTAACTGCGCCCCATCGCCCAGGCAATCAGCTTGCGCCCCCAGAAAAAACAAAGCCCCTCTGCCAGGACAGAAGGGCTTTGCTTGACGCTGGATATCAGCCTGGCGGTTAACGCTCCAGCAGAATCCGCAGCATGCGGCGCAGCGGCTCGGCAGCGCCCCACAGCAGTTGGTCACCGACAGTGAACGCGCCCAGGTACTGCGAACCCATGTTGAGCTTGCGCAGACGACCGACAGGAACACTGAGGGTGCCGGTCACGGCAGTCGGGCCGAGGTCGCGGATGGAATCTTCGCGATGGTTCGGCACCAGCTTGACCCACGGATTGTGCTGGCTGATCAGGCCTTCGATGTCGGCCATCGGCACGTCCTTGTTCAGTTTGATGGTCAGCGCCTGGCTGTGGCAGCGCATGGCACCGATGCGCACGCAAATGCCATCGACCGGGATCGGGTTCTTGAAACGACCGAGAATCTTGTTGGTTTCGGCCTGAGCCTTCCACTCTTCACGGCTCTGCCCGTTCGGCAGTTCCTTGTCGATGTAGGGGATCAGGCTGCCAGCCAGCGGCACACCGAAGTTGTCGACCGGAAAGCCTTCGCCACGCATGGCCTCGGCCACCTTGCGGTCGATGTCGAGGATGGCGCTGGCCGGGTCGGCCAATTCATCGGCAACGGCACCGTTGATCGCGCCCATCTGCTTGATCAGCTCACGCATATTCTGCGCGCCAGCCCCGGAAGCAGCCTGATAGGTCATGGCACTCATCCACTCCACCAGACCAGCCTCGTACAGGCCACCGAGAGCCATCAGCATCAGGCTGACGGTGCAGTTGCCGCCTATGTAGTTCCTGGTGCCGGCGTCCAGTGCCTGGTCGATCACCTTGCGGTTGACCGGATCGAGCACGATCACCGAGTCGTCATCCATGCGCAGGCTGGAGGCCGCATCGATCCAGTAGCCCTGCCAGCCGGCTTCACGCAGCTTGGGGAATACTTCATTGGTGTAGTCGCCGCCCTGGCAGGTCAGGATCACGTCCAGGCCCTTGAGGTCATCAATGCTGTAGGCATCTTTCAGCGTCGCGATGTCCTTGCCGATGGCAGGGCCTTGGCCACCGACATTGGAAGTGGTGAAGAACACCGGCTCGATCAGGTCGAAGTCCCGTTCTTCCAGCATGCGCTGCATGAGCACGGAACCGACCATGCCACGCCAACCGATCAGACCTACACGTTTCATAACGACTACACCTATATAAACAGCCCGCCGGAACCACACCGGCGGGGCTGGGAAGATTACAGACTACGCAGCGCGGAGGCCACTGCATCACCCATCGCAGCAGTACCGACCTTGGTCTTGCCTTCGGACCAGATGTCGCCCGTGCGCAGGCCCTGATCCAGTACCAGGCTCACCGCCTTCTCGATGGCATCGGCGGCAGCGACCTGGCCGAAGCTGTAACGCAGCATCATGGAGACCGAGAGAATAGTGGCCAGCGGGTTGGCGATGCCCTTGCCGGCGATGTCCGGCGCGGAGCCATGGCAAGGCTCGTACATGCCCTTGTTATTGGCGTCCAAGGATGCCGACGGCAGCATGCCGATGGAGCCGGTCAGCATTGAAGCTTCGTCAGACAAAATGTCACCAAACATGTTGTCGGTGACCATCACGTCGAATTGCTTGGGTGCGCGCACCAGCTGCATGGCAGCGTTGTCGACGTACATATGGCTCAATTCGACGTCTGGGTAGTCCTTGGCCACTTCCTCGACCACGGCGCGCCACAGTTGGCTGGAGGCCAGGACGTTGGCCTTGTCCACCGAGCACAGCTTCTTGCCACGCACGCGCGCCATGTCGAAACCGACCTTGGCGATGCGGCGGATTTCGCTCTCGCTGTACGGCAGGGTGTCGTACGCCATGCGCTCGCCGTTTTCCAGCACCTTGCTCTCGCGCGGCTGGCCGAAGTAGATGCCACCGGTCAGCTCACGGACGATGAGGATATCCAGGCCAGCAACCACTTCCGGCTTGAGGCTGGAGGCCTCGGCCAGTTGCGGGTAGAGGATGGCCGGACGCAGGTTGCCGAACAGACCCAATTGCGAGCGGATTTTCAGCAGGCCGCGCTCCGGGCGAATGGCCGGATCGATGGCATCCCACTTCGGCCCGCCAACGGCACCGAGCAGCACAGCATCGGCAGCCCTGGCGCGCGCCAGGGTCTCGTCAGCCAGCGGCACGCCATAACGGTCGATAGCGGCGCCGCCCAGATCATCGAAGCTCAGCTCGAAGCCCAGAGCGTACTTGTCGTTGGCCAGGTTCAGCACCTTGACCGCCTCGGCCATGATTTCCGGGCCGATACCGTCGCCGGGGAGAACCAGAATCTGCTTGCTCATTGCATCCTCAATACGCAGTAGGGTGCGCCGTGCGCACCATTTAAACAGTGAATCAGTCAGTGCGCACAGCCTAGGCGGCCCCGCACACCCTACTTGATTGCGCCGAACAGCCAGGGGCTGCTCTGCTGGTAACCGACCTCGAACGCCTTGATCGCGTCCTGATCCTGCAGGGTCAGACCAATGTCGTCCAGGCCGTTGAGCAGACAATGCTTACGGAAGGCATCGACCTCGAAGCTGTACTGCACGCCATCAGGGCGAGTCACGGTTTGCGCCTCGAGATCGACGGTCAACTGGTAACCCTCGGTGGCCTCGGCCTGCTCGAACAGCGCATCGACTTCTTCGTCCTTGAGGACGATCGGCAGCAGGCCGTTCTTGAAGCTGTTATTGAAGAAGATGTCGGCGAAGCTCGGCGCGATCACCGTGCGGAAACCGTACTCGTCCAGTGCCCACGGCGCGTGCTCGCGCGAAGAGCCGCAGCCGAAGTTCTCGCGGGCCAGCAGCACGCTGGCGCCCTGGTAGCGCGGGAAGTTGAGCACGAAATCCTTGTTGATCGGGCGCTTGGAGTTGTCCTGGTTCGGCTGGCCGACATCCAGGTAACGCCATTCGTCGAACAGGTTCGGACCAAAGCCGGTGCGCTTGATCGATTTCAGGAACTGCTTGGGAATGATCTGATCGGTGTCGACGTTGGCACGGTCGAGCGGACAGACCAGGCCGGTGTGTTGGGTAAAGGCTTTCATCATCTAGCTCCTCAGGCCTGGATCAATTCGCGAACGTCGATGAAACGACCGGTTACTGCAGCAGCGGCAGCCATGGCAGGGCTCACCAGGTGGGTACGACCACCGGCGCCCTGGCGGCCTTCGAAGTTGCGGTTGGAGGTGGAGGCGCAATGCTCGCCGCTGCCCAGCTTGTCCGGGTTCATCGCCAGGCACATGGAGCAGCCTGGCTCACGCCATTCGAAACCGGCCTCGATGAAGATCTTGTCCAGCCCCTCGGCCTCGGCCTGCTGCTTCACCAGGCCGGAACCCGGCACCACCATGGCTTGCTTGACGGTACTGGCGACCTTGCGTCCCTTGGCCACCTCGGCAGCAGCGCGCAGGTCTTCGATGCGCGAGTTGGTGCAGGAGCCGATGAATACGCGATCAAGCTGGATATCGGTGATCGGCTGGTTGGCGCTCAGGCCCATGTACTTCAGTGCGCGGGTGATCGAGTCCTTCTTCACCGGGTCGGCTTCGGCGGCCGGGTCCGGCACGTTCTGGTCGACGGCCAAAACCATCTCCGGCGAGGTACCCCAGCTGACTTGCGGCTTGATGTCTTCAGCTTTCAATTCGACCACAGTGTCGAACACCGCATCGGCGTCAGACACCAGGCTCTGCCATTGCGCCACGGCCTTGTCCCAGTCGCTGCCCTTGGGCGCGAATGGACGGCCCTTGACGTAGGCGATGGTTTTCTCGTCCACCGCCACCAGGCCCACACGGGCACCAGCCTCGATGGACATGTTGCAGATGGTCATGCGCCCTTCCAGAGACAGGTCGCGGATGGCGCTGCCGGCGAACTCCAGCGCGTGGCCATTACCGCCGGCCGTGCCGATCTTGCCGATCACGGCGAGCACGATGTCCTTGGCGGTGACGCCGAACGGCAGCTTGCCTTCGACGCGCACCTGCATGTTCTTCATCTTCTTGGCCACCAGGCACTGGGTGGCGAGCACATGCTCGACCTCGGAGGTGCCGATGCCGTGGGCCAGCGCACCGAAGGCGCCATGGGTGGACGTGTGCGAGTCGCCGCAGACCACGGTCATGCCCGGCAAGGTAGCGCCCTGCTCCGGACCAACCACATGGACGATGCCCTGGCGTACGTCATTCATCTTGAACTCGAGGATGCCGAAGTCATCGCAGTTCTCGTCCAGAGTCCGCACCTGAATGCGCGAAACCTCATCGGCGATGGCCTCGAGGCCACCCTGACGCTCGGCCTTGGTTGTCGGCACGTTGTGATCCGGCGTGGCGATATTGGCATCGATGCGCCACGGCTTGCGTCCGGCCAGGCGCAGGCCCTCAAAGGCCTGCGGCGAGGTCACTTCGTGAAGGATGTGACGATCGATGTAGATCAACGAAGAACCGTCGTCGCGACGTTTCACTTCGTGCATGTCCCAGAGCTTGTCGTAGAGCGTCTTGCCAGTCATCAGCCTTACCTCATCAGCGCCTTTTGAGCACATCCGCAAACTGCCTGCGTTATCACCGCCCGGCGTCAGAAGTGCACCTTTCTATGCCTGGGCGAAAATGGCCCTTCGGCTTATGGGGAGAATGCTATTGCCAGGCACGAAATAACTCAAATTCATATTTTTTATTCAAAGGATTCCGAAGAGGAATGTATGCTCAGCGCATCATTACTGACCCGGAGCGCTCCATGGATCTGGCCAACCTCAATGCCTTCATCGCCATTGCCGAAACCGGCAGCTTTTCCGAAGCCGGCGAGCGCCTGCACCTGACCCAGCCTGCCGTGAGCAAGCGCATCGCCGGCCTGGAACAGCAACTGGGCGTGCGTCTGTTCGACCGCCTCGGACGCGAGATTGGCCTGACCCAAGCCGGCCGCGCCCTGTTGCCGCGCGCCTACCAGATTCTCAACGTGCTGGACGATACCCGTCGCGCGCTGACCAACCTCTCCGGTGAAGTCAGCGGCCGCCTGACCCTGGCGACCAGCCACCACATCGGTCTGCATCGTCTGCCCGCCCTGCTGCGCGCCTTTACCCGCGCCCATCCGCAGGTGGCGCTGGATATCCAGTTCCTCGACTCGGAGGTCGCGTACGAAGAAGTCCTGCATGGCCGCGCCGAACTGGCGGTGATCACCCTAGCCCCGGAAACACGTGAGCCGATCCGCGCCGTCGCCGTGTGGGACGACCCTCTGGATTTCGTCGCCGCACCGGAACACCCACTGGCCCGCAGCCAAATGATCAGCCTGGCCGACGTGGCGCAGCACCCAGCCGTATTTCCCGGCGGCAACACCTTCACCCATCATATCGTCCAGCGCCTGTTCGAGGCCCAGAGCCTGACACCCAATATCGCCATGAGCACCAACTACCTGGAAACCATCAAGATGATGGTCTCCATCGGCCTGGCCTGGAGCGTGCTGCCCCGAACCATGCTCGATGATCAGGTCGCGCGCCTGCCGATACCGGGCATCCAGCTGACCCGCCAGTTGGGCTACATCCTGCATACCGAGCGCACCCTGTCGAATGCCGCACGGGCATTCATGGATTTGCTCGACAGCCAGCGGGATGATCTTGCATAGGCATCCGAACTGAGACTAACGTGGCGACATAACGACAAAAACCTATCTACATGCCTCTAAAGCCCGCCCCGCACATCGCGCACTCCGGAGGAAGGTACGGCCATGGCCAGATCGACTGACCAGACCCCGCCCCTGCCACATATACCGGCGATGGATCCCGCCGAATTCGAGCAAACCTGGCAAGACGCGCCGCGTTTGCTAGCTGCGCTGAACGGCGCGCACCTCGGCACCTGGTATTGGGACATTCGTAGTGGCCAGGTGAACTGGTCGCGCGGCGCCCAGGCACTGTTCGGCCTCGATCCCAATCGCCCGGTCACGCGAGAACTGCACTACATCGAGCTGATCCCCGAAGAGGAACGCGCCGACGTTCTGGCTAAATTCGACGCCATCCTCAAGGGCGAACAGATTGCCAACGCCCTGCGCCACCGCATCCGCTGGCCGGACGGGAGCCTGCACTGGCTGGAGATCACCGGCAGTCTGCAACGCGAGGCCGATGGTCGGCCGCGTATGTTCGGCGTGATCCGCGACATCAGCGCCCAGCAGGAGCGTGCCGAGGCCCTGCGCGCCTCCGAGGAACGCTTCGCCAGCCTGTTTCGCCTGAGCCCGGACATCATGATGCTGGTGCGCTACGACACCAGTGAGATCGTCGAGGTCAACCAACACTTCACCCACGCCTTCGGCTGGAACGCCAGCGACATTCTTGGCCGCCCCACCCATGAGCTGAATCTCTGGGTTCACGCCAGCCAGCGCGATCAGTTGCGCCAGCAAGCGCCACTGAGCCGCGAGCCGGTGATTCAGGAAGTACAACTGCGCACCCGTGATGGCGATATTCTCGATGGCGTACTGTCGAGCCAGTACATCGAGCTGCAGGGCGAGCGCCTGATGCTCTGCACCTTCCTCGATACCAGCGAACGCAAGCGCGCAGAAAACGCCCTGCGCGCCAGTGAGGAAAAGTTCGCCAAGGCCTTCATGCATACGCCCGATGCGGTGGCCATCACTGACCGGGCGACCGGCCGCTTCATCGAGGTCAACCCGAGTTTCGAGCAGCAATTTGGCTGGAGCAGCGCCGAAGCCGTGGGCCGCACCTCACTGGAGCTGGGCATCTGGGCTGACCCCAGCGACCGCCAGCGTATGCTCGACGCCGTGCAGACCGGGCGCCTGAACAACCTCGAGGTACGACTGTTCAGCCGCGACGGCAGCGTCACCAGTAACTTGCTGTTCGGTGGCGAAATAGAGCTGAACGGCACTTCCTGCCTGGTCCTCACCGTGCGCAACATCACCGAGCAGCGCGCGCAGGAGCAGGCACTCAACGAAAGCAAGCAGCGCCTGCGCCTTGCCCTGGAGTCGGCCGACCTGGGCACCTGGGACTGGCACATTCCCAGCAGTCGGCTGTTTGCCAGCGCCCGGGCCTCCCAGCTGCAAGGTCTGGAGTCGCTACCGTTCGAAGGTGCCTTCCTCGACTTCTTCCGTCAGGTACCGATGGAAGATCGACGCAGTCTGCGTCAGAGCTACCAGAGCCTGGTCGAAGAGCACCGCAGCCACTATCAGGTCACCTACCGTGTGCAACTGAAAAATGGCGGCCTGCGCTTTCTCGAAAGCACTGCCAAACTGCAGCTCGACGAGGCCGGTCAACCACTGCGCATGGTCGGCACGCTGGTCGATATCAGCGAGCGACTGCTGCGCGAACAGCGCCTGCAAGCCTCGGAAGAGAAGTTCGCCAAGGCCTTCCACTCCAGTCCGGACGCCATCACCATCACCGAACGGGACAGCGGGCGCTACATCGAGGTCAACGAAGGCTTCACCCGCATTACCGGCTACCAGGGCTGGGAGGTGATCGGCCGCACGGTGCATGAGCTGAGCATCTGGGCCTACCCCGAAGAGCGCGTGCGGATGATCGAGCTCCTGGCTCAGCAGGGCAAGGTGCTGCACTTGGAAATGCACGGCCAGCATCGTGACGGTGAGGTGCGTCTGGTCGACGTTTCCGTGCAGCCCATCGAGCTCAATGGCGTGCCCTGCCTGCTGCTCACTGCACGCGACATCAGCGAACTGAAGCAGGCGCAGGCGCAAGTACAGCACCTGGCCTACCACGATGCGTTGACCAACCTGCCCAACCGCGCCCTGCTGATGGACCGCCTGACCCAGCAGATCGCCCTGCTCAAGCGCCATGATCTGCGCGGCGCCCTGCTGTTTCTCGACCTCGACCACTTCAAGCACATCAACGATTCACTCGGCCACCCCGTCGGCGACTCCGTGCTGCGTCTGGTCACCGCACGCCTGGAAGCCAGCGTGCGCCTCGAAGACACCGTGGCCCGCCTGGGCGGCGACGAATTCGTGGTGCTGCTCTCCGGCCTGGAGGGCAAGCGCTCGGAGGTCACCCGCCATGTCCGCCAGATCGCCGACAAGCTGCGCCAGTTGCTCGCCGAACCGATGCTGCTGGACGGCCACCGCCTGCAGGTGACCCCGAGCATCGGCGTCGCCCTGATTCCCGATCACGGCAATACTCCGGCGGATCTGCTCAAGCGCGCCGATATTGCCCTCTACCGCGCCAAGGACTCCGGACGTAACGCCATCCAGCTGTTCCGCACCACCATGCAGGAAGCGGCCAGCGCACGTCTGCGTCTGGAGAACGATCTGCGCCTGGCCCTGGCACGTGGCGAGTTCGAACTGCACTTCCAGCCCCAGGTAGACGCTCGTGATGGCCAGGTGGTCGGCGCCGAGGCGCTACTGCGTTGGCTGCATCCGCAGCTGGGACCACAGTCGCCCGCGCAGTTCATCCAGGTGCTGGAAGAAAGCGGACTGATCGTCGAAGTCGGTGGCTGGGTGCTGGCCGAGGCCTGCCATTTCTGCTCCCAGCTACTCGTGGGCGGCTTGATCGACAGCGAACGCTTCAGCCTGTGCGTCAATATCAGCCCTCGCCAGTTCCGCCAGCACGATTTCGTCGAACGGGTCGCGACCAGCCTGCGTGACAGCCAACTGCCCAACGCCATGCTCAAGCTGGAGATCACCGAAGGCATCGTCATTCAGAACATCGATGACACCGTCGGCAAGATGCTGCGCCTGAAAAAGCACGGCGTCAGCTTCGCCATGGACGATTTCGGCACGGGCTACAGTTCGCTGACCTATCTCAAGCGCCTGCCGGTGGACATGCTGAAGATCGACCAGTCCTTCGTGCGTGACGCCACCAACGACCCCAACGATGCCGAGATCATCCGAGCAATCGTCGCCATGGCGCGCAGCCTGGGCCTGGCGCTGATCGCTGAGGGCGTCGAGCAGCAAGATCAACTGGACTTCCTGCAGGCGCAAGACTGCTATCTCTATCAGGGCTATCTATTCAGCAAACCATTGCCGCAGGAAGCCTTTCGTGAACTACTGAAAAGGCAGCGACCGTAACCGGACAGCACTCTCGGTGCGCACAGCGCATCCTACCGACGAAACAGCCGTAACCAGGCTTTTGCCTGAAGTGAAAAAGGCGCCCCAAGGGGCGCCTTCTTCATCATCAGCTATCGACTCAGCTTTCCAGCGCCGGACGCTGGCTGCCGATAGGAATGCGCTTGGCCTTGGCCTCTTCCGGCACGATGCGCTCCAGCTCGACATGGAGCAGGCCATTGACCAGATTGGCACCCTTGACCTCGATATGGTCAGCCAGGCGGAACGACAGCTTGAATGCACGCTGGGCGATGCCCTGATGCAGGTAGCTGATGCTCTCGGCGCTGCGGTCACGCTTGTTGCCGACCACGGTCAGCACACCACGCTCGACCTGCAACTCCAGGTCGTCTTCCTCGAAGCCGGCAGCCGCGACCACGATGCGGTAGTGGTCCTCGCCATGCTTCTCGACGTTGTAGGGCGGGTAGGAACTGCCGGCGTCATTGCTGCGCAGGGCAGATTCAAAAAGATCGTTGAAACGGTCGAAACCGACAGACTGGCGAAACAGTGGGGCCAGAGACAGTAAGTTGCTCATGAGTAATCTCCTGAAATTTCAGCAAGTGTCATATCGCGGAACCCGACTTCGGCATCCCGCAGTCACTTATCTGAGGTCACTCGGACATTTTTCAAGACCTGGAAAATTGCTCACGACCAACAGGGCAAGAGGCACACATTCATGCCTGGCAGGCGGTGCGCACAGCGCACCCTATGGAAATGGCGCAAGCAGCTGGTCGATGCGCTCGCAATCCTGTTCGCGGCGCACCTCGGCGAACAGCGCGACAGCTTCCGGGTAGGTACGGGTAAGCATCGCCAGCCACTGCTTCAGTCGCCCCGGCGCATAGCGTGGTGCCAGCTTGCGCCGTGCCTGCTGCCAGAAGTCGAGCAGCAGCGGCTGCAGCTCGGCCCAGCTCATTTCCTGCGGTTCTTCACCGGCCCGGACCGCTGCGATCTGCCGCGCCAGGCCCGGCCGTGACACCAGGCCACGGCCCAGCATGATGTCATCCACGCCGCTGATCTCGCGGCAGCGACGCCAGTCGTCCAGCGTCCACACCTCGCCATTGGCGAATACCGGTACGCCGACCACCTCCTGTACCCGTGCCACCCACTCCCAGTGCGCCGGCGGCTTGTAACCCTCGACCTTGGTCCGCGCATGCACGACGATCTGGCTCGCCCCACCCTCGGCAAGCGCTCGCGCGCAATCCAGCGCACCCTCCTTGCCCTCGAACCCCAGGCGCATCTTCGCTGTCACCGGAATCTCGGCCGGTACCGTGCGCCGCACTTCACGGACGATGGCGTGCAGCAACTCCGGCTCCTTGAGCAGCACCGCGCCGCCGCGCGACTTGTTCACCGTCTTGGCCGGACAGCCGAAGTTGAGATCGATCACTGGCGCACCGAGGGTACAGGCGAAGGCAGCGTTGTCCGCCAGGCACTGCGGATCCGAACCCAGAAACTGCACACGCATTGGTGTGCCAGCCAGGGTGCGCGAGCCGTCGAACAGCTCAGGCGCCAGCTTGTGATAAGTCGCAGCCGGCAACAGCCGTTCGCTGACGCGAATGAACTCGGTGACGCACCAGTCGATACCACCGACACGAGTCAATACGTCGCGCAGAATCTCGTCGACCAGTCCCTCCATGGGCGCCAGGGCGATTTGCATGAGGTTGTCCGGAAAAATGGGGCGCACAGTCTAACAGGCCGTTGAAAAACGTAGGCGACGACTGCATGGATGCAGGAGGTAGGGCGAAGCAGGAAGCCCGAGCCGACGACTGCATGGATGCAGGAGGTAGGGCGAAGCAGGAAGCCCGAGCCGAGGCAGCCAGTGCAATACCGGTGGCGGCCCCGCAAAAACAGCCGAAAAGGACCGGGGGGCGCCCGACTTTACGTGTTGTAAATCAGCATTTTGACGGGGGCGCCTAGCCTGTTTTTTAACGCAGCAATGGCAACACACGACTGCATGGATGCAGGAGGTAGAGCGACGCAGGAGGCCAAAGCCGAGGTAGTTTTTCAATGGCCTGTTAAGGGGTCGCGCGCGGCGCGCAACATGGGCCACACTGACGCCTCGCCAAACGGGGAGGCTCGCCATGCGTTATCTCGCACTGATCGTAGTGGGTATGTGCTGTTTGGGGGCACAAGCCAACGAGGCGGCGCCCAGCGACATCGCGCCAATGCCTGCAGACCCGGCGGCCGATGCACCGGCCCGGATCATTTTCAGTCGCGACAACAACGCGCCGAATGCCTGCGACGTGGAGCTCTACGTCAACCAGCAGGTAGTGGCGAAACTCGGCCCCGGCAAGCACACCAGCCTGGATCTGCCCAGCGGCGAACTGAGCGTAGCCGTGGCCATGTCGCCAGATGGCTATTGCGCTGGCCGTGGGCCGGATGTGGCGCAATCGGTCATCCTGCGCCCCGGTGAAACCCGCCAGTTCGACGTCATGGTCGAGCCGGGGCAGGTTTTTCTCGCACCAGCGATCGACTGAGCAGCCTTACAGCTCCAGCGGATAGGGCTGCATCAGCGCCTTGCCATAACCTTCGACGAACTCCGCCGGCATGCGCTTGGGGCGACCGCTGGACAGCTCGATGCAGACAAAGGTGGTCTTGGCGCGCAGCAAGGTCGCGCCATCTTCCGGGCGAACCAGCTGGAAGCGCCGATCCATCTTCAGGCGCTGGTCGGACTCGACGATCCAGGTCGCCATCTGCAGATGCTGCCCTTCGTAAGCACTGGCCAAATAGTCGATCTCGTGACGCACCACGGCCATGGCTCGATCCAGACGGCGATACTCGACCAGGTCCAGCCCGAGGAACTGCGAATGCCGCCAGGCGCAGCGCTCCAGCCAACTGACGTACACCGCATTATTGGCATGACCGAGGCCGTCGATGTCCTCTGCGCTCACTTCGATATCGATGACGAAGGGGCTGGGCAACTCCCAGTTCATGACTGTACCTCCAGGTGTGCAGCCTGCATGTGGCAAGCTGGGTGATCCGATTCATGAGCGTGGCCGCCAGCATCCTCGGCGACCGTTCGGCCAGGTGCTGCATGATACGCCGCGCAGCCCTTCCATGCAGTGCCGAGCTTTCATCGCGTCATCGCCGCGCGCCATAATGCAGTGCACTCGCCTGAGAGCCCGAGAACGAGCAATTGACTGCCATCCTGCGCCTACTGATGCTTTTGCTGCTGCCAGCGCTGACCTGGGCAGAAAGCCTGCCGCTGCCGATCGGTCAGGCGCAGACACTGCCCGGTCCCTATATGCACGTCTGGGAGGACCCGGACGGCCAGGCCGACTTCATGGATGTCAGCGCACTCCCCGACTCCGCCTGGCAGGTCGTCGCCCGGCGCGATGCCAGCTTCGGCTACAGCGGCAACGCCTATTGGCTGCGCCTGGATGTGCACAATCCGCACAACCGCTCGCTTGGCTGGGTCCTGCTGATCGGCAATCCCTTGCTGGATCAACTCGACGCCTACGGCCTGGACGGCAAGCGCATCTACCGCGCCGGGGACCAGCGCCCCTTTGACTGGCGCTGGATCGCACACCGGCAACTGGTACTCCCCCTCGACCTGGAGTCTGGCGAGCAGCAGCGCATCTGGCTGCGCATGCAAACCGATGGCTCGGCCAACCTCAGCGCAAGCCTGATGACGCGCGAAGCCTTCGACCTCCAGGAACAGCGCAGCCTGTTGCTACAAGGTCTGTTCTTCGGCGCCCTGATCGCGATGCTGATCTATAACCTGAGCATTTTCTGCATCACTCGCGATCGCAACTACCTCTGGTACAGCCTGTTCGTCGCCAGCTTCAGCCTCTACCAGTTCATTCAGCTCGGCTTCGCCTTGCAATGGCTGTGGCCCAACGCCCTGAGCTGGCATCAACTGAGCTTCCCGCTCAGCTCGGCACTGGCGACACTGTTCGGCATTCACTTCACCTACGGCGTGCTGGAACTGGACAAGGCCGCGCGGCCTTACCGCTGGGTCGCCAACACACTCAAGGCATTCGCCTGGCTAGTGCTGGGCATGGCGCTGTTTGGCCCCTACGCACCAGCCCTGATCGGCAGCTTCGTGCTGGTGGTCGCCTGCGCCGTGGCTGCCTTCATCATCACCCTGCTGCGCTGGCGGGGCGGTTACGCGGCCGCGCGCCTGTTCGCCCTGGGCTGGTTCGTGCTGATTGCTGCCAGCCTTGCCAGCATCCTCACCGGTACCGGATTGCTGCCCTACTCGCTGCTGACCCTGCATGCCCAGCAGATCGGCGGCCTGATCGAGATGACAGTGTTCTCCATCGCCCTGGCATCACGTATCCGCCACGCTCAGGAAGCAGAGCGCCTGGCCCAGGCCAAACTGATCGACCAGGAACGCCGCCTGCGCACCGAGCAGACCAGGCACCTGGAACTGCAGACGCAGATCAGCGAAAGCCTGGAACAGCGCGTACAGGAGCGTACCGCGACCCTGCAGGACACCCTGCATCAACTGTCCAGCGCCAACCTGCGCCTGGCCGAACTGAATCGTCGCGACGGACTCACCGGCCTGTTCAATCGCCAGACACTCAGCGAAGAACTGGCACGCGCCTGCTCCCGCGCCGAGCGCAGCCGGCAGTCGCTGGCGGTATTGATGCTGGATCTGGATCACTTCAAGCAGGTCAATGATCGCTACGGCCACCTGGCTGGCGACGCCTGCCTGCGTCATGCGGCCCAGCGCATTCAACAACGCCTGCGCAGCAGCGATCTGCTGGCACGCTTCGGCGGCGAAGAGTTCGCCGCCCTGCTCGACAGCACGGATCTGACCGGCGCACTCGATCTGGCCGAGCGACTGCGCGAGGACCTCGCGCAAAACCCTTGCATCTATCAACAAACGCCGATAGCGCTGAGTATGAGTATCGGCCTGTACGCCGGAGTACCGAGCGACCCCGGCTGCGGTGAGCAATGGCTGGAACTGGCAGACCGTGCTCTGTATAGCGCCAAGGCAAGCGGTCGTAACCGTGTAGTCGGTTACGAAGCCAGCGCCTTTAACGACGTCTGAGGCACCTGCTCCAGCAGCTCGAGCACGGCCTGCAGAAGCAACGGATCGCTCAGCAGACGCTGATGCCCACCCGCAGGCAGGCGCAGCAGCTGACTGTCGAACCAGGCCTTGTGGATCAGATCGGCTTCGCTCACCGGCACCACCTGGTCATCCGCGGCATGCACGATCAGACCTGGCAGTTCCAGCTGATAACGCTGCACGTCGAGATGCGCGGCCGGGATACCGGCGGTCTTTTCCACCTGATGCACGAAATGCGCACGCGCCTGGGCAGGCAACCCCATGAATCGAGCGAAGCCGCGCAACAGCCCCAAGATGCGGCTCGGCGCGGCGATGGTCACCAGGGTCTCGCTGCGCAAGCCCATTTGCGTGGCCAGCAGCGCGCTGGCCCCTCCCATCGAGTGACCGATCACGGCGCGTAGCGGCGGCAACTCACTGGCCGCCTCGAGCAACGCACGTGCGAACAGCACCACATTGGCCTCACGCCCCGGCGATTGACCATGGGCAGGCGCATCCAGTGCGACGACACCATAACCCGCATCGACAAGGCCGCGAATCAACAGCGCGAACTGGGTAGGGCGCCCCTCCCAGCCATGCATCAGCAACACTGTAGGGCCGCTGCCCCAACGCAACGCAGAGAGACCGAAACGCAGGGTAATGCGCTCTGAACTGGCCAGCAGCGGCAGCTCCCAATCCCGCGGCGACGAAGTGCGCGGCGTCATGAAACGTTCGCGCAAACGACTGGCAATCAGTTGCGGCGCCACTCTACCCAGCGTTGCATTGACACCACGGACCCAGGTCATCTGGTTCATCACCCTCTCCTTCACGCTTGATTTCACACAACTGCCGACTTGGCAGCACGCAACACCCGGTCGGACAGTTCGCCAGGCCCCAAGGCCCGCGCCAGCGCCAGACCACCGATCATCAGCGCCAAGTCAGCCAGCGCCACATCGCCCTCTTCCGGCGCTCCACTCATTTGCGCGGTCATCAACTCGATGTGTTCAGCCAGGGTCTGGCGAAAACCATCCGGCAACCGCGCAATTTCCGCCAGCGAACTCGGTAGCGGGCAGCGCTCGTCAGTGTCGTCACGGTGCCTGCGCGAGAGGTAGAACGCGGCCAAGAGCACTCGGCGCTCTCTGCCTGTCAGGCTCTGATCGACCTGCGCCAGTCGCTCGCGCCGCACCCGCAGCAACTGGCGAAAGGCTTCAAGCATCAGCGCATCCTTGCTGGCGAAGTGCGCATAGAAGCCGCCGACCGTCAGACCCGCTTGCGCCATGACCTCAGCCACCGCCGGATCACCAGGCCCGCGCTCTGCGAGCACTCGCCCTGCCGCAGCGAGAATGCGCTTACGAGTTTCACTCTTGCGTTCGCTCATGATCGCGCCCTTGATATGATGAACCTAATATTACGACCATAATATTAATTTGCAAGTCAGCCGTTCGACCGCCGGTCAGCATTACCAGGCAGCCGCACCAGCATCGGAAAAAGAAGGGGCGAAAACAAAAAGGGGCCACTTCCGAAGAAGTGACCCCTGGGTCCCGCAAACGCGGCAAGAAAAATGGCGTCCCCTAGGGGACTCGAACCCCTGTTACCGCCGTGAAAGGGCGGTGTCCTAGGCCACTAGACGAAGGGGACGAAACCTTCGAACGACAAGGCCAGCACTAGGCTGGCCTTGAGTGTGATTGGTGGAGCTAAACGGGATCGAACCGTTGACCTCTTGCATGCCATGCAAGCGCTCTCCCAGCTGAGCTATAGCCCCGAAACCTTGCGGTCGGCTCGCAACACTTGAGCGCTGCGACTGGAAAATGGCGTCCCCTAGGGGACTCGAACCCCTGTTACCGCCGTGAAAGGGCGGTGTCCTAGGCCACTAGACGAAGGGGACAAAACCTTCGAAGAACAAGGCCAGCACTAGGCTGGCCTTGTCAGTGTTTGGTGGAGCTAAACGGGATCGAACCGTTGACCTCTTGCATGCCATGCAAGCGCTCTCCCAGCTGAGCTATAGCCCCAAAACCTTTCGGTCTGGCTGCAACGCCTGAGCGCTGCGGCTGGAATAAATGGCGTCCCCTAGGGGACTCGAACCCCTGTTACCGCCGTGAAAGGGCGGTGTCCTAGGCCACTAGACGAAGGGGACGCAAGACCCTGATCGTGAATCGACTTACACCGATTCTGGCACTCCCGAAGGAGCCGAGATTGGTGGAGCTAAACGGGATCGAACCGTTGACCTCTTGCATGCCATGCAAGCGCTCTCCCAGCTGAGCTATAGCCCCATCTCGAGGACGGGGCGCATGTTAAGAGCGCCCCGACTGGCTGTCAACAACATTTTTCCTGCCAGCCCAAAGTTTTTGCCACTAGAACAATTACTTAGAGCCAACCCGACAATCAAACGCCGACCTGACCGCAGGGTACGCCGCGCGCACCGATGCTAAACAACACAAGACCTGGTGCGCACGGAACACCCTACGAAGCCATCAACCGATGGCGGCCAGTAGCTTCTCCCACTCCTTGGCCTCTTTCTTCGAGGTGCCGCCGAGCAACTCCAGCGCCTGACGCAGGCGGAAGCGCGTCAGGTCCGGGCCGAGGATTTCCATGGCGTCGAGCACGGAAACCGAGCTGGCCTGGCCGGTGATCGCCGCGAACATCAGCGGCATGGCATCACGCAGCTTCAGCTCCAGATGCTCGACCACCGTCTGGATGCAGCCGGTGATGCGATCCTTTTCCCACTGACGCAGCGACTCGAGCTTCCATAGGATCAGTTGCATCAGCTGGCGCACCTGATCGGCCGAGAGTTTCTTGTGCTCGAACAGCTTGGCGTCCAGATTCAGGCCACCGGAGAAGAAGAAGCCCGCCAGCGGTGCGATCTGGCTGAACGTCTCTACCCTGCCCTGCACGTGCGGCGCGATCTTCATCAGGTAGTCGGGATTGAGTGCCCACTTCTGCACTTCGGCAGCGAAGGTTTCCACCGGCAGCTCGCGCAGCCATTGGCCGTTGAGCCAGGACAGTTTCTCCAGGTCGAAGATCGGCCCGCCCAGCGATACGCGGTTGATATCGAAGTGCTCGATCATCTCGGCGAGCGAGAATTTCTCGCGCTCGTCCGGCATCGACCAGCCCATGCGGCCGAGGTAGTTGAGCATGGCCTGCGGCAGGTAGCCCATGCGCTCATAGAAGGTGATGCTGGTGGGGTTCTTGCGCTTGGACAGCTTGCTCTTGTCCGGATTGCGCAGCAACGGCATGTAGCACAGCGCCGGCTGCTCCCAACCGAAGTATTCGTAGAGTTTGATCAGCTTGGGTGCCGACGGCAGCCATTCCTCGCCACGCAGTACGTGGGTGATGCCCATCAGGTGGTCATCGACCACGTTGGCCAGGAAGTAGGTCGGCAGGCCGTCGGCCTTCATCAGCACCTGCATGTCCATGCGATCCCACGGGATCTCGACGTTGCCACGCAGCATGTCCGGGACCACGCAAACACCTTCACTCGGTACCTTCATCCGTACCACGTGCGACTCGCCTGCGGCGATGCGACGCTGCGCCTCGGCCGGTTCCAGATGCATGCAGTGGCCGTCGTAGCGCGGGGTTTCCTTGTTGGCCATCTGCTGCGCGCGCACTTCGTCGAGACGCTCGGCGGAACAGAAGCACGGGAAGGCATGGCCCTTGGCGACCAGTTCGTCCGAGTATTGCTTGTAGATCTCGCCACGCTCGCTCTGCCGGTACGGGCCGTGCGGGCCGCCGACATCCGGGCCCTCGTCCCATTCGATGCCCAGCCAACGCAGGGCGTCGAAAATCTGCTGTTCGGACTCACGAGTCGAGCGCAGTTGGTCGGTGTCCTCGATGCGCAGGATGAACTGGCCACCGTGCTGACGGGCGAAGCACAGGTTGAACAGCGCGATATAGGCGGTGCCGACATGAGGGTCGCCGGTGGGCGATGGCGCGATACGGGTACGGACGGTGGTCATGAATGCTCTCGGAAGGAAGACACGAGGTTTGAATCAGGCGGGCGATGTTAGCAGGCCGACGGCCCCTGGCTCCAGCAACCCGCCACGGGTGATGGGCAAGCTGGCAATGAGGAAGTCGAGAAAGGCCTTGACCTTCATCGCCTGGAAGCGCCGTGACGGGTAGATGGCGTAGACCTCCCCCACCGGCAGACGCGCCTCGGGCAACAATTCGACCAGACGCCCGCTGCGCACCGCCTCTTCGCTGATCATCACCGGCAATCCGGCAACTCCTGCTCCCGCCAGTGCCGCCTCACGGGCGAAAGTGATGTTGTTGCAGGTCATCACCCGCTGGCAGGGCAGGTTCTCGCCCAGCAGCGGCCAGTAACGCGGCGCGTCGTGCTGCAGCAGGATCGCCCGATGCCCCTCCAGCTCCGCCACATTGCGCGGTGTGCCGTGTACAGCCAGGTAAGCGGGACTGGCGCACAGGCGCCGGCCACTCTCGAACAGCTTGCGCGCGATCAGCGTGGAGTCCTGCGGCTGACCGACCTGAATGGCGATATCCACGCCCTCCTCCAGCGGGTCGACCAGGCGCGAGGTCAATTCCACCTCGGCACCGATCTGCGGGTACTGGCGCATGAACTCACCCAGCACTCGCCCGAGAAACAGCTGGCCGAACTCGATCGGTGACGTGATGCGAAGCACGCCGGACGGCTCGCGCTGCAGTTGCATCACCGCCTGCTCCGCCTCGGCGAAGTCGAGCATGATCTGCCGGCAGCGCTCGTAGTAAGCCTGCCCCACCTCGGTCAGGCGCAACTTGCGCGTGGTGCGATTGAGCAAACGTACGCCAAGACGCTCTTCCAGCAACGCGATACGCCGGCTCACCGTCGATTTCTGCATCCCCAGGCTGGTCGCCGCCTGCGTGAAACTGTGGCACTCCACCACCCGGGTGAAAATCAAAGCATCATCGAGCCCCATGATTGTTCCTCATACGCAACAAAGCATGCCAGATCGTGAGTCTACTAGCGAAAAGGGAACGCTGTTAAATTTACTTACATTTCTCCGACGCATCCCGAGCCTCAAGCATGCCCGCCAAACTGCAACGTCGCCTTTTCGTATTCGTGATCCTGCTGGCGTTGATCGCCGGCGCCCTGCTCGCCCACTGGCTGCTGATCGGTCGCTACCACGAGAGCACGGACAATGCGTATGTGCAGGGCGAGATCACTCGCGTCTCCAGCCAGTTGAACGCACGCATCGAGAAGGTACTGGTACGTGACAACCAACATGTGGAGGCCGGCCAACTGCTGGCCGTGCTGGAAGACGCTGACTTCCGACTGGCTCGCCAGCGCGCCCTCGCCGCGCTGCAAACCCATGAGGCCGAGCGCGCCCAGGCGCAGAGCAAACTCGACCAGCAGGCCAGCCTGATTGCCGCCAGCCAGGCCGATGTCGCCGCCAGCCAGGCCACCCTGGAGCGCGCCAAGCTCGATCTCGGCCGCGCCCAGGCCCTGCGCAAGCCGGGTTACGTCTCCGAAGAACGCGTCACCACCCTGGCCGCCGACAACCGCGTGGCCCGCTCGCAAGTGGCCAAGGCCCAAGCCGACCTGCAGGCCCAGCGTCAGCAGGTCGCCAGCCTGGAAGCCGAACTCAAGCGCCTGGACGCACTGATTCTTTCCGCCCAGGCCGACCTGGAACAGGCCGACCTCAACCTGTCGCGCACGCAGATCCATGCACCGATCAGCGGCCTTGTCGGCCAGCGTTCGGCCCGCGAAGGCCAGGTGGTGCAGAGCGGCGCCTACCTGCTGTCGCTGGTGCCGGATCAGGACATCTGGATCCAGGCCAACTTCAAGGAAACCCAGATCGGCCGCATGCGCCCGGGACAGAAAGCCCAATTGTTGTTCGACAGCTACCCCGACACGCCCATCGAAGGCCGCATCGACAGCCTGTTCGCCGCCTCCGGCGCACAGTTCAGCCTGCTGCCGCCGGACAACGCCACCGGCAACTTCACCAAGGTGGTGCAGCGCATTCCGGTCAAGCTGACCTTCGCCGCCGACAATCCGCTGCACGGTCTGATCCGCCCCGGTATGTCGGTGGAAGTCAGCGTCGACCTGAGTGGCGACGAACACCATGGCGGGTGATGCGCTGATCCGCCCCACGGCGGAGCCCAGCCGCCGCGACTGGATCGCCGTGATGAGCGCCATGCTCGGCGCCTTCATGGCGGTGCTGGACATCCAGATCACCAACTCCTCGCTCAAGGACATCCAGGGCGCGCTGTCCGCCACCCTGGAAGAAGGCTCGTGGATATCCACCTCCTACCTGGTGGCCGAGATCATCATGATTCCGCTGACCGCCTGGCTGGTGCAGCTGCTCTCGGCGCGGCGCCTGGCGGTATGGGTGTCGGTGGGCTTTCTGATCGCATCCTTGCTCTGCTCCCTGGCCTGGAGCCTGGAGAGCATGATCGTGTTCCGCGCACTGCAGGGCTTCACGGGCGGTGCGCTGATCCCACTGGCGTTCACCCTGACGCTGATCAAGCTGCCCGAGCACCACCGCGCCAAGGGGATGGCCCTGTTCGCCATCACCGCCACCTTCGCCCCCTCCATCGGCCCGACGCTGGGCGGCTGGCTGACCGAGAACTGGGGCTGGGAATACATCTTCTACATCAACGTGCCGCCCGGCCTGATCATGATTGCCGGGCTGCTCTATGGCCTGGAGAAAAAAGCGCCGCACTGGGACCTGCTGAAGACCACCGACTACGCCGGCATCGTCACCCTCGGCCTGGGCCTGGGCTGCCTGCAGGTATTTCTCGAGGAAGGTCATCGCAAGGACTGGCTGGAGTCGCAACTGATAGTCGGCCTCGGCAGCATCGCGCTGGTCAGCCTGATTCTGTTCGTGATTCTGCAAATCTCGCGGCCCAACCCGCTGATCAACCTCGGCGTACTGCGCGAACGCAACTTCGGCCTGGCCAGCATTTCCAGCCTGGGCCTGGGCGTCGGCCTGTACGGTTCGATCTACGTACTGCCGCTGTACCTGGCGCAGATCCAGGGCTACAACGCCATGCAGATCGGTGAAGTGATCATGTGGATGGGTGTGCCGCAGCTATTTCTGATTCCGCTGGTGCCCAAGCTGATGAAGATCATCTCGCCGAAATGGCTGTGCGCCCTGGGTTTTGCCCTGTTCGGTGCGGCGAGTTTCTTCTCCGGGGTACTCAACCTGGACTTCGCCGGCGAACAGTTCCAGCACATCCAGATCATCCGCGCCCTCGGCCAGCCACTGGTGATGGTCACCGTGTCGCTGATCGCCACGGCCTACATCCTGCCGCAGGACGCCGGCTCGGCCTCCAGCCTGTTCAACATCCTGCGCAACCTCGGCGGCGCCATCGGCATCGCCCTGCTCGCCACCCTGCTCGATGCGCGCGCCAAGGTCTACTTCGACTACCTGCGCGAAGCCATCGTGCCGACCAACCCGCAAGTCGATGAACGCCTGCACCTGCTGACGCAGACGCTGGGCAGCGAACAGGCGGCCCTGGCCAAACTCAGCCAGGTCGTGCACGAACAAGCGATCATCATGGCCTACAACGACGCCTTCCATTTCATCGGCATAGCCCTGGGCGTGAGCATGCTGGCAATCCTGCTGACGCGAAAGCTGCCGCAGAACATGGCAGGCGGTAGCGCGGCGCATTAACGCCAATACCGCCCGATCTGTAGGAGCGGCGCGCCGCCGCGGAGGGTTCGCCAAAGCACCGCAGCCAAAAGCTTCGCCCCGGGGCGGGGCTCCTGCACAGGCACCTCCGCCCCACGCAGCGGCATCAAACCTGCAACAACCGATCCCTCAGCTTCTGAATCTCATCACGCAACTGCGCTGCAGCCTCGAACTCCAGGTCGCGCGCCAGGGCGTACATCTTCTCTTCCAGCTGACGAATACGCTTGGTGATCTCGCTCGGCGAACGCAGTTCGTTCTCGTAGCGCGCACTCTCCTCCGCCGCCTTGGCCATGCCCTTGCGCTTGTTACTGCGTGCGCCCGGCACCACGGCGCCTTCGAGAATGTCCTTGACGTCCTTCTGTACGCCCTTGGGCACGATGCCATTGGCTTCGTTGAAGGCGATCTGCTTGGCACGGCGCCGTTCGGTCTCGCCGATGGCGCGCTGCATCGATCCGGTCATGTTGTCGGCGTAGAGAATCGCCCGGCCGTTGAGGTTACGCGCCGCGCGACCGATGGTCTGGATCAGCGAACGCTCACTACGCAGGAAGCCTTCCTTGTCCGCATCGAGAATCGCCACCAGCGACACCTCGGGCATGTCCAGTCCCTCGCGCAGCAGGTTGATGCCCACCAGCACGTCGAAGGCGCCGAGGCGCAGATCGCGAATGATCTCCACCCGCTCGACGGTATCGATATCCGAGTGCAGGTACCGCACCTTGACGTCATGGTCACCCAGGTAGTCGGTCAAATCCTCGGCCATACGCTTGGTCAGGGTCGTAACCAGTACGCGGTCCCCCGCCGCCACGCGCAAACGAATCTCCGACAGCAGATCATCGACCTGAGTGCGAGCCGGACGCACCTCGATCTGCGGGTCCACCAGGCCCGTCGGTCGCACCAACTGCTCCACCACGCGCCCAGCATGCTCGCCCTCGTATGGCCCTGGCGTGGCCGAGACGAAAATGGTCTGCGGGCTGGCCGCCTCCCACTCCTCGAAGCGCATCGGTCGGTTATCCAGCGCAGAAGGCAGGCGGAAGCCGTACTCCACCAGTGTTTCCTTGCGCGAGCGGTCGCCCTTGTACATCGCACCGACCTGCGGCACCGAGACATGGGACTCGTCGATCACCAGCAGCGCCTCGTCCGGCAGATAGTCATAAAGAGTGGGTGGCGGCGCGCCGGATGGGCGACCCGACAGATAGCGCGAGTAGTTCTCGATACCATTGCAGTATCCCAGCTCGAGAATCATCTCCAGATCGAAGCGCGTGCGCTGCTCCAGGCGCTGTGCCTCCACCAGCTTGTTCGCCCCACGGAGGTACTCCAGGCGCTGCTGCAGCTCGACCTTGATGTGCTCGACCGCCTCCAGCAAGGTTTCACGCGGCGTGACGTAGTGGCTCTTGGGATAGAAGGTGAAGCGCGGCAGCTTCTGGATCACCTCCCCGGTCAACGGATCGAAGGCGCTGATGCTCTCCACTTCGTCATCGAACAACTCGACGCGAATGGCTTCGAGATCCGACTCCGCCGGGAAGACGTCGATCACATCGCCACGCACGCGGAAGGTGGCACGAGCGAAATCCATATCGTTGCGCGTGTACTGCAGCTCGGCCAAGCGGCGCAGCAGCGCGCGCTGATCCATCTTGTCGCCACGGTCGAGGTGCAGCACCATTTTCAGGTACTCCTCGGGGCTACCCAAGCCGTAGATCGACGACACGGTGCAGACCACGATGACGTCCTTGCGCTCGATCAGTGCCTTGGTCGCCGACAGGCGCATCTGCTCGATGTGATCGTTGATCGAGGCATCCTTCTCGATGAAGGTGTCCGAAGACGGCACATAGGCTTCCGGCTGGTAATAGTCGTAGTAGGAGACGAAGTACTCCACCGCGTTGTTCGGGAAGAACGCCTTGAACTCGCCATAAAGCTGCGCAGCCAAGGTCTTGTTCGGCGCCAGAACCAGCGTCGGGCGCTGCACTTGAGCGATCACGTTGGCGATGGAGAAGGTCTTGCCCGAGCCGGTCACCCCCAGCAGGGTCTGGTGCGACAGACCAGCCTCCAGCCCCTCGACCATCTGCCGGATCGCCTCGGGCTGATCGCCGGCTGGTTTGAAACGGGTCACCAACTGAAACTCGGACATGCAGCACCTCGACAAATGGCTGTGACGCCTCCTTTCGGACTGCGTCAAAAGCCATGAATTGCGGGGCGATCTGGCGATAGGTCCAGGTAGAGTCAAATTACCTGGCAAAAGGCCTTAATTCAGGGCTTTGCGCTGTCGCCCCCTGGATTCAGGGTCGTTATACTAACGCCCCGTTTACGCGCCCCCTAGCGCTTTTGTCGGGGACGCCTGGCCACCCACCCCTCACTCGAGTTGCCGCACCCATCATGAGTCTCTTCTCTGCCGTCGAAATGGCTCCGCGCGATCCCATCCTGGGCCTCAACGAAGCATTCAACGCCGACACCCGCACCACCAAGGTCAACCTTGGCGTGGGCGTCTACTACAACGAGGAGGGGCGAATTCCGCTGCTGCGCGCCGTCGCAGAAGCCGAAAAAGCACGTATCGAGGCCCACGCACCGCGTGGCTACCTGCCGATCGAAGGCATCGCCGCCTATGACAAGGCCGTGCAGGAACTGCTGTTCGGCAAGGGCGCCGCGCTGATCGAAGCCGGCCGCGTGATCACCACCCAGGCCCTGGGCGGTACTGGCGCACTGAAAATCGGCGCCGACTTCCTCAAGCGCCTGCTGCCGGACGCCACCGTGGCCATCAGCGACCCGAGCTGGGAAAACCACCGTGCCCTGTTCGAGTCCGCCGGCTTCCCGGTGCAGAACTACCGCTACTACGATCCGTTCAGCAACGGCGTGAACCGTGGCGGCATGCTCGAAGACCTGCGCAACCTGCCGGCCCGCTCCATCGTCGTACTGCACGCCTGCTGCCACAACCCGACCGGCGTCGATCTGCAGCTGGAAGACTGGAAGGCCGTGCTGGACGTGCTGCGCGAGCGTGAGCACGTGCCCTTCCTCGACATCGCCTACCAGGGCTTCGGTGACGGCATCGAGCAGGACGCCGAAGCCGTGCGCCTGTTCGCCGAGTCGGGCCTGGAGTTCTTCGTCTCCAGCTCCTTCTCCAAATCGTTCTCGCTGTACGGCGAGCGTGTTGGCGCCCTGTCGCTGGTCACCAGCAGCCGTGAAGAGTCGACTCGCGTCCTGTCGCAGCTCAAGCGCGTGATCCGCACCAACTACTCCAACCCACCGACCCACGGTGCCACCGTGGTCGCCAGCGTACTGGGCAGCCCCGAGCTGCGTGCCATGTGGGAAGCCGAGCTGGGCGAAATGCGTGACCGTATTCGCAGCATGCGCCTTGCCATGGTCGAGCAACTGGCCTCGCTGGGCGCCAAGCGCGATTTCGGCTTCGTCGCCGAGCAGCGCGGCATGTTCTCCTACTCCGGCCTCACCGTGGAACAGGTAGAACGCCTGAAGGAAGAGTTCGGCATCTACGCCGTCGGCACCGGCCGCATTTGCGTCGCCGCGCTGAACAAAGGCAACCTGGACAGCGTCACCCGCGCGATCCACGCCGTGCTGTAAGCCCTAGTGATAAACAAAAACGCCGGCCCATGAGCCGGCGTTTTTGCATGCACCAAAGCCACACACCTGGAGGAGCGGCTTCAGCCGCGATCTGTCGCGGGCCAACTGCTGTCGTGACTAAAGCCCCTCCCACGACACCACCGCTGAACACCCCGAATTCTGACCACATAGATATCGCGGCAAAGTGTTGACTTCTCTTTTTTAATCAGTAACATACGCGCCGTTGTTCCGCGATAGCTCAGTCGGTAGAGCAAATGACTGTTAATCATTGGGTCCCTGGTTCGAGTCCAGGTCGCGGAGCCAAATTCAAGAACCCAGCCTAACCGCTGGGTTTTTTATTGCCTGCGGACTCTCACCAGGGACCATGTCCCAGGTTATTCGCTTCGCTCACCCCTCCGGGGCCGCGCTAAAGCGCGTTCAGCTGCGCTGTCGAGTCCAGGTCGCGGAGCCAAATTCAAGAACCCAGCCTAACCGCTGGGTTTTTTATTGCCTGCGGACTCTCACCAGCCTGCGAAAAACCAGAAAAAACCCGCCGAGCGCAGGACGCAGGGCGGGTTCTGGTACAACGTGATATACCTTACAGCGTCACGGCAGCCGGCTCGGGCTCGGCGGCCATTTCAACGTCCGGCGCGACTTCGATGTGCTGCAGTTCGAGACGCTCGCTGCTCCACTGGCGAATGCGGTTGGTCAGCGCCAGGTCGTCGTTCAGCTTCTGCCCGTAGGACGGGATGATGGCCTTCAGGCGCGCCTGCCACTCAGGGGTGGCGACCTTGTCGGCGAACGCCTTCTCGATCAGGTGCAGCATGATCGGCGCAGCAGTGGAAGCACCCGGCGAGGCGCCCAGCAATGCGCTGATGCTGCCATCGGCAGAGGTCACCACTTCGGTGCCGAACTGCAGCACGCCGCCCTTCTCGGCATCCTTCTTGATGATCTGCACGCGCTGGCCAGCATTGATCAGCTCCCAATCGGCATCCTGCGCCTGCGGGAAGTACTCGCGCAGCGAGGCCATGCGGTCTTCCTGGCTGAGCATCAGTTGACCCATCAGGTAGGTGCTCAACGACCAGTTGTCCATGCCGGCGTTGACCATCGGCATGAAGTTGTCGCTGGTCATGCTGCTGAACATGTCGAGCAGCGAGCCGTTCTTGAGGAACTTGGTGGAGAAGGTGGCGAACGGGCCGAACAGCAACACGTTCTCGCCGTCGATCACACGGGTGTCCAGGTGCGGCACGGACATGGGCGGCGAACCGACCGAAGCCTTGCCGTAAACCTTGGCCAGGTGCTGAGCCACGATGTCCTGGTTACGCGTCATCAGGAACTGGCCGCCGACCGGGAAGCCCGCGTAGCCCTCGGCTTCTTCGATGCCGGACTTCTGCAGCAGCTTGAGCGCGCCACCACCGGCGCCGATGAAGACGAAGCGCGCGTTGATGCTCTGCTCGGCGCCGTCCTTGGCCAGGTCGGCCACGGTCACGCGCCAGGTGCCGTCATCGTTGCGCTTGAGGTCGCGAACTTCGTGCTCCAGGTGCAGGCTGGCCTGCTCCTTGCCGATCAGCGAGTCGATCAGCTGACGGGTGATTTCACCGAAGTTGACGTCGGTACCAATGGCCATGCGCGTGGCGGCGACCTTCTGCTGCGGGTCACGACCTTGCATGACCAGCGGCACCCACTCGGCGATCTGTGCATGGTCCTCGGTGAACGCCATGCCGCGGAACAGGTTGCTGTGCTGCAAGGCAGCATGGCGCTTGCGCAGGTACTCGACGTTGTCGTCGCCCCAGACGAAGCTCATGTGCGGAGTGATGTTGATAAAGCTCTTGGGCTTGCTCAGCACATCGCGCTCGACCTGGGTGGCCCAGAACTGCTTGGAGATCTCGAACGACTCATTGATCGCGATGGCCTTGCTGATGTCGATGCCACCGTCGGCGGTTTCAGGGGTGTAGTTCAGCTCGCAGAACGCCGAGTGGCCGGTGCCGGCGTTGTTCCAGCCATTGGAGCTTTCGGCAGCTACCTTGTCGAGGCGCTCGTAGATTTCGATGCTCCAGTCCGGCTGCAGCTCGTGGAGGTAGGTGCCGAGGGTGGCGCTCATCACGCCAGCGCCGATCAGCAGCACGTCGACGGTTTTCTCGGGCTCGCGGGGCTTGGAGCAACCGATCACGCTGAGACAAAGCAGCGTCAGCAGGATTTTTTTCATGGGACAGTCCAGTTCATCGCACGACGACAACAGCCGTGCAGGCAAGGTTTCGGGCAGCGGCCGTGTGGGCCGCGCATGGGCGATAGCCGCAGATCTGCGGCGCGACGGGAGGAAGGGTGTTTCCAGGCCTCTTGGCGGGCGTATTCCGATCGCACCGCGTGCAGGAGCAATATGCGTGCCGCTGAAAGGATTCAGCAGCCCCGATGCGGCTTTCTGCCACACAGCGGATTCCGCGCTGGCGGGAACTCGCCATCTCCACGCAAAGAGGCCCCTGGAAATGGCGGAATCCCGCCCGAATCAGGCCAGCAGCAGTGGCAGCAGCAAAGCGGTGCCGATGCCCAGCAGGCTCATCGCCAGGGCGGCGAAAGCGCCACACTCCTCGCCTTCCTGCAAGGCATGCGCGGTGCCGATGGCGTGAGCATTGATACCGTAGCTCAGGCCACGGGCCGCCGGGTGATCCACCCCGGCCCAGCGCAGCAGCAGCGGCCCCATGGCCGTGCCGATCACGCCGGTAAGCATGACCATCACCGCCGCCAGCGAAGCGACACCGCCGATCTGCTCGGCCACCGGCATGGCAATCGGCATGGTCACGAACTTCGGCGCCAGGCTCATCACCACGCTCCAGTCGGCGCCCATCGCCCAGCCGATGGCCAGGGTCAGCGCTACCGACAGCACGCCGCCGGCCGTGAGGGTGATCATCACCGGCCAGAACAGTTGGCGGATGCGCTTGATGTTGTGCTGCAGCGGCACTGCCAGGGCCACGGTGGCCGGCCCCAACAGCCAGGCCACGGGCTCGGCGCCGGCGCGGTAGGTGGCGTAATCCACCCCACAGAGCAGCAAGGTGGCGACGATCAGCGTCACCGACACCAGCACCGGTTGCAGCACCAGCCAGCCGCTGCGGCGATAGAGCCAGGCCGCGATCAGAAAGGCAGCCAGGGTCAGGGCGATGGCGAACAGCGGATGATGAGTCAAGAGCGTCATCCCTGGCGCTCCTGACGGCGGATCAGTGTCTGCAGCAGCCAGCCGCAGAACGGCACCGTCACCAGCAGCGACAGTACCAGTGCCATGGCGATCACCGGCAGCTCGCCGAGCAGCAGGTCGCTGCTGGTCATGATCCCCGAGGCGGGCACGGCCAGTAGCAGCGGCAGGTAAGGCAGCAAACCACCGGCGGCCTGTTGCAGCGGCTCGGGCACGGCGCCGCGCCACATCAGCCAGACCGAGAGCAGCAGCAGGCCGATGATCGAGGCTGGCAGCATCGGCAACAGCCAGTGATTGAGGGCCACGCCGAACAACTGCAGCAATACCAGCCAGAACAGGCCACGCACCATCATGATTTCAACTCCTCCTTATAGCGCCCCCGACGAAACAGCGGACGCGGCTCGATAACCGAGCGACCATACAACACACTGAGCCCTTGCAGGCCCTTGAGCGCATCCTCCAGCGATTTGTCGGCGCGCACGGCAAAGGCATCGAAGCCGCACTGACGCATGTGCGCCAACTGGTCGCGCAGTACATCGCCCACAGCGCGCAACTCACCGCGCCAGCCCAGTCGGGTACGTAGCAGGTAGGCCTGGCTGTAGCCACGGCCATCGCGAAAGCTGGGGAAGTCGATGGCGATAAGCGGCAGGCTGGCGAGAAAAGGCTGCAGCGCCTCCGGCTCGTCATCCACCTGCAACAGCAGGCCGTCGGCGCTAACCGCCCTACCCTCCAGCACCGCAGCAGGCTGCCGCTCGCGCCAGGCTGCCAGCGGCAGGATCAGTGGCGCGTCCCCTTCAGCGTCGAGTTGCCAGGGATCATCATTGACGATGCAGGCCTGGCCCTCGACCAGGCGAATCAGGTTGTTCATGCCACCTCCTCGCGGCTGTACACGCGCTCCTTGAACGGCTCCAGGCCGATGCGCTGGACGGTGTCGAGAAAGCCCTCGTTCACCTCTCGGTAATCGACGTAGGTACGCACGATGCGCTCGATAACCTCAGGCACCTGTTCGGCGGCGAACGACGGGCCGATCACCTTGCCCAGCGCCGCCTGCTGGCCCTGGCTGCCGCCGAGGGTGAGCTGGTACCACTCGCTGCCGTTCTTGTCGACGCCAAGGATGCCGATGTTGCCGATATGGTGGTGGCCGCAGGCGTTCATGCAGCCGGAGATGTTCAGGCTGATATCCCCGAGGTCATGCAGGTAGTCGAGGTCGTCGAAGCGCTGCTGGATGGCCTGAGCGATGGGGATCGACTTGGCGTTGGCCAACGAGCAGAAGTCGCCACCGGGGCAGGCGATGATGTCGGTAAGCAGGCCGGCATTGGCCGTGCCCAGCCCCGCCGCCTGCGCCTCGCGCCAGAGCGAATGGAGGTCGCTCTTGCGCACGTCGGGCAGCACCAGGTTCTGTTCGTGGGCGACGCGAATCTCGCCGAAGCCGTAGCGCTCGCTCCAGTCGGCCAGCGCGTCCATCTGTTCTGCGCTGACGTCGCCGGGTGGCGCGCTGATACCCGGTTTGGTCGACAGCACCACGCTGAGATAGCCGGGCACCTGATGCGCCATGACGTTGCGCGAGACCCAACGGGCGAAGGCCTCGTCACGCGCCAGGTGGGTACCGAAGTCGAGGTCGAGGGCGTCCTGTGGCACGTAGGCCGGCTTGTGGAAGGAGGTGGCGACGCGCTGGTATTCGTCCTCGGTCAGGCGCGCCGGGCCGTCCTTGATCGGCTGCCACTCGCGTTCCACTTCGGCGGCGAAGGCCTCGATGCCGAGGGCCTTGACCAGGATCTTGATGCGCGCCTTGTACTTGTTATCGCGGCGGCCGTGGCGGTTGTACACGCGCAAAATGGCCTCGACGTAAGACAGGCAGTCCTGCCAGTGCAGCCCCTCGCGCAGGGTCTGGGCGATGATCGGCGTGCGCCCCAGGCCGCCGCCGACCAGCACGCGCAGGCGCAGATCGTTGGCCACATCGCGGTAGAGCTGCAGGCCGATGTCATGCACCTGGATCGCTGCGCGGTCCTGTTCGGCGGCGCACAGGGCGATCTTGAACTTGCGCGGCAGGAACAGGAATTCCGGGTTGACCGTCGACCACTGGCGGAGAATCTCGGCCAGCGGGCGTGGGTCGAGGTACTCGTCGGCGGCCACCCCGGCAAAGGCTTCGGTGGTGATGTTGCGCACGCAGTTGCCGGAGGTCTGGATGGCATGCATGTCGTGCTCGGCCAGCCAGTCGAGAATGTCCGGCACGCGCTCCAGCTCGACCCAGTTGAACTGGATGTTCTGCCGTGTGGTGAAGTGCCCGTAGCCCCGGTCGTACTCACGGGCGATGTGCGCCAGCGCGCGCATCTGCCTGGCTGACAACGTGCCGTAGGGAATCGCCACACGCAGCATGTAGGCATGCTTCTGCAGGTACAGGCCGTTCTGCAGCCGCAGCGGCAGGAACTCCTCCTCGCTCAGCTCGTCGGCCAGACGTCGCTGTACCTGGTCACGGAACTGGGCGACGCGCTCGCGCACCAGCGCGCGGTCATAATCGTCGTATTGGTACATGCCGGCAGGCCTCCTGATCACGGGGCGTCGACTATGCCTGCCTGGGGTGTACCGAAAACAGCGCCAGAAAAGCCTTAAAAAACCGGATCAGATCGAGACGAGAGTGGCCGGCGCAGCGCACTGAATGGCGCGGCGCGATGTCGCAGGGCGATATCTGCATCGCTCGGCATGAAGGCTCCTGGCGCCAGAAATGGCGCGGTTCGGCGGCCTGTCAGCGGTTCTACCCGGAGTGCCGCTCGGTCATCTGATCCGCTTTTTTATCGAAAACCTGAGTCTGTTTTGCGAACAGTCCCACTCGGATCATGGCGCCAGCCTGATAAACGCCTGATGAGGGCACGACATGACCGATCTGATCCCCGTGCGGGCCGTCGAGACCCTCGACCCCGCCAAACCGATTCGCCTGACACCGGCCCAGGCCGGCGGCCCGATCCACACGCGCAGCTTCACCGGGCGCTTTCGCAACCTGCGCCTGCTGGGCGCCGGCCTGCTGTTCCTGTTGTTCTTCGGTACCGCCTGGATCGACTGGAACGGCCGCCAGGCCGTGCTCTGGGACCTGGATAACCGCCAGTTCCACATCTTCGGCGCGACCTTCTGGCCGCAGGATTTCATCCTGCTCTCGGCAATCCTGATCATTGCTGCCTTCGGCCTGTTCTTCATCACCGTGCTGGCCGGCCGCGTCTGGTGCGGCTACGCCTGCCCGCAAAGCGTATGGACCTGGGTCTTCATGCGCGTCGAGCAGATCACCGAGGGCGACCGTGGCCAGCGCATCAAACTCGATGCCGCGCCCTGGTCGCTGCAGAAACTGGCTCGGCGCAGTGCCAAGCATGGCCTTTGGCTGGCGGTGAGCGTGGTCACGGCGATGGCCTTCGTCGGCTACTTCACGCCGGTACGCCAGTTGACGCTCGACCTGGCGACTCTCGAAGTCGGCGCCACCACGGCGTTCTGGGTGCTGTTCTTCACTGCCGCCACCTACATCAACGCTGGCTGGCTGCGCGAGAAGGTATGCCGCGACATGTGCCCCTACTCGCGCTTCCAGAGCGTGATGTTCGACAGCGATACGCTGGTCATTTCCTACGACGCCGCCCGTGGCGAGAACCGTGGCCCGCGTCGCAAGGACGCCGACTACAAGGCCGAGGGCCTGGGCGACTGTATCGACTGCACGATGTGCGTACAGGTCTGCCCCACCGGCATCGACATTCGTGATGGCCTGCAGCTGGAATGCATCGGCTGCGGCGCCTGCATCGACGCCTGCGACAGCGTGATGGACAAGCTCGGCTATGCCCGCGGCCTGGTGCGCTACAGCTCCGAGAATGAGCTGGCCGGCGGCAAGACCCACTGGCTGCGCCCGCGCCTGATCGGCTATGCGGCGATGCTGGCGGTGATGATCGGCGCCTTCGCCTGGGCTCTGGCCGAGCGGCCGCTGATCTCCCTGGACGTGACCCGCGACCGTGGCCTGTTCCGCGAGAACGCCCTGGGCCAGATCGAGAATATCTACAGCCTGAAGATCATCAACAAGACCCAGCAGCCACGCAGCTACGCCATCGCGTTGGTCCAGGCCGGCGACTTCGAACTGCATGGCCCGAGCACACTGAAGCTGGCGCCGGGGGAGATTCGCGACCTGCCGGTGAGCGTCGCGCTGACCGCCTCGCACAACGCGGCCGGACCGCAAACCCTGCGCTTCGAAGTGCGCGACAAGGCCGATACGCAGAGCCATGTGAGCACCAAGAGTACCTTCCTCGCGCCGCTGCGTTGAGGCGCAGTAAACCGTGCTGTTCACCTAACGAAAGGTGGACACGATCAATCCCCTCTCCCCCACGGGGAGAGGGTTAGGGAGAGGGGGAGATGACACTCAGCGGTGTATCGATCCCTCTCCCCCGGCCCCTCTCCCATGAATGGGAGAGGGGAGCAAGCGTCGTAGCCCGAATGCAATCCGGGGCGATTCGAGATACGTTCCCCTTCACGAGGCACTGCCATGTCTGCCGCTCACCCCGTAAAGTGTTCGCCCGTACCCTTTGCCTCGGTGAACCAGGACAGGATGAAACGCTACGAAAAATTCGCCGACGAGATCGCCGAGCTGATCCGCACCGGCGTGCTCGGCCCTGGCGAGAAGGTGCCCTCGGTGCGCCATGCCAGCCGCACCTACGGCGTCAGCCCGTCCACCGTGTTCCAGGCCTACTACCTGCTGGAGGATCGCGGCCTGATCCAGGCGCGGGCGCGCTCGGGCTACTTCGTCCGCGAACACGCCAAACGCCCGCTGCACGAGCCGGAACTGACCGCACACGCAGCGCAGACCACCGAGGTGGACGTCAGCGAGCTGGTGTTTTCTGTGCTCGCCTCGTTGAAGGATCCGCACACCGTGCCCTTCGGCTCGGCGTTCCCCAGCCCCGACCTGTTCCCCCTGCCGCGCCTGGCCAAGAGCATGGCGCACGCGCTGCGCGGGCTCTCGCCGCACGAGATCATCGCCGACATGACCGCCGGCAACGCCGACCTGCGCCGGCAGATCGCCCTGCGCTACATGGTCAGCGGCGTGATGCTGCCGATGGAGGAGCTGGTGATCAGCAACGGCGCCATGGAGGCGCTCAACCTCTGCCTGCAGTGCGTCACCCAACCGGGCGACCTGGTGGCCATCGAGTCGCCGACCTTCTATGCCTGCCTGCAGGTGCTGGAGCGGCTGCAGCTCAAGGCGGTGGAAATCCCCGTACACCCGCGCGAAGGTATCGACCTGGGCGCCCTGTCGGAGAGCCTCAAGCAACTGCCGATCAAGGCCTGCTGGTTCATGAGCAGCCTGCAGAACCCGCTGGGCGCGAGCATGAGCGAGACCAGGAAGCAGGCGCTGTACGAACTGCTGGTCGAGCATCAGGTGCCACTGATCGAGGACGACGTATACGCCGAGCTGTACTTCGGCAGCCACCCGCCCAAGCCGGTGAAGAGCTTCGACCGTGAAGGGCTGGTGATGCATTGCAGCTCCTTCTCCAAGAGCCTGGCGCCGGGTTATCGCATCGGCTGGGTGGCCGGCGGGCGTTATGCCGAGCAGATCGCCCGACTCAAGCTGATGACCACCATCTCGCCTTCGGTGCCGGCCCAGGCGGCGCTGGCCGATTATCTGCAGCACGGCGGCTACGACCGTCACCTGCGCAAGCTGCGCCACGCCCTGGAAATGCAGCAGAGCGCGATGCTGGCCTCGGCTTCCCGGCACTTTCCTGCCAGCACGCGGGTCACGCGGCCGGCGGGCGGCTACTTCCTCTGGTTCGAATTCCCCGAGCGCCTGGACTCGCTGCAACTGCTGCGTCTGGCGCTTGCCCAGGGCATCAGCCTGGCGCCGGGACCGATCTTCTCCGCCAGCCAGGGGTTTCGTCACTGCGCGCGGCTGAACTACGGCCACCCGTGGAACCCGCGCAGCGAACAGGCCATGGAAGTACTCGGGCGCCTGGTGGCGGGGTTGTTGTAGCCCGGATGAAATCCGGGAGCCGGAGCAAGAATCGCCCCGGATTGCATCCGGGCTACGGTCTACACAGTGCTCTGCGTAGGGTGGATGACGCTGTTTTCATCCACCACCTGACAACCATGGTGGATCGGTGAAGCGTGATCCACCCTACCGACTGGCTACTTCCACCAGTACTCGACCTGCACGCCGAAATTGGAGCCGTTGCGCGCGCTGCCAAAGGCGCCGTTCTCGGATAATGCCGAGCCGTCGGCCAACAGGTTGGCGGCTTGCTGCGCCGCGCGGTTCCAGCTGGCGTAGGTGTAGTACAGGCGAATTTCCGGACGCGCCCAGAAACCGGGGCCGGCTGGTGACCAGGTCGGCGCGATGGTGAACTTGGTCAGCTTGCGCGTGCCGCCGGGCGCCTCGACCTGATCACGGCCGATCTCGCCAACCAGCTTGAACTGCTCGGTGAAGGCATAGCTGGTACGCCCGCCGATGGACAGCCAGTTCTGATCCGCACCGTCCGGGCGCTTGTCCTTCTGGTAGACCAGTTGCACCTGGCCACCGAGACGCGGGGTCACCTGGAAGTCAAAGAACTCCACCAGGCGCCAGCTGCGGTTGCTGCTGTCGAGGGTCGGATCGCCGGTGTAACCCAGCGCGGTCCCCGGCCCGCGACCATATTGCAGGGCGACGGTGTTGACCCCGCCGAGGAAGCCCTGCTGCTTGTGCTGCGCAGTAACCGCCCAACCACTGTGGCTGTCGGTGCTGTCCGGTTTGTCGATGTAGCTGACACCCACTTCCAGCTCACCACCCGGGTTGACCTGGAAGCCGCCGACGTTGAAATCGTGGCGGTTGATGTAGGGTTCCTGGTCGTAGTTGTCCTTGCGCGAGAACACGTAGCTGTACTTGAGGTCGCCGATCTTCATCTCGTCGATACCGAAACCGGTGGAGCTCTGGTTCCAGTAGTAGAAATCGGTGATGTGGATGTCGTTACGCTTGTAGAAACGCCGCCCGGCCCACAGCGAACCGCCACCCAGCGCCGGCATGTTGCTCCACTCGGCGTACATCTGGTTCATCCGCGCGAAGCCGTAGTCGCCGGTGAACTTGGGCGTGTGGCCGTACTGGTTGTACAACTGCGCCATGCCCTCGACGCTGACCACCGAGCCATCGTCCAGGCGAAACAGATCCTGGCGCAGATCCAGTTCGATGTACTGCTCGCATTCGTTACCCAGGCGGTACTTGGACTGCGCGCCCGGCAACTGGAAGCACTGCTGCGTGCCGCCGGTATCCGCACCGCCGACGCCGCTGCGCACGTAGCCGGTGAACTCGACGGCCTGCACCTGCGGCGTGGCCAAAGCCAGTGCCAGCAAGCAAGGGGCGCCGAGTGAACAGGTGAGGGTTTGCTGTGTGGTCTTCATCGTTGCTCCTGATTGTTTTTATTGAGCGATGCTGCGGATTACCGCCGCAGCGACGGTTCTTCGTTGTCTCGAGGGGCTGTAGCGCGGATGCAATCCGGGGGATATTGGGCAGCCCCCCGGATTTCATCCGGGCTACGCGGCTAACCGAGCTTGAACTGGGCCACCTTGTTGTCAGTGGCCTGACGCTTTCCCGGGCGCAGGCGCTCGCCGCTGGTGGCGTCGAACAACAGCACGCGCGCCGGATCGAACTGCAGATCGAGGCTGCTGCCCGCTTGCGGCATGGCATCAGGCGCCAGGCGGCAGCACACCTTGGTCTGGTTGAGGCTGACGAACACCAGCGTGTCCGGCCCCGTCGGCTCGACCACCTCGACCTCGGCGCGCAGGCTCGGCAGCGCCGCAGCGGCGCCGGCCAGCTGGATCTGTTCAGGCCGCAGGCCAAGAATCAGCTCGCGCCCGTCCAGCTCCGCCGCGGCGCCCAGCGGTAGCTCGCAGCGCGCCTGCCCCGGAGCGCCGGCCGCGGATTCGAGCAGGCCGAAGCACTGGCCGTCGCGCACCTGCACGCGCAGCGGGATGAAGTTCATCGGCGGCGAGCCGATGAAGCTGGCGACGAACTGGTTGGCCGGGTCGTTGTAGATCTCTTGCGGGGTGCCGAACTGCTGGATGATGCCGTCCTTCATCACCGCCACCTTGTCGCCCAGGGTCATGGCCTCGATCTGGTCGTGAGTGACGTAAACCGTGGTGGTCTTCAGGCGCTGGTGCATCAGCTTGATTTCGGTGCGCATCTCCACGCGCAGCTTGGCGTCGAGGTTCGACAGCGGTTCGTCGAACAGGTAGATCTTCGGCCGCCGCGCCAGCGCCCGGCCCATGGCCACGCGCTGCTGCTGGCCGCCGGACAGCTGGCCGGGCTTGCGACCCAGCAGATGCTCGATCTGCAGCAGCTTGGCCACGCGCGCCACCTCGGCCTCGATCTCGGCCGGCGGCAATTTACGCATCTTCAGGCCGAAGGCGATGTTGTCCTTCACCGTCATGGTCGGGTACAGCGCGTAGGACTGGAACACCATGGCGATGTCGCGATCCTTGGGGCTCATGCCGCTGATGTCGGCACCATCGACCAGGATCGCCCCGCCGCTGATTTCCTCCAGGCCAGCGATGCAGTTCATCAGGGTGGATTTGCCGCAGCCGGAGGGACCGACCAGGATCAGGAACTCGCCGGCGTCGATGGCCAGTTCGATGTTCTTCAGGGTGTCCGCCAGGCCGCTGCCGTAGGATTTGTTGACGTTGCGCAGTTCGAGGGTAGCCATGGTTATTACCTCAACCTTTGACGGAGCCGGCCGTCAGGCCGCGCAGGAAGTACTTACCGGCCAGGATGTAGACCAGCAGAGTGGGCAGCCCGGCGATCATCGCCGCAGCCATGTCGACGTTGTATTCCTTGGCCCCGGTGCTGGTATTGACCAGGTTGTTCAGCGCCACGGTGATGGGCTGGGTGTCGCCGCTGGCGAACACCACGCCGAAGAGGAAGTCGTTCCAGATCTGGGTGAACTGCCAGATCAGGCTGACCATGATGATCGGCACCGACATCGGCAGCAGGATGCGCCCGAAGATGGTGAAGAAACCGGCGCCATCGAGGCGCGCGGCGCGCACCAGCGCCTCGGGAATGCTCACGTAGAAGTTGCGGAAGAACAGCGTGGTGAAGGCCAGGCCGTAGACCACGTGCACCAGCACCAGGCCTTCGGTGGTGTTGGCCAGGCCGAGTTGGCCGAGGGTGAAGGACGCCGGCAGGAGGATTACCTGGAACGGCAGGAAGCAGCCGAACAGCAGTAGGCCGAAGAACAGCTGCGAGCCGCGAAAGCGCCACATGGCCAGCACGTAGCCGTTCAGCGCGCCGAGCAGCGTGGAGATCAGCACCGCCGGGATGGTGATCTTCACCGAGTTCCAGAAGTAGCCGCCGACGCCGTCCCAGGCCTTGACCCAGCCGATGACGGTGAACACATCCGGGATCGACAGCAGGTTGCCGCTGCGGATGTCGTCGGGGGTCTTGAAGCTGGTCAGCAGCATCACCAGCAGCGGCACCAGGTACACCGCGCAGGCCAGGATCAGGGTGGTGTGGATGGCTATACGGCTGAAGCTGAATGCCCTCATCCGGCGCTTCGCGCCACCTTCTCCCGGAGGGAGAAGGACATCAGAAGATCGTCGCTGCGCGACGCTCACACTACTCATGGCGTTTGCCTCGCAGTTCGGAATACAGGTAGGGCACCAGGATCGCCAGCACCGCGCCGAGCATCAGCATCGCGCTGGCGGCACCGAGGCCCATCTGGCCGCGGGTGAAGGTGTGGGCGTACATGAACATCGCCGGCAGATCGGAGGCGTAGCCGGGGCCGCCGGCGGTCATCGAAGCGACCAGGTCGAAGCTCTTGATGGCGATATGGGCGAGGATCATCAGCGCGCTGAAGAACACCGGGCCCAGGCTTGGCAGGACGATGCGCAGGTAGATGCTCGGCAGGCTGGCGCCGTCGACCTGGGCGGCGCGGATGATCGAGTGATCGACGCTGCGCAAGCCGGCGAGAAACAGCGCCATGACGAAGCCCGAGGACTGCCACACGGCGGCCATCACCAGGCAGTAGACGACACGATCCGGGTCCACCAGCCAGTCGAAGCGAAAGCCCTCCCAGCCCCAGTCGCGCAGCAGCTTGTCCAGCCCCAGACCGGGGTTGAGCAGCCACTTCCAGGCAGTGCCGGTGACGATCATCGACAGCGCCATGGGGTAGAGAAATAGGGTGCGGATAAAGCCTTCGCGGCGGATGCGCTGGTCCAGCAGCACCGCCAGAAACACGCCAATGATCAGGCTGATGGCGATGAACAGGCCGCCGAACAGCAGCAGGTTCTGGCTCGCCACCCACCAGCGGTCGTTGTCCCACAAGCGCGCGTACTGCTGCAGCCCGACGAAGTTGTAGCTGGGCATGAAACGCGAATGGGTGAACGAGAGCAGGAAGGTCCAGCCGATGTAGCCGTAGAAGCCCACCAGCACGATGACCATGCTCGGCGCCAGCACCAGCTTGGGCAGCCAGCGCTGCAAGGCGTCCAGCGGTGAGGCTTTGGTGATGACTGCGGTTGAACTCATGGTTGACTCCATTGCGTCAACGGTGGAAACAAGCCCCCTCTCCCAGAGGGAGAGGGGTGGAAAGCACGGCGCAGCCGCTCCCGTGGCGCGTGCCTGTAGGCGTGCGCCAGGAATGGAAGGCTTGGATTCGGCGGGTTACACCCGCCCTACGGCAAGGGCCGCCTAGGCGGCGCGTAGACTCACTGCACCGCCTGGATCGCTGCTGCCAGTTGCTGGGCGGCGCGCTGGGGGTCGGCCTCGGGATCGTTGAAGAAGTTGGTCACCACGTCGAACACCGCACCCTGCACGTAGCTGGAAGCGGCCATGCCGTGGGCCAGGCTCGGCTGCAGGCCGCCACCGGAAGCGGCCGCCTTGAAGTCAGCCATGGACTTCTGCGCGCAGACGTCGAAGCTGCTCATGTCCTGGTCCATGCGCACCGGGATCGAACCTTTGTTCTGGTTGAAGAACGCCTGGAATTCGTTGCCCATCACCGTGCGCGCCAGGTCTTCCTGAGCCTTGCGGTTGTCAGCGTCGTTCAGCTTGAACATGGCCAGCGAGTCGATATTGAAGGCGAAGCTGCCCTGGGTGCCAGGGAAGGCCAGGCATTCGTAGTCCTTGCCGGCGACCTTGCCGGCAGCGGTCCACTCGCTCTTGGCCCAGTCGCCCATGATCTGCATGCCGGCCTTGCCGTCGATCACCAGGCCGGTGGCGCTGTTCCAGTCACGCCCGGCGGCGTCGGCGTCGATGTAGCCGCGCAGTTTCTGCAGGGCGGCGAACACTTCAACCATTTTGTCGCCGGTCAGGGTGTCGCGGTCCTGCTCGACGAAGGCTTTGCGAAAGCCTTCGGCACCGAGAATGCTGAACGCCAGGTCCTCGAACACGGTGCCGTCCTGCCAGGGCTGGCCGCCATGGGCGATGGCGATGAAGCCAGCGGCCTTCAGCTGGTCGGCGGCAGCGAAAAATTCATCGAGGGTGGTCGGCGGCGTGGCACCGGCCTTGGCGAAGACCTGTGGGTTGATCCACAACCAGTTGACCCGGTGCACGTTGACCGGCACTGCCACGTAGTCACCTTGGTATTTCATCACCTCGATCACCTGCGGCGGCAGCAGCTCATCCCATTTCTGCTCGGCGGCAACGCCGTTGAGGTCAGCGAGCAGGCCCAGCTCGCCCCACTCCTGAATATCCGGCCCCTTGATCTGTGCAGCAGCGGGCGGATTACCGGACACGGCGCGGGTCTTCAGCACGGTCATGGCCGCTTCGCCGCCGCCACCGGCCACGGCGAAATCCTTCCAGGTGTGGCCCTGGGCTTCGACCAGTTTCTGCAGGGTATCGGCCGCACGCTTTTCGCCACCGGAGGTCCACCAGTGCAGCACTTCGACTTCACCGGCAGTGGCGGACAGGGGCAGCAGAACAGCGAGGGAGATGGCACAGGACAGGCGAGAGATCGCTTTCATGGGATAAGACACCTTGTTGTTGTTATTCGCGAGCACGTCGTGGTGCTTGCATTGCGATTGAGTCTACCCAGCCCCCATAGCGCTGGGGGTAACAAAGGGTATTGGAACGTCACCAAGCCGTTACAAATCAGTGCGAGCACGTGACATGGGGCGCAAGGGCGCGTTCAACGACTCTGACGCGGCAACCAGAGAGTGACGCGCAGCCCACCATCGCGCAGGTTGCGCAGGCTCAGCTCGCCGCCGTGGCTGTGCGCCAGGTTGCGTGCGATGCCGAGCCCCATACCGTAGCCCTGCTGCTGGCTGGCCAGGCGAAAGTGCGGCTCGAACACCTGCTCGAGCTTCTGCTCGGGCACACCCGGGCCCTCGTCATCGACATGCAGGACGAACGCCTCGGCGTCGTCCTCGATGTTCAGATGCGCACGCTCGCCGTACTTCAGCGCGTTATCCAGCAGGTTGCCGATACAGCGACGCAGGGCCAGCGGCTTGCCGGGATACAGATCACGCGCAGCCCCGTCGAGGGTCACCCGCCCCGAGCCGAGGTAGGGTTCGGTCAGCCCATGCAGCAGGTGATTGAGGTCAACCGGCTCGATGTTCTCGTGAATGTCGGTGTCCTTCACACATTGCAGCGCGCCTTTGACCAGCAGCTCGAGGTCGTCCAGGTCACGCCCGAACTTGCTCTGCAGGCTTTCGTCATCCAGCAGCTCGACGCGCAGGCGCAGGCGTGTGATCGGCGTGCGCAGGTCATGGGAAATGGCGCTGAACAGCCGGCTGCGCTCGGTCAGGTAACGACTGATGCGCTCGCGCATGGCGTTGAAGGCGCGGGCCACCTCCACCACCTCGCGGCCGCCGCCTTCGGCCACTGGCTCCACTTCCGCGCCCAGCGACAGGTGTCGCGCGGTACGGGCCAGGCGCTTGAGCGGGCGGCTCTGCAGATGCACCAGTAACCCGATGAACAACAGCAAAAAAGCAGTGGTCAGCAGGATGAACCACAGCTGCTGGGTGGGCAGAATGGGTTCCTCCAGGCTGGTATAGGGCTCCGGCAGCAGCGAGGCGATGTACAGCCACTCCCCTGGCGCCAGCCGGATCTGCGTCACCAGTACCGGCGGGTTGATCGGCTCCAGGGTCAAGGCATAGTGCGCCCAGGAACGCGGCAGCTCGTCGAGTTTCAAGCCGCCGTTGAAGATGCGCAGGTCACTCGGGCTGACGAAGGTCACCGAGATGTCGGCGGCATTGCCCAGCGCCTGGCGCAGCACCGCGGTCACCGCGTCGGTTACCGCCTGCTTGCGGGGCGTGGCTGGCAGCAGCTTCATCTGCAAGGGTCGGTCATTGAGGCTGACCACGAAGCGCGTGCCGCCCATGCTGCGCAACTGATCGAGCACCAGCGGCCGGTAATTCACCGGCAGCGAACGAAAGTAACGCACGCTAGCGGACATCGAATGCGCCAGGCTGCGCGCGGTGGTGACCAGGCCTTCGAGCTGGGTGGCGCGCAACTGCGACAGCCAGATCACGCTGGACAACGTCTGCGCAGCCAATATCGCCAGCAGCGTGAGCAGCAGCATGCGCCCGAGCAACGAGCGCGGCAGCCAGCGCCGTGGGTTAACGCCCATCGCCAGCCTGCAGGCTTACCGTGGCCGCCAGTTGGTAGCCGCTGCCGCGCACGGTGCGAATCAGCCGTGGCGGCTTGTCGGTGTCGCGCAGGCGCTGACGCAGGCGACTGACGGCCATATCGACGATGCGCTCCAGTGGCATCACCTCGCGGCCACGGGTGGCGTTGCCGATGGTGTCGCGGTCGAGAATCTGCTGTGGGTGATCGAGAAACAGCTTGAGCAGCGCAAAGTCGGCGCCGGACAAAATGACCTCCTCGCCGTCGCGGTGGAAAAGCCGATGGCTGACCATGTCCAGGCGCCAGTCCTCGAAAGCCAGCACCTCGCCGCTGCGCTCCTGAGTGAACTGGGCGCGGCGCAGCAACGCCTTGATCCGCGCCAGCAGCTCGCGAGGGCTGAATGGCTTGCCGAGGTAGTCATCGGCTCCCAACTCCAGGCCGATCACGCGGTCGGCTTCGTCCGAGCTGGCGGTGAGCATGATCACCGGCACCTGGGCCAAGCGCTGGTGTTCGCGCACCCAGCGACACAGGCTGAAACCGTCCTCGTCGGGCAGCATCACGTCGAGGATGACCAGATCGGCCGACTCCGCACACAGACGCTGGCGGAAGGCGGCACCATCGGCGACGGCGCGCACCTGAAAGCCGACGCGGCTCAGGTAGGTATCGAGCAGTTCGCGAATGTCCTGGTCGTCATCAACCAGCAGAATCGATTTGCCGGGCTGGCTCATGGTCCGCCACCTTTCTTGTTCTGGCTGTGTAACCCGGATGAAATCCGGGGTTCTATCAACGGCTCTCCCGGACTGCATCCGGGCTATGGTCCGGCGCTTGTTGCAAGGCCACACCTGCCCCCGTCAGGCCGGGGTACTCGGCCGTCACCAGCCACACCGGAATGCCGTGAAGGTAATGGCTCATGCAACCCTTGTCGCGGAAACTCTTGGCAAAACCGCTGGCCAGAAAGCGCTCGGCGAAACGTGGCACCACGCCGCCGACGATATACACCCCACCGCGTGCCCCCAGCGTCAGCACGTCGTTGCCGGCGACGCGCCCGAGCCAGCAACTGAACTGTTCCAGTACTTCGCCGGCCACAGGCTCGCCCGCCAGGCCAGCGGCGCTGATGGCCGCCGGCGTCGCGTGCTGCAACGGCTTACCGTCCAGTTCGCAGATGGCCCGATACAGCACCAGCAAGCCGTTGCCACTGAGCACGTCTTCGGCGCGCACATGACCCAGCTGTCGATAGAGGACCTGCCAGAGTTCGGCCTCGCGCGGGCTGCCAATGGGCAGATCGACGTGACCGCCCTCGCCCGGAAGCACCAGCCAGTTGCCATCTGCTTGCGCGAGCAGCGTACCGACACCGAGGCCAGTGCCGGCGCCGATCACCAGGGCCGGACGATCTGCCTGCGCCTCCCCCGGACACACCTGCACACGCTCGTGGTCGGCGATGCGGGTCATGCCCAGGGCCATGGCGGAGAAGTCGTTGACCATCAGCAAACGGTCGATCTGCAACGTTTGGCAGAACGCCGCACGATCGATACGCCAGTGATTGTTGGTGAAGCGGAACAGGTCACCGCCGACCGGTCCGGCGCAGGCCAGGCACACCGAGCCTATGGCGCCCAGCGGCAGGTCCTGGGATTGCAGATAAGCAGCGATGGCCTGTTCCGGCCCTTCGAAATCGGCGGTCGCCAGAACCTGCACCGCCTCCAGTTGTTCGTCACGCCAAAGGGCAAAGCGTGCATTGGTACCACCGATATCGCCGACCAGAGCCAGTTTCACGAAAACGACTCCTGAGCGAAGGCCGTTCGCTGATCGGCACCTGCAGAAAAGTGAGGATGCATGGCATCGACTCCAAACCCGAATTATTTTTATAGTTCAGACAACGCGCACCACAGTAAACCCGAAAATTACGCCCATCAAGACGGATAAACTTGTAATAACAACAATATTTAATGTCGACTCATAGCTCTCGCCCCGTACAACACATTCAGCCCACGGCATGATCCCGGACAATATCTGCGGCGCTGCTGCGACCTAGACTCGCACTTCGCATCTGCGCACGGCGGGTTTCACCCGCCCTACTGGTCACACGCACGGAGAGCTGCAGCATGTCACCCGATATCGTCATCGTCGGCGCCGGCCCGGCGGGCCTGTGCCTGGCACGTGCCCTGTCCGGGCACGGCCTGTCCATCGTGATACTGGAACGCCAGGCCGAGCAAGTGCTGGCCGAACCGGCCTTCGACGGCCGCGAGATCGCCCTCACCCACGGCTCGCAGGCCCTGCTCGAACGCCTGGATTTATGGTCACGCCTGCCCGCTGAGGAAATCTCCGTACTACGCGATGCCCAGGTATTCAGCGGCCCCTCGCTGTTCGCCCTGAAGATCCGCGCCGAACAGGCCGGCGCCGAACGCCTCGGCCATCTGGTGGCCAACCAGGCCATTCGCCGCGCCGCCTATCAGGCGGTAAGCACATGCGCTGATGTGCAATTGCTGTGTGACACCAGCGTGCGCGCCATTGAGGCCAGCGAGCGCGAGGTGAAACTGGTGCTGCAGGACGGCCAGGTGCTGCAACCGCGCCTGCTGGTCGCTGCCGACAGCCGCTTCTCGGAAACCCGCCGCCAGCTCGGTATCGGTGCGCACCTGAAGGACTTCGGCAAGAGCATGCTGGTGTGCCGCATGCAACATGAAGAGGATCACCAGCACGTGGCCTGGGAGTGGTTCGGCTATGGCCAGACCCTGGCCTTGCTGCCGCTCAGTGGCCGGCAGTCGTCGACCGTACTGACCCTGCCACCGCGCGAGATCGAACGCCTGCAGAAACTCGACGAAACCAGCTTCGCCCGCGAGATGGAAAGGCGCTTCGACCGCCGCCTCGGCGCCATGCAGCTGGTCAGCAGTCGCCACGCCTATCCGCTGGTAGGTGCCTATGCGCGACGCATGGTCGGTGCCCGCTGCGCCCTGCTCGGCGACGCCGCCGTGGGCATGCATCCGGTCACCGCGCATGGCTTCAACTTCGGTCTGATCGGTGTGCAACTGCTCAGCGACGCACTGCTCGCCGCTCATGGCAAACACCAGGACATCGGCGCAGCCGCGCCACTGGCGCGCTACGAGCGCCAACTACGTCTGGCGACCTGGCCGCTGTACCAGGCCACTAACCTGCTGGTAGAGCTGTACACCAACGACCAGTTGCCCGCACGCCTGCTGCGCGGTGCCGGCCTGCGCATGGCGCAGGGTCTGCTGCCGCTGAAGAAGGGCATCGCCCGTCATCTGACCGCCCAGCCCTGAACCCTGAAAAGCGCGCGCCGAACGCAGTGCGCGCTGCTGGGCACATCATCTGATACGCATCAGACAGCGGTTTCTGAGTCTGTTTTGTTTCTCCCAGCCTCCCTACAGTTTCGCCACTCGCGCGGCTACGCCCGCACTACTGTATGGAAGGTTACCGCGATGCAATCTGCTGCTTCCCACCCGGCCTATAACTACAAGGTCGTCCGCCAGTTCACCTTGATGACGATTTTCTGGGGGGTGGTGGGCATGTGCACCGGCGTGCTCATCGCCGCCCAACTGGTGTGGCCGGCACTCAACTTCGACATACCCTGGCTCAGCTTTGGTCGCCTGCGCCCCTTGCATACCAGCCTGGTGATCTTCGGCTTCGCCGGTAGCGCACAGTTCGCCGCCAGCTACTACGCGGTGCAGCGCACCTGCCAGACGCGCCTGTTCTCCGACAAACTGGCCGCTTTCACCTTCTGGGGCTGGCAGGCGACCATCCTGATCATGCTGGTGACGCTGCCCATGGGCCTCACCACCACCAAGGAATACGCCGAGATCGAATTCACCGGCGCGGTATGGATGGCCATCGTCTGGGTCGTCTACGGCATCGTGTTCTTCACCACGCTGACGCGCCGCAGGACGCCTCACATCTATGTCGGCAACTGGTTCTTCGGCGCCTTCATCCTGGTCATCGCCATGCTGCACATCGTCAATCACCTGTCGGTGCCGGTGAGTTGGTTCAAGTCCTACTCGGTGTATTCCGGCGCCACCGACGCCATGGTGCAGTGGTGGTACGGGCACAACGCCGTGGGCTTCTTCCTCACCACAGGTTTCCTCGGGATGATGTATTACTTCGTGCCCAAGCAGGTCAATCGGCCAGTGTATTCCTACCGCCTGTCCATCGTGCACTTCTGGGCACTGATCACCCTGTACATCTGGGCCGGCCCGCACCACCTGCATTACACCGCCCTGCCGGACTGGGCGCAGAGTCTGGGCATGGTGATGTCGATCATCCTTCTGGCGCCGAGCTGGGGCGGCATGGTCAACGGCATGATGACGCTGTCCGGTGCCTGGCACTTGCTACGCACCGACCCGATCCTGCGCTTTCTGGTGGTGTCTCTGGCCTTCTATGGCATGAGCACCTTCGAGGGGCCGATGATGGCCATCAAGACTGTAAACGCCCTGTCCCACTACACCGACTGGACCATCGGCCACGTGCATGCCGGGGCACTGGGCTGGGTGGCGATGATCACCTTCGGCTCGCTCTATCACCTGATCCCGAAAGTCTTCGGCCGCGAGGGCATGTACAGCATCGGCCTGATCAACGCGCACTTCTGGCTGGCCACCATCGGCACCGTACTGTACATCGCCTCGATGTGGGTCAACGGCATTACCCAGGGCCTGATGTGGCGCGCGGTGAACGAGGACGGCACCCTCACCTACTCCTTCGTCGAGGCACTGGAAGCCAGCCACCCGGGCTTCGTAGTGCGCCTGGTCGGCGGCCTGTGCTTCCTCGCCGGCATGCTGCTGATGGCGCTCAACACCTGGCTGACCCTGCGCAGCCCAGCCAGCGAACTGCAGGATGCCGGAGCAGCCGCTCATGCCGGCTGAAGCCTGGGGGATGATCGCCGTGGTGATGTTCTTCCTCGGTGTGCAACTGACCCTTGGACGCGGCAGCCAGCGTGACCTCGACGAGGCGACCATGCTGCCCTTCGCCGACGACCCCGAAGTGGCGCAGCGGGTCGAGCGCGACACCGGGCGCAGCATCCGCGGCTGCGCCTGTCCCGGCACCTGCGACGGATGCTGCAGGCATCAGGGGCAGCAGACGTTCTGAAGACTCACACCCACTGATCATTACGTTTGCGCTTGACCCGCAGCATGGTCGGCAGGATCAGCCCGAGCAGCAGCCCGGCGCCGGCGATGCTGCCGCCATAGGCCATGTAGCGCATCAGCACCTGTTGCTGTTCCTCACCGAGTTGCGCCTGGGCATCGCGCAGTTGCGAACGGGTGGTGGTCAGTTCGGCGTCCAGTGCGCCGCGGGCGGCCTGCAGCTCGTCGATGAGTTTCTTGCGTGAGTCCAGGGTTTCCTGCATGCCTTGCACACGGATCTTCCAGGCGTCGTCGATGCCTTTGAGCTCCGCGCTGAGGTCAGCGACTTTCTGTTCCAGCTGCGGCAGGCGCTCGGCCTGGCCTGGTACCGATTGCAGGTCGCGGCTGGGAATCCAGACGCTGTTGCCGCTTGCGCTGCGCACCTGGCTGTAGTCGCCCTGAGTACGCAGCAGCTCCACTTTCTCCCCGGAAACCAGGGTGCCGACGATGCGGTAGCCATCGGTGGGGCCACTGCGCACGTAGGTGTTCAGGCTGTCGCTGACCCAGCGCTGGTTGCCAGACGCCTCTTCGGCCAGAGACGGCTGTGCGCCGCCGAGCAGGCCACCGAGCAGCAGGCAGGCACCGAGAATGCGGGGTTGGAGTGGAGTATGACGAGATAAAAACATGGGCAATCTTCACGTGGCAGTCAGACGAACCCGGCGAACGGGATGGACGTTGCCGGCCACGCGCTGAAGAACACGCTCGAGCATGATGCAGGCAGAATCCGCGACGTAGACGCCACACTAGCGGCCAATAGCCATCTATTCCTGCCGGTACGGGCCGACAGCAGACAGACATTGGCCACTTGCTTCAAGTTCACTCCAGACAGGAGATCAAAGATGGACGGAGCAGCGATTCAGCCGTTGTGGCGCTGAACGAAGGCACAGAAATCCGCCAACGGCATCGGTCGGCCGAGCAGATATCCCTGGAACTGACTGCAACCGTTGTCAGCCAGAAACTGCCGCTGTGCCTCGGTTTCCACGCCCTCGGCGATCACCGTCATGCCCATGCTCTGCCCCAGGGCGATCACCGTGCGCACGATGGTTTCGCTATTGGCATCGGTGAGCACATCGCAGATGAACGAACGGTCGATCTTCAGTTTGCTCAACGGCAGGCGCTTGAGGTGGCTAAGAGAAGAAAAGCCGGTACCGAAGTCATCCAGCGAGAAGCGCACGCCATGCTCGACCAGCGCCGTCATCTTGCGCGTGAGGTCCTCCATGTCATGCACGATCAGCGTCTCGGTCAGCTCCAGTTCCAGGCGCCGGGCGTCGATGCCGTGGCGTTCGATCAGGCCGAGAATTTCGGCGACGAAACTGCTCTGCGAGAACTGCTTCTGACTGATGTTCACCGCCAGGCCCAGGTCGCCGAAGAGCGGGTCATCCTTCCACTGACGCAGGCGCGCAGCCGTTTGCTCCAGCACCCATTGGCCGATGGGGATGATCAGCCCGGTATTCTCGGCGTGATCGATGAACTCGCCGGGCGCCAACAGCCCGCGTTGCGGGTGCTGCCAGCGAATCAGCAACTCGGCACCGATGACCCGCCCGGCACCACTGAGCTGCGGCTGGTAATACAGCACGAACTGCTGCTCGCGAATGGCCGCGCGCAGGTCACGATCCAGCTCCGAGCGCTCGGCGGTGTCGCTCTGCAGGATATGCAGGAGCAGGAAGAACAGCGCCATGGCGGCAATGCCCTGCACCCAGGAGCCGACGATGCGCACATCGTCCGGCAGCGCATAAAGATCGGTGGGCCGCCAGTTGGACGCGGCCAGGGCGACGAACAACAGCAGGCAGAACAGCGACATGCCGTAACGAAGCCACAAGGGCTCATCGCGGAAGGCCATCAACGCGCCGACAGCCACCGGAAGCAGATAGAGATGCGTCGCACGCGGCGCCGTCAGGGTCGGCGGGTCGAGCAGCAGGGTTGAGGCGACGACGATAAGGATCAGCGCACCGAACAGAATCAGGTTGGCGCTACGGGCCTGGTTGCGCAGGGTCAGCGCGAAGACCGCAACACCGCTGAGGACGATGGCCACATCCATGATGACGATGGCCCAATAGCCGCGAGAAGAAAAGAACAGCCCCCAGAGCAGGCCCATCACGATCATCACCAGGCTCGACAGCATGCGCATGCGGCGCTCGCGGCGCTGCCCGACCAGAGCCAGGTCTGCACCATGCCAGAGTTTGCGAACGCGCCTGCCGAAGCTTGTGAGTGATGGCATGGTGAAATCCTGATCCGGTCACTTCATTCTTGAAGCTACCTGGCCGAATGCAAGTTTCCGGCGCAGCTTTTGACAGGCTGTCAATGCTGCCAGTGCGACTCGCTGGCCAGTCGCTCGGCAATGAAGTCCAGCAGCAGGCGCATCGCCGGCAGCATCTGCCGACGCGTGCCGTACAGGGCATGAATGCCCAGTTCCGGCGGCCGGTAGTCCGCCAACAGGCGCACCAGCCGTCCCTCGCGCAGCGGTGCAGCCACCGAATACAGGGGCTGCAGGCTGATACCTGCACCAGCCAGGGTCGCCTCCAGCAACACCATCGACTCGTTGGCGCTGAGGCTGCCGGACACCGAAACGGCACTCGCCTCCCCTCGATGCTTGAACTCCCACAGGCTGCGGCCGAAGTAGGCGTAAGCCAGGCAGTTATGCCGGGCCAGATCCTCCGGGCGCTGCGGCGTCCCGTGTCGCGCCAGGTAATCCGGGCTGGCACAGACCACCGAGCGACACACGGCCAGACGCCGGGCGATCAGATTCGGGTCGAGTTGATTGGTGATGCGCAGCGCCAGGTCGATGCGCGCCTCTACCAGATTGACCGCCTCGCTGCCGACCAACAGGTCAATGCTGACCTGCGGGTAACGCTCGGTGAAGGCCTGCAGCGCATGCACCAGCCAGGCCTGCGCGAAGGACTGGCTGCAGGTCATGCGCAGCGTGCCGCGCGGCGTATCACCCATGCCTTGCCCCAGTGCCTGCATGCGCTCGGCCAGCGCCAGCATCTCGCGGCATTGCGGCAGCATCTGTTCACCGGCGGCCGTCAGGCTCAGTCGCCGTGTGCTGCGGTGCAGCAGGCGCACATCGGCCCAGGTTTCCAGCTCGGCGAGGTAGCGCGACACCATCGCCCGCGACATGTCCAGCGCCTCGGCAGCAGCCGTCTGACTGCCGCGCTCCAGCACCTCGACGAACACCCGCGCCGCCGTCAGTCGATCCATTATTCGCTCGATCCATGCAACAAATATGGCCAGCTTACGGGGCTTTTCGCTCGCCAGGTAGCACATAAGATGCGCCGCGTCCTTATCTGCCTGGAGATCACCATGTCCCACGTTACCCGTTTGCTGGCCGGCCTCGGCCTGCTCGCCGCTGCCAGCGGCGCCCTCGCCCAACCGCTGACACTGGACACCTACAACCCACGCGAAGCCGCTGTATTTCCGGTCAGCTCGACGTTGATCAGCGGTGAGAAGGACGCCATCCTGGTGGATGCGCAGTTCTCCAACAGCGAAGCCCAGGCGCTGGTCGAACGTATACGTGCCAGTGGCAAGCGCCTGACCACCATTTTCATCAGCCACGGTGACCCGGATTTCTACTTCGGCCTCGACGTTCTGACCCGCGCCTATCCCGAAGCCAAGGTGCTGGCCACACCGGCCACCGTCGCCTACATCGAGAAGACCCGAGCACCCAAGCTGGCCTACTGGGGGCCGATTCTCAAGGACAGCGCGCCGGCCCGTACCCTTGTACCCGAAGCCCTGCAAGGCACTCGACTGGAGCTGGAAGGCCAGCCTATCGAAGTGCTCGGGCATGACCCGCAGCACACCAGCCTGTGGATTCCCGGCATCAAGGCCGTGGTCGGCGGCGTGCTGACCAGCGCCAATATCCACTTGTGGGTCGCCGATGCACAGAGCGTTGAGGCCCGCCAGCGCTGGCTGAAGTCGCTTGATGAACTCGAAGCCCTGCAACCGGCCACCTTGATTCCGGGCCATTACCTGGGCCAGCCGGCGATGAACATGGCCGACCTGCGCTTCACCCGTGACTACCTGCTTGCCCTGGAGCAGGAACTGCCCAAGGCCAAGGACAGTCAGGCGCTGATCGCGGCGATGAAGGCACGCTTTCCAGGGCTGCAGGATGACAGCAGCCTGGAGCTGAGCGCCAAGGTGCTCAAGGGCGAGATGCAGTGGCCTTGAAGCTATGCGCTGCCTGACGCAGCCACGTTAGCGCCCTTGTCGAACATCAGGGCCAACCCCCCGCCCTGATGTTCGCACCCGTGATGCATACGCCCGACAGCGTCTCTGACCTGTCGGGCGTTGCCGTTTCAGGGCCGGCAAAACCTGTACAGCCTGCACAACCGCCGGCGTGACTCGGCAGCCATTGCACGAACGTGCACGAAAGGGCTTGCAAAGAAGGGCAAACAGCTATACAAAAACTGTACACAAATAAATCTTGTACAGTTTTGGGTAAATCGCCATGCCTTCTTACCGTGCTCCGCTGCGTGATATGCGCTTCGTGTTCGAAGAACTGCTCGACGCCTACACCTTGTTGCAAACGCTGCCTGAACAACGCGAGTTCAGCGCCGACCTCGGGGGGGCGATCCTCGAAGAAGCGGCCAAGCTGGCCGAGAACGTGCTCGCACCACTCAACGGCCCCGGCGACAAGCAAGGCTGCCAGTACGATCCGCATACACACAGCGTGCGCACCCCTGACGGTTTCAAGGCGGCGTATCAGCAGTTCGCCGAGGGGGGCTGGACGGCCCTGGCGTGCACCCCGCAATTTGGTGGCCAGGGCCTGCCGCATGTAGTGAACATGCTGGTCGAGGAGATGACCTGCTCGGCCAACCTCTCGCTGGGCATGTACCCCGGTCTGACCCACGGCGCCATCAACGCCCTGACCAGCCATGGCACGCCCGAGCAGCAGGAAAAGTACCTGCCGCGCCTGATCAGTGGCGAATGGACCGGCACCATGTGCCTGACCGAGCCGCAATGCGGCACCGACCTGGGCCTGATCCGCACCCGTGCCGTGCCGCAGGCCGATGGCAGCTATGCCATCAGCGGCACCAAGATCTGGATCACCGGCGGTGAGCACGATCTGGTGGACAACATCATCCATCTGGTGCTGGCCAAGCTGCCGGACGCACCGGACGGCGTGAAAGGCATTTCCCTGTTTCTGGTGCCCAAGGTGCTGGAAGACGGGTCTCGTAACCCGGCCTTCTGCGGCGGCCTGGAGCACAAGATGGGCATCAAGGGCTCGGCCACCTGCGTGATGAATTTCGAAGGTGCCAAGGGCTGGCTGATCGGCGAGCCGAACAAGGGCCTGAGTTGCATGTTCACCATGATGAACTCGGCGCGCCTGATGGTCGGCATGCAAGGACTGGGCGTGGCCGAAAGCGCCTATCAAATTGCCCTGGGCTTCGCTCGCGAACGCCTGCAGAGCCGCTCCATCTCCGGGCCCAAGGCCGCCGACAAACCGGCCGACCCGATCATGGTGCACCCGGACGTGCGGCGCATGCTGCTGCGGCAGAAGGTGATGATCGAAGGCTGCCGCGCCCTCGCCTACTTCGCCGGCCTGCAGCAGGACATCGCCCATGGCGCCGAAGATGCCGAGGTGCGCAGCCGCGCCGACGACCTGGTGCAGTTGCTCACGCCGGTGGTGAAGGCCTTCCTCACCGATGAAGGCTTCACCTGCGCCAACGAAGGCCTGCAGGTACTCGGTGGCTCGGGTTTCACCGAAGACTGGGGCATCGAGCAACTGGTGCGCGACAGCCGCATTACCCGCATCTACGAAGGTACCAACGGCATCCAGGCGCTCGATCTGGTGGGTCGCAAGCTGTCCCTCGGAGGCGGTCGTGCCGTGCGCGCGTTCTTCGCCCTGGTCGAGGGCTGGCTCAAGAACAATGCCGAAGCTCCGCATGCAGAGGCTGTCACCCAGGCACTGAAACACCTGCAGCAAGCCACCCTGTGGCTGGCCAGCGAAGGCAGCAAGGACCCGGAGCAGGCGGCTGCAGCGGCTACGCCCTACCTGCGCCTGTTCGGTCTGACCTGCCTGGCCTGGCTGTGGTCGCAGCAGGCCCAGTTGGCGCAGCGCCAACTCGATGCCGGCAGTTCGGAAACCCATTTCTATGCGGCCAAGATCAAGTCCGCCGATTTCTTCATGGCCCGCATCCTGCCAGAAGCCAACGCCCTGCTCAGCGAGATCAAGGCAGGCAAGGCGACGCTGATGGCCTTCACTGACGAGGAATTCGCCGCCTGACCGCAGGCGCCACTGACAAGCTGCGCAATCCGACAACCCACCTCTCCCCTTTTTGGTTGTCGGATTTTTTTATTCAATACCCGTGGCCAGACGCTGGTCACGGTCAACATCAACTGCGGAGTGATGGTTCATGGCACCCCTGACATCGCGGCTCTGTTCGACCCTGCTACTGACGCTGGCGTTGCTCAGCGCCACGGTGCAAGGCAACAGCCAAGCTGCCTGGCGTGAGCAGTTGCCACAGGCCAACCTGGTCGGCAGCGGTGATTTCAGCTGGTTCGGGTTCTCGGTCTACAACGCCAAGCTATGGAGCCCGGTGCAGCAGGTGGATTTCACCCAGCCCTTCGCTCTGGAGCTGACCTACCGACGCAGCATCAGCCGGGAGACCCTGGTCGACACCAGCCTCGACGAAATTCGCCGGATCAACGGTGAGCCCCTCGACCGTGAACAGCAGGCCGAGTGGACGCAACAGATGAGCCAGGCTTTCGTCGACGTGAAGGATGGTACGCGCATCACCGGCGTATTCCTGCCCGACCAGGGCTGCCGCTTCTATGTCGACGGCAAGCTGCAGCATGTCATCGATGATCAAGAGTTCGCCCGCGCCTTCTTCTCCATCTGGCTCGATCCGCAGACCCGCAGCCCGAAGCTGCGCGCGGCATTACTCGGCCTTAACCCCTGAGGTATTGCATGAAAACCCTGTTGATTATGCTGAGCAGCCTGCTGCTGATCAGCTGCGGCCAGGTCCCGGTAGAGCGTTACGGGAACGAGAAGCCGGTGCTGGATCTGCCCACTTACTTCTCCGGGCCGGTGCAGGCCTGGGGCATGTTCCAGGACCGCTCCGGCGAAGTGATCAAGCGCTTTCACGTCGATATCCAGAGCCGTCGCGAGGGCGACAAGCTGGTTCTCGACGAGCGCTTCCTGTACAGCGATGGCACCCGCCAGCGTCGGGTCTGGACGCTGACGCCCGACGGCCCCGGCCGCTGGATCGGCACCGCCGACGATGTGGTTGGCGAAGCCATCGGTGAAGTGGCCGGCAACGCCTTGCGCTGGCGTTACCACCTCAATCTGCCGGTGGATGACAGCACCTACGTCGTCTACTTCGATGACTGGATGTACCTGATGGACGATGACACCCTGATCAATCGCTCGGTCATGAGCAAGTTCGGCATCGAACTCGGCCAGGTCACGCTGTTCTTCCGCCGTGGCGCCGCTCAGCCATGACCCTGCACAGCCTGGGCAACGGCTACAAGGCGCTGGTGATTGGCGCCAGCGGCACTATCGGCCAGGCCTTCTGCCAGTTGCTGCGTGCCGACCCCAACTGCGCCGGCGTACGTGAGCTAAGCCGCAGCAGCTCACCAGCGCTTGATCTCGAAACCCCCACCAGCATCGCCGAAGCAGCAGCAGCTTTGGCGGACGAAGGGCCGTATCAGTTGATCCTGCACACGGCCGGACTGCTACATCGCCCGGGCATAGCTCCGGAGAAAAGCCTGGCCTCTATCGAGGCCGAGGCCTTGCAGGCGGTATTTCAGGTCAATGCGCTGGGGCCGGCTCTGGTGCTGCGCCACTTTCTGCCTCTGCTCGACAAACAGGGCGCCATGGCCATGCTTTCGGCCAAGGTCGGCAGCATCGGCGACAACCGCCTCGGTGGTTGGTACGCCTACCGCGCATCCAAGGCGGCGCTGAACATGCTGATCAAGACCGCCGCCATCGAGCTGGCACGCAGCAAGCCCAGGGCACGGCTACTCAGTTTGCACCCCGGCACGGTCATCTCTCCCCTGTCGCAACCCTTTCGCGGTGCCAGCGCCGCACGTCCGGCCGAACTGGCCGCTGCGGAAATGCTGCAGGTGATCGACAGCCTTGGCACCGAGCACAGCGGCAGCTTCCACGCCTACGACGGCCAGCCCCTGCCGTGGTGACAACAGCCAACCGAGGTGGCTTGCGCATCAGGGGCGCGGCTGCCCGGCGCCCTTGAGAAAGAACTGCTCCAGCACCACCAGCGAGCGCGCACTGGCGGCGCGACCACGACGCTCGGCATCGACCATGCCATAGATCAGCGACACGAACAGTTCGGTCAGCAGCTCGGCGGTGATGTCGATGCGCAAGTATCCCTCCTGCTGGCCGCGCAGAAAGAAGCGGTCCAACGCATCGGTGTAAGCGATCCAGCGCGCTCCGTCCTTGTCCGGATCGAGGCTGTCCGGGCGGTACTGGAAGATCATGAACACCAGCAATTCGCGGTGTCTGAGGTGATTCTCGATCAGATTACGCAATGCCTGCGCCACATCGGCGACCTGCAGGTCGGCGTCCTCTATCACCTGATTGAGCGCTGTCTGGCTGTGATTCATCAGGCGCTCGACCAGGTTGTCACGCGTACTGCAGAAACGATGCAAGGTGGCCTTGCTGACGCCCGCGGCTTCGGCCAGATCTTTCAGCGTCGCCCGCGGGCGGTCGACGATGGCAACGGCGAGGGCCTTGAGCAGTTTTTCATCATTGGACATCGAAGGCCCTCCGCTTGAGCAGCGCGCATTGTGCAGAAAAAGTCCCCAGACTCAACGGGGACTTACAATTTTGCTCACAGACGATCCATATGAGTCAACATTGACTCATTTCAGCCAAAACATGATCATTCGCGCCTTTCAGGGAAAATGGATCTCACTCCAGGTGACAGGCATGAGCAGAATTCGCGGACGTTACGTTTTTTCAGTGGTCGCTCTACTGGCGGCAATCGGCCTGGCCGGCTGCGACAAAGGCGAGCAAGGATGGAGTGAGGCGCCACCCCGAGAGGTCGATGTACTGACCGTCAGGACCGAGCCGTTCACCGTGATCGCCGAACTGCCAGGCCGTATCGAGCCGGTACGGGTGGCCGAAGTACGCGCCCGGGTCGCCGGCATCGTGCTCAAACGCACCTTCGAGGAAGGCGCCGACGTCAAGGCCGGCGACCTGCTGTTCCAGATCGATCCGGCACCGTTCAAGGCCGCCCTGTCTCGTGCCCAGGGCGAACTGGCCCGGGCCGAGGCGCAGCTGTTCCAGGCGCAGGCTACGGTCAAGCGCTACGAGCCGCTGGTGAAGATCGATGCAGTCAGCAAGCAGGACTTCGATGTAGCCAGGGCTGCCCTGCAAAGCGCCCAGGCCGACAAGCGCTCGGCGCAAGCCAGCGTGGAAACCGCACGCCTTGATCTGGGTTATGCCGAAGTGCGCGCGCCCATTGCCGGGCGCATTGGCCGTGCCCAGGTGACCGAAGGCGCACTGGTCGGCCAGGGTGAAGCCACCCTGCTCGCCCGCATCCAGCAGCTCGACCCGGTCTACGCCGACTTCACCCAGCCGGCCGCCGATGCCCTGCGTCTGCGCGCCGCCATCGCCGATGGCACGGTTGCCGGTGCAGCTGATCAGCCCTTGTCGTTGCGCGTCGATGGCACCGATATCGAGAGCAAAGGCACCCTGCTGTTCACCGATATCTCCGTGGATCGCAGCACCGGCCAGATCGCCCTGCGCGGCCGCTTCGACAACCCGCAAGGCGTGCTCCTGCCCGGCATGTACGTGCGCGTGCTGACGCCGCAGGGGCTCAATCAGAACGCCATCCTGGTACCGCAACGCGCCGTGCAGCGTGCCGCCGACGGCCAGGCCAGCGTGATGCTGCTGGGCGAAGACGACACCGTCGAGGTTCGCCAGGTCACCACCGGCGCCATGCACGGCTCACGCTGGCAGATCGCCGAAGGCCTCGAGGCCGGCGACAAGGTGATCACCAGCTCGCTGGCCGCCATCAAGCCGGGCGCCAAGGTCGTGCCGCGCGGGGAAGCTGCCGCAGCATCCGACGCGAACGCTCCACAACCCCAGGCGCAGTAAGCCGGAGAGAACCTCATGTCCCTGTTTTTCATACGGCGCCCCAATTTCGCCTGGGTTGTCGCCCTGTTCATATCGCTGGCCGGCCTGCTGGCCATCCCGTTCCTTCCGGTGGCGCAGTACCCCAACGTGGCGCCGCCGCAGATCACCGTGACCGCCACCTATCCCGGCGCCTCGGCGCAGGTGCTGACGGACTCGGTGACCAGCGTCATCGAGGAAGAGCTCAACGGCGCGAAGAACCTGCTGTACTTCGAGTCCACCAGCAACGCCAACGGCATCGCCGAGATCACCGTGACCTTCCAGCCGGGCACCGACCCCGAACTGGCCCAGGTCGACGTGCAGAACCGCCTGAAGCAAGCCGAGGCGCGTATGCCGCAGGCCGTGCTCACCCTGGGTATCCAGACCGAGCAGGCCACGGCGGGCTTCCTGCTGATCTATGCGCTGAGCTACAAGGATGGCGGCAAGGACGACAACACCACGGCGCTGGCCGACTACGCCGCGCGCAACATCAACAACGAAATCCGTCGCGTCCCTGGTGTTGGCAAGCTGCAGTTCTTCGCCTCCGAAGCCGCCATGCGGGTGTGGATAGACCCACAGAAGCTGGTCGGCTATGGCCTGTCGATCGACGATGTGAACAACGCCATCCGCGCGCAGAACGTGCAGGTGCCGGCCGGCGCCTTCGGCAGCACGCCAGGCTCCAGCGAGCAGCAACTGACCGCGACACTGGCGGTCAAGGGCACCCTGGACAATCCTGATGAATTCGCCGCCATTGTGCTGCGCGCCAACCAGGACGGCTCGCGCCTGACCCTGGGCGACGTGGCGCGCATCGAGGTCGGCAGCCAGGACTACAACTTCGGCTCGCGCCAGGACGGCAAGCCCGCCGTCGCCGCCGCCGTGCAGCTGTCGCCCGGTGCCAACGCCATCCAGACTGCCGAGGCGGTGAAACAGCGCCTGACCGAGTTGTCGGTTAACTTCCCGGACAACGTCGAGTTCTCGGTGCCTTACGACACCTCGCGCTTCGTCGACGTGGCCATCGACAAGGTCATCATGACCCTGGTCGAGGCCATGGTGCTGGTGTTCCTGGTGATGTTCCTGTTCCTGCAGAACGTGCGCTACACCCTGATCCCGTCCATCGTCGTGCCGGTGTGCCTGCTCGGCACCCTGACCTTCATGTACCTGCTGGGCTTCTCGGTGAACATGATGACCATGTTCGGCATGGTGCTGGCCATCGGCATCCTGGTCGACGACGCCATCGTGGTGGTGGAGAACGTCGAGCGGATCATGGCCGAGGAAGGCCTGGCGCCAGTACCGGCGACCATCAAGGCGATGGGCCAGGTGTCCGGGGCGATCATCGGCATCACCCTGGTGCTGTCGGCGGTGTTCCTGCCGCTGGCCTTCATGTCCGGCTCGGTCGGCGTCATCTACCAGCAGTTCTCGCTGTCGCTGGCGGTGTCGATTCTGTTCTCCGGTTTTCTCGCCCTGACCTTCACCCCGGCGCTGTGCGCGACGATTCTCAAGCCCATCCCCAAAGGCCATCACGAGAAGACCGGTTTCTTCGGCGCCTTCAACCGCCTGTTCACTCGCCTGACCGGGCGCTACACCGCGCTCAACGGCAAACTGGTGCCACGTGCTGGCCGCATCATGTTCGTCTACCTGGGCATCGTGGTGCTGATGGGGTTCTTCTACCTGCGCCTGCCGGAATCCTTCGTGCCGGTCGAAGACCAGGGCTACATGATCGTCGACATCCAGCTGCCACCGGGCGCCACCCGTGAGCGCACCTCGTTAGCCGGCGAGGAACTGGAAGAATTCCTGATGGCCCGCGACGCCATCGAGACCTCCTTCCTGGTGCTCGGCTTCAGCTTCTCGGGCATGGGCGAGAACGCCGCCATCGCCTTCCCGCTGCTCAAGGACTGGTCGGAGCGTGACTCCACACAATCACCGGAGGCCGAATCGGCAGCGGTCAACCAGCACTTCGCCAACCTCGACGACGGCGCCATGATGGCCGTGCCGCCACCACCCATCGAAGGCCTGGGCAATTCCGGCGGCTTCGCCCTGCGCCTGCAGGATCGCGCCGGTCTCGGTCGCGACGCCCTGCTCGCCGCACGCGACGAGGTGCTGGGCAAGGTCAACGGCAACCCGAAATTCCTCTACGCCATGATGGAAGGCCTGGCCGAGGCGCCGCAGTTGCGCCTGGTCATCGACCGCGAACAGGCGCGTACCCTCGGTGTGAGCTTCGAGTCGGTGAGCAGCGCACTGTCTACCGCCTTCGGCTCTTCGGTGATCAACGACTTCGCCAACGCAGGTCGCCAGCAGCGCGTGGTGGTGCAGGCCGAGCAGGCCGAACGGATGACCCCGGAAAGCGTGCTCCGGCTGCACGTGCCCAACGACAGCGGCGGCCTGGTACCACTGAGCGCCTTCGTCACCACCCAGTGGGAAGAGGGCCCGGTGCAGATCGCCCGCTACAACGGTTATCCGTCGATCCGCATCGCTGGCGACGCCGCCCCTGGGGTGAGCACCGGCGAGGCCATGGCCGAACTGGAGCGCATCGCCGCCGAGCTGCCGGAAGGCATCGGCTACGAGTGGACCGGCCTGTCGTATCAGGAGCGCGTTGCCAGCGGCCAGGCAGCGATGCTCTTCGCCCTGGCCATCACCGTGGTGTTCCTGCTGCTGGTAGCCCTCTACGAGAGCTGGGCGATCCCGCTGAGCGTGATGCTCATCGTGCCGGTCGGCGCCCTCGGCGCGGTGCTGGCGGTGACCGCCATCGACCTGCCCAACGACGTCTACTTCAAGGTCGGCCTGATCACCGTGATCGGCCTGGCGGCGAAGAACGCCATCCTCATCGTCGAGTTCGCCAAGGATCTGTGGGAAGACGGCTACTCGCTGCGCGATGCCGCCATCGAAGCAGCACGCCTGCGTTTCCGCCCGATCATCATGACCTCCATGGCCTTCATGCTCGGCGTGGTACCGCTGGCCATCGCCACCGGCGCCGGCGCCGCCAGCCAGCGCGCACTGGGTACCGGCGTATTGGGCGGCATGCTCAGCGCGACCCTGCTCGGGGTGATTTTCGTGCCGATCTTCTTCGTCTGGGTGCTGTCGCTGCTGCGTACCAAACCTCAGCAAACCGACAACCATCCCCTGCACAAAGCGGAGTAATGCGATGACTGCTCACCTCACGCTGCGCCACGCTCTGCTGACCCTGGCCGTCGCCCTCGGCGGCTGCTCCCTGGCGCCTCATTACGAGCGGCCAGAGGCGCCGGTCGCCGCTGACTGGCAGGTGGCCGACGCCAATGGCACCCGCGCGCAAGCGCTGGACTGGCAGACCTTCATCGTCGATGCCGACCTGCGCCGCGCGGTGGATACCGCACTGAACAACAACCGCAGCCTGCGCCAGGCGCTGCTGGATATCGAGGCGGCGCGTGCGCAGTACCGCATCCAGCGCGCCGACCGTCTGCCGTCGCTCAATGCCAATGTCAGCGGCAACCGCCAGCGCTTGCCGGCAGATCAGTCGCAAACCGGCCGCTCGGAGGTCACCAGCGTCTATCAGGTCGGCCTCGGCCTGGCCGAGTACGAAGTCGACCTGTTCGGCCGCGTGCGCAATCTGTCAGAGTCTGCACTGGAAACCTACCTGGCCACCGAGGAAGCGACCCGCGCCACACAGATCAGCCTGATTGCCGAGGTGATCCAGGCCTACCTGACCCGCGATGGCGCACTACGGCGCAAGGCGCTGGTGGAACAGACCCTGGACAGCCGCCTGGCGTCGCTGGAGCTGGTCAGCAGACGCCGTGAAGTAGGCGCCGCCACCGCCCTGGATTACCAGGAAGCGGTCGGCCTCGCCGAGCAGGCCAGGGCCGAGCGAGAAAGCACCGAGCGCCAGCTTCGCCAGGCGGACAACGCCCTGGCGCTGCTGCTCGGCACGCCAGACACCGGGCGACTGTTGCCGTCGACCCCACGCGACGAGCTGATGGTGCTGCAAGACATCGCCCCCGGCACCAGCTCGGAACTGATCGAGCGGCGCCCCGACATTCTTGCCAGCGAACATCGCCTCAAGGCGCGCAATGCCGATATCGGTGCGGCCCGTGCGGCGTTCTTCCCGCGCATCACCCTGACCGGGTCGGTGGGCAGCTCCAGCACCGAGCTGTCCGGGCTGTTCGAGGGCGGCTCGCGTGCCTGGAGCTTCGCTCCGACGCTGTCGCTGCCGATCTTTGCCGGCGGCCGTAACCGCGCCAACCTGGATCTCGCCGAAGTGCGCCAGGACGCCGCCGTGGCCGACTACGAAGGCACCATCCAGACCGCCTTCCGCGAAGTCGCCGACGCCCTCGCCGCCACCGACACACTGCGCCGTGAAGAAGCCGCGCGGCGTGCCCTGGCCGAGTCCAGCCGAGCGGCCGAAGCCCTGGCCGAAGCTCGCTACAGAGGCGGCGTGGATGACCACCTGCGCTACCTGGATGCCCAGCGCAGCAGCTTCAACGACCAGACCACGCTGATCCAGATCAGCACCGAGCGCCAATTGGCGCTGGCCGATCTGTTCCGGGCACTGGGCGGCGGCTGGCAACGCTAGCCTGCTCACCCTTCACAAATGACAAGGCCACGCCGAAGCGCGGCCTTGTCGTTTTCGATCGCAGCGTATTCGACCTAACCAGCCCCCAGCAGATCGTTGGCGTCGAGTAGGCGCCAGGCGATTTCCGGCCTTTTCTCCATCGCCCGTCGGATCGCCGCCGGAATGCTCTGCCGGGTCTTGCGACACAGCCCCGGGTGGGCATCGAAATGCATGTGGATACCGCGCATGCTGCGCACCTCGCCATGGGCCGGCTCGATATGCAGGCGAATGCCCAACTGCTCGAACATACGCTGCCGCATGCGCTCGAGATCATCCAGGCTCTGCAGGTTTTCCAGACGCTCGAGCAGGCGCTGCTCCTCGCTGCGGTTCAGCAGCAAAATACGCGTGTCGGCGCCAGGCCTGTCCAGCAGCTCGTCACGCTGACAATCGCAGGCACCCGGTGGGCAGGGAGTACGCAGGGGCAATGGTGAATTCATGGCCCTGATCATAGCCATAGCCAGGCGCGCTGCCCATCCACTCCCATCGCTTGGCTTGCCTACGCTGCAGACTCCGTTAAGCTCACAGCATTCCCCCTCGATGCAAGGATGAACACCATGCTACGCCTCACCACGTTCGCCGCTGGCCTGCTGCTTTCGGCCAACGTCTTCGCCCTCTCCCTCTCCGACCTGAGCCAGCAGGACGCCAGTGGCGGCCTCAAGGATGCCCTGATCCAGGGCGCCCAGGTGGCCGTCAAGCAACTGGGTACGCCCGGCGGTTTCAGCAACAACCCGGACGTGCGCATCGAGCTGCCCGGCACGCTCGGCAAGGCCGCCAAGACCATGAAGATGATGGGCATGGGCGCCCAGGTCGATCAGCTCGAAGCAAGCATGAACAAGGCCGCCGAGGCCGCCGTACCGCAGGCCCAGGCGCTGCTGGTCGATGCGGTGAAGAAGATGACCGTGGCCGACGCCAAGTCGATTCTCAGCGGCCCGCAGGACTCGGCCACCCAGTACCTGAACAAGAGCAGCCGCGAGCAGATTCGCGCCAAATTCCTGCCCATCGTCAAGCAGGCCACCGATCAGGTCGGCCTGGCCCAGCAGTACAATGCGTTCGCTGGTCAGGCCGCCAGCTTTGGCGTGGTCGACGCCAAGAGCAGCACGGTGGAAAGCTACGTCACCGAACAGGCGCTCGACGGCCTGTTCGAGATGATTGCCAAGCAGGAAGCCAGCATCCGCCAGAACCCGGCCGGTGCCGCTACCAGCCTGGCGAAGAAGGTATTCGGCGCGCTCTGAGAAAAGCCTCTGACGCCTGATGCCGGTCAGATAAGCGTCCAAAGCGGACTTTAGTGGGAGCACCGCTCCTGCATGTTCGATGCGTCGGCGCTTGACTGACCGGCATTACCTGGCGCCCCGGTTGCTGGTCGCTAGCCCGGCAAACAGAGCCTGTCCAGCGCAGGCCTGGCGAAGAAAAAGCCCTGCATGTAGCGGATGCCCTGCTCGATTAACGCATCGCGCTCACCAGACGTCTCGATACCTTCGGCGATGATGCGAATTCCCAAACGCTGGGCTACCAGCACGATGCCTGCAACGATGGCCTGGCGCACCGGGTCCTGATCGATGCCACGGGTCAGGGCCATGTCCAGCTTCAGCACGTGCGGCTGGAATTCGGCCAGCAGGTTGAGCCCGGAGTAGCCGGCCCCGAAATCATCGATAGCGGTGGTGAAGCCCTGCTTGCCGTACTCGGCGAAGATCTGCTTGAGGTGCTCGGCATCATGGATCTGCTCGCCCTCGGTCACCTCGAACATCAGCCGCTCACGCGGGAAGTCGAAGCGCCGTGCCGCCTCTAGCGTGGCGCGGATGCAGGTCTCGGCGCGATACACCGCATTGGGCAGAAAGTTGATGCTGAGCAGGCAATCCGGGATGTCGAGCAGCCCGAGCCTGGATGCCTGCTCGATGGCCTTGACCCGGCAGGCCTGATCGAACCGGTAGCGGTTGCCATCATTGACCCGTCCGAGCACTTCCCCAGCGGACTCACCATTGCAGCCTCGTACAAGGGCTTCATAGGCGAACGGCCGCTGCTCCTCGATATCGACGATCAGTTGAAAAGCCATGGTGAAATCGAACCCCAGGGCCTCGGCGTTACGGCATTCGGCGCAACCCACAGGTCGAAATGGCTGAGGAAAGATGCTCTGGCTGACAATATCCATCCGCGATTCCTTGCAAAACAGGCTTGGACACCACCTCATTGTCAGCCTAGTCAAAAATGGAACAAAGCCACGCCAAGAGGTAGGGAAAACACCGGCAACAGAACGATCAGCTGGGCGACACCGAACCCCGCGTGCTGCACCTGGGGAACATCAAGATTGGCGCAAATCGAGCGAGGCCTCTGAGTCATCATGGATGAACGAGCAGATATGTACCGTTCAGCCGCGCTTGCTAGCAGTAAGCCATTATGCAGACCAGCGCGGTAATTATAGAAAATAATTTAATGTATAGGTTTGCGTATCCCGCAAAGAAAAACCCCGCCGGGCTTTTGGCCGGGCGGGGTTTTCGTTTGCCGTTGCCGATCAGGCGCAGGCGGCTTGCATCTGGCGATGCGTGTCGATGAGGTGCTGCACCACGCCAGGATCGGCCAGCGTGGAGATGTCGCCGAGAGTATCGTATTCGGCGGTGGCGATCTTGCGCAGGATACGGCGCATGATCTTGCCCGAGCGGGTCTTCGGCAAGCCGGGGGCCCACTGAATCACGTCCGGCGTGGCGATCGGGCCGATCTCCTTGCGTACCCAGTTGCGCAGTTCCTGACGCAGTTGCTCCGATGCTTCTTCGCCAGCATTGAGGGTGACGTAGACGTAGATCCCCTGCCCTTTGATGTCGTGCGGTACACCGACCACTGCGGCCTCGGCCACTTTCGCGTGGGCGACCATGGCGCTCTCGATCTCGGCGGTACCCATGCGGTGGCCGGAGACGTTGAGCACGTCGTCGACACGGCCGGTGATCCACCAGTAGCCGTCTTCGTCGCGGCGCGCACCGTCACCGGTGAAGTACATGCCACGGAAGGTCTTGAAGTAGGTGTCGACGAAGCGGTCATGGTCGCCGTACAGGGTACGCGCCTGACCCGGCCAGGAGTCGATGATCACCAGATTGCCTTCGGCAGCGCCTTCGATGATGTTGCCCAGGTTATCTACCAGCGCCGGCTGTACGCCGAAGAACGGACGCGCAGCGGAGCCCGGTTTGAGGGCATGAGCGCCCGGCAGCGGAGTCATCAGGCAGGCGCCAGTTTCCGTCTGCCACCAGGTGTCGACGATCGGGCAACGGCTCTGACCGACGTTCTCGTAGTACCACTGCCAGGCTTCCGGGTTGATCGGCTCACCAACCGAACCGAGCAGGCGCAGGCTGGAACCATCGGCGCCTTCGACCGCGGCCTTGCCCTCGGCCATCATGGCGCGAATGGCAGTCGGGGCAGTGTAAAGGATGTTGACCTTGTGCTTGTCGACGATCTTGGCGACGCGCGAAACGTCCGGATAGTTCGGCACGCCTTCGAACATCACTGTAGTGGCGCCGTTGGACAACGGCCCATAGACCAGATAGGTGTGGCCGGTGACCCAACCGATGTCGGCGGTGCACCAGAAGACTTCACCCGGCCGGTAGTCGAACACGCGCTCATGGGTCAGCGAGGCGTACACCAGGTAGCCGCCAGTAGTGTGCAGCACACCCTTGGGCTTGCCGGTCGAACCAGAGGTGTAGAGGATGAACAGCGCTTCTTCTGCGCCCATTTCCTTGGGTGCGCAGACACTGCCTGCGACCTTCATCAGGTCTTCGTACCAGATGTCACGATGCTGATTCCATTTGATTTCGGAACCGGTGCGCTGCACCACGATGACTTTCTGGATGCTGCGGGTCTCGGGGTTGGTCAGCGCGTCGTCGACGTTGGCCTTGAGCGGCACTTTCTTGCCGCCACGCAGCCCTTCGTCAGCAGTGATCACCACCTTGGATTGGCAATCGATGATGCGGCCGGCCAGTGCCTCGGGCGAGAAGCCACCGAATACCACGGAGTGGATCGCGCCGATGCGCGCACAGGCCAGCATGGCCACCACGGCTTCCGGGATCATCGGCATGTAGATGGTCACCACATCGCCGCGGTGAACGTCCTGGCCGCGCAGGGCGTTGGCGAACTTGCACACTTGCTCGTGCAGTTCGCGGTAGGTGATTTCCCGGTGCTCGGACGGGTCGTCGCCTTCCCAGATGATCGCGATCTGGTCACCGCGCTCTTCCAGATGACGGTCGAGGCAGTTGTAGGAGACGTTCAGGGTGCCGTCGGCGAACCACTTGATGTCAACGTGGTGATCATCGAAGGTGGTCTGCTTGACCTTGTTGTAGGGCTTGATCCAGTCGATCCGCTTGCCCTGCTCGCGCCAGAAACCCTCGGGGTTGACCACGGACTGTTGATACATGGCCTTGTAGGTGGCCTCGTCAGTGAGGGTCCGCGCGGCCACTTCGGGACGCACAGGGTAAAGAGACGCAGCACTCATGAAATCACCTCGACGGGGAGTTGTTTTTGTATGGTGCATGTTGTATCCCCCGACCCTTCGTGAGGCCATTCGACCATGGTCTTACCGCTCTAAGACCATGGTCTTGAAGCCCTGCCCGGCACATGTGAAGCCGATTCGACGGCATCATGGATATATCAAGGCGCGCGGATAAAAAGGTTCATCGTACCCTTCGGGGTAGGCGACCTTGATTTTCAGGAAGAAGCTGGCCAGCAAGCCGCTGGTTTGAAGAATCGGGGCGGTGTGTTTCCCAGGTGCATGCAACCAATCCGCTCGAACAAAACCCTCGCCCTACAAACACAAAAGGCCGGTCATAAGACCGGCCCGGACAACAACACTGCCAGGTATCAGTTAACACTCAACCTGTCACGGTTCTTCTCCAACGTCGCCTCGCCGATACCTTTCACCTCCAACAACTCATCGACCGAGGCGAAATTACCGTGCTCCTCCCGATAAGCCACAATCGCCTGCGCCTTGGTCGCACCAATCCCCAACAACTCACTCTGCAACGTTGCAGCATCGGCGGTGTTGAGATTGACCACAGCAACCTGCGCCAACTGCACGGCAACCGGTTTGGCACTTTCGGGCTTTGGGGTTTCAGCTGCGGCAGCAGCCAGAGAGAAGGAAGCGAGAACAGCGAACAGAAGGGAAGATAGACTGACTTTCAGCATGGGGAAACACTCCTTTGTTTTAGAAAAACGAGGCAACCATGGCCTCGCTTTTCAAACTAGACGCTATCTCCCAGCTGTCAAATCAACGCCTCAACGCTCCCGGTTTCTGAGATGAATCCAGTCGACGATCTCACCTTCCGGCACATAACCATGCACTGTTTCGCGCAGCAACATGCGCACGCGAGCGTAATCATCCTCACTGACCGCCGCCAACAACTCCTGCAGACGGCCCTTGAGCTCATCCCAGGGCAGCATGTCCTCTTCCGCGCGCATGATCATCGGATGCTCGGTCGGCTTCACATCCTCGCCGATCAGCAGCTCCTCGTAGAGCTTTTCACCCGGACGCAACCCGGTGAACTCGATGCCGATATCGCCATGCGGACTATGCTCATCACGTACAGTCAGGCCCGACAGACGAATCATCTTTTCGGCAAGATCGGCGATCTTCACGGGCTCGCCCATGTCCAGCACGAATACATCCCCCCCCTGCCCCAGCGAGCCCGCCTGAATGACCAGCTGCGCCGCCTCAGGGATCGTCATGAAATAGCGGGTGATGTTCGGATGCGTCACCGTCACCGGCCCACCCCGCTTGATCTGCTCCCTGAACAACGGAATCACCGACCCGGAAGAGCCCAGCACATTACCGAAACGCACCATGGTGAAACGGGTCTTGTTGACGTGATGAACACCTGAATCATCAGCGAACAACACGGGCGCAGACTCACGACTCAGCGCCTGCAGCACCATCTCAGCCAGGCGCTTGGTGCTGCCCATCACATTGGTAGGCCGCACCGCCTTGTCGGTAGAAATCAAAACGAAATTGGCAACGCCCGCCCTGATCGACGCCTGCGCGGCATTGAGCGTACCAACGAGGTTATTGAGCACGCCCTCGGCGACGTTATGCTCGACCATCGGCACATGCTTGTACGCAGCGGCGTGATAAACGGTATTGACCCGCCAGGTCTGCAGAATGTCGAGCAAACGCTCGAAATTACGGATAGACCCGAGAATCGGCACCAGCTTGATCGGCAGCGACTCCCGCTCGATTCGCTGCTGCAATTCGCCATGGATACTGTAGAGATTGAATTCACTGTGCTCGAAAAGCAGCAAGGTACGTGCACCGCTCGCCAGTATCTGCCGACACAGCTCCGAACCGATAGAGCCGCCAGCGCCGGTTACCAGCACGACCTGATTCTTGATGCAGCGCTCGAACAGATCTTGCCGAGGCGGCACGGCGTCGCGCCCGAGAAGATCGGCGATATCGACTTCCTGCAGATCCGTGACACTGACCCGGCCGCTGGCCAGGTCCATGAAGCCCGGAATCGTGCGCACATGAATCGGAAATACCTCAAGCGAAGTGAGAATTTCCCTGCGACGAGAACGCGAGACTGAAGGAATCGCCAGCAGCACGTCCTGGGCGCCGGTGTCATCGATCATCCGCTGAGTCTGATCGGACGTGTAGATCTTAATCCCATCGATCACGCGCCCGGCGATGCTTTCATCGTCATCGATGAACGCCACCGGCAGCATGTGCTTGCCCATGCGCAACGCCGTCAGCAACTGATTGCCCGCCGCACCGGCGCCATAGATAGCGACACGCTGCCGATCGTGCTCATAGGCATGTATACGAAGAGGAAACAGCTCACCGATAAAGTACTGCCGCATCACCAGACGAAGGCCGCCCACCAGCATCAACGACACCGCCCAGTAGATGAACACGACCGAGCGTGGCATCAACTCATCAGGCCTGACCAGATAGATCACCACAGCTAGAAGCAATGCCGACAGACTGACGGCATTGAAAATCGTCACCAGCGCGGCGCTACCGAAATAACGGAGAACCGCACGATACAAGCCGAAGCGCACAAACAGAGGGATGGCCGTAGCGGGAGCGGCAATAAACAACCACAAGTATTCGCCCAATGGATTGATCTGCCCAAAGCTGCTCAGTCGGATGACAAAGGCCACCCAAAGAGCCACCCAAAGCAGGAGGACGTCGGCAAAGACCTGCAACGTGCGCTTGGTTTGCCGCGGCAATTTCAATAGTCGCTCGCGCAACCGGTCAATCGTGCTCAACACAACAATGCCCCGATCGGTAGGTGGTACATCATTGAGCAGCCGTCGCCAATGCCATCACGTCAGCGAGAGCATCACAGGTCTGTTCAATTTCCCGCTGGCTGAGCGTGGGATGGACGAGAAACATTAAGCTAGTCTCGCCCAGCTCTTTTGCCACAGGCAGGCGCTGCGCAGGCCGCCATCCGGTGTCATCGAAAGCCTTCTCCAAGTAAACCTCTGAACAGGTTCCCGAGTAACATGGAACACCGCGCTCAGCGATCTCCGCCTGAATACGATCCCGGTTCCATCCCTCTTTGAGTCTGGATGGCTCGACAAATACATAACATTTGTAGGCAGCATGACGAATGTCGTCAGGCAAGCTCGGCACACGCAGGCCGTTCAAGGAACGGGCTCGTTGCCAGATGCGATTGGCATTCTCGAGTCGCGTAGCTTGCCAAGTCTCCATACGTTTTAGCTGAATGCGCCCAATGACCGCCTGAACCTCCAGCATGCGCCAATTAGTGCCAAAGCCCTCATGCAGCCAGCGAAAGCCAGGCGCGTGATCACGCTCATAGACTGCCTCCCAAGACTTTCCATGATCCTTGAACGACCACATTTTTGACCAGAGGTCGGGGTCATTGGTGGTCACCATCCCGCCTTCACCACCTGTGGTCATGATCTTGTCCTGACAGAAGGACCAGGCGCCGATATGCCCAATAGACCCAACCGGACGCCCCTTATAGAGAGCCCCATGCGCTTGGGCACAGTCCTCGACGACGAAAAGCCCATGCTCTTCAGCCAGTGCCATGATCGGGTCCATGTCGCAAGGCCAACCCGCCAGGTGAACACAGATGATCGCCCGTGTACGAGATGTCAGAACCGCCGCAATCGACTCGGCGGTAATTGCTTGAGAATCTAGATCAATGTCCGCAAACACAGGGACAGCCCTTGCATTCACGATAGAGGATACGGACGCCAGAAAGGTCCTTGACGTGACGATCACCTCGTCTCCGTCACCAATGCCGAGCGCATTCAACGCCAGATCCAGAGCCACCGTCCCATTCGCTAGGGAGATCGCGTGACTCGTTCCGCTCCACTGCGCAAACTCGCGCTCGAACTCTCGACACTCCTGCCCGGTCCAATAGTTGACCTTGTTGGACAGCACCACATCCCGAACAGCATTCGCCTCTTCTTCGGTAAAGGAAGGCCAAGGAGAAAACGGCGTATTCAGCACAAATAAGATTCCCAATAAAAACTTTGAAAACTGACCACGTACATAGCAACACTACAATCGGCGGGCGGGCACACCGGCCACTGTGAGGCCATCGGCAACGTCCGATACAACGACAGCCCCCGCACCGATCATGACATTTTCGCCGACGCACACCACTTGACGCACACAAGCGCCAATGCCGACCCAGCTCGCCTCACCAATGCGCACACCTCCCGCCAGACGGGCACCCGGGCTGATATGGACACCGGCCAGGAGAATGCAGTCATGGTCGACGCTGCATCCGGTATTAAGGATGCAACCCATGCCAACCCGTGCGTCTGCATTGACGACAGCACCCGCAAACACCACCGTACCTTCTGCAAGAATGGCATGGCGGCTTACGGTCGCTGCAGGATGCACCAAACAAGTAAACCGGGCTCCCGCACTTGCCAGTTTCGCGAGCTTTTCCAAGCGAATGCGATTGTCCCCGATCGCAACCAGGACAGCATCAAAGTCCGACAACTGCCCAAGCAACTCGGCAGTGCTCCCTTCGATAGGCCACGCTCCATTTCGCGTTCGTACCGGCCAGGCATCATCGAAGAACGTGATGGACTCCCAACCACAGACCTCGGCCGTGTCGGCCACGACCTTGCCATGTCCACTGGCACCCAGGATAGCCATGCGCTTCATTTGTCGTCCCCTGTGAACCTCGACATGGTTGCCTGCCCCTCAGCGCTTATACCTTCACGGACGAAAACTTTGCGCACGGTAAGCAACAGTATGCGGAAATCCAGCCAGAACGATTGATTCTTCACGTACCAGATATCCAGGTCGAACTTTTCACTCCAGCTCAGTGCATTACGCCCGTTAACCTGCGCCCAACCGGTAATTCCGGGACGTACATCATGACGTCGCGCCTGCTCGGCACTGTACAACGGCAAGTATTCCATCAGCAGCGGACGAGGCCCGACCAGGCTCATCTCGCCCTTCAGTACATTCCATAATTCCGGCAACTCATCCAGACTGGTTCCGCGCAGGAAACGTCCGAATCGTGTAAGGCGGAGCTCGTCCGGTAACGGATCACCGTTTCCATCCACGGCGTCAAGCATGGTGCGAAACTTCACCATCATGAAGGGGCGCCCATGCAAACCTGGGCGCTGCTGGCGGAAAAGCGCTGGCGAACCCAAGTAAACCCGGATCAGTATAAAAAGCGCCAGCAGCAGCGGCCAAAGCAGTAGAAGCGCCAAGGCGCTGCAAACGATATCGAACAGTCGCTTGAGCCTCATCGCTCGCTCCCGGACCGCAGTACTCGGCTGTAAAAATCATGCAGCCCTTCGACAATACGCGCGCGGGAAAATCGCTCGAGCGCCCTTGTCCTTGCGGCCTGCCCCATAGCACGACACGCCTGCCGGTCAGAAAGCAATGTTGCCAAGGCGGCAGCCAACGCGGAGGCATCTCCTGCGGGGACCAGTACCCCGGAGACACCATCCTCGACGGCATCGGTCAGCCCGTAGATACGGCTAGCAACCGAGGGCACACCAGCCGCAGCAGCCTCCAGCACGGAGCTGCCGAACCCCTCACGATAGCTTGGCAAGCAGAAAATATCGGCGGCAGTCATGCACGATTCGGGCTCTCTGGTGAATCCCTGGAAATGCAGCCGATTATCCAGGCGACCGGCGACGGAACGAATGTGCTCGACCATTCCGCCTTCGTCCGGCCCCACGATCAACCAGTGTACGGAATCGAAGCGCTCGTCGAGCTGGACTATGGCTTCTGCCATTTCCCGCAGTCCCTTATCAACGTTGAGCCGTCCCAGAAAGAGAACAAGTTGCGCATCTTCCGGAATGCCAAGCTCCGCCCTGATACGCAGCCGGGTTTGCGCATCTGGCTTGAAGCGCTCACCGTCAACACCACAAATGGACCCGTCCCCGATCACATCGACGGTATCTGCCCCGCAAACACCCTCCTCGATCAAAAAGTCTCGCTGTGACGGGCTATCTGCAAGCAAGTGCGAAGCCAGTGCGGCGATCAGACGATCTGCACTTTTGAGTACAGCACGCCCGAGGCCCTGACGCGTGACCCAGACCTGCCCGGTAAACCAATGAACACGCACTGGAACTCTGGCAAGGAAACCGGCAAGCATTGCCAGCAGCCCGGCTTTGGGAGTTACCGAATGGACGACATTAAAACGGTGTGTATAAAACAAACGCAGCAGGCACAAAAGCGACAATACATCTGCGACCGGAGAAATCTCTCGAGCTAATGCGACGTTCAGGTATGTGGCCCGCCCGTCCTGAGGTACAGGCTCGTCACCGTAACTCGAGATAACGAATACATCGTAGTCATCGGCTAAACGTTCAATATGCGGACGAAGGAAGGCATTGACCGCCATGGGTACCGTGGTGACAAAGCATATTTTTTTGCGTTTCAAAAGCGATTCACCTTGAGCCCAAAGCAGGGCAGCTAGCCAAGCGACAAGGAAAGCACCAGAGCCCGCCTCTGCGCATGCATTTGCCCGCCAGCATCACAAGGCTTGCTCCAGTGCAACACACATAGCTCATACGGGGAAACTGGGGGAGCACATTCTACGGCACTAACAATTATCATCAACTCGGCTCAAGCAACCACGACTCAGCGTCTAATCGGTCTGACGAAAGCGATTGCAGAAGCATCTAAAATTACGCCCTGGCTTAGCGAAACACATCAGGCATGAGCACCTCTCCGATGTAGTCCTTAACGGCGCGACGAGGTCGATAGCCAAGTACCGCTTCCAGCTTCTCGCACGGATAGTGCGTACGCCCAACAAGTGAATCGACTCTAGCTTGAGTCAGGGGAAAACGCTTCAGCCAACGACCACTCAGTGCGAGCCCCCTGACCAGCCCCTCTGGCAGCCTAAGAAAAGGCTGACCTGCATCCAGATGGGCCGCTATAGCGTTTACCAACTCTTCCTGGATGCAATCGTTCGATAGATTAAAGACTTCGCCTTGGGCGGCCGGATCGAACCCGCACAACATCAAGGCTTCGACTACGTCATCCACATGCACATAAGTCGACACCGCTCCAGGTGCACCCACATAGAAAAAAAGACGCCTCTTAATGAGGCGCCCCAACTGGCGCAGCGAACCATTGGGCATTCCCGGACCAAAGACATTGGACGGACGCAAAATGGAAACCGTCAGCACACCAGGCTGAGCATTGCCGATAACAAGATCATCAGCCTTTGTCTTGGTCACTTCGTATGCACCACGCGGAGCCGGTAAGCTTTCCTCAGTGATCGTACGCTCAGCACTCGCGCAAACAGGTGGGCCGTAAGCGCCTACGCTACTAAGCTGAACCCAATGCAAGGGACGGCCTGAAACCTTGGCCTGACGCTTGCTGGCAGCCAGTAAACGGGCAGTGGCGTCGACATGCAGCGCCTCCATCAGCGCTTCATTACGTAATTCACCAGCGCAATTGAAAACCAGCGAACAGCCTTCAACGGCAGCATCAAGGTCACTGCTGTGATCAAGCAAATCCAGCTGCAGCCACTCAATATGAGAATCGCCAGCAGGTGCTTCAGATTGTGACTTCCGGGACAACGCACGTACGTCATGACCGGCCTCGAGCAACGAAACAACCAGTCTTTTCCCTATGAAACCAGCACCACCAACCAGAAGAACTTTCAACTAAGACTCTCTAAACTGAGGAGGTGAAATTGAGGACATAATTTAGAAGAGCGAAGCAAAATACGCATTTATTGAGCACGCCTTCGAAAGCGGACCAAAAAGACCCGACGGATGAATTTCACTATCGACAGCCCCACCCAAAAACCCATGCTTAAAATATTAATACCTCCCCCACGATATATACTCCAATAACTGGCAACCTCCCCTTTCTCCATTTCCCAAAGTCGCCCACTAAGCCCCGCAGCACCATAAGGAGCTTTATACATATAAGCCAGAACGCGCTCGAAGAGATAACATTCGCCGGAAAAGAAACAGACATGGAGCCAAAGTCTATAGTCTTCGCAGTAACGCTCACCATAGGCAAAGCGCTGTGCGATATCACTCCGCAGCATAACCGTAGGGGTAGAAAAACGATTGGACGCCAATAACTTCCGGCAAGATATTTGAACAGGCAATACAGTACTATTCTCTAAAAGCGGGTCATCGCCTCCATCATCTACTGCCATAAGATGGCCGATCAAAGCGACATTGGGATGATGCTCCATCCAGTTATATTGCAATTCAATTTTTTGTGGATGCCAGCGGTCATCGGAGTCAAGAAACGCAACATAACGCCCTTGAGCGAGCTTCCAGCCCTCATTACGGGCAGTCCCTGGCCCAGCGTTTTCAGGCAACGCACAAACTTTTATCCAGTCCGCACCCAAACGCGCCTGCAGGCTGTATAGCACCTTTAGAGTGTCGTCCTGACTATAGTCATCAACAAGTATGATCTCTAGGGGCAGTAACGACTGACAAACAACCGAATTCACCGCTCGCGAAATGGTGGTAGCACAACGAAAACAGGGAATAATAACACTGACGCTTGCCATAGAGCGCTGGCTTTTATCCGAGCTATCATTCGGCATCATCTTTTATTTTTCCACGAGAAGGCTTTAGCAAAATTTTTTATGCCATACCTAAATACATGAACATGCAACATAAATAAAATTTTGGAAAAAAAATTTCGCGCGCTAAGCTGACAATATAGCATTATCAATGTCCCACGCAGCCGACGAAACAATTCTATTTTAAAAAAAATCATGGCATGCAGCATTTGGCATCTAACCATTCAAACGCCAATAGATGGCTTTGAGAAAACCAAAAGCCTTACTCTCCGACTTAATCCTTAGCTTACTTAACACCCACAATTTTAATCGAACTGAAAAAGAAGCGGGAGCTTCATGATGTAAATTAGCCCAGCGACTTGAAATATTTGAACACTGACTGGCCGCGCGGTAATACAAACGCAGCGATTGATCAGTCACAACTGCCCGTGCTTCACCAGTAGCATTGGCTAAGAGGCTATTTACTACGCTATCAACTTTATCCATGTCAACCCCCTCCTTAGACGAGCTCCTTAACTTGAGAATTTCCTGAAAATCGGCAGTAGATAACCCAAGGGATGAGGAGACACTCTGCCAATACTCTTGTCGTACTTTATGCGTCAAAATCTGCTGCTCACTAAGAGAGGCCGTTGATATTTGAGCACTGTGTTGACGGTACAGGAGTAGCGGCTCTGGTACGTTAGTCATACGCCATCCAGCCAAAAACGCCCGCCGCCAAAGATCATAATCCTCACATTTTTCCCAAGTAGCGTCATATGGCAACCCTTTCGCTAATGCTGCGCGCATCATTACCGTAGGGTGGGCAAATGGGCTCCCGAAAAGAAGCTCAACAGCAATAGCCTCGTGCGTCTCAGCATGTTTTATTACATGTTTAGATGAGGCACCAAATAAGCGTATCCAAGTTCCACAGATATCAGATTTTGTTACCTCCAATTGCTGCAACTGCCGCAGAAACCTATCAGGCAATGCAATGTCATCCGCATCCATGCGTGCTATCCATTTCCCCCGCGACTTTGCGACACCTTCATTAAGAGTGCTGACCAGCCCTCTATTTTCACGGGAAATTAGAATAATTCTAGAATCCAACTTTGCAAGGCGCTCTAGAATCGCAGCGGAGCCATCGGTCGAGCCATCATTGATGATAATAAGCTCGAATTCACGAACTTTTTGCACAAGAATCGACTGGACTGAAATCTCAATATGTTCGACCGCATTATATACGGGCAGTACGACCGAAATTAGAGGTTGATTTATCGAATCAGCATCGATCTTCATATACCTCTACACTCCCAGGCCCAAGCATGGCTAATAATGGCGTCTAAATCATAGAGCGGCTTCCATCCAAGCTCCTCACGAATTTTAGAGGAATCGGCCACCAACCGACTTGGATCACCCGGCCTACGCGGACCATATTTAACATGAGCCAATTGGCCAGTGACGTTTTCAACCGTACGAATGATATCCAAGACTGAATACCCTTCCCCATTACCCAAATTGTAGCTTTGACTCGAACCGCCACGAATTAAGTGATCAAGCGAAAGTATGTGTGCTTCGCAGAGATCACACACATGGACATAGTCTCGAATACAGGTACCATCGGGGGTATCGTAATCCGTCCCATAAATAGTCAAATTTTGATCTGCAGAATACGTAGCTCGCAGTGCGAGAGGAATTAAGTGTGTCTCGGGTTCGTGCTGCTCCCCAAGCTCCCCCTGAGGGTCAGCGCCAGCAGCGTTAAAATATCTGAGTGAAACCCATCGAACACCATGAGCAACCTCAAAACGTTTGAGCGCCCACTCTAACATCAGCTTACTCTCACCATATGCATTGATGGGAGATGACGGATGAGACTCGTTAATAGGAATGTAAATAGGTGAACCAAAAATCGCTGCGGTAGAAGAAAATATGAATTTTTTTACTCCACATTCCACCGCGGTGTTCAAAAGCGCTAGCGAAGCGGTGAAATTATTATAAAAATATTTTTCTGGCGATACGACCGACTCCGAAACGGAAGTTGATCCAGCAAAATGAATGACAGCATCATAGCGAGCCATCGTAAAAATCTTTTTCAGAAGAAGGACATCATCTGTGCGTCCTCTTATTAAAAAAGCGCTATGTTGCTCATTAACCACACCGGCGGACATATCATCCAAAATAGTGACATCAATATTAGATTGTAGCAGTCGCTTAACCATATGAGAGCCGATATACCCTGCTCCGCCAGTGACCAAAACTCTCATAATTTAATCCAGGCCTCAGGACACAAATCACTTGCGTCAGTACCGTTAACAAACCACGCCTCTGGAGCAATGACAATCTTATCAATACAAGGATTTAGCCAAGCTCCCCACCAACTAAATGAACTATTTGCAATTATGTGGTGATCACACCTGCTCATTAGCCGCATGTCGTTGTAGCTTTCGGTCCCTTTGTTATGCGAAACATAAAAATGGTCATATTCAAATTTAAGATTGGCCTTGACCCAATCAGGATCGTCTGAAAAAACGAAAAACACCGGATCCTTTACTTGCGCAGCGATGTAGTCCACTGCCTTTTTGTAATAGCCTATTGAACAGCAGGCATAAACGCTGGTATTAGCATAAGCAACATAGTCACCTCGCCGCACATGCAAACTCACAGAGTTTTTTTGCGTTATTTTTTTCAATAGCTCTTCATTGAGAGAACCAAGAGGCTCTTTAAACGCGAAATCTTTGCGAATGATGGACACACAGTCTGAAAAATATTTTTCACTTTGCCAATACCCGCTCAAATAACAATCACCAGGCACCAAGCGCATGCCTGGCCAGTAATTAAACGACGGCTCAATAATAAAGGAGCACTTTCTAATACGTTTAAATTCCGGGCGAGCGACTATTCGCCGCATATATTTAAAACCTTGCCATCCCAGAACCCTCGAGATCTCTTCGAAACCTGCCAAAGGGGTGTCGATATTGAACACTCGAAACAACTCAAAGCCTTGATGCAACGAACTACTTTCAAAAAAAGAAATATCAAGGGCCATTGTTTCATTTAAACGCAAGGACGCTGCACGCCCGGCTGCATACTGAAACATTTGGTTCCCTAAACCACCATATATTTGGTTTATGATCATCTGCCCCGTCCTAACTTGGCATTTAGCATTCGACCCAGCGCTGGGTTATTGTAAAGCAATATAAACAATGAGATTAGACCGATTGAACACAAGGTGATCATTACGATGAAAACATGCGCGAAAGAAATGAAAACGGGCAGGAAAAAAGCCACGCCCGACATAACTAGTGACAGCACGCAGGCGGCCACCAGGCCGGCACTATAAACTTTAAATTTAAGTTGCCCATACATTCTTAAAGCAAGCAACACTAGCATAATTACGCCCCCCACAATCAATGCAATGCCTGCCCACCATATTTCGAAACCTTTTAGGCCGAAAATGTAAAGTCCAAAATATATAAAAACCACACCAGCCGCATATGGTAGTACAAGCGTCCCTGTTGCTCGTTTAGCGTGAGCGGCGTTACTCAACAAGTTCGCGCTGACACGACAAAATTCCACAACAGTTCCGACAATAAAAAACTTTACTCCACCATAAAACTGGGCAGACACAAGGAGTTTTAACAGATAGGGCGCAGCTATAATGCTCAGCCCCATTAAGATCAGATAAGCAGGAAGCAAAATGCTCAGCAAATCAGATAGCGCACTCTGTTTTTCCTCATAATTAGCACCCTGACTAATGCGTTGGAAAAAATAAGGATACAAGAACTGAGTAGCAATTGACTCCGCCAACGACCACAACTGATATGCCAGCTGAAGTCCTATCGCAAAATAAGCAAGCTCTTTTAGCCCCCAATAACGCTCAACAACAAAACGGTACCCGCTTAGCTGCAACCACATCAGCCCTGTAGCTATTGCTAAAGGCACGCAATAAGCAAATATCGTTTTCCTATCGATCAACTTAACTATTCGTGGTTTTGAGTTTTTTCCAAAAACGCTTTTATGGATAATAAAACTAGCAATTCCGCCACCGATACTTAATCCAATCATCTGCCCTACAAACCAACCAGTGGCCGAAGGTTCCCAAGAGACGATATACATTGAGGCTGACAAGCTAGCACAAGAAGTGATCAATGTTAATATCACTGAGGAGCGCCTGAACCCTAACATATTAAGCATCGGAATTAACGTGGCATTCCAAGTACTGGCAACCACGGTCAAGTACATCGCAAACAACATCAGCGGTAACTGAGGCTGCATGAGGGGATCAATCAGTAGCCAAGCGGCTAAACTTCCAACGCTAGAAATTAAAAGCACATAGCCCCAATAACAATTCAAGCGGGGGCGTAATGTTTTATCTGAAAACCACGAATGAGTATTAAGGTTTATATATTGACCAATCGGATTTACAAGAAACAGGCCACAAAATGTTTGAACGGAAATCAGGAGAGCAAGCTCTCCGTACTGGTCCGGCGAAAGATATGTGGTTACCGCACGCACGGACGCAAGAGCAATAACTGCAGATAAAACCCTGCCTGCAGTTAGCCATAAAAAATCACTCCGCTCGCTCAAGGTCTCGCACTATCGAACTGACGATAGTCTCCGCAAAAAACTCAGAACTAAAAGGGTAAGCAGCATCACTTGCTAAGAAATTTGAAATTCTTTGTTGATAGCCAACAAACTCACCTTCCGTCATGGCCTTGAGAAATCTATAGAGATCCTCCATGCTTTCAAAAGCTCGCCTATCAATAAAGCAATCTGCAGGAATATACTCATTAATATTCGACGCCCCCCAATAGACAGGAACGCACCCAGAAATAAAACAATCGAAAATTTTCTCCGTAATATAACCAGGCAAATCCCTAACATTTTCATAACATATAGAAAATTTTGCACGAGATAAAACTTGACATTTGCTATCAATGCGCCCCTTATAGCTTGGAAAAAAAACCACCTTATGTATCTTCCCTAATTTATTCCATATGTGCCTATTAGCTTTCCCCAACAGCCCAACTGTTGATTTAGGCAAGTTCCAGCCGGCCCCATATAGATCAAAATCATGAGGTGCATTTTTTTCAAACCACCGGATGGCCTTGACTCGCTCTACATAGAGATCTCTCGAATCACGAATAGCTAGACTTTTATTGCTAGCAATCAAAACGCAAAAACGATCTCTATCAGAAAATCCGCCACTGGGAGCTAGTTTAATAAAATTTGGAAAATTAATTTTAATGAATTTTTCACCATCTACCAAATCATCATTCCAGGTGAAAACCCTCCTATAACCACTAAAGTTCTTAATCACACCATTCTCAGGAATTATCTGAGGAGTTTCCATTAACAATAGATAACTATTTCTTACTCCCTGACGATCCGCTTGAATGTCCATATCGAGAACAACTGGGACCTGTTCAACTAGGTCAATAGTATCAATAGCAATCCCAACACTTAAAAACGACTTTTTCATTAACCAAAAAGGATAAAAACAATTATCCCTATTAAGAGGATGCTGTAAATCGAAAATGGCGTTTCTCAAAAAACCATTTGCGCGAAACCCTATTGCTCGAACCTGCATCAGTTTATCTCTTTAAACGCCAGCTTTCCCAAACAAACTCATAGTTCCAAATTTCTTCGTGGGTTACACACAATGCATCTCTAATATTCTTTCTCTTTCGATCCGCATCATCGACAAAATTATGAAACTGAATTTGTAGGTTATCAATGCTATTGATAAGTCCCGATTCTATAATACGCGGCAAAATATCAAATTCCCCACCCTCGATATTTATTTTTAGAAGATCTACACGCTCAACATTAAGTTCTCTAACTGATTCGACAATATCGCGCACCTCAACCATCGTAACGTCAGCATTCTTTGCACGCTGAGTAAAACTAGAGGCATTATCAGAAAGAGCTATCTCCCAGCGAGCATTTTCTGTTGCCAAGCCATAATTCATACATATGATATCTGAATTACCCTTAAATCGCTCAACACAGCTATTGTAAAAGCTAGAGACGGGCTCAAAAACATAAACCTTGCACTTGTATTTTTTGTTTATGTCATCTGCAAAATCCCCTAGGTATCCGCCCAAATCAAGAACAACACTATTGGCGGATAGGGGATAGTCCAAGCGCAAAGTACTATCACCTTCATCCCTAAACCAGCGGGAAGCTTCTAGCAGAAACGGATCACGACAAATATTCTTGCGATAAATAAAAATTATTTTTCGCTTAACTTTATCTAAAAAATTCATTTCAGCTCACTATATTGAAACAAGCGCCGCAATGGCATCAGAGATAGGGTAGTGATGATTGCCGATAAAAAGACCATTGGCGTCTATGTACTCCGCATTCTTTAGCTCACCAAACACTTCAGAGTTGAAATATTTAACGACCTCATTTTTTGCAAAATTCCCAGCAACAATGGGACGGCACTCAAATCCTTTCGCCACTAATTTTTCCACCAACTTTTTCCGAGTTAATTTACTGCTTTGACGTATTACCAGGCTGAATCCAAACCAACTAGAAGCACCGATTTCTTTTTGAATTAAAAGATCAGGGTGCATACTCATGCTTGACTGCAGAAGAGCTCCATTTTTTTGACGCGCCTCAATCATAGCCGGTAAGCGTTTTACCTGCTCAATCCCAAGTGCACCTTCTAACTCTAATGGCCTTACGTTATAGCCAGGCAACACAAAGCGAAATGACTCCTCAAACGGGTCATCACTTTTTTTATCACAAACAAGATTCTCTTTAGGTAAATTCCTGGTCCAACCATGAGCACGTAGAGAAAGCAATATCTGATAAAGTTCTTCGTCATCTGTAACGATCAATCCACCTTCCATTGTGGATATATGGTGGCTAAAGAAAGAGCTAAAGCTCCCCATTACTCCAAAAGTACCCGCGTGTTTGTCGTTATAGGTCGCCCCCATTGATTCACAGTTATCTTCAACCAGAACAATATTACGACCCCCAATGATCTCGTTGATGCGATTGAAATCATTAGGATTACCGAGCAAGTTGACGGCCATAATAGCTCGCGTATCGCTGCTTACTGCTTGAGAGAGCTGATCAAGATCATAATTGAGCGTATTAATATCAACATCGACGAACTTTATTTTCAGTCCGTATTGATAAAGCGGATAATAAGTTGTACTCCAAGAAACAGCGGGAACAATAATCTCATCTCCTCGCTTTAACTTTAACATTGGGTTTTTCGTATAAAACAAAGCTGCAATGATCAGCAGATTCGCGGAAGAGCCGGAATTCACCATCACGCAATGCTTGCTTCCTACATACTGCGCAAATTTTTGTTCGAATAACTGAACATTTTCGCCCATGGTAAACATGCCAGAAGAAATGACCCTTTGCATAGCATCGATTTCTTCTTTGCCCCACGAAGAAGTTGCAAGCGGAAATATTACACTCATTGACAGTGCTCCAAATAATAGCGATAGGTCTTTTCTATACCATCGTGCAGTTGATACTTCGCGCGCCACCCCCACTCATGAAGGCGGTCGACATTCATCAATTTGCGGGCCATTCCGACGGGTTTGCTAACATCATGTACAAAGGAGCCGTCGTAGCCCATTACCAAGGCAGCAGCTTCATAGAATTCATTAATGGAATAATCATAGCCCAAGCCAACATTCATAGTATTCGGCAAACTATCGAAGCTATCTATCGCACGCATGATGGCATCTGCTAAGTCTTCACCATACATGAACTCGCGCCGAGCAGTACCATCGCCCCAGATATCAACCTCTCGCTGCTGCAAGGTTTTGGCCTTATGAATTTTATCGATGATCGCCGGTACAAGATGGGAATTGAGAGGATCAAACTTGTCATACCGCCCATATATATTGCACGGTATGAGGGTTTTGTAGTTATACGCTCCATCTTCCCGCATTATATATTCACATAGCTTAGCCGTAGTAATCTTAGCTAAAGCGTAACCTTCATTCGTTGGTTCTAACTCCCCCTTGAGCATCATGTCCTCAACAAGGGCTGAAGAATGATTTTTGGGGTACATGCATGAGCTACCGAGATTCAGCAGCTTTTTAACACCAGTTTTTTTTGCTGCCGAAACTATATTTCGGCCCATGTCTAAATTTTCAACAAGAAACCGAACCGGCTCGCGAATATTCGCTTGTATACCACCCACTCGACCAGCTGCATGGACGATGATATCCGGTTGATGGTCATTCAGATATTGCTCTACCTGAGAATAATTACATAAATCCAACTGATTGCTACGTGGAGCCAAAACAATATAGTTATGCAAAGCAGAATGCTCAAGGACATTACGCCCGACCATTCCGCCGCTACCGGTCAATAAAATCTTCTGCTTTTTCATCGATTAGGCCCGTAACTTACTCTTTAGGGCCAAAAGTTGAATAACCGTGCTTACCAACTAGCTGGTCACGCTCAGCACTTTTAAGATCCTCTCGGACCATTTCCTCTACGAGCTCGGCGAATGTTATTTTGGGTGTCCAACCCAATTTAGCCTTAGCTTTGGAAGCATCTCCAAGTAAGGTTTCTACCTCTGTCGGTCTGAAGTAACGAGGATCCACGGCAACGATGCACTTTCCGTTACTATCGTATCCCTTTTCCTCTACACCCTGACCCTTCCAAAAAACTTCAATGCCTAACTCTTTTGCCGCTACGTTAACGAAATCCCTTACACTGTATTGAACACCGGTGGCGATTACAAAATCCTCAGGCTGCTCTTGCTGCAACATCAACCATTGCATCTCTACGTAGTCCTTTGCGTGCCCCCAGTCTCGCAATGAATCCATATTGCCCAAATAAAGACAATCTTGGAGGCCCAATTTTATTCTCGCCAACGCTCTCGTAATTTTTCGAGTAACGAAGGTCTCGCCGCGGATTGGACTTTCATGATTAAACAAAATTCCGTTACAGGCATAGATGCCATATGCTTCACGGTAATTTACTGTAATCCAGTATGCATACAATTTAGCAACAGCATATGGACTCCTAGGATAGAACGGTGTGGTTTCTTTCTGAGGGATCTCCTGAACCAACCCATAGAGCTCAGATGTAGATGCCTGGTAAAAGCGCGTTTTTTGTTCGAGTCCCAAAATTCGTATTGCTTCGAGTATCCGCAACGCTCCTAACGCATCGGAGTTTGCCGTATATTCCGGCTCTTCAAATGACACCGCAACGTGACTTTGTGCAGCAAGATTATAAATCTCGTCAGGTTGTACTTTTTGAATAATATGAGTAAGACTTGAAGAATCTGTCATATCTCCGTGATGTAAAAAAAACGGCTTTCCCGACTCATGTGCATCATGAAATAGATGATCTATTCGTGCGGTATTAAATAGAGAGCTCCGTCTTTTGATACCGTGAACTTCATATCCCTTCTCAAGCAGAAGCTCTGCCAAATAAGCTCCATCTTGCCCTGTTACACCTGTAATAAGCGCCTTTCTAGTCATTTCACTCTACCGTAATTATCTTCGAACCTAATGATATCGCTCTCGTCTAGATAGCTTCCAGACTGAATTTCTATGATTTCCAATTCGATCATTCCCGGATTCGACAAACGATGGACCTCACCGACAGGAATATAGGTCGACTGGTTTTCGCTTAATAAAAAAACCTCATTACCACGCGTAACCTCAGCAGCTCCTTTAACAACAATCCAGTGTTCCGCGCGATGATGATGTTTTTGCAGCGATAGCGACCTGCCAGGTCGCACACCTATCCGCTTAACCTGAAAGCGCTCGCCAACATCAATGCTGTCATACCAGCCCCACGGACGGTGTACCTTGCGGTGAAGGGCGTGCTCCTCGCGAGACTGCTGGTTAAGCAGGCTGACAATCTGCTTAACGTCCTGGCAGCGACTTCTATCTGCAACCAGAACCGCATCTGCTGTTTCAATCACCACGAGGTTCTCAACTCCGGCCAGTGCTACAAGGCGGCTGCTGGCATGCACAAGCGAATTGCCGCTGTCGGCTATCAACACATCACCGTGAAGGGCATTACCTTTTTCGTCCTTGGGCGAGACGCTCCATACAGCATCCCAGGCACCCAGATCACTCCAGCCGGCATTCAGAGGTAGCATTCTGATGGGAAAGCCACTACCGGGGCATTTCTCCATAACGGCGTAATCGATCGATTCGCTAGGTGTTGCAGCAAAAGCTTCGCTATCAGGCCGAATAAAGGCGCCATCAATCCGCTTTTCCGTCCAGCTCTTCAAGGCAGCCTGAAGAATATCGGGCCGAAAGCTCTCCAGGGCCGCTAACCATACCGATGCCTTGAGTACGAATAAGCCTGCATTCCAGTAGTAACCGCCCTCATCCAAGTAGGCTTGAGCAGTGTCCCGGTCGGGTTTCTCTACAAAGCGCTCGACAGCTGCAACCGTCTCGTTGTCAGAAGCCACCTTGATATAGCCATAGCCGGTTTCAGGCCTGTCAGGGGTAATGCCGAGAATGACGATGTTGTCCTCAAGCGCAGACTCAACCGCTCGCTGCATCGCAACGCGGAAAGCTTCGTCATCAGTGATGGCTTGATCTGCCGGGGTAACCACGAGCACTGGATCTGTTCCTGCTTCGCGTGCAGCCAAGGCAGCCAGTGTCAGTGCCGGCGCGGTGTTACGCCCTACTGGCTCGAGCAGGAATGTCGCATTGTTGACCCCAAGCTCCCTGAGTTGCTCTTGTGCCAAAAAGCGGTGTTCTTCATTGCAAACGATGTAAGGCAAGGAAGGGGCCCCGCTCGACTCACTGCCACCCAGGAGGCGCTTTATGGACTGTTGGAACAAGCTGTCATTGCCCACCAGGCAAAGGAACTGCTTTGGAAAGCCTGACCGCGACAACGGCCACAGCCGCGTACCTGATCCGCCGCACAGCACTACTGGTTGAATGGGGTTAGTTGGCATCATGAAACGTTGAACCTGTGTGATGGGTACTTATCTAGGCAATGGCAAACCGGTTTCTTTCCAGCCCAATCAAACTCTAGATAGAGTGACAAAGCCTCAGATCTACTGGGCGCCTACGCAAAGGAATGGCAACGGCTCACCCCATCCCGGTCTCCTCATCAATGCCTGGCAACAGGATGTCTACATCACTGCTCTGGTCGACATAGCGCTCTCGCAATGCACCAGCCAAAGCACGTCTAGCTGGCTTCTCGCCATGTACCGGACGGATTTCATTTGGCCACGCGCTCATACGACTGACAAACCTTACCAGCCCTGACTGATCCGCATGAGCTGAATAACCGCCTATGGTATGCACCTGAGCCCGAATGTCATAGCGCTGCCCGTCAAATTCCACATAGCCATTACGTGAGCCAACGCACTGGGCCTGTCGCACCGGTGTTCCTGTAGCCTGGCAGCCGAAGGTCAACACATCATGCCGCGCATCACCCCGCATGACCTTGAGGTAGTTGACGATACGCCCACTGGAGCAAATGTCGTTGCCAGTGATCGCAATAGCTGGCTGATCGGTTTGCGTTGAGGCGAGGATAGGTAGCTCGATCAGCTTTAAGTCACGCTCGACCTTTTTTGGGTCGCGACTGAAACCGAGCTTGAAGGCATCCTTGAGGACGATGAGCAGCGCCCAGACCGACGACTCAGTACGGAAAATTGGGCGTTTGCAGCTGACCGCGCGGAGGCCGGGCATGGGGCCAACGTAGTCGGTATGAGCAGTGACTGCGACCAGCGCCTTGATGCCGTCCAGAGAGAAATCCGGTGCGAGGCTGCCTGCGCCTGCCCGGCCCGCAGAAGAGGTTTCGGCGCTTTGAAAGAGGCCGCTGTCAATCAGCAACGCATACTTATCGTCCACCTGCAACTGATGGCATGAGCCCGTCACGCCTGTTGTGGCGCCGTGATGAACAATGGAGGGGTACCGCACGAGTCAATCCCTTAACGCTGAGGAAAATTTAAAGGGACTCGGCCCAGTAGTGCGGATGACTGTTCAGAGAATGGTAATTAACTGAACCAGCTGGAAATTTGGCAACGACGCGCCCTGTGAAAGCCCGCACATTTTGCCGGTTTTCCATGATTTCGCAAGCATGACAAAAGCGTGACGCCAGGCGATCGCCTGATCAGGAGACTTGCACCAGCGAGAAGGACAAAGCGCTGTCACTCGTCCTCATTGACCCGGTCACGCAGCTCCTTACCCGGTTTGAAATGCGGCACGAACTTGCCATCCAGGCAGACAGATTGGCCGGTTTTCGGGTTGCGCCCAACGCGCGGCGCACGGTAATGCAGCGAGAAGCTGCCAAAGCCACGAATCTCGATGCGATCCCCCGTGGCCAGTGCCTGGGACATTTGCTCCAGCATGGTCTTGATGGCTAACTCGACATCCTTGGAGGACAGCTGACCCTGATGAGTGACAATTCTTTCGATCAACTCCGACTTGGTCATGGTTTTCCCTTCTTTTTCAAGCGGCTAGAAGACTCGACGGTTCGGTTGTAGCACGCGGGTCAGCTTTTGAACAGCCTAAAAAACAAGGTGTTAGCGCAATCTGAGGACAGAACCGCGCCATACGACACGCAAGAGGCTTACATCGGGACATAAAACGGTTTGTCGACCCCGGGGCTGGCAAGCCTTTCCTGGACGGCCGAAGCAAAGCGCATCCGCGCACCCAGCGATCAACGACAGGAAAAAGCTGCGAGCAGCCCCATCAGACGACCCAGACAATTGAGCGTGCCGAATGCTGTGGGGATGCACTGCCTAGCAGAGCAAAACATCGCCTGGTGCGCGCGGCGCACCCTACGGGATACGGAAACGAAAAAGGGCGGCCCGAGGGCCGCCCTTTTTGATGAATTACCCGAACTTAGTTCTGGTTTTCCATCTGTGCACGGATCAGATCACCAATGGTGGTCGGGCCGGTGCTTTCAACGTCTTGCTTGTTACGCAGTTCCTTCATCGCGTCTTTCTCGTCTTCAACGTCTTTCGACTTGACGGACAGGCTGATGACGCGGGACTTGCGGTCGACGCTGATGATCTTGGCTTCTACTTCGTCGCCTTCTTTCAGGACGTTGCGCGCGTCTTCAACGCGGTCACGGCTGATTTCGGAGGCTTTCAGGGTAGCTTCGATCTCGTTGCCCAGGTCGATGATGGCGCCCTTGGCGTCTACTTCTTTCACAACGCCACGGACGATAGTGCCCTTGTCGTTGATGGAGACGTAGTTGCTGAACGGATCGTCTTCCAGCTGCTTGATGCCCAGGGAGATGCGCTCGCGCTCCGGGTCAACCGACAGGATGACGGTTTCCAGCTCGTCGCCCTTCTTGAAGCGACGCACGGCTTCTTCGCCGGCTTCGTTCCAGGAGATGTCGGACAAGTGAACCAGACCGTCGATGCCGCCATCCAGACCAATGAAGATACCGAAATCGGTGATCGACTTGATGGTGCCGGAGATCTTGTCACCCTTGTTGAACTGACCGGAGAAGTCTTCCCACGGGTTGGTCTTGCACTGCTTGATACCCAGGGAGATACGACGACGCTCTTCGTCGATGTCCAGAACCATGACTTCCACTTCGTCGCCGACGTTGACGACTTTCGACGGGTGGATGTTCTTGTTGGTCCAGTCCATTTCGGAAACGTGTACCAGGCCTTCCACGCCCTCTTCCAGCTCGGCGAAGCAGCCGTAGTCGGTGAGGTTGGTGACGCGGGCAACAACGCGGGTGTTTTCCGGGTAACGAGCCTTGATGGCAACCCATGGGTCTTCACCCAGTTGCTTCAGGCCCAGGGATACGCGGTTACGCTCGCGATCGTACTTCAGAACCTTGACGTCGATCTCGTCGCCAACGTTGACGATCTCGGACGGGTGCTTGATGCGCTTCCAAGCCATGTCGGTGATGTGCAGCAGGCCGTCTACGCCGCCCAGGTCAACGAACGCACCGTAGTCGGTGAGGTTCTTGACGATACCTTTGACTTGCTGGCCTTCCTGCAGGGATTCCAGCAGCGCTTCGCGCTCGGCGCTGTTCTCGGCTTCCAGGACGCTGCGACGGGAAACGACAACGTTGTTGCGCTTCTGGTCCAGTTTGATGACCTTGAACTCGAGCTCTTTGCCTTCCAGGTGAGTGGTGTCACGCACCGGACGGACGTCAACCAGGGAACCCGGCAGGAACGCGCGGATGCCGTTGACGTCAACGGTGAAGCCGCCTTTGACCTTACCGTTGATAACGCCCTTGACCACTTCTTCAGCGTTGAACGCAGCTTCCAGAACCAGCCAGGACTCAGCGCGCTTGGCTTTCTCGCGGGACAGCTTGGTTTCACCGAAGCCATCTTCAACCGCGTCCAGCGCGACGTGGACTTCGTCACCGACCTTGATGGTCAGCTCGCCTTGTTCGTTGAAGAACTGGTCGAGCGGGATGACGCCCTCGGACTTCAGACCGGCGTGAACGGTAACCCAGTCACCGTCGATGTCGACCACGATACCGGTGATGATGGCGCCCGGCTGCATGTCGAGGGATTTCAGGCTTTCTTCAAATAGTTCTGCAAAGCTTTCGCTCATGTTGATTCCTGTTGATCAAGGGCGGGGATTCGCCCAAACCACATTCCAGACCATGTGGGTTCGTTCATGTAAAAAGAGGCCTACGGGACAAGGACTGGTCTCCCGTATGCCTCCTTGCGAGTCCGTCAGCTTATAGCAGCTGCGACTCTCTACCCGGCAAGATCGCGATCAGCGACCTCGCTCAGAATTCGTTCAAGTACCTGCTCGATGGAAAGCTCGGTGGAATCCAGCACGATTGCATCGGCTGCCGGTTTGAGCGGAGCCACCGCGCGCTGGGTATCGCGCTCGTCGCGCGCCCGTATCTCGTCGAGAAGACTCGCGAGATTAACATCATCGCCCTTGGCCTTCAACTGCAAGTAGCGGCGACGCGCACGCTCCTCGGCGCTGGCGGTCAGGAAAATCTTCAGCGGCGCGTCGGCGAACACCACAGTGCCCATGTCGCGACCGTCTGCCACCAGGCCTGGCATCTCCTGAAACGCGCGCTGACGCTGCAGCAGCGCTTCGCGTACGGCCGGCAGCGAGGCGACCATGGAAGCGCCCGCCCCTATCTGCTCGTTACGGATGGCGTCGGTCACCTCCTCGCCTTCGAGGATGATGCGCTTTTCGATGAACTGCACATCCAGATGCGCGGCCAACTGCTTGAGCGACTCTTCGTTGGTCAGGTCGATGCCGTGGTTGCCAGCGGCGAAGGCCAGCAGGCGATAGAGCGCACCGGAGTCGAGCAGATTCCAGCCCAGCTGCTTGGCCAGCAAGGCGCAAAGCGTGCCCTTGCCCGACCCGCTCGGCCCGTCGACGGTGATTACCGGGGCGCTCATGCGTTGCCCTCTACGGCCACATTGATACCGACTTCGGCCGCCAGAGCAAGGAAGTTGGGGAAGGAAGTGGCGACGTTGGCACAATCATGGATACGGATCGGCGCACTGGCGCGCAGCGAGGCGACGCTGAAGGACATGGCGATACGGTGGTCGCCATGCGCCCAGACTTCGCCACCGCCAATGGCGCCGCCTTCGATGATGATGCCGTCCGGTGTCGGTTCGGCTTTCACACCCAGCGCGACCAGGCCGTCAGCCATGACCTGGATGCGGTCGGACTCTTTCACCCGCAGCTCTTCGGCGCCGCGCAACACGGTGCGACCTTCAGCACAGGCGGCGGCGACGAACAGTACCGGGAATTCATCGATGGCCAGCGGCACCAGATCTTCCGGGATATCGATGCCTTTAAGCTTGGCCGCACGCACGCGGATGTCAGCCACTGGCTCGCCGCCGACTTCACGCTGATTTTCCAGGGTGATGTCGCCGCCCATCAGCTTGAGAATGTCGATCACACCAGTGCGGGTCGGGTTGATGCCGACGTGCTCGAGCACCAGCTCGGAACCTTCAGCGATGCTGGCGGCGACCAGGAAGAACGCCGCCGAGGAAATATCCGCCGGCACTTCGATACGCGTGGCGGTCAGCTTGTGGCCGGACTCGACGCAGGCAGTGCTGCCGTCGACGCTGACCGGATAGCCGAAGCCGCGCAGCATGCGCTCGGTGTGATCACGGGTCGGTGCCGGCTCGGTCACCGAAGTGCTACCAGCGGCGTACAGGCCGGCGAGCAGCAGACAGGACTTGACCTGGGCGCTGGCCATGGGCATGTCGTAGGCCATGCCGGTCAGGCGCTGACCGCCCTTGATGGTGAGCGGCGGACGACCTTCAGGGCCAGTCTCGATCACCGCCCCCATTTCACGCAGCGGCTTGGCCACGCGATTCATCGGGCGCTTGGACAGCGAAGCATCACCGGTGAGGGTGGTGTCGAACGGCTGCGCCGCCAGCAGACCAGAGAGCAGGCGCATGGAGGTGCCGGAGTTACCCATGTACAGCGGGCCAACCGGGGCTTTCAGGCCATGCAGACCGACGCCGTGGATGGTCACGCGACCATGGTGCGGGCCTTCGATGACCACGCCCATGTCGCGGAACGCTTGCAGCGTGGCCAGGGCGTCTTCGCCTTCGAGGAAGCCTTCGACCTCGGTGGTACCTTCAGCCAGCGAACCCAGCATGATCGAGCGGTGCGAGATGGATTTGTCACCCGGTACGCGGATACGTCCAGCCAGCGAGCTACCAGGTTTTGCCAGGAAAATCAGATCGGTCGAGTGCATAGCGTCCACATAGGCCCTGCGGGCCAGAATTTTGCTGAAATGTTCGCGGGCCACGCGGGCGCGCGTGAACACGCCCAGCAATTGATGCCCATCCCCGGCGTCGACCGCGCCGCGCAGGGCGTCGAGGTCGTCGCGAAACGTATCCAGTGTGCGTAGCACGGCCTCGCGGTTGGCGAGGAAGATATCGTGCCACATCACCGGGTCACTGCCGGCGATCCGCGTGAAGTCGCGGAAACCACCAGCGGCATAACGGAAAATTTCCAGGTTCTCGCTGCGCTTGGCCAGCGAGTCAACCAGGGTAAACGCCAGCAGGTGCGGCAGATGACTGGTGGCAGCAAGTACCTGGTCGTGATGTTCCACCTCCATCGACTCGACATCCGCGCCTAGCTCGCGCCAGAGCCCTTCGACCAGCGCCAGAGCGGCCTCATCGCTGTACTCGCACGGCGTGAGAATGACCTTATGGCGACGGAACAGCTCCGCGTTGGCGGCCTCCACCCCGCTCTGCTCGGAGCCCGCAATGGGGTGGCCGGGCACCAGACGCACAGCCTTGCCGGAAAATGCCAGGCGCGCCGCACGCACGACATTACCCTTGGCGCTACCGACGTCGGTCAGTACGGCATTGCCGAGATCGATCCTGGCCAGCTGGGCAAGCACCTTCTCCATGGCCAGGATAGGCACTGCCAGCTGGATGACATCAGCCCCCTGACAGGCGGCTGCAAGGTCGCTCTCGCAACGATCGACAACGCCCAACTGCACCGCCAAGCGACACGATTCGGCGTCCAGATCGACCCCCACGACCTCCCGGCAGAGGCCGCGCTCACGCAGCCCTTTGGCGAAGGAACCACCGATCAGGCCGAGGCCGACCACCACCAGGCGGCCGATCTTAGGGGCATTCGATTGCACTGCAGTGACAGTCACGCCGACAGCACCTTGGCCAGTGCCTCGAGGAAACGCGCGTTCTCTTTCGGCAGGCCGATGGAGACGCGTAGGAAATTCGGCATGCGGTAACCGGCCATCGGCCGCACGATCACCCCTTCTCGCAGCAGCGCCTGGTTGATCGCAGCAGTGTCGCGAGCAAAATCGACGGCGATGAAGTTGCCCTTGGAAGCAATCCAGCTCAGGCCCAGGGCACGCAAGCCGTCTTCCAGCTGCTGCATGCCGGCATCGTTCAAGCGACGGCTCTCGGCCAGGTAATCGACATCGGCCAGCGCGGCGCAGGCTGCGGCCAGCGCGAGGCTGTTGACGTTGAACGGCTGGCGCACGCGGTTGAGCACATCGGCGATGGCCGGCGAGCTGATGGCATAGCCGACACGCAACGAAGCCAGGCCGTAGGCCTTGGAGAAGGTGCGCGAGACCAGCAGGTTCGGATAGCGCGCCAGGTAATCAAGACCATCTGGCAGTTCGTCGCCTTCGGCGTACTCGATATAGGCTTCGTCCAGCACTACCAGCACCGATTCCGGCACCTTGGCCAGGAAGGTCTCCAGAGCATCCGGGCCAAACCAGGTACCGGTCGGATTATTCGGGTTGGCAATGAAGACGACGCGGGTGTTGTCGTCGATGGCGGCAAGCATCGCCTGCAGGTCGTGAGCGTAATCCTTGGCCGGCACGATCTTGCCCTGCGCGCCGACTGCCTGGGTGGCGATGGGGTAAACCGCGAAGGCGTAGTCGCTGAACACGGCGTTGAGACCGGGCGCCAGATAGGCACGGGCTACCAGTTCGAGGATGTCGTTGGAACCATTGCCCAACGTCACCTGCGCGGCGTCGACGCCGTAGCGAGCGGCCAAGGCAGTCTTGAGGGTGAATCCATTGCCATCCGGGTAGCGGGTCAGCTCGTCCAGTTCCGCACGAATCGCCGCCAGCACCTTGGCGCTGGGACCAAGCGGGTTCTCGTTGCTTGCCAGCTTGACGATGCCGGCCGGATCGAGCCCCAGCTCACGAGCCAACTCGTCGACGGGCTTGCCAGGCACGTAGGGGGACAGCTTTTGCACGCCTGGCTGGGCCAAGGCGATGAAATCACAGCTCATTTGCAAACCTCTTCAATCCAATTGCCCGCGGTACGCCCTGCCCTCACCCTTAAACCCTCTCTCAAGGGGAGAGGGGAACCGAGCGACTGCGACTGTAAGACCGCGTTCCGCAGGCTACATCCCAAATTAGAGACGCCTGTGATTCGCTCCCCTCGCCCTCCGGGAGAGGTGTTGGGGTGAGGGGGCTTTCAGCGATCAGAAGCAATCCGCTCGCTAGCCACCCGATAAATCTCCTGCAACACAGCCTCGGTTTCCTTCAAGGCCTGATCATTCCAAAAGCGCAGCACCATGATGCCTTCACGCTCTAAATCCAACGTTCTTGCAGCGTCGTCTTCACCACCGTGCTGAGAACCATCCAACTCCACCGCCAATTTCGCCGCCTCACAGAAAAAGTCGACGATATAAGGTGGCAACGGATGCTGCCGGCGAAACTTCAAACCGCCCAGCCGCCCCGACCGCAGGCAATACCACAGACGCACCTCGGCATCCGTAGCCGCGATGCGCAATTCCCTCGCGCGCTGTTTGTGCCATGCGGGGAGCGGTCTGTATTGAGGTGGCATCCTTGCCCTCTCTTGAAATTGTGGTGACTCCTACCCTCACCCCCGCCCCTCTCCCGGAGGGAGAGGGGAGACCAGCAAAACGGCGCAGGGCTGAAATCTGAGTCCAGGCTAACGATCGTACTGACTGCACGTGATTGATCAAACGTTCACCGTACACCGCCCCTCTCCCCAGGAAGAGGGGCCGGGGGTGAGGGGCTTTACCTCAAAGCACCGCCTTCGGATATGACCCCAGCACCTTCAGCGCCACAGCCTCCTGCGCGAGCTTCTCCAGCACATCCTTGATCAACGGATCGCGATGATGTCCGACAAAGTCGATGAAGAACACGTAGGTCCACTTGCCGCTGCGCGACGGGCGAGTCTCGATGCGAGTCAGGTCGATGCCGTTGTTGTGGAACGGCACCAGCAGCTCGTGCAATGCACCCGGCTTGTTGCGCATGGAGACGATGATCGAGGTCTTGTCGTCGCCGGTCGGCGGTACTTCCTGGCTACCAATGATGAGAAAGCGCGTGGAGTTGTCCGGGCGATCCTCGATCTTTTCCGCCAGCTTGGTCAGGCCATACAGATTGGCCGCCATGTCGCCGGCGATAGCCGCACTGTTCCACTCGCTCTTTACTCGCTTGGCCGCATCGGCGTTACTGGAAACCGCCACGCGTTCGACGTTCGGATAGTGCGCGTCCAGCCACTTGCGGCACTGCGCGAGCGACTGGGCATGGGAGTAGATGCGGGTGATCTTGTCGGTCTTGGTGGTCTCGCCGACCAGCAGATGATGGTGAATGCGCAGCTCCACCTCACCACAAATGACCATGTCGTGCTCGAGGAAGCTGTCGAGGGTGTGGTTGATCGCGCCTTCGGTGGAGTTCTCCACCGGCACCACGCCGAAGTTGACCGCACCGGCAGCCACCTCGCGGAACACTTCGTCGATGGCCGCCATCGGCACGCTGATCACCGCGTGACCGAAGTGCTTCATCGCCGCTGCCTGGCTGAAGGTGCCTTCAGGGCCGAGATAAGCGACTTTCAGCGGGTTTTCCAGCGCCAGGCAAGAGGACATGATTTCGCGGAACAAGCGCGCCATTTCCTCATTGCCCAACGGCCCTCTGTTGCGCTCCATCACGCGTTTGAGCACCTGAGCTTCGCGCTCGGGGCGATAGAAGACGGGCGACTCGCCCTCCTTCAACTCCTTCATCTTCACACGGGCGACTTCTTCGGCGCAGCGGGCGCGATCGCTGATCAGCTCGAGGATACGCTCGTCGAGGTTATCGATGCGCACGCGCAGCGCTTGCAGTTCCTGCTCCGAGATTAAATCCGTCATTAGCCATGCTCCTTCTCGAACTCGGCCATGTAGGCCACCAGCGCCTCGACTGCATCCATGCCAACGGCGTTGTAGATCGAGGCGCGCATGCCACCGACCGAACGATGCCCTTTCAGGTTGAGCAGGCCGCGCGCATCGGCGCCGGCGAGGAAGGCCTTGTCCAGCTTCTCGTCAGCCAGGCGGAACGGCACGTTCATCCAGGAGCGCGCGTTATGGGCGATGGGGTTGCTGTAGAAATCGCTGCCGTCGATGGCTTTGTACAGCAGGTCCTTCTTGGCGCGGTTGACGCGCTCCATGGCCTCTACGCCGCCCTGCTCCTTCAGCCACTGGAAGACCAGGCCGGACAGGTACCAGGAATAGGTCGCCGGGGTGTTGTACATCGAACCGTTATCGGCGGAGATCTTGTAATCGAGCATGGTCGGGCAACTGGAACGGGCGCGACCGAGCAGATCTTCACGGACGATCACCACCACCAGGCCGCTTGGACCGATGTTCTTCTGCGCACCGGCGTAGATCAGACCAAACTGCGACACATCCAGCGAGCGCGAGAGGATGTCCGAGGACATGTCCGCCACCAGCGGGATATCGCCGACCTGCGGCACCCAGTCGAACTGCAGGCCGCCGATGGTTTCGTTGCTGCAGTAATGCACGTAGGCGGCGTCTTTCGACAGCTGCCAGTCGTTCTGCCCGGGAATGGCGAAGTAATCATGCGCCTTGGCGCTGGCGGCCACGTTGATGGCGCCATAGCGACGCGCCTCTTCGATGGCTTTCTTCGACCAGATGCCGGTTTCGACGTAGTCGGCCACGCCGTCTTCCGGCAGCAGGTTCAGCGGAATCTCGGCGAACTGCTGGCTGGCACCGCCCTGCAGGAACAGCACCTTGTAGTCGTTGGGCACAGCGAGCAGATCACGCAGATCCTGCTCGGCCTGACTGGCGATAGCCACGTACTCGTCGCTGCGATGGCTCATCTCCATCACCGAGAGGCCCTTGCCTTGCCAGTCGAGCATCTCGGCCTGGGCGCGTTGCAGTACAGCGGTCGGCAGCGCGGCCGGGCCGGCGCAGAAGTTAAAAGCTCGCTTGCTCACGTCTGTCTCTCTCAGATTCACAGAACGCCACCACCAGGCGATGGCATGTCCACACTGTCACCGTGCCCATGGGAGGAGCTTCAGCACGATAGTTGCGGCTAATACGGAACGCCGCCCGGCCCCTCCCACAGGATCTCACTCCTCGCTGCCTTCCTCGGCATCGGCGACTGGTACTTCGGCGCTTTCGGCGACTTCAGCGCCCTCTTCGCCCTCGACCAGCTCGTCCTCTTCCACCGCAGTCGGCTCCTGCACACGCTCCAGGCCAACCAGGGTCTCGTCCTTGGCCAGCTTGATCAGGGTCACACCCTGGGTATTACGGCCTGAGCTGGAGACTTCGTCGACACGGGTACGCACCAGAGTGCCCTGGTCGGAAATCAGCATGATTTCCTCGCCGTCCTGCACCTGGATGGCGCCAACCAGCTTGCCGTTACGCTCGCTGGTGACCATGCCGATAACGCCCTGACCACCACGACCGCGACGCGGGAACTTGCCCAGGCCGGTACGCTTGCCAAAGCCACGCTCGGAGGCGGTGAGGATCTGCGCGCCGGACTCAGGAATCAGCATGGAGATCAGTTGCTGGCCCTTGCCCAGGCGCATACCGCGCACACCGCGGGCGGTACGACCCATGGTGCGCACCTTGCTCTCGGCGAAGCGCAGCACCTTGCCGGCATCGGAGAACAGCATGACTTCCTTGGCGCCGTCGGTAATGGCGGCAGCGATCAGGGTGTCACCCTCTTCCAGTTTCAGGGCGATCAGACCGGCGCTGCGCGGGCGGCTGAACTGCACCAGCGGGGTCTTCTTCACGGTACCGAAAGCGGTGGCCATGAAGATGAAGGCGCCGGTCGGTTCGGCGATCAGCTCAGGGGTTTCGCCCTCGACTTCTTCGACTTCCTCAGCCTCGACCACTTCAACGGCTTCGCCTTCGATCACCACACCGTCGTCGTCCAGATCTTCGTCGGCACCGGCGCTCTGCTGCAGCGCTTCGAGGTCGATCTGCAGCATCGCGGTGATGCGCTCGCCCTCATCCAGCGGCAACAGGTTGACCAGCGGACGACCGCGCGCGGCGCGCGAGGCCTCGGGAATCTCGAAGGTACGCAACCAGTACACCTTGCCCTTGCTGGAGAACAGCAGCAGGGTCGCATGACTGTTGGCGACCAGCAGGTGCTCGACGTAGTCCTCGTCCTTCACCCCGGTGGCCGACTTGCCCTTGCCGCCACGGCGCTGCGCCTCGTAGGCGGCCAGCGGCTGGCTCTTGGCGTAGCCACCGTGGGAGATGGTGACGACGCGCTCTTCTTCGGTGATCAGGTCGGCAATGGTCAGGTCCAGACGCGAGGCGACGATCTCGGTACGACGGGCATCGCCGAACTCGGCCTTGACCTTCTCCAGCTCCTCGCGGATGACTTCCATCAAGCGCTCAGGGCTGGTCAGGATGCGAATCAGCTCGCCGATCAGGCTGAGGATTTCCTGGTACTCGGCCAGCAGTTTCTCGTGCTCCAGACCGGTCAGGCGGTGCAGGCGCAATTCGAGAATGGCCTGAGCCTGCTCCGGCGACAGGTAGTACTTGCCGTCACGCAGGCCGAACTGTGCATCCAGACCTTCCGGACGGCAGGAGTCGGCACCGGCGCGCTCGACCATGGCCTCCACGGCGGACGATTCCCAGGCCGTGGCGATCAGGCGCTCCTTGGCCTCGGCCGGCGTCGGCGAGGCCTTGATCAGCTCGATCACCGGATCGATGTTGGACAGGGCAACCGCCTGGCCTTCGAGGATGTGGCCACGTTCACGCGCCTTGCGCAGCTCGTAGACGGTGCGGCGGGTCACCACTTCGCGGCGGTGACGGACGAACACCTCAAGCATGTCCTTGAGGTTCATGATCTTCGGCTGACCGTCGACCAGCGCCACGACGTTGATGCCGAACACGCTCTGCATCTGGGTCTGGGCGTACAGGTTGTTCAGCACCACGTCCGGCACTTCGCCACGACGCAGTTCGATCACCACGCGCATACCGTCCTTGTCGGACTCGTCACGCAGCTCGGTGATGCCTTCGATCTTCTTCTCTTTGACCAGCTCGGCGATCTTCTCGATCAGACGCGCCTTGTTCAGCTGGTATGGCAGCTCGGTGACCACCAGTTGCTGGCGGCCGCCGACCTTGTCAATGTCCTCGACCTCGACGCGAGCGCGGATGTAGATGCGTCCACGGCCAGTGCGATAGGCCTCGATGATGCCGGCACGACCGTTGATGATGCCCGCGGTGGGGAAATCCGGACCCGGGATGTATTGCATCAGGTCATCGACGGTCAGGTCGGCGTTATCGATCAGCGCCAGGCAGCCATCGATCACCTCGGAGAGGTTGTGCGGCGGGATGTTGGTGGCCATGCCCACGGCGATACCGCTGGAGCCGTTGACCAGCAGGTTCGGCACCTTGGTCGGCATGACCGCCGGGATCTGCTCGGTGCCGTCGTAGTTGGGCACCCAGTCGACGGTTTCCTTATCCAGGTCGGCCAGCAGCTCATGCGCCAGCTTGGTCATGCGCACTTCGGTGTATCGCATGGCTGCGGCGTTGTCGCCGTCCACCGAACCGAAGTTGCCCTGGCCGTCGACCAGCAGGTAGCGCAGGGAGAAGTCCTGCGCCATCCGTACGATGGTGTCGTACACCGCAGTGTCGCCGTGCGGGTGGTATTTACCGATCACGTCACCGACCACACGGGCGGATTTCTTGTAGGGCTTGTTCCAGTCGTTGCCCAGCTCGCTCATGGCGTAGAGCACACGACGGTGTACCGGTTTCAAGCCATCGCGCGCATCCGGCAGCGCACGCCCGACGATCACGCTCATCGCGTAGTCGAGGTAGGACTGTTTCAGCTCGTCTTCGATATTGACCGGGAGGATTTCTTTGGCCAGTTCGCCCATGAGAAGCCTGGTTCCTTTTTTCTGGTGAAACTCCGCGTCATTCTTCCTGAACGCCACGGAGCTCGTCGCGATAGCCTCAAGCCATCAGCGACTCACGACAAATCAACGAGTTATGTCACGATTCGATGCAGTGAAGGTGGCTGTAGTCAGCCCCCCTGAAAACTGCCGGAGATTACCACAAAGCGCGCCACACACCTACCCCGCGAACCCTCATCGAGAACCGAAGCTGGCGCGACGAAAACAGGCGAAACGACCGGCCTGCAGGAGCTGATACACGACCAATGAGAGCAAAAGCTTCGCCCCGAAGAACAGGGCTCCTACGGTGGGTATGCTGCTGCACGACCAGATCAGTGCAAGCGCTTGCGGCACATCAGCTGCGCCAGCTTGGCGCTGTCGGGACGCTCGATCACACCTTTCTCGGTCACGATGTAGTCGACCAAATCAGCCGGCGTCACATCGAACACCGGATTGACAGCATGCACATCCGCTGCAACCCGATGCCCCGCCACCTCCAGCAGCTCTCGACCATCGCGCTCTTCGAGCAGGATGTCTTCGCCGCTTTCCAGGCTCATGTCGATGGTCGAGCTGGGCGCCACCACCATCAGGCGGACGCCGTGGTGCATGGCATTGACTGCCAGCTGATAGGTGCCGATCTTGTTGGCCACATCACCATTGGCGGTGATGCGGTCGGCCCCGACGATGACCCAGGTAATGCCCTTGGTTTTCATCAGGTGGGCGGCAGCGGCATCGGCATTGAGGCAGACCGGAACGCCGTCGCCAGCCAATTCCCAGGCAGTCAGACGCGCCCCCTGCAGCCAGGGGCGGGTTTCATCGACATAAACCTGCTCGACCAAGCCTTCCAGATACGCTGCGCGGATCACCCCGAGCGCCGTACCAAAGCCGCCGGTCGCCAGCGCACCGGCATTGCAGTGAGTCAGTAGCACCTGCGGATTGCCCTGATGCTTGCGAATCAGCTCCATACCCAACTGCGCCATGGTCAGATTGGCCTCTCGGTCACTGAGATGAATCCCCACCGCCTCAGCCTCCAGCAGCGCCAGGATGTCATCGCCCTCCTTGAGTCTTGCCAGGCGCTCACGCATGCGCTGCAGGGCCCAGAACAGGTTGACCGCAGTAGGGCGCGAGCGCTCGAGACAGGCAAAATCTGCCTCCAGCGCCTCGCGCCAGTCACCACCCGCCAGCAGCCGAGCACGAACACCCAACACCAGGCCATAGGCAGCAGCGATGCCGATAGCCGGCGCGCCGCGCACCACCATGTCGCGAATCGCGTCAGCCACCTCGGCGGCAGAATCGAAACGCAACCAGGTCTGCCGATGCGGCAGCAGGCGCTGATCGAGCAGGTACAGCGCACCATCGCGCCACTCGATTGCCTGAACCTTCTCCACCGCCAGCAATTGCTCGCGCATCGCGCACTCCATCTGTCACCGCCAAAAAATCGCGGATTATACGCAGACCGACTGAGGCCAGCCGAACAATCCGGCAGCCCCTCACGACTTCAAGCTAAGCGTATTCATCTATACACTGGCGCCCTTCCCTGCATCGATCAAGCCAGACGGACAATCCCCCATGCCCGAAGCCCCTCTCGACCTGCTGCTCCTGCCCACCTGGCTGGTGCCCGTTGAGCCGGCCGGGGTGGTGCTACGCGACCATGGACTGGGCATCCGTGACGGACGCATCGCACTGATCGCACCGCGCAGCGAAGCCCTGCGCCACCCGGCAGCGGAGGTGCGAGAGCTGCCGCAATGCCTGCTCGCCCCCGGCCTGATCAACGCCCACGGCCACGCCGCGATGACGCTTTTGCGCGGCATCGCCGACGACCTTCCACTGATGACCTGGCTGCACGAACATATCTGGCCCGCCGAAGGCAAGTGGGTCGACGAGGATTTCGTTCGCGATGGCACCGATCTGGCCATCGCCGAACAGATCAAGGGCGGCATCAGCTGCTTCTCAGACATGTACTTCTACCCGCAGATCGCCGCCGAACGCGTGCACAAGGCCGGCGTTCGTGCGCAGATCACCGTTCCCGTGCTGGACTTCCCGGTACCCGGCGCACTCAACGCTGCCGAAGCGCTACGTACGGGCCTGCAACTGTTCGATGACCTCAAACAGCACCCGCGCATCCGCATCGCGTTCGGGCCACATGCGCCTTACACCGTCAGCGACGACAAGCTGGAACAGATTCGCGTACTGGCTGACGAGCTGGATGCAGGCATTCATATGCATGTGCACGAAACCGCGCAGGAAGTGGCCGAAGCCGTCGCCAAGCACGGCGAACGCCCACTGGCGCGCCTGGCTCGCCTCGGCCTGCTCGGCCCGCGCTTCCAGGCGGTGCACATGACGCAGATCGACGACGAGGACCTGGCGCTATTGGTGGAGCACAACTGCAGCATCGTGCATTGCCCTGAGTCCAACCTCAAACTGGCCAGCGGCTTCTGCCCGGTCGAACGCCTGTGGCAGGCTGGCGTCAACGTCGCCATCGGCACCGATGGCGCCGCAAGCAACAACGACCTCGACCTGCTCGGCGAAACCCGCACCGCCGCCCTGCTGGCCAAGGCCGTCGCCGGCTCCGCCACCGCCCTGAACGCTCACAGCGCCTTGCGCATGGCCACCTTGAATGGCGCCCGCGCACTGGGACTGGAAACACAGACCGGCTCACTGGAACCGGGCAAGCTGGCCGATGTGGTCGCCTTCGACCTTTCCGGCCTGGCTCAGCAACCGATCTACGACCCGGTGTCGCAGCTCATCTATGCCAGCGGCCGCGACTGCGTGAAGCATGTGTGGGTTGGCGGCAAGCAGTTGCTGGATGACGGCCGCCTGACCCGCATGGACGAAAGCGAACTGATCACCAAGGCCAGGGAATGGGGAGCCAGGATTGCAAAAAGGTAGCCCGGATGAAATCCGGGAAGAATGCAGCCGCCCCGGATTGCATCCCGGCTACGCTGACGAAACGACTGCGACAAACTGACATACATTGAACGAACCCGCGCCGCCCCAAGCCCGTTCTTAAACTGGCAACATAGCGGCGATACGCTTTCCCTGCTTTGAAAGAGATGCTTATGAGCAACGTCGACCGCGCCGAAATCGCCAAATTCGAGGCCCTGGCTCACCGCTGGTGGGACCGCGAAAGCGAGTTCAAACCCCTGCACGACATCAACCCGCTACGAGTCAACTGGATCGACGAACGCGTCGGGCTGGCCGGCAAACGGGTACTGGACGTCGGTTGCGGCGGTGGCATCCTCAGTGAGGCCATGGCCCAGCGCGGCGCAACGGTGATGGGCATCGACATGGGCGAAGCGCCGCTGTCGGTCGCCCAGTTGCACCAGTTGGAGTCCGGCGTGGAAGTCGACTACCGGCAGATCACCGCCGAAGCGCTGGCCGAGGAGATGCCGGGCCAGTTCGACGTCGTCACCTGCCTGGAAATGCTCGAGCACGTGCCAGATCCCTCTTCAGTCATCCGCGCCTGCCACAGGCTGGTCAAACCAGGCGGCCAGGTGTTTTTCTCCACCATCAACCGAAACCCCAAGGCGTACCTGTTCGCCGTGATCGGTGCTGAATACATCCTGCGCCTGCTACCGCGTGGCACTCACGATTTCAAGAAGTTCATCCGCCCCTCCGAACTGGGCGCCTGGAGCCGCGCAGCAGGGCTGGAGGTCAAGGACATCATTGGCCTGACCTACAACCCGCTGACCAAACATTACAAGCTGGAAGCCGACGTCGACGTCAACTACATGATCCAGACGCTGAGGAAAGACTGATGCGTTTGCGCGCTGTACTGTTCGACATGGACGGCACCCTGCTCGACTCGGCGCCGGACTTCATCGCCATCACCCAGGCCATGCGCGCCAAACGCGGCCTGCCGCCACTGGCCGACAAGACCATACGCGACCAGGTATCCGGTGGCGCACGCGCCATGGTCGCCTGCGCCTTCGATGAAGACCCGGACTCCGCCGCCTTCGAAGTCCTGCGCCAGGAATTCCTGGAGCGCTACCAGCAACACTGCGCCGTCTTCACCCGCCCGTTCGAGGGCATCGAAGCCCTGCTCGACGACATTGAACAGGCGCGCCTGCTGTGGGGCGTCGCCACCAACAAACCGGTGCGTTACGCCGAGCCGATCATGCAAGGTCTGAATCTGGCCGAGCGCTCGGCCGTACTGGTCTGCCCCGACCATGTCGAGCAAAGCAAACCCGCACCGGACATGCTGCTGCTCGCCTGCCAGCAGATGGGCGTCAAACCCGAGGAAGTGCTGTTCATCGGTGACGACGCGCGTGACATCGAATCCGGCCGCGCCGCCGGCTGCCGCACGGCGGCGGTGACCTACGGCTATATCCACCCCGAGGACAACCCACGCAACTGGGGCGCCGACGTGGTCGTGGACCACCCCCAGGAACTGCGTGCGGTACTCGATCGCGCGCTGTGCAGTTGCTGATCGCGCAGGGCGGGTGAAACCCGTCATTCTCCAATTTGGCGGGTTTCACCCGCCCTACCCTCAAGAGTTCTCCGAAGGATCCTCACATGTTCGACTACACCGCCCGCCCAGACCTGCTCAAGGATCGCGTCATCCTGATCACCGGTGCCGGCCGCGGTATCGGCGCGGCCGCCGCCAAGAGCTTCGCCGCCCACGGCGCCACGGTGCTGCTGCTGGGCAAGACCGAAGCCAACCTGAGCCAGGTTTATGACGAAATCGAGGCAGCTGGTCACCCGCAGCCGGTGGTGATTCCCTTCAACCTGGAAACCGCCCTGCCGCACCAGTACGACGAACTGTCGGTGATGATCGAGAACGCGTTCGGCCGCCTCGATGGCCTGCTGCACAATGCCTCGATCCTCGGCCCGCGCACGCCACTGGAACAACTGTCCGGCGACAACTTCATGCGTGTGATGCACGTGAACGTCAACGCCATGTTCATGCTCAGCAGCACCCTGCTGCCGCTGCTCAAACTGTCGGAGGACGCCTCCGTCGCCTTCACCTCCAGCAGCGTCGGCCGCAAGGGCCGCGCCTACTGGGGCGCCTACGCGGTATCGAAATTCGCCACCGAGGGCCTGATGCAGGTCATGGCTGACGAACTGGACGGCATCGCCAACGTGCGCGCCAACAGCATCAATCCGGGCGCGACCCGCACCGCAATGCGCGCCCAGGCCTATCCGGGAGAGAACCCGGCAACCCGCCCATTGCCGGAAGAGATCATGCCGCTTTATCTCTACCTGATGGGCCCGGACAGCAAGGGCGTCAACGGCCAGGCGTTCGACGCACAGTGATTACCTGTCATGGCCTGCCGCCAGTCAGCGGGCCATCGCCGACAAAAATCCGCCACTGACCTTGCCAGGCGGCAGCACATTGCCAGTATCACCGTCAGGCAACCGGCAAGCACTTGCCGATCAGCACTTTAAAAAACATCTAAGTGACTGACTTCACAAGACTTTAATCCCACTTGAACCACCTGGCACGAAATTCGCTCTAACCCTCTCGTCGCACCATCAGCGCCAGAGGTTCAGCTCCATGGTTCCCCCCAGCCAGTCCAACACCATCGATTTCGATGCCGCCAAGCTGCAGCGTCTCGGCTTTACCGGCAGTCGCAATTTGCCGCTGAAGCCCGCCAGCCTGATAGAGCTGCGCCAACAATTGAGTCTGCAACTGCAGACCAGCCTGGACGTGGAACGAATCCTTACTCTGTTCTTTCGCGAGGTACAGCGCCTGGTGCCGCTCGATGCACTGGCTTTCCAGCATCCGTCGCACGACCTGCGCCTCGAGCTGGGCGAGCGCGCGCCCCACTCGGCCGGCTATCGCCTGAGCCATGAGGGGGAATACCTGGGCGAGCTGATTTTCCGCCGCAAGCAACGCTTTGCCGAGGACGAACTGATCCAGCTGGAAGCGCTGCTGGCGAGCCTGCTGTTCCCGCTGCGCAATGCCCTGCTCTACCGCACCGCGCTGCAAAGTGCGCTGCGCGACCCACTGACCGACACCGGCAACCGCATTGCCATGGACCAGGTGCTGCAGCGCGAGGTGGATCTGGCCCGCCGCAATCTGCAACCGCTGTCGCTGCTGATGCTCGACATCGACCACTTCAAGAGCATCAACGACAACCATGGCCACACGCTTGGCGACGAAGTACTGAAAGCGGTCGCCCAGACCCTTAAGAACCAGTTGCGCAATATCGATATGGTCTTTCGCTACGGTGGTGAGGAGTTTCTGGTGATTCTCTCCGGCACCAACCGCGAGGGCGCTGCGTTGGTAGGCGAGCGTTTGCGCTTTGCAGTGATGGAGCTGCAATGCCTGGATGCCGGCCGCGCCATCGACGTTTCCATCAGCCTGGGCTGCTCCAGCCTGTTGCCGGGCGAGTCCGCCGAAAGCCTATTGCGCCGCGCCGATAACGCGCTCTATGTGGCCAAGCGCGAAGGCCGCAATCGCCTGTCCATGGCAGGCTGAGAGGCCGCCCTGCGTAGCCCGGATGAAATCCGGGAATGCTCTGAAGGCAATGGCTCACTACATCCGGGACAGCAGAATGAAAAAAGGGACTCCGCGGAGTCCCTTTTTCGTATCTCAGCGCTTGCGGCCGAAACCGGGGCGCTGGCCATCACCGGCGGGCGGACGCTTGCCGGGCGTTGCCGGACGCGGCTTGCGCGCCGGACGCTCGGACAACTCGACGGCTGGGCGCGGCTGACGCTTCTTCACATCGCTCGGACGCTCCGCTACCGGCGTGCCGCGACCGTTTTCACGACGCTCGCCACTGTCCTTGCGCGGGCCGCGCGGCGCGCGCTGCTCACCGTCCTCGCGGCGCGGTGCGCGGCTCGGGCGAGCATTTTCTGCGCCTGCCTGGTCCTTCGCCGGGCGCAGCACACGCTTGCCGCGCACCTCCACCGGTTTGGCGGACTTGCGCTGCAGGCGGTCGAGCTTCTCGCGGGTCTTTTCCTTCATCGCTGGCAGTGCCTGCGGGGTCAGGCCCACTTCGGCACTGAGAATGTCCACTTCACGCTGATCCATCTCGCGCCAGCGGCCCATGGTCAACTCGGAGGTGAGGAACACCGGACCAAAACGCACGCGTTTCAGGCGACTGACCACCAGGCCCTGGGACTCCCACAGGCGACGCACCTCGCGGTTACGCCCTTCCATCACCACGCAGTGATACCAGTGGTTGAAGCCCTCGCCGCCAGGCGCTTCCTTGATGTCGGTGAACTTGGCCGGACCATCTTCGAGCATTACGCCGTTCTTGAGGTTCTCCAGCATTTCCTCGGTCACTTCGCCCCGTACACGCACCGCGTATTCGCGGTCCATCTGGTAGGACGGGTGCATCAGGCGGTTGGCCAGCTCGCCGTCAGTGGTGAACAGCAACAGACCGGTGGTGTTGATATCGAGGCGACCGATATTGATCCAGCGGCCCTCTTTCGGACGCGGCAGGCGATCGAATACGGTAGGGCGACCTTCAGGGTCGTCACGTGTGCAGATCTCGCCGTCCGGCTTGTTATAGATCAGCACGCGGCGAACCGAACCGGTAATTTCTTCGCGCTTGAGCAGGCGGCCATCGAGGGCGATGGCGTCGTTGGCATCGACACGCTGCCCCAGGGTCGCCGCAGCACCATTGACCTTGACCCGACCCTCAGTGATCCAGGTCTCGATCTCGCGACGCGAAGCCAGCCCGAGGCGGGCCAGGACTTTCTGCAGTTTCTCGCCTGCAGGACGCGGTTGTTCGTGCTCAGTCATCTTGGGCACCTCCCGGTGTAGTAGTTGATGATCGAAGGGCGCGCATCATACGCGCTGTAGAGCCCATAGGGTAGACGATACTGCGGCATTCGCCTGGTAGAAGCAGGAACACAGCACCGGATCGTAGGGGCCCCGCCCCGGGGCGAAGCTTTCTTGCACTATCGACGTCCCGCCTTTCGCCGCGAGACGCGGCGCCTACACGGATGGGCGCTCAATACTTGCGCCTCCCGGTCGCCTCCAGCGCCAGCAAGCGCATATCGGCCTCAGCCAACAGCGCCAGGCGCTCACTCTTGTCCAGGCGTTTCCAGCCTTTGATTTCCTCACGACTGCGGCCACAGCCCAGGCAGATATCGCGTTCGAACTCACAGACCTTGATGCAGGGACTCTTGCTCACTGGATCGCCTCGAACAGAAAGAATCGAATGCGCGCAGGATAAGGGCCTGAAACCGGCAAGAGAGATTGAAGTATTCGATGCCTGGCTTAAACGCTGTCAATGCAACGATTCATCGCCGTCCAGGTCGGCCAGATCGTCTTCAACTGCTTCATCTTCTTCGTCCTCTACCAGATGCAAGTCATCGAAGTCGGTCTTGAGCCCCTGCTCCATGTCATCAAGTTCGGCCAGCAGGCTGCGGAAGCTGGTTTCCTCGCGCGGCTCGGCGGTTTCGCCGTCTTCCTGCAAGGCCAGATCAGCGCGCGCCTGCAGGCCTGCCGGCACTTCGGCGTCATCATCCAGCGCCAGTTCAGGCTCCGGCTCCAGTTCGCGCAAGGCAGCAAGCGGCGGCAGTTCGTCAAGGCTTTTCAGGTTGAAGTGATCGAGAAAACCCTTGGTGGTGGCGAACATCGCCGGGCGCCCCGGCACGTCGCGATAGCCCACCACGCGAATCCACTCGCGCTCGAGCAGGGTCTTGGTGATGTTGCTGTTGACCGCCACGCCGCGCACGTCCTCGATCTCGCCACGGGTGATGGGCTGGCGATAGGCGATCAGCGCCAGGGTTTCCAGCAGTGCACGGGAATAACGCTGCGGGCGTTCCTCCCAGAGCCGGCCGACCCAGGGCGCGAAGCGCTCGCGCACCTGCAGGCGGTAACCCGAAGCCACTTCTTTCAACTCGAAGGCGCGCCCTTCGCAGGACTGACGCAGGAGTTCCAGCGCAGCCTTGAATTGCTCGGGCTCGGGCCGTTCGCCCTCTTCGAACAGCTCGAAGAGACGCTCGAGCGACTGCGCCTTACCAGAAGCCAGCAGAAAGGCCTCGAGCAATTGGGCCAGGTCTTTGGGGTCGTTCAGATTCATTCGGCACGGGCTCGGACGTGGATGGCGGCGAAGGGTTCATTCTGCACCAGCTCGACCAGGGATTCCTTGATCAATTCGAGCACCGCCATGAAGGTCACCACCACGCCAAGCCGGCCCTCTTCGGCAGCGAACAACTCGACGAAAGGCACGAAAGCACCGCCCTTGAGGCGCTCCAGCACTTCACTCATGCGCTCGCGGGTGGACAGCGCCTCGCGGGTGACCTGGTGGCTTTCGAACATGTCGGCGCGGCGCAGCACCTCGGCCATCGACAGCAACACTTCCTCCAGGCTGACGTCCGGCAACAGCTTGCGTGCGCGGGCTTCGGGCGCATCCAGTTTCGGCACGGTCAGGTCGCGGCCGACGCGCGGCAGTTCATCGATACCTTCGGCAGCGGCCTTGAAGCGCTCGTACTCCTGCAGGCGGCGGATCAGCTCGGCACGCGGGTCGTCTTCCTCCTCCTCGGTCTCGGTCGAGCGCGGCAGCAGCATGCGCGACTTGATCTCGGCAAGCATGGCAGCCATGACGAGGTATTCGGCGGCCAGTTCCAGGCGCACCGTATGCATGAGTTCGACATAGCCCATGTACTGCTTGGTGATCTCGGCAACGGGGATATCGAGGATGTCGATGTTCTGCTTGCGGATCAGATACAGCAGCAAGTCCAGCGGTCCCTCGAACGCTTCGAGGAAGACTTCCAGGGCATCCGGAGGAATGTACAGGTCCAGCGGCAGCTCGGTGACCGCCTCACCATAAACCAGGGCGAACGGCAGTTCCTGCTGGGCGCCGGCCTGACTGTCCGTGGTGGGTGTGGCGGGCTCACTCATCGACTGACGCTCCTTCAACGATAATTCAGGCCCATGGCCATACGGACTTCGGCCAGGGTTTCACGCGCCTCGTCACGCGCGCGCTCAGCGCCTTCGGCGAGGATGCTGCGCACCAGGTCGGGGCTGTCCTCATAATCGATCGCGCGCTGCTGCAAGGGCGCAAGCTCGCCCTGCAGGGATGAGCACAGTGCGCTCTTGCAGTCCAGGCAACCGATGGAGGCACTGCGGCAGCCTTCGATCACCCAGTGCAACTGCTCGTCGGCAGAATACAGCTGGTGCAGCGACCAGACAGGACAACGTTGCGGCTCACCCGGATCGTCACGGTGAACCCGGGCGGGATCGGTGGGCATGCGCCGCAGCTTTTCCTCGAGCTCGGCATCGCTATCGCGCAGGAATATCGCGTTGCCGCTCGATTTGGCCATCTTCTGCCCGTCCAGACCAGGCACCCGCGAAAACTCGGCAAGAATCGGCTGCGGCTCGCTCAGAATCACCTTGCCGTCACCTTCCAGGTAGCCGTACAGCCGCTCCTGATCACCGAGGGTGATGCTGCTCTGCTCCTTGAGCAAGGCCCGCGCCGTCTCCAGCGCCTGTGCATCGCCCTGTTCCTGATAGGCCTTGCGCAGGTTGCTGTAGAGCTTGCCGAGCTTCTTGCCCAGCTTGCCGATGGCGGCTTCGGCCTTGCGCTCGAAATCCGGCTCACTGCCGTAGAGATGATTGAAGCGGCGCGCCACTTCACGGGCAAATTCGATGTGGGGGAGCTGATCGGCACCGACTGGCACCTGCCCGGCGCGGTACAGCAGAATATCTGCCGCCTGCAGCAACGGGTAACCGAGAAAGCCGTAAGTGGACAGGTCCTTGCCACTCTGATGCTCCTGCTGCTCCTTATAGGACGGCACGCGCTCAAGCCAACTGAGCGGGCAGATCATCGACAGCAGCAGATGCAGCTCGGCATGTTCCGGCACCTGAGACTGCACGAACATTGTCGCGGAGCTGGGGCTTACGCCTGCAGCCAGCCAGTCCACCGCCATATCCATGACGTGCTGGGAAAGCTGGCCTGCATCGGCGTATTCGGTGGTCAGGGCATGCCAGTCGACGATACAGAAGAAGCAGTCGTACTCATGCTGCAACCTGACCCAGTTTTTCAGCACACCGTGGTAGTGCCCGAGATGAAGACGACCACTCGGACGCATCCCCGACAGCACCCGACGTTCGGAGTCGTTAAGGCTCAAACCGTTCTATCCAAAATCCAGACAAGGCCACGGAGTATAGGGCAGCTACATCCACAACGGAAAAGACGATGTCAGAGATCGTTGAACGGCGTCGGGTCGCCGCAACCGACGCGCAGAACTTCCGGGCTGTCGTCAGCAAGATTGACCACGGTGGACGCTTCCAGTCCGCCAAAACCACCGTCGATGATCAGGTCGACATGGTGTTCGAGAATCTGGCGCATTTCGTAAGGGTCGGACATCGGCAGCTCGTCGCCCGGCATGATCAGGCTGACGCTCATCAGCGGCTCGCCCAATTGCTCCAGCAAGGCCAGGGCTATCGGGTGGCTGGGTACGCGGATGCCGATGGTGCGACGCTTGGGGTGCAGCAGCATCCGAGGTACTTCGCGGGTGGCGTTGAGGACAAAGGTGTAAGGACCCGGAGTGTGATTCTTCAACAGGCGGAAGGCCGCAGTGTCGACCTTTGCAAACAGCCCTATCTGCGAAAGATCGCGGCAAACCAGGGTGAAGTTGTGCTTGTCGTCGAGCTGACGCAGGCGACGAATGCGCTCTACCGCATTCTTGTCACCGATCATGCAGCCCAGCGCATAGGAGGAGTCGGTCGGATAGACCACCACGCCGCCACCACGAATGATTTCCACGGCCTGTTTTATCAGGCGTGCCTGTGGGTTTTCCGGGTGAACCTGGAAAAATTGACTCACACTTGCTCCCAGCTCATGAAGTGACAGCGGATGGCTGTGCATGTTCGAAGCGCTCCCAGAGCGCAGTCAGGTCATCAGGCAACGGGCGATACATGCCCAATTCGGACCAGTCGCCAGGCGCATGGAAATCGCTGCCGACACTGGCCATCAAGCCGAACTCGCGCGCCAGAATCGCCAAACCTCCGACTTGTTCAGCGGGCTGCATGCCATTGACCACTTCCAGGGCATGACCGCCAGCCGCCGCGAAATCGGCCACCAGGCGTCGACGCTTACTGCGAGTAAAGTCGTACTGCCACGGATGCGCCAGGCTGATCCAGGCTCTGGCCGAACGCAGGGTGGCGATGGTTTCCTCCAGCATAGGCCAGTGCTGCTTGACGTCACCCAACTTTCCCGAGCCCAGCCACTTGCGAAACGCCTCGGCGCGATCACGCACATGGCCGGCGCGCACGAGAAATTCGGCGAAATGTGGCCGGGCCGGCGCATTGCCGCTATCGCCCAGCTCCTGCTGAACAGCCCGCGCGCCCTCCAGAGCGCCTGGCATACCTTTGGCCGCGAGGCGTCGGTCGATTTCTTCAGCACGCTGCCAACGTCCATGGTGCAGGGCATCGATGGCAGCACACAACGCCGGCGCCTCGCGCTCGAAGGCATAGCCCAACACGTGGATGGTCGCTCCACCCCAGGTGCAGGAAAGCTCGATGCCATTGATCAGTTGCATATCCAGAGCCGCTGCTGCGCGGCCTGCTTCATCGAGCCCTTCCAGGGTGTCGTGATCGGTCAGTGCCAGCAGCCGCACGCCACGCTCGTGCGCCCGGGCCACCAGTACGGCGGGGGCCAGGGCGCCATCGGAGGCGGTGCTGTGGCAGTGCAGATCGACAATCATGGCGGCGCTTTCGTTGAGATTGATGTTTGTTATTATGCCCCACATCCGCGCCAAGGCTGTCACCGCGTGGCGAAAATGCTTCATCCCTCCCCGCTTCGACCCTAAATAAGGATTGAGATGCTCTACGCCATCATCGCCACCGACGTCGAAAACTCCCTGGACAATCGACTGGCCACCCGCCCTGCTCACCTCGCTCGGTTGGAGCAGTTGAAGCAGGAAGGTCGCCTGCTGCTGGCCGGCCCGCACCCGGCCATCGACAGCAATGATCCAGGCCCGGCGGGCTTCAGCGGCAGCCTGGTGGTTGCCGAGTTCGACTCCCTTGAAGCTGCCCAACAATGGGCCGATGCCGACCCGTACCGCACAGCCGGCGTGTATGCCAACGTTTTGGTCAAACCCTTCAAGAAAGTACTGCCCTGACGAAGTGCCACCCACGCTGCTTTCGCACACAAGGAATCGCGATGCGCCCGATCCCGCTGTCCCTGCTGGTCACCGTGATGCTGACCTGTGCTTCGGCACAGGCAGAAGAACAACCCGCTCAGCCGCCTGTCCCGGCAGCCACGCTCGACAGCCAGGTGCTGGAACAGCGCCTGGCGCAGAGTGAGCAACTGCGCAATGAGCAGGAAGCGAGCAGCGCCGTGCAATTGCAGCGCCTGCGCCAGGAAAATCAGCGCCTGCGCTTGCAGCTCAAGGAGAGCCAGGCGCAGGCTCAACCCCGGCTGCTCAGCGAGGAACAGACCTGGTTCGCCCTGGGCGCCGCCCTGAGCCTGATCTCGATGCTATTCGGCGTCCTGTTGCGTGGTTCTCGCAAGACTCGTCGCGAGTGGATCAACTGAGCCATGAGCCGCCTGCTGCTGATCGATGATGACCAGGAACTCTGCGAACTGCTTACCCGCTGGCTGACCCAGGAAGGTTTTCAGGTCACCGCTTGCCACGAAGCCGGCGGCGCGCGTCATGCACTTGCCGCACAGACGCCTGATGCGGTGGTGCTGGATGTCATGCTGCCAGACGGCAGCGGCCTGGAGTTACTCAGGCAATTGCGTGGCGAGCATCCGGACCTCCCGGTACTGATGCTCTCCGCCCGCGGTGAACCGCTGGATCGCATCATCGGCCTGGAGCTGGGCGCCGATGACTACCTGGCGAAGCCCTGTGACCCTCGCGAGCTGACCGCACGCCTGCGTGCCGTTCTGCGCCGCACCGTGCCCGCACCGGCCAGCAGCCAGCTGGAGCTGGGCGATCTAAGCTTCAGCCCCAATCGCGGGGTGGTCAGCATTGGCGAACATGATGTTCCTCTGACACTTTCCGAAAGCCGCCTGCTCGAAGCCCTGCTGCGCCAACCCGGCGAGCCGGTGGACAAACAGACATTGGCGCAACTCGCCCTGGGCCGCAAATTGACCCTGTATGACCGCAGCCTGGACATGCACGTCAGCAACCTGCGCAAGAAGATCGGCCCGCACCCGGATGGCCGGCCACGCATTCTCGCCCTGCGCAGCCGTGGCTATTACTACGCGCAGTGAATACCCCCCGGTGCAGCGTAAATAACCCGCAACATTGCCTTTACCCAAGCTTTACCCGCAGCTGACCGCCCTTGACCTTGACCGCCGCATAATGAGCCCATCCGGTCGTTACCGGTTTCGAGACAAGGAGAATCACCATGCGCAAGACCCTTACCGCCCTGCTGCTCGCTGCCACCCTGCCGACCCTGGCCTTCGCCATGCCCATGCATGACGGCGGCCCTCGCCACCATGATCGCGACCATGGCATGTTCAAGGAGCTGAACCTGAGCAAGGAACAGCGCCAGGAGTTTCGCAAGCTGATGGGCGAGCAGATGAAGACCCATCGCGACATCACCAAGCGCTACCTGGACAAGCTGCCGGAAGCCGAAAAGCAGGCCATGAAGAAGGAACTGGACAAAGCCCGCGCCGACCAGCACAAGGCCCTGCGTGACCTGCTCAACCCCGAGCAGCAGAAAGCCTTCGACGAACACCAGAAGAAAATGGAAGCTCGCCGCGCGGAAATGGCCGAATTCAAGGCCTGGAAGGCCGAGAAGGACAACAAAGGCAACTGATCGACGCCCCCTAGACCCGCCGCTGCGCTCCCTGAGCCCGGCGGCTTTTGCATGAGGAATAACCGTGCGTTCACTGTTCTGGCGCATTCTGGCGACCTTCTGGCTGGGCATCGCTCTGGTGGCCGCTCTGTCGCTGCTGCTTGGCCGCGCCCTGAATCAGGACGCCTGGATTCTGAGCCTGCACCCGGGCCTTGATGATCTCGATAGCAAGTGGGTCAAGCGTTATGAACAGCAAGGGCCAGCAGCCGCCCAGGACTTTCTCGAACAGCGCAAGCGCAAGTACCGTATCGACACCCAGGTGCTTGGCGAGAGTGGCCAGCAACTGGTCAAAGGCACCTTTCCGTCTCGCGCCGCCGCCTTCGAGGCGCGTCACAGCGACCGTCGCTTGCCATGGCGGCGCCTGACCGCCGAATACACCAGCCCGGAAAGTGGCGAAAGCTACCTGTTCATCTACCGTATTCCACACCCGGAGCTAGCAGCCTGGCACCGTGGCAGCCTGTTCTGGCCACTGAGCGCCATCGTCATCGCCCTGGTGGTGCTGACGCTGTTCAGCCTGATGCTGACACTGTCGATCACCCGCCCGCTGGATCGCCTGCGCGGTGCCGTACATGATCTCGGTCAGACCGCCTACCAACAGAACAGCCTGGCGCGTCTGGCCACGCGCCGCGACGAGTTGGGCCTGCTGGCCAAGGACTTCAATCGCATGGGCGAGCGACTGCAAGGCTTGATCGGCAGCCAGCGCCAGCTGCTACGCGATGTTTCCCACGAACTGCGCTCGCCCCTGGCGCGCCTGCGTATTGCACTGGCACTGGCGGAGCGCGCCGATGCTGCGGAACGAGAAAGGCTCTGGCCTCGTCTGAGTCAGGAGTGTGATCGACTGGAAGCACTGATCAGCGAAATTCTTGCCCTGGCCCGCCTGGACGCTGACCCGGGTGCCGCGCAGCCCGTCGATCTGGCCGCCCTGCTCGGCAACCTGCAGGAAGACGCTCGCCTGACCGCCCCGCAACAACAGCTGCAGATCGATCTCGACCCACGCGCACGCCTGGAAGGCTGGCCAGACATGCTCGAACGCGCGCTGGACAATCTGCTACGCAATGCCTTGCGTTTCAGCCCTGCGGATCAACCTGTCCTCATCAGCGTGCAAAGCCAGGGGCACAGCGTAACGCTGAGCGTGCGCGATCACGGACCTGGGGTCGCCAGCGAATACCTGGGGCAACTGGGTAAACCGTTCTTCCGCGCACCGGGCCAGAATGGCTCCGGCCATGGCCTCGGCCTGGCCATCGCACGCCGGGCGGCGCAGCGTCACGGCGGTGAACTGCTGCTGAACAATCACCCGGAAGGGGGCTTCATCGCCACGCTCAGCCTGCCGGCAAAACAGCAGGCAAGCTGAAGCGACGCGCGATCAGCCCTCCCAGGCGCTGACGAAGTCTTCGACGATGACTTCTGGCGCTCGCCGCAGCTCACGCTCCGGTGTACCCAGGTAGAGATAGGCGATGATCTGCTCGTCCGCCGCCAGGCCCAGACCTTTGGCGACATGGGTGTTGTAGGCCATGTCGCCGGTACGCCAGACGGCACCGATACCCTGAGCATGGGCGGCCAGCAGCATGCCGTGCGCGGCACAGCCGGCTGCGATCACCTGCTCGGAGGCGGGCACCTTGGGGTGAGCCTGAACCCGGGCGATCACCACTACCAGCAATGGCGCGCGCAGCGGCATGCCACGTGCCTTGTTCAGCGCCTCCGGCGCAGCCTGCGTATCGGCGACCTGCAAGGCCTCGGCGAACAGCTCGCCCATGCGCTCACGCGCCTGCCCCTCTACCGTCAGAAAACGCCACGGCCGTAGCTGACCATGGTCAGGCGCACGCAGAGCCGCGCGAAACAGCATCTCGCGCTGCGTCGCATCCGGAGCTGGTTCGACCAGGCGAGGCACGGAAACACGGTTGAGTAGAGCGTCGAGGGCATTCATCGGCCACCTCCAAAAACAAAGATGGCGCATTCTCAATGCTGCAAGCTGCAAGCTGCAAGCTGCAAGCTGCAAGCTGCAAGCTGCAAGCTGCAAGCTGCAAGCATGACCAATGCACGGAGCGGATGTCAGAAGCCTGTCGAGCCTTAGCCCGCTAACCTGCAGCCGCCGTCAGGCTACCCGGTCAGGCGATATCACCGGTTGCACTGGCGGAGTGAGCGGCGGCAGACCGTAAGCCTTGCGCGCATCGTCACAACGCGGGTTGTGCTCACCGTTCGCCCATGACGCTTCGAACTCGCGGCAGCTACTCGAGCGCTGTTCGTACATGGTGCAACGTACACCGCAACCGACGTCGCCCAACAGTTGCGTGCAACGTGCCGGTTTGCTCTCCGTGCCACGCATGGCGACGTAGTGGGGGCTGATCTGGATGACCTGCTCGTCCGGAACGCTACCGCCCGCGGATTGGCACTCGCCCCAGAAGAAGGACACACGAAAAAACGCGCAGCAGGCGCCGCACGTAAGGCAGGGATTAGCTTCGGACATTTGAGGAGAACTCGGAAACCGACGGACGTCGGCAACTGGCGGCTATTCTATGCTCGGCCAAGCGCTTGTAAAGCCCCCCACCCGTTGCGGTTTACAGCCGCCGAAGCGCAGGTAGAATGGCGCATTTTCCACCCCCAGAGCCCCTCTAAATGGCCTTGCCGACGCTGCGCATCATCGGTTTCATCATCGGCATCTTCCTGATTACCCTGGCGATCAGCATGGCCATCCCCATGTTGACACTGCTGGTCTTCGAGCACCCTGAAGATCTCACTGCGTTTCTCTGGTCAAGCCTGATCACCCTGATCGCCGGGCTCGCCCTGGTGATTCCAGGCCGACCACAGAATGCCCAGTTGCGCCCGCGTGACATGTATCTGCTGACCACGGGGAGCTGGACCATGGTGTGCAGCTTTGCTGCGTTGCCCATGATGCTGATCGCGCATATCAGCTACACCGACGCCATCTTCGAAACCATGTCAGGTATCACCACTACGGGTTCCACCGTACTGACCGGACTCGATGACATGTCGCCCGGCATTCTGATCTGGCGTTCCATGCTGCAATGGCTGGGCGGCATCGGCTTCATCGGCATGGCCGTGGCGATTCTGCCGCTGCTGCGCGTGGGTGGTATGCGCCTGTTCCAGACCGAATCCTCGGATTGGGGCGAAAAGGTCATGCCACGCTCGCACATGGCCGCCAAGTACCTGCTGCTGGTCTACCTGGCCCTGACCGGATTCGGTTTCCTGGCCTACTGGATCGCCGGCATGTCACCTTTCGACGCCATCAACCACGCGATGACCTCGATCTCGACCGGCGGCTACTCCACCTCGGATTCATCGTTGGCCAACTGGCAGCAACCGGCCGTGCACTGGACGGCAGTCGTGCTGATGCTGCTCGGCGGCATGCCATTCATGCTCTATGTCGCCTTCGTTCGCGGCAATCGCCAGGCGCTGTTCAAGGACCATCAGGTTCGCGGCTTCATCGGTTTTCTGCTGCTGACCTGGCTGGTATTCGGCACCTGGCTGTGGATCAACTCGGAGCATGCCTGGCTCGACGCCGTTCGCATCGTCGCGGTGAACGTCACCTCGGTGGTCACCACCACCGGCTTCGCCCTCGGCGACTACACCACCTGGGGCAGTTTCGCCGTGCTGCTGTTCTTCTATCTGACCTTCGTCGGTGGCTGCTCCGGCTCGACATCGGGCGGCCTTAAGATCTTCCGTTTCCAGGTTGCCTACGTGCTGCTCAAAGCCAACCTGATGCAACTGGTGCATCCACGCGCCGTGATCAAGCAGCAGTACAACAGCCACAACCTGGATGAAGAGATCGTACGCTCGCTGATCACCTTCTCCTTCTTCTTCACCATCACCATTGGCGTACTGGCTCTGGCCCTGACCCTGGTCGGCCTCGACTGGGTCACTGCGCTGACAGGGGCCGCTACCGCGGTGTGCAACGTCGGTCCGGGGCTTGGCCCGATCATTGGCCCGGCCGGTAACTTCGCCAGCCTGCCGGACTCGGCCAAATGGATGCTCAGTGCCGGTATGTTGCTTGGCCGCCTGGAAATTCTGACCGTACTGGTGCTGGTCACCCGTAGTTTCTGGAAACACTGACCGATGCCCCTCGCCAGCCTGCGCATCCTCGCCTTCATCAACGGCATCTTCCTCGTCACCCTGGCGCTGAGCATGCTGGTGCCGGTGATCACCCTGCTGATCTTCGAACAGCCGCAAGGCATCAATGCCTTTCTCTGGTCGAGCCTGATCACCGCACTCAGCGGCATCGCCATGATCGCTCAGGGCAAGCCTCAACAAACGCAACTGCGCCCACGCGACATGTACATGCTGACGGTGTCGAGCTGGGTGATGGTGTCGATCTTCGCTGCCTTGCCATTCCTCTTCGCCGAACGGGCAAGCGTCACGGATGCGTACTTCGAAAGCATGTCCGGCATCACCGCGACCGGCGCCACCGTGTTCAGCGGCCTGGACGACATGTCTCCCGGCACGCTGATCTGGCGTTCGCTGCTGCACTGGCTGGGCGGCATTGGCTTCATCGGCATGGCCGTGGCGATCCTGCCGATCCTGCGCATCGGTGGCATGCGCCTGTTCCAGACCGAGTCGTCGGACCGCTCGGAGAAGGTCATGCCGCGCTCGCACATGGTCGCCAAGTACATGGTGCTGGCCTATGTCGGCCTGAGCACAGTCGCGGTGCTGGCGTTCTGGTGGGCGGGTATGGACCTGTTCGATGCGATCAACCACGCCATGTCGGCGATCGCCACCGGTGGTTTCTCCACATCCGACTCCTCACTGGGCAAATGGCAGGAACCGGCCATTCATTGGGTCGCCATCGTGGTGATGGTGCTCGGCAGCCTGCCGTTCGTGCTCTATGTCAGCACCCTGCGCGGCAACTACCGCGCACTGTTTCGCGACGCGCAGGTGCGTGGCTTCCTGGTGCTGCTGGTGGGCAGTTGGTTCGTGCTGGCTGGCTGGAAATGGCTCACCACCGACCTTTACTGGCTCGATGCGCTGCGCCTGGTGGCGGTGAACATCACCTCGATCATGACCACCACCGGCTTTGCGGTGGGCGACTACCACCTGTGGGGCCCGTTCGCCAGCATGATGTTCTTCTACCTGGGTTTCGTCGGCGGCTGCTCCGGCTCCACCGCCGGCGGCCTGAAGATCTTCCGCTTCCAGGTCGCCTACATCCTGCTCAAGGCCAACCTCAGGCAGCTCATTCACCCCCGTGCGGTGATCAAGCAGCAGTACAACCGCCACCGCCTGGATGAAGACATCGTTCGTTCGATCCTGGCCTTCGCCTTCTTCTACACCATCACCATCGCCACCCTGGCGCTGGCGGTGGCGATGTGCGGAGTGGACTGGATCACTGCCCTGACCGGTGCTGCGGCGATGGTTTCAGGCGTTGGCCCGGGGATGGGCGAGATGGTCGGCCCAGCCGGCAACTACGCCACCATCCCCGACCTGGCCAAGTGGCTGCTGAGCTTCGGCATGCTGCTCGGGCGCCTGGAAATCCTGACCGTGCTGGTGCTGTTGTTCCCGGCCTTCTGGCGCCATTGAGCAGCAGGTGAGCCCTAGCCGACCAGACCACGACGGCTGCGATACTCGCCGGGCGTTTCACCGAACCAGCGGCGAAACGCCCTGAAGAAGTTGCTCGGATCGGCAAAGCCCAGCAGATAGGCGACTTCCAGCAACGTCAGGTCGACCTGACCGAGATACTGCTCGGCAAGCTCACGGCGGGTGTCGTCGAGCAGCTGCTGGTAGCTGGTGCCCTCCTCCTGCAGACGCCGCTGCAGCGTACGCTGCGACAGGTGCAGCGTTTGCGCCACCACCTCACGCCGTGGTTCGCCCTGGGGCAACAGGCGACACAGTACCTGACGTGCCTGATGGGTGACACGGCTGCTGCAGAAACGCGCCAGGTATTCTCCGGCAAAACGGTCATGCAGCTGCGCCAGCGCCTCATTGGCACTGGGCAATGGTGTTTCCAGATCAGCACGCTCGAAGATCAACCCATAGTGCTCGGCATTGAACTTCAGAGGCGCCTGGAACACCTGCTGGTAGGGCGTCAGATCGACAGGTGGCGGGCCTTGCAGACGAATCTCGCGCGGGCGAATGGGCTTGCTGGTCATCCAGCGGCAAAACGCCAGACAGTACGCCAGCGAGGCCTCGGCGCTCTGCCGGGCCGGCGGCAGGCGGTCGCCATGAATGGCCAGCGTCAGCGCATAGCCGTCGGGTTGCGGCATAAGATTCAGGTCTGCACCTTCACCGATGATGCGCTGATAGCGCACCAGACGAGTGAAGCCATCACGCAGGTTGCGGCTGGACATCAGCGCGTAGCCCACGACATGGAAGGACGCAGGGCGCACCACTTGCGCCATGTTCAGACCGATCGCCGGGTTGCCCGACAGCGCCACGGCGCGCTGCCACAGACGGGTCATGCCGTCCTGCGGGAAGCGCGCATCCGGGTCATTCAATGCGGCGTAATCCATGCCCAGCTCGGCGAACAGGCTGGTGCAGTCGACGCCGCCCAGCTCCAGCGCCTGCACGATGGCCAAGGCCCAGTTGGAGGATGTGGTTCTTTCGCTCATCGTCTTGTTCTTGTGATCAGTCAGCAAGGCCATGGTTGGCGGCGCAAGGATACTAGACTGGCACTTTAAGTCAGTGGCCCGCGGAGACAGCGCATTTACACTGACAGTGACAATAACAGGAGGTGCGCCATGACCGCCCAGACCACCGAACGCTACCAGAGCTTCGCCGAGTTCTATCCCTACTACCTGCAGGAACACAGCAACCCTGTGTGCCGCCGTCTGCACTATGCCGGTAGTCTGCTGGTGCTGGCGATCCTCGCCTACGCCCTGCTCACTCAGCAATGGCTCTGGCTGCTGGCCATGCCGCTGGCCGGTTATGGCTTTGCCTGGGTCGGCCATTTCGTCTTCGAGAAGAACCGACCGGCTACCTTCGACTATCCGCTGTACAGCCTGATGGGCGATTGGGTAATGCTCAAGGATGCCTTCACCGGCCGTATCCGTTTCTGATGAAACGGATGTACGCCTCTCTACAGAACAACAAGAACGAGAACGCCCATGAATAGCCGCGCCCGCTTTACCCACATGCAAGACGGCCAGGCCGAGGACTGGGCCATCATCGCCCAGGACTTCGCCGCCTACGCCGCTCAGTTGCCTGCCCGCATCCTCGACCACCTGCGCCTGCTCGACGGCGATTTCGGTGGTTTCCCGGTGGACCGTCTGACCCACTCGCTGCAGACCGCCACCCGCGCCTATCACGACGGCCGCGACGAGGAGTACGTGATCTGCGCGCTGCTGCATGACATCGGCGATACCCTCGGCAGCTACAACCACCCGGACATCGCCGCGGCCATCCTCAAGCCCTTCGTCAGTGCCGAGAACCACTGGATGGTGGAGAAGCACGGCATCTTCCAGGGCTATTACTTCTTCCATCACCTGGGCATGGATCGCCATCTGCGCGAGCAGTTCAAGGATCACCCCCAATACCAGGCGACCATCGAGTTCTGCGCCAGGTACGATGCGGCCGCCTTCGACCCGGACTATGAAAGCCTGCCACTGAGCTTCTTCGAGCCCATGTTGCAGCGCGTGTTCGCCCGGCCGAAGAACTCCATCTATCTGGCTGCAATGGATAATACCGGCGCCTGACCGCCGGCCACTGTTGCGCCACCGTTCGGCGGCCATGCTTGGCTGGCCGCCACCCCCTTGGTTATGATCCCCGCCCAGCGAGCCTCTGGCTCAGGTCTTGCAGACCAGCCAGGCGTCCAGCAGAGACGCCAGAAATCCAGCAGGGACAGTTCCAGCAGATGAAGCCAGCAATCACCAGCCGTGCCAACGGGCTACCGACGCCGCCGTTGCGTGAATACTATTCGCGCGTACTGGCCTATATCGCCACGGCCGCCAGCATCGCCGCCGGCACCTATGTCGGGCACTTCGCCTACGACATTCTGTGGATGGTGCCCTACGCCCTGCTCTACCCTCATCTGGCGCACAATCTCAGCCGCCGCTTCAAGCGCGACTACCCGCAGCAGACTGACCTCGCCCTGCTTTTCTTCGATGCCCTGCACGCCGGCGCATCCTGCGTGCTGCTGGGTTTCTCCGCCGTACCCAGCCTGATGTTCCTGCTGATTCTGTGTTTCAGTGCACTGGTCGTCGGTGGCATGCGCTATCTCGGCATGGCGCTGCTGGTGGCCGCCAGTGGCATGGCGCTGTGCGCCGCGCTGGTGGGGGTTCATCCCAATACCGACACGCCGACCCTGGTGGCGCTGGTCAGCATCCTCTTCACCACCCTGTACATCTGCATCACCGCCTATTTCGTCAACCAGCAGGGCCTGCGTCTGGCCCAGGTACGCAGCGAGATCAAGCGTGAGCAGGAAAAGGCTGCACGCCTGGCGCGCAACCTGGCCAAGTACCTGTCACCACAGGTCTGGGAATCGATCTTTACCGGCAAGAAGAGCGTGCGCCTGGAAACCCAGCGCAAGAAGCTCACGGTGTTCTTCTCCGACATCAAGGGCTTCACCGAGCTGTCGGAAGAACTGGAAGCCGAAGCCCTGACCGACCTGCTCAACACCTACCTCAACGAAATGTCGAAGATCAGCCTGAAATACGGCGGCACCATCGACAAGTTCATCGGTGACTGCGTCATGGTGTTCTTCGGCGACCCGAGCAGCAACGGCGCCAAGAAGGATGCGGTCGCTGCGGTGTCCATGGCCATCGCCATGCGCAAGCACATGAAAGTGCTACGCCAGCAATGGCGCGCCCAGGGCATCACCAAACCGCTGGAAATCCGCATGGGCCTCAATACCGGCTACTGCACGGTGGGCAACTTTGGCGCCGACACGCGCATGGACTACACCATCATCGGCCGCGACGTGAACCTTGCCAGCCGCCTGGAAAGCGCCGCCGAATCCGGCGAGATCCTGATTTCCCACGAGACCTATTCGCTGGTCAAGGACGTGATCATGTGCCGCGACAAGGGCCAGATCGCCGTCAAGGGCTTCACTCGCCCGGTACAGATCTACCAAGTGGTGGACTTCCGCCGGGACCTGGGCGCCACTTCCAGCTACGTCGAGCACGAACTGCCGGGCTTCTCCATGTACCTGGACACCAACGGCATTCAAAACTTCGACAAGGAGCGCGTGATCCAGGCGCTCAATCAGGCGGCCGAAAAGCTGCGCGACAAGGTCATTCTCTGAAGCGAACGACCTGAGGGCGATTCGCGGCTGAAGCCGCTCCTGCGAACCGCCCTTGTGGGAGTGGCTCCAGCCGCGATAAAAGCCGATTACAACGCGGTATCCGGCAGCGCCTCGTTCAATACCACCGGCTCACCATCGATCAGCGCCTGCAACGCCAGAAACTCCAGCGCCGAAGCGCGCCAGGACTGCGCTGCCGCCAGCTCTGCGCAACGCCCGCGATCCAGTTCCAGCGCAGCCAGGCAGGCAGCACGCAGATCCTCGTCCATCACCCCGCTCTGCCCTTGCAACAGCACATCCAGCGGCCCGGCCACGGGAAACGCAGCCACCGGCGTACCGCAAGCCAGCGCTTCCAGCATCACCAGCCCATAGGTATCGGTACGCGAGGGGAAGACCAGCACCGAGGCATCCTGATAGGCCTCGGCCAACGCCTGGCCATGGCGATAACCGAGAAAGCGCACCAGCGGATACTGCTGTTGCAGCGCCTCACGCTGCGGGCCGTCGCCGACCACGCGTTTCTCTCCCGGTAAATCCAGATCGAGAAAGGCCTGCAGGTTCTTTTCCGGAGCGATGCGTCCGACATAGAGAAACACTGGCCGCACCGGACGAGTGCGCGTCTCGTCCGGCCGGAACAATCGGGTATCCACCCCTTTACGCCACAGTTGCAGCCGCTGCAGAGCCCAGTTGGCGAACTCCTCGCGCAACCGCTCGGTGGTCACCAGCACGGCCTGACTGGGGCGATGGAACGCGCGCAGAAAGGCATAACCCCAACGCGGCGCAATCCACGGCCAGCGGGTGCTGACGTACTCAGGGAATCGCGTATGGATAGCCGTGGAAAACGCCAGCCCACGCTTGACCAGCCAACGCCGCGCTGCCCAACCCAGCGGCCCCTCTGTCGCGAGGTGCACGCAGTCTGGACGAAAGTCGCGAATCGCCGCACCGACACGCCACAGATCCCAAACCAGCGGTATCTCCGGGTAGGTCGGACAGGGCACAGCGCGAAAATCGGCGGGCGACAGCAGTTTGACCTGATGTCCCAACCCACGCAGTTCGCTGACCAACGCGGCCAGGCTGGTGACCACGCCATTGACCTGAGGCGCCCAGGCGTCGGAGACGATGAGTATCCTCATGCGCCGGTCTCGAGGGCGACGGCCGGCTCCTCGCTGGCCAGTTGCGCCTCGGCCAGGCGATAGAGCTCGATCTGCCCGTCCCAGTGCTCGATCAGCGCCGTGCAGGACTCCACCCAGTCGCCGCAGTTCATGTATTCCACGCCGCTCACCTGGCGAATCTCGGCATGGTGGATATGGCCGCAGACCACGCCCTGCAAGCCGCGTTTGACGCACTCGTGAGCGATGGCTTCCTCGAAGTCGCTGATGAAATTCACCGCCGTCTTGACCTTGTGCTTGAGGTAAGCCGACAAGGACCAGTATCCGTATCCCCAGCGGCTGCGCCAGTGATTGAGCCAGCGATTGAGAGTCAGGGTGAACTCGTAGGCCGAATCCCCGAGAAAGGCCAACCAGCGGTGATAACGGGTGATCACATCGAACTGATCGCCATGGATCACCAGCAATTGACGGCCATCGGCCGTGACGTGCACGGCCTCATCCACCAGTTGGATATTGCCCAACAGCAGGCTGGAGTATCGGCGCAGGAATTCGTCATGGTTGCCGGTGACGTAGATGACCTCGGTACCGCGCTTGCTCATGGTCAGCAGGCGACGGATCACGTTGGTGTGCGCTTGCGGCCAGTAAATGCCACCGCGCAGTTTCCAGCCATCGATGATGTCGCCCACCAGATAGATGCGGTCAGCGTGATAGCGCTTGAGAAAGGCTGCCAGGTGTTCGGCCTGACAATCGCGTGTGCCGAGGTGCACGTCGGATATCCACAGGGTACGGACACGTTGCTTGCGGCTGGGCTTGGCGAGCTGGGCGCTGGTCATGGGCGACCTCCGGCTGGGTTTAGTCGAGCTTGAGGGGTCGCGGTGAAATGCTTGTGACAGGAAAAAGACCGTTCGATGACGCAGCATCACCTCGGCCCTGGCGTTACACTCCGGCGGTTACCGAGGAAACCGCCATGCTCCCGACCCTGTCCCTGCGTCATTACAGTCACGAAGTGCTCAGCCATAGCCACGACCATGCGCAACTGGTGTTCGGCCTGGCGGGCGAGCTGCAATTCGAAGTGGATGGTCAGGGCAGCCAGGTACTGCGCCACCATCTGGCCGTAGTACCGGCCGAAGCCCGCCATACCTGCGGCAGCCCGCGTGGCAGCCAGTGCCTGGTACTGGACCTGCCGGCCAACGACTGGCTGGAACGCCAGCTCGGCCACCATGCGAACGATATCCAGCGTCTGCTGGACAAGCCCAACGCCCTGCAACTCGATGCCTCGCAGGGCCAGCTCCTCAACTGGCTGGCCAGCAGCCCGATCAATGACCCGATCATCGCCGGCCAGGGTGCGGCCTTGCTACTCGGCAGCCTGGCCTGCAGCCGCCAGCATGCCGAAGCGCCCGGCCTGCCGATGGCGGCCCTGGATCGCTATATCGAACAGCACGTGACACATCCGCTGCAGGTGGCGGACCTGGCGCGCCTGGCCGGTCTGTCGGTGGCGCGCTTCCACGCCCGCTTCCTCGCCGAGACCGGGCGCACGCCCATGGAGCATATTCGTCAACGGCGCCTGCACCTGGCCGAACAACTGCTGCGTGGCAGCGACCTGGCCGTTGGCGAAATCGCGGCCCGAGTCGGCTACAACTCGCAAAGCGCATTCACCGCCGCCCTCTCCCGCCACCTCGGCATGACCCCAAGGCAATTGCGCCGCACGCGCTAGCCAACACACGAGCCATAGGGTGCGTCATGCGCAGCGCAGAACTATCGGTTGGTCCCGGTGCGCGCGGCACACCCTACGCGAGCGTCGTCACAGCTTCTGTAGGGTGCGCCTTGCGCACCGGTAGCCAGCGATGCCCGCACTAACCCTCGATAGCCTGGCGACAAAACTCATCACTCCCGCGACAGACAGCTGCCGTCTGCGCCGCATAGACTGCGCCGCATCATTGAGGAGTACCCCATGCAAACCATCGAATGGCAGGATTTCGAGAAAGTGGAGCTGCGCGTCGGCACCATTCACAGCGCCCGCCCCAATGAAAAGGCCGTGAAGCCGGCTTACGTGCTGGAAGTGGATCTCGGCGAACTGGGCATCAAGACTTCCAGCGCCCAGATCACCGCACACTACGGCTGTGACGAACTGGTTGGTCGCCAGGTGCTGTGCGTGTGCAATTTCGCCCCCAAACGCATCGCCGGCGTGCGCTCGGATGTACTGGTGACCGGGGTGTATGACCGCGAAAACCGCGTTGTCCTCGCCGGTTTCGACCAACCATTGCCCAACGGTGCGCGCCTGGCATGACGGAACGTAACGCCCTGCTGGCGATTCACCTGGGTGCACTGCTGTTCGGCTTGTCGGGAATCTTTGGCAAGCTCGCGGCGACCACACCGAACATGATTGCAGGCGGCCGCGCGTTCTTCGCCGTGCTCGCCCTGAGCCTGGCTGCGGTGCTCTGGCGCAGTCGCAACGCGATTCGCCCGAGCCTGCGGCAGATGGCCCTGCTGGCACTCGGCGGCCTGCTGCTGGGCACGCACTGGGTCACCTTCTTCGAAGCGGTGAAGGTCTCCGGCGTGGCCATCGCCACCCTGGGTTTCGCCAGCTTCCCGGCCTTTACCGTATTGCTCGAGGGCCTGCTGTTTCGCGAACGCACCCGTCCCAGCGAGTTCGCCATGGTCGGCGTAGTGTGCGCTGGGCTGATCCTGGTCACGCCGCAGTTCAGCCTGAGCAGTGATGCCACAGTCGGATTACTGTGGGCAGTGCTGTCAGGTTTTCTGTTCGCTCTGCTATCGCTGCTCAATCGCGCCAGCACCCGTGGCCTCGACCCGGTGAAGGCCGCGCTGTACCAGAACATCACCGTACTGCTGTGCTTTGTGCCGCTGGCCTGGCCGCTGCTGCCCAGCGTGAGCGCGGTAGACTGGCTGTGGCTGGCCATGCTCGGCATCTTCTGCACGGGCCTGGCACACAGCCTGTTCGTCGCCAGCCTGCGCGTGCTCAAGGCACGCACCACGGCAGTGATCTTCGCCCTGGAACCGGTTTACGGGATTCTGTTCGCCTGGTGGCTGTTCAGTGAACAGCCGACGCTACGCATGCTGGCCGGAGGTGTGCTGATCGTCAGCGCCATCTTCGTCTCAGCGCGCATGGCGCGCTGACCCTAAGACGTCGCCCAAGAGCCTGTTCAGGATCTCTCGAGCTAGAGCGATACAACACCGATGGCGGCCCCGAAAAAATAAGCGCGGAACGGTCGGAGTCGCGGGCGACTGTACGTTTGTACATGAGCATTTCGACCGGGCTGGCGCTCCAGCTTGTTTTTAACGCAGTAACGCCGACGCGCAGCAGATCATAAATAGGCTCTACCGGTCGTTGTGGCCCAGGTCGCGGGTTGGATCGATCAGATCGCGCACCCGTTGCTTGAGCACCTTGGCCTCGGGGAAGCCACCATCGGCCTTGCGTTCCCAGATCTGCCGGCCATCACAGAAGATGCGGAACACGCCGCCCGTGCCCGGCTCCAGGCTGACCCGGCCCAACTCGTCGGCAAAGGTACTCAGCAGCTCCTGAGCCAGCCACGCGGCGCGCAGCAACCACTGACACTGGGTGCAATAGGTGATGACGATTTCGGGCTTCTGATCGGGCATGGCAGGGGCTCTACTGTGGGGCTTGGTGCCTATAATACCGGTCTTTGTCTTTGCTCCTGCCGGAATCCATCATGCGCCGCCTGCTCCTTTCGCTGCTTTGCCTGTTCGCTCTGTCCAGCCTGCCTGTCATCGCCGCCGAACGTGTCGGCCTGGTGCTGTCGGGCGGAGCCGCTCGCGGCCTGGCACACATTGGTGTGCTCAAGGCGCTGGAAGAACAAGGCATTCGCATCGACGCCATCGCCGGTACCAGCATGGGCGCCATCGTCGGCGGGCTCTATGCCGCCGGCTATTCGGTGGCTGAGCTTGAGCGCCTGGCGCTGGAACTGGACTGGCAACAGGCGCTGTCCGACTCACCGCCACGCGAGGACATCCCCTTTCGCCGCAAGCAGGACGACCGCGATTTTCTGATCAAGCAGAAACTCAGTTTCCGCGACGACGGCAGCCTTGGCCTGCCGCTGGGCGTGATTCAGGGCCAGAACCTGGCGCTGCTGCTGGAAAGCCTGCTGGTGCATCGCAGCGCCACCCGCGATTTCGATCATCTGCCGATCCCCTATCGCGCCGTGGCCACCGATGTGGTCACCGGTGAACAGGTGATCATGAGCAGCGGCCACCTGCCGCAGGTGATGCGCGCCAGTATGTCGATCCCGGCGGTGTTCGCCCCGGTGGAAGTGGACGGCCGCCTGCTGGTCGACGGCGGCATGGTCAACAACGTGCCAATCGACGTCGCGCGGCAGATGGGCGTCGATCACGTCATCGTCGTCGACCTGGGTATGCCACTGAAACCGGCCAAGGACCTGCTCACCGTGGTCGACGTGATGAACCAGTCGATCAACCTGATGATGCGCAAGAACTCCGAGGCCCAACTCGAAACGCTGGGGGCAGACGACGTATTGATCCAGCCTGCTCTGGCCGGTTTTGGCGTCGCCGACTTCAATCGTGGCGAACAGATGATGGACGCCGGTTACCGTGCCACGCAGATCCAGGCAGAGCGCCTGGCCCGCTTGCGTACCAGCAGCGCCGGCAACCCTGCGCTGGCCATGGCGCGCTCGCGCGAACAGCGCACACCGGTGATTCGCGAGATTCAGGTGGAAAACGACTCGAAAGTCGGCGACGCGGTGATTCGTCGGCACATTCGCCAACCTCTCGGCGAGCCGCTGGACATGAATCGCCTGCAGAAAGACATGGGCACGCTGTACGGCCTGGACTACTTCGAGCGCGTGCAATACCGCGTGGAGCCGCTGGACGAACAAGGTAGTGCGCTGGTGATCGATGCGCGTGGCAAGCGCACCGGAACCGACTACCTGCGCCTGGGGCTCAATCTGTCCGACGACATGCGTGGCGACAGCGCTTTCAACATCGGCGCCAGCTACCGCGTCAACGGCATCAACGAGCTCGGCGCCGAATGGCTGACACGCCTGCAGCTGGGTGACCGCCAGGAGCTCTACAGCGAGTTCTACCAGCCGCTGGACGCCGGCTCGCGTTACTTCGTCGCGCCCTACCTGTTCGGCGAGGCGCAGAACGTCGAAGCGATCCTGGACAACGACCCCATCGCCGAATACCGCCTGGAGCGCTACGGCTATGGCCTCAACCTCGGCAGGCAGATCGCCAACAACGGCGAGATTCGCTTCGGTATCGCCCAGGCCTGGGGCGAGGCGGATGTGCGCGTCGGCGAGCGCGACCTGCCCAGCTTCAGCTTCAGTGAAGGGTATTACGAGCTGCTGTACTCCTTCGACACCCTGGATAACCTCGACTTCCCACGCACCGGCGAGGACATCGGTCTGATGCTGCGCAAGTATGATCGCGGCCTGGGTTCGGACGAGGAATATCGGCAATGGCAGCTGAAGCTGGATAAGGCCTACAGCCACGGCCCCAACACCTGGCTGTTCGGTGGTCGCTACGGACGCACCCTGGATGAGGCGGAAGTGGTCACCTCGGGCTTCATTCTCGGCGGCGCCCAGGAGCTGTCGGGCTTTCGCCAGGACTCGCTGAGCGGCCAGAACATGGCGCTGGCGCGGATGATCTACTACCGACGCATGACACCCACCTCGATGTTGCCGCTGAACTTCCCGCTGTACCTGGGCATGTCGCTGGAGCGCGGCCGCGCCTGGAACAACGACAACGCCTTCGACAGCGGCTACATCAACGCCGCCAGCATCTTCCTTGGTCTGGATACACCGCTGGGGCCGCTGAACTTCAGTTACGGCTTCAACGACGAGCGGGAAAAAGCGCTGTACCTGAACCTGGGCAAGAGCTTCTGAAACGAAGAGGCCGCGCATGTACGCGGCCTCGTTACATGACAGCAGGGTCGATCAGGCAATTTCTGCCAGCAACTGCCGAGCGGCCTTTTTCTGCTCGTCGTCACCGTGATCGATCACCTCGTTGAGGATGTCGCAGGCGGTGGCGATATCGCCCTGTTTGATATAGGCCAGTGCCTGGTTGAGCTGGGCCATGTGCTCCGGATTGCCCGCCAGATGGTCGATATCGCCCTGCAGCGCGGCAGTGGCGTCGGCATCGCCGGCGAAAGCGTCGAGGAAGTTGTCATCCAGGGCCGGCATATCATCGCTAAGCACCATCTCCATCTCACCAAAGGCGCTCAACTGCTCGTCCTCATGATGCAGCTCGAACACCTCGGGCAGTTCCTGCAGATTGCTGGCGAACGATGCATCGAACTCCGGTTCTGCGGCGGCCTTGAGCTTGGGTTTGGCCTTGGCAGTGGCCGGGAACGGGCTGACCAGGTCCCAGTCGGCGTCCAGTGACAGGTCGTCGAGATTGAGCTGGAAATCGGGTTCAGCCGCAGGCGCGGCCGCCGGTTGCAGCGCAGCGACAGGTTCGAGAACTGCCTGCTGAGTCACCCGCAGATCGGGATGACGTGCTTTCAGCGCATCGATGCGTGCATCATCGAACGCCTCGGCACGCAGGACCGCTTCCTCGCGCGCGAAGCCCGCTCCATCGCCCAGCAGTGCCAGCACTTCCAATAGGCGAAAGCGCAGATCACTGCGCTGTGGGTCCTGAGCCAGCGCCTTGCTCAGCTCACCACGCGCCTCGCTGACACGACCGTAGGCTATGTAGACATTGGCTGCCTCGAGCGGGTCGACCGGCCCTTGAGCACGCACCGGAGCCGGCGCCGGTACTGCCTTGGCCACCGGAGCTGCGCCAACGGGAGCGGTAACCGGCGCGAGTTGGGGGCGAGGCGGTTGCTGAGGCGGCTGCGCCTTTGGCTGCACCTGCACCACCGGCCTGGTTTTCTCGCCACGCCGCCGCACGGCCCAGAAAAGCGCACCGAGCAATAGCAGAAGCCCAATACCACCGGCCAGCAGTGTCGACCACCAGCCTCGTTCTGCTACCGCAGGCTCCTCGATACCGGCCGGCGCGGCGGCAATGGGCTGGGCGACCGGCTCGGCCGGCGTACGCGCAGCCAGCTCAGCCAACTGAGCGTCCTTCTGCGCCAATTGCTCCTGCAACTGCTGCAGTTGCAATTGCAGTTGCGCCAGGCCTTGTTGCAGCTGCAGATTTTCCGCCGCCTGATTGGCCAGCTCCAGATCGACCTGGCGCTGCTTCTCGGCCAGCAGCTCCAGGCTTTCGCTTTGCTGCGGTGCCGGCTCCAGGGCAGCCAGAGGCGCGCTAACGGGTCCTTCGGCAGTGTTTTCAGCGAGCGCAGGTGCGGCCTCGGCAGAAGCCGGAGCAGCAGTCGGCTGGGCAGCCCCCGCACGCGCCGCATCAGGCAGCAGCAGGTCGGCGCCAGCCTGTAGACGACTTGGATCGCCGCCAGCAAAGGCATTCGGGTTGAGGGCAAGAATGCCCTCCATCAGCGCCTGCTGAGATAGCGTACTGCCCTGCTCACGCAGACGCGCAGCGATGGACCAGAGGCTGTCGCCACGGCTGACCTGATGACGGTGCCCTGCAGATGCACTCGGTGGTGTGACCGTGCTGACCGGCGAGAGCGGTGCTACGGCGCGAGTGGAAGGTTGCACAAGGGCTGCTGCGCTTGGCGCAGCCACGGCTGAGTAAGCCGAAGAGCTGGGAGGGTCCAGCAACACGGTGTATTCACGCAGCAACTGGCCATTGGGACGCGCCACTTCGACGATGAAGTTCAGGTATGGCTCACGAACCGGACGGTTCGACACCACGCGGATCACGCTACGTGACCCCTGCAGAAGCGGCGTGAAACGCAGATCATTGAGAAAGTAGAAGCGCTCGACACCCGAACGGCTGAACACTTCGGCCGGTGCCAGACCGACACGCAGATCCTGCGCACCCAGATCGCCCACTTCCAGCAGCTCGATTTCAGCCTCGAAAGGCTGATTCAGCGCCGAATGCAGCGTGATTTCACCCAAACCCAGCGCCGGAGCCATTCCTGAATAGAGAGCGGATCCTGACGCCAAACCCAACACCAACTGACGCACCCGAGCCATGTGACCTCCAGGGTTATCCGGCTCGAACGCCACCTCCTCGACTTCCTGTCTGAGCTTCCCTTGGCCGGGAGACTGGCGCCCTTGATAGTTTCGAAACGGGTGACAAGGTCCTTGTCGATGCCGTCTCGAAATTCATTATGGCTACTAATTCACAAAGTAGCGGCTTGGACGCCAGTTTGCCGACGAAAGCACAGTGCTATCAAGGCAAATCAGTCAAAAATTAGGCACAGAAAAAATCCGATCAAAAATTGATCGGATTTTTGACAGTGCAGGCGTTTCACTTCATCAGGTTGCCGAGCACTCGAGCATGCACCTGCTGACAGCGACGCAGATCCTCCTCGTCGATGCCGGCGAAGACTTCATGGCGCAGTTGGGTGGAAATCGCTTCGATCTTCTCGATCAAAGGCTGCGCGTCCGGCTGCAACGCAATCTTCTTGGCACGGCGGTCTTCGGGTACCGCCACGCGAATGACCAGCCCCTGGCTTTCGAGACTGTCGAGCAGGCGCGCCAGCGTCGGCCCTTCCACGCCGATGCTTTGCGCCAATTCACGCTGGGTCGGCATTTCGCTGAAGCGCGCCAGGTGCAGCAGCACCAGCCAGCGAGCCTGGGACAGGCCCAGCCCGACCAGGCGTCTATCGAGTTCGGAACGCCAGGCACGTGACAGCTGGGCAACCTGCATGGCAAAGCGATGTTGATCGGGGTAAGACATGGGCAAGCGGACTCATACAAAGGTCAAAAACTAATTATTAGCCAGCTAGCCATAACCCGATGCACAGGGCAAGCGCAGATTGCGTCACGAGCATTGCAGAATGCGACCGACTCGCAGCCCTGGCTTCAGCTCAGGCCGCTACCAAGGGACGCTTACACCTCGAACTCGGCCTGCAGTGCTGCACGCACGCAGTAGAGCACCGCCTCGTCGACCCGCCCGGCGAACAGCGGGGCGATCTCGCTGACTGTCGGCAACTCGCCCTCGCCATCGAGGAAGGCCTCCTGAATCTCGCCCAGCAGTTCCTCCGGAAGATCCAGCGCCTGTTCCAGGCTCAATTGCTGCTGGGCGATGGCCTCGGCCAGCAGGCTGTAGACGTTTTTCTCAGTGCACCCCAACTGGCCGGCGATCTGCGTCGGGGTCATACCCGCGCGAGCCAGGCTGACCAGCTCGTGACGCAAATCGGCCACCGGAGCCGGCACTTCATCTGCGCCGCTGCCGTTGAGCACTTCCAGGAAGGCCTGGCCGTAGCGCTCCAGCTTGCGCGCGCCAACGCCACTGACCTCGGCCATATCGCTCAGCGAGCTGGGCTGGCTGCGCAGCATCTCCAACAACGTGGCATCGGGGAAGATCACGTACGGCGGTACGCTGTGCTCCTCGGCCAGCTTACGACGCAGACTGCGCAGCGCTTCCCACATTTCCCGCTCGTGGCCACGCACCAGTTGGCTGGCTGCGCTGCTGGAGGCCTTGGCCGCCTGCGCCGGCTTGGGCTCACGGCGCAGTTGCAGGCTGACCTCACCACGCAGCAGTGGCCGGCAGGTCTCACTCAGGCGCAGACCGCCGAAACCGTCCAGATCGACATCGGCCAGGCCGCGGGCGACCAACTGGCGGAACAGGGTGCGCCATTCGACTTCGGAAAAGCCCTTGCCCACACCGAACACCGCCAGGTGCTGATGACCAGCGGCGCGAATCTTCTCGTTGTCACGGCCCAGCAGAATGTCCACCAGATGGCCGACGCCATAGCGCTGGCCGCTGCGATAGACGGCCGACAACGCCTGGCGCGCCGGCTCGGTGGCATCCCAGGTCTCGACGCCATCGATGCAGTTGTCGCAGTGACCGCAAGGGTTGGGCAATTCTTCATCGAAGTAGGCCAGCAGCGCCTGACGGCGGCAGCGCGTCTCCTCGCACAGGGCGAGCATGGCATCGAGCTTGTGCTGCTCGATGCGCTTGTGACGCTCATCGCCGTCGGAATTGTTGAGCATCTGCTTGAGGAAGATCACGTCCTGCAGGCCGTAAGCCATCCAGGCATCGGCCGGCAAGCCGTCGCGGCCGGCGCGCCCGGTTTCCTGGTAGTAGGCCTCCAGCGACTTGGGCAGATCCAGATGACAGACGAAGCGCACGTTGGGCTTGTCGATGCCCATGCCGAACGCGATGGTCGCCACCATGATCAAGCCTTCCTCATTGAGAAAGCGCTTCTGATTGAAGGCACGCAATTCGTTGGGCAAGCCGGCGTGATAGGGCAACGCCGGGAAGCCCTGACTACTGAGAAAATCGGCGACCTCCTCGACCTTCTTGCGCGACAGGCAGTAGACGATGCCGGCATCGCCCTTGCGCGCGGCGAGAAAGCCGAGCAGTTGCTTGCGCGGCTGATCCTTGGGCTGGATGCGGTAGAAGATGTTCGGTCGATCGAAGCTCGACAGAAAGCGCTCGGCGTTGTCCAGATGCAGGCGCTGGACGATTTCCTCACGGGTACGTTTGTCCGCGGTAGCGGTCAGGGCGATGCGCGGCACATTGGGAAAGAGCTCGGCAAGCTGACCGAGTTGCAGATACTCAGGCCGGAAATCATGGCCCCACTGCGACACGCAGTGCGCTTCGTCGATGGCGAACAGGGCGATATCCAGGCCCTGCAGGAAGCTCAGCATGCGCGGTTGCACCAGGCGCTCGGGCGCCAGGTAGAGCATCTTGATCTGCCCGCGACGGATACGGTCGGCGATCTCGCGCTGCTCGTCAGGGCTCAGCGTGGAATTCAGCGCCACGGCTGCCACACCCAGCTCGTCCAGGGTGGCCACCTGATCATCCATCAGGGCGATCAGCGGAGAGACCACCACTGCCAGGCCCTCGCGCATCAGTGCCGGCACCTGGAAGCACAGCGACTTGCCGCCGCCGGTAGGCATCAACACCAAGGCATCGCCGCCGCCGGCCACACGCTCGATGATCGCGGCCTGATTGCCGCGAAAAGCGTCGTAGCCGAAAACGTCTTTGAGAATGCGCATGGCGTGGTCGAGCATGAAGGCCTCCGAATCTGGCCGCGCATTATGCCGCAGGATCGCAGGCAACAGGGCACCTACCCGTCCGAAGCCGCTGAATCACCGTTAGTAGAGCGCCCGTGCTGGTCGCAGAGGCGGCGGTGAACTAGAATCCTTCCTCGTTTATCCCCTAAGCCTCAAGGTAACCCCACGATGTCCTTCGCTGAGCAACTGTCCCGCCTGCAAGCCTTTCTCGATGCCGATGAGCTGCACGAAGAGGCGTTGGACTACGTGGCCGCCCATGGCTACCTGACCGCCCTGGCGATCTGCCCGGATCAGGTACCGGAGCGTGAGTGGATCGATGCGCTGTTCGCCGAGACGCCGAACTACCGCAGCGACGCCGAACGCGAAGAGATCGAAAGCACGCTGGTCCACCTCAAAGCCCACATCGCCCGCCAGCTGGCTGGCGAGGAAGAGCCCGAGCTGCCGTGCGACCTGGAACTCGGTGACGAGCCGGATGACTCCGATCTGCGCGGCTGGTGCATCGGTTTCATGGAAGGCGTGTTCCTGCGTGAAGCCGTGTGGTTCGAAGATGCCGAAGACGAAGTCAGCGAATTGTTGCTGCCAATCATGGTCGGCTCGGGCCTGTTCGACGAACAGACCGAGTTTGCCGAGATCGCCCGCGACCGCGACCTGGTGGACAGCATGATCGACCAGATTCCCGAACTGCTGACCGCCCTCTTCCTGCTGTGTCAGGCTCCGGAAGAAAAACCCGCACTGCTCAAGCCCCGCCACTGACCGAACCCGCCGGGGCACTGCCCCGGCCGCCGCCAAGACCCGCACATGCCGCGTGACATCCAGCCAAGCCGCCATCGCAGTGTCCGCTACCTGCTGCTGACCATCGGCTGGCTGAGCGTGGCACTCGGGGTTATCGGCATCTTTCTGCCGGTGCTGCCGACCACGCCGTTCCTGCTCCTGGCGGCGGCCTGTTTCGTGCGTAGCTCACGGCGCTTCTACCTCTGGCTGGTCACTCACCCGCGCCTGGGCCCATGGATTCGCGACTACCTGGAGGGCCAGGGCATCCCGCTCAAGGGCAAGGTCTACGCCCTGGTGCTGATGTGGGCCAGCATCAGCTTCTCCTGCTATCTGGTGCCCATGCCCTGGGCGCGAGTATTCATGCTCGGCAGTGCCGTGCTGGTCAGCCTGTACATCCTCAAGCAGAAGACCCTGCCCAATCCCTGAGTGCTCTGCGTAGCCCGGATGCACTCCCCCCAGCGCCAGCCCCCCCGGATTGCATCCGGGCTACGGGAGCCAGTCACCTCCTCGACAACCTTTTGACACTACTTTCTCGTTCCAGCGAAGCGGCCGGCAAAAAGCCGACACCTCGCCTAGACTCTGCCAATCGAGCCTGGAGACGACGACCCCATGCGATGGCTGCGCGTTCAGGGATGGCGTTGGCGGCTGCTGATCCTGTGGATCGGCGGCGGGCTGCTGGCCGCGCTGGCAGTAGCCGATTGGGACTTCGCCGTGATCGTGAAGAACGCGGAAAACCGCTACGGCAACCTCGGCCCCGCACGCAACCGCATTCTCGACTGGGAAGAGTCGATCAAGAGCAGCACCAGCCTGAACGAGGCGGACAAGCTCAACGAGGTCAATCGCTTCTTCAACCGCACCATCCGCTTCGTCGATGACAGTCAGCTCTGGCGCGAGAACGACTACTGGGCAACCCCCGTGGAAATGCTGGTCAAGGGCGCAGGCGATTGTGAGGACTATTCCATCGCCAAGTACTTCACCCTGCGCCGCCTCGGCATCCCCAGCGAGAAGCTGCGCATTACCTACGTCAAGGCGCTGAACTACAACCAGGCGCACATGGTGCTGACCTACTACGCCAGCCCCACTGCCGAGCCGCTGGTGCTGGACAACCTGATCAACGACATCCGCCCTGCCTCACAGCGCAAAGACCTGCTGCCGGTGTACGCCTTCAACGCCGAAGGCCTCTATCTCGCAGGTTCCAATACGCGCAAGAGCGACACCAAGAAGCTCTCTCGCTGGCAGGACATTCTGAAAAAAATGCGTGCGGAGGGCTTCGCCATCGGCGAAGGCTAGGAGGAATCCCATGTCCCTACTCAAGCAGCTGTTTCTCGCCATCTGCCTGTTTCTGGTGGTGGCCTTCACCGGCAGTTTCATCGCCGGAGTGGAGAGCTCGCGCGAACAGTTGATCAGCCAGCTGCGCTCGCACGCGCAGGACGCCGCCACGGCGCTGGGGCTGTCGATGACCCCGCACGTGGACGACCCGGCAATGATCGAGCTGATGGTCAGCTCGATCTTCGACAGCGGCTACTTCGCCAGCATCCGTGTGGTGCGCATTGCCGACGACAGCGTGATCGTCGAGCGCAGCACCGAGATCAAACCCGACAATCTGCCCGGCTGGTTCGTCGATCTTGTCGATCTGCAGCCCCAGGGCGGCGATGCGCTGATCATGCGCGGCTGGGAGCAGGCTGCCAGAGTGGAGGTGCTCAGCCATCCACAGTTCGCCCTGGCCAAGCTGTGGGACAGCGCCCTCGGCAGCCTGTTCTGGCTACTGCTGTGTGGCCTGGTCAGTGCCGTGCTCGGTGGCTGGCTGCTGCGTACCCAACTGCGACCGCTGGACAACATGGTGCAGCAGGCGCAAGCCATCAGCCGCCGCGAGTTCCTCACCCTGCCGCGAGTGCCGCGCACGCCGGAGCTCAAGCGTGTGGTGCTGGCCATGAACCAGATGGTCGACAAGCTCAAGACCCTGTTCGCCGAGGAAGCCGCGCGCAGCGAAAAACTGCGCGGTGAGGCCTATCAGGACACCCTCACCGGCCTGGCCAACCGCCGCCAGTTCGACATACGCCTGAGCAACCAATTGGTGATCAACGAGCAGCATCCTGATGGCTACCTGCTGCTGCTGCGCCTCAACGACCTGGGCGGCCTCAACCAGCGCCTCGGCGGCCAGCGTACCGACGCGCTGATCGCCGCATTGGGCGATCAACTCAAGCAACTGCTGGCGTTACCGGAGCGCAGCCAATGGCTGGCATCGCGCAACCGCGGTGGCGAGTTCACGCTGCTTGCGCCCGGCCTCAATGGCGAAGACGCAGAGCGCCTGGCCAGCGAGCTCAGTGAAGCCCTGAACAGCCTGAAGCAGACCGGTGCCAGTGACTGCGATCCCGTTGCCCACATCGGTATTGCCGCCTTTCGCCCCGGCGAACAGAGCGAAGCCGTGCTGAGCCGCGCGGATCAGGCGCTGGCTCAGGCACAGAGCAACACAGACAGGTGCTGGGAGCGCCTCGACGACTTCATCGCCCGGACCACTCAGGGCCTGCACGACTGGCGCGCCTGGATCGACGATGCGCTGACCCAGGGCAAAATACAGTTGTACTTCCAGCCTGTAGCCGACTGTGCTGCGGGGACGCTCATGCAGCACAAGGTCCTGGCGCGTCTGCTCGATCCGGCTGGCGAAGCCATCACCGCCGGGCGCTTCCTGCCCTGGATCGAGCGCCTGGGCTGGGCCGCGCGCTTTGATCTGGCAATGCTCGAACATAGCCTGGCCCACCTCACACAACATCCTCGCCCGCTGGCGCTGAGCCTGTCTGCCGCAACCCTGCGCAATGAACAGGACAAAGCGCGCCTGCTCGATGTGCTGAACCGTCATGAGGACGTCGCACACCTGATGACGCTGGAAATCGACGAACGCCACCTGCCACCGCCTGCCGAGCTGGAAGCGCTGAGCCAGTCGATTCGTGAGGCGGGTTTCAACCTGGGCCTGCAGCATTTCGGTGGGCGCTTCAGCCTGATTGGCAACCTCACCCACCTGGGCCTGGCCTACCTGAAGATCGATGGCACCTATATCCGCGCCATCGACCAGGAGAGCGACAAGCGGCTGTTCATCGAAGCGATCTTCCGCGCCACCAACAGCATCGACCTGCCGCTGATCGCCGAGATGGTGGAAACCGAAGAGGAACTTGCAGTGCTGACCGAACTGGGCGTCCACGGCGCCATGGGCCGCCTTATCGGCGCGCCAGCGCCCTGGGGCAACCAATAATTGCAGGAGCCCCGCCCCAGGGGAGGTTCCAGAGGTTACAGGTTGTCGCACCGACTGCTTCGCCGCGGGGCGCGGCTCCTGCAATGGCGGGGTTCTAAACCAGATCGTGCTCGTCGTCGCCAAGCAGGCCGCTGAGGCCCTCGATTTCGGCACGGGCGATGGCACGCTGGTCGAGCTTCTGTCGCGCGGCCTCGGGCAGGTCGGTGTAGCGGATAACGCCTCGTTCGACCAGCACGCTGACCACGTCTTCCAGTACGCGCACCAGCTCCAGGTCAGACTGTTTCAGGCTGTCCAGGCGTGCCTTGACCTCTTCCTTGGCCTCGAGCCAGCTGTGTAGCTCCTCGCTCTCGACAGCCAGGTTCTCCGTCATACCCTCAAAGGGCTCATGTTCGACTCGCAACAAACGCCCGGCCGCGTCGCGCTGTACGTAAACCATCGCTGCCTCCAGCAAACGCCATAAAAAAGCCCGCTACTCGGAACGGGTAGCGGGCTTACTCTAGTTGAGTGCTCCAACTAAGGAAACTCTGATAAGCATTTCCCTTTGCCTGAAAGGCCGCCAGCGCAGCACTGACGGCCTCCCTCACACCTCAGGCGACCAACTGCTGGCTGTTCAACATGTCATCGATTATGTCAGCAGCATTGCCCATACCGCCGCCAAGCAAGGTGTTCTCCAGGGTGATGGTCTGATCGATGGTGGAGGTGTCAGCCACGTTGCCGGAGCTGGAAACACTGATCACTGTATTGGTGGCCGTGAAGCTGAAGCTCAGATAGTCATCCAGCACATTGGCGTCGCCGGAGTCGCTCACACCCACCAACAGATCGGACAGATCCAGCTTGTCGCCCAGGCCGAAGTCCTTCACGACATCGTGGTAGTTGCCGTCTCGGTCGCCAGCATTCCAGACGAAGGTATCGTTGCCGCTGCCGCCGAACAGCACGTCATTGCCGGTGCCACCGATCAGGATGTCATCGCCGCCCTGGCCGAACAGCCAGTCGTTGCCGGCGCCACCTTCGAGCTTGTCATCTCCTCCGACACCCGGTACCGACGCCCCCAGTTGCTCGGCATGCAATTGGATAAAGTCCATGATTTGCGCCTGGGTCGGGGCTGCGCCCAAGGTTATCGTCAGGTGATCGATCAGCACCTGATAACCCGGCGCCTTGCTGGCATCTATCCACAGGGTATTGAGCGAGTCACCGAACAGGTAGTCGTCACTTGCACCAGCTACCAGATGATCGTCACCCAGGCTGGCGTAGCCACCATCGGTGACGCTGCCGGGATCGAGTACCGCAAAAAGCTGACTCGGCGTGGTCACGATCTGCGGCTCGCCTACCGCACCGTTAACGGTGTTACCACCGAATGATAGTGACCCCTGCCCTGTGACATCGGTATTGTCGAAGAAACGCAGCACATTGCTGTTGACCCCGGTACCGATGCCGATGGCATGCACCTCGGCGCGATCCATCAGCGCCGTCGCATCATCCAGAGCCCGGTTGACGTCGCGGTAGTTCACCGTGCTGCCGCTGTTGCCGTTGTCATTGTTATAAGTGGTCGGGTCGCCATCGGTCAGGAAGTAGGCGAGGTTGTTATAGTCGTTGGCCTCCACCCCATCGAACCAGGCATTGGCCTGCTGCATCGCCGCCTCGTAGTTGGTGGCGCCGGAAGCAGTCAGCGCCATCAGCACGTTGTTAGGCGCCGCCAGGGCTAACTGGATCTGCGTCAGGGTACCGCTGAGCAACAGGCTGGAGCTGGACGAGAAGGAGATCAGCGCGATGTTGATCTGCCCCGTGTGAGTGCCCAGCTTGCCGACAAAGGCATTGACCGCATCCTTGAGCAACCCCAGCCGGCTGCTGTATCCCCCCGGGCCATCCGGATTGTCCGCCATACTGCCGGAACGATCGAGGATCAAGGCAATGTTGTAATTCTCCGCCGGTTTGACCACCGGAGGCTTGGCACCACCCAGATCGCCAACCAGCACATCATTGCCGAAGGTCCCTTCGATAGCCCCTTTGCCATCGTCGCACTGACTGGGCACATGATGGGGCACGCTGGAGTTCGGTGTGTCGTCGGCGTTGCTGCCGACTACCAGCACCGACTGGTCGCCGCGGATGCAGATATCCAGATCGGCCGTAGCGTGGTCGCCGTCGCCGTCGCTCACCACATAGGTGAAGCTCTGCGTCAGTTGCCCACTGGGGCCGAAGTTCAGGTTGCCTTGTGCGGAGAAGTCGAACTGCCCGATATCGTCGCCATCCAGATGAATCTTCAGCGTTCCGGTTGCGGTAGTGAGCGTCAGCTCAGCGGTCGCGGCATCGAAGCCCCAGGCGACAGTACCAGCCCCGCTCACCTCGATGCCGTCGCCGGCTTCATTGAGGCTGAAAGTCTGGCCATCGACGCTGACTGATTCGATACGCCCCAGACCGTCGGCGCCCAGGCTGTCGTTGACCAGAACGTCACCAGAGACGCTGCCGCCCAGATCGGCCAGGTCCAGCAGAGTTTCGGACAGGCTGTCAGGCTCGCTGCTGATCACCGAACCATCACTGGCGATCTGCCCCATGAAAGAACCCGTGAAACTGACACCCACGGAGTGCGCGGTAAAGCTATTGGTGGCGCTGTTGTTATCACCATCGACGTTGCCGATGAAGTTCGTCCAGTTGTTGGCGATCCAGCTGGTCAGCGTCGCGCCCTGCGCTCCGACGGTAGGCTCACCATCGGAAATGAAGTACAGCTTGTGCTGCTGCGCTGGATCGGCACCCGGAGCGTTGATGTCGCTGGTGATCTGCGTCTTGGCCACGCCCAGGGCCTGCTCGTAGTTGGTGAAACCACTGACGGTAAGACCCTCGACCGCCGTGAGCAGATCCGTGTAACCCGGATCACCCAGCGCGCTGAAGGTGAAGTCGCCGATTTCTGCAGCGCCCGAGTTGAAGGTGATCAGATTGACGTGCACCGGTGCAGAGAGGCCGGCATAACCCTGGGCAAGGTCGATCACCGCTTGCTTGAGGGATTCCAGCTTGGAACCGGCCATGCTTAACGAGATATCCAGCACCAGGGTGAGGTTCACCAGCGGTGGCGCGGCCTGCACGATGCAGTCGGGCTTGTCGCTGGCGGCAATGGGCACGTCATCCTGCACGTCGATCACCAGCGTCCCTGCCGCGAAGCCGGCGGGTAGCGGGTCGCCGTCGCCATCGGTCGCCTGCAGCATCTTGGAGAAATCGATGGGCTGCCCTGCCGTACCCAAGGTCTCGCTATCGTCGCCATCGCCCAGCGGATGATCCAGCGGACCTTTGAGCTCGAAGCGATAACTGCCGTCAGCACCCACCTCGAAGCTGAATACCGGGTAGCCCTCGACACCCGCCACCTCACCGATCAGGGTGGAATTGACCAACTGGTCGCCATCCCATTCGTACTCGACCCGGTAGCTCAGTTCGACGCCACCGGAGCTGAGCTGCTGCGTCAGCATCGAAGCCACATCACCGGTCAGGCTGAAGTTCCCCGGCCCATCGGCGCCGAAATCGACCAGCGCATGCAGCGTGCCGGCACTGCCTTCGACCACCAGTGTCTGGCCGGCCTCGGGATTGCCCAGATAGGGCGAGCCGAGCTGATCCTCGTGCACCAGGTGATCGAAGGTGGGCGCGCAATTCTCGTCCACGGCCTGATACTGCGGGTGCTTGGCAACGATCACCTGGGTTCCACCGAAGGCGCTGTTGCCACCGACCAGGTAGCTGCCCAGGCCTAGCTCGACGGGATTGATGACGTCACCATCGCCGTCGTAGAACTTGGTACCGGCCTTTATGTAATAGGCCTCGACGGTGCCGCCATAGGCCTGCTCGACCCAGGCAACGTAGCCTTGCGGGTGGCTCGGATCCTTGATGTCACTCCCGCCGGGGTATTCGATCTTGACCGCCTTGGTGCCGTCGACGGTGTCGACCAGGAACAGCACATGGGAAATGCCATGATCGATGTTCTTGGGATCGCAGCCACAGTCCTTCTCGGCCAGGGTTGGCACGTCGTCCTGCACGTTGATGACGAACAGACCGCCAGCCCCCTGCGGTATCTGCAGCGGGTCGCCATCACCATCGGTGATCGCCAGCAACTGGGTGAAGTCGATGCCAAAGGCACCGTCCGACGACCAGAGCTCGTTGTCATCACCATTTTTCAGCGGATGGTCGATTGGCCCCTGCAGTTCGAATCTGAAGTCGCCGTTGGCCTTCACCACCAGTTCAAATACCGGATAACCGCCTGCAACCGTGGCCGTCGCAGTAAGCGTGGTGCTGACCAGATTGCCGTCGTCATCGAACTCCTGGGTGACCTCGTAGTCGAGCGGCTCACCGCCAGACGTCAGTCCCTGGGCATTCAGCAACTCGGCTGCACTATCCTCCCCCACCAGGCTGAAATCACCGGGCCCATCGGCGCCGAAGGCCACCAGTGAGAGCAAACTGGCCGCGCCCGTCGTAGTACTGATCACTAGAGTCTGGCCGGGGCCATCCGGGTTGCCCTGATGGGGATCGGTCAGTTTGTCCTCATGTACCGTACCGCCTACCGGTGAAGGCGTCTTGACCGTCCAGGTGGCCTGGATATTGACATCGTTGTAGTCGTTATCGCTGGCGCTGGCGCTGTTGATATCCTCCCAGTTCTGGTTTCCGGGAGCGTCGTTGTCTTGTACATGGGTCTTGCCGGCGGGGTTGAGCGCCGGGTTGTCGAACAGTACATCAGTGCCGCCACTGCCGGTAAGCGGCTGACCATCAGCCACAGCCTGCCACTGCCCATCGATCAACTGGAACGTTAGCGCAGTGCCGTCAGGTACATCGTTCGAGGCACCATTGGGGATGATGAAGAAGCCCACTGACGCGGGATCGAGCCCCTGCAGCGTGATGAAATCATTGATCTGCATGGCGGTGGTATTACCCCAGACCAGCACGCCACTGACCGGTATGCCATCAGGCCCCTTGATGTAGTAGCCGTAGCTGTTGAGGTAGCCGGCATCACCGCCCTTGTAGGTAAGGGTCAGACAGTGATTGGGGCCGTCATCCACCAGCTCAGGTACATCGTCCTGCACGTTGATGACGAACAATCCAGCAGCATCGAGCGGCATATCCAGTGGGTCACCATCGCCGTCGGTAGCGGTGATCAACTGGGTGAAATCGATGCCAAATCCGCCTTCCGACGACCACAACTCATCGTCGTTACCATCCTGAACCGGATGATCGATGGGCCCTTGCAGTTCGAAGATGAAGTCGCCGTTGGCCTTCACCACCAGTTCAAATACCGGATAGCCTCCCACGGCAGTGGCCGTGAGCGTGGTACTGAGCAGATTGCCACTGCCATCGTGCTCTTCGATCACCACGTAATCCAGGGGCTCACCGCCAGAGGTGAGGCCTTGCGCCCACAGCAGGCTCTCTGCCGTATCGGCATCCACCAGGCTGAATTCACCGGGACCATCGGCGCCGAACGACACAAGGGCAGAAAGGCTTCCTCCACCAGTGACAGTGCTGACCACCAATGCCTGCAACGCACCGTCGGGGTTACCCGTGTGCGGGGTGCTCAGCAGGTCTTCGTGCACAATGCCACCCACAGCAGGTAGCTGCGGATTGGGTTCGTTGAGCGTCGGCACATCGTCTTCGATATCGATCACGAAACTGCCGGCATCGAAACCGTCGGCCAGCGGATCACCATCGCCATCGGTGGCTACCAGCACACCGGAGAAATCCAGCGCCAGGCTGTTGTCACCAAGGGTTTCGGAGTCGATACCATCATCCTCCTGATGGTCCAACGCGCCCTTGAGTGTAAACAGGTAGCTGCCATCGCTATTGACCTCGAGGCGGAAGACCTCGCTGCCACCTTCACCAGCCGTAGCGGTGAGCGTGGTGCCATCCGTAGACACGACGTAGAACAGCGCAACACCGCCGGAGCTCAAGGCAAGTGTCTGCAGTCCAGACAGCGCACCGGGCTCCTGACTCAGGTGGAAACCACCGCGACCATCGGCGCCGAAGTTGACCAGTACATCCAATGCGCCGATACCGCCCTCAACCGTGAGGGTCTGCTCAGGCTCGCTGCCGGGCTCGGCGTTGCCGTTACCCAAGGCATCTTCGTGCACCAGCCCACTGACCACCGGCTGTTGCGGATTGGGCTGGGCCGGCAACGGCACGTCATCCTGAATCTTGATGACGAACAGGCCTTTCGCGCCTTCAGGCAGCTGTAGCGGGTCGCCGTCGCCATCGGTAACGGTGAACAGGTGAGTGAAGTCAAGGCCGATGCCGCCTTCGCTCGACCATAGCTCGTTATCGTCGCCGTCATCGCTCGGATGATCGATGGGTCCTTGCAACTCAAAGCTGAAACTGCCATCGGCGTTGATTATCAGGGTGAATACCGGGTAGCCGCCAACTTCTGCGGCAGCCGTTGCGGTTAATGTGCTAATCGGGTTGCCGTCAGGGTCCGTGGTCGTGCTGATGCTGTAGAGCATCGGCTCGCCGCCAGAAGTGAGGCCCTGGGCACCCAGTACCTCTGCCACCGTTTCACTGTCCACCAGGCCGAATGCACCAGGGCCGTCAGCCCCGAAGGACACCAGCGCCATCAAACTACCGGCGCCACCCTCCGTACTGATCAGCAGACGCTGACCAGCTTCAGGGTTACCTGGATAAGGTGTGTCCAATTGGTCTTCGTGCACCGTGCCGCCGACGGGAGCCTTGGTGGTCCATGCCACCTGGATGTTCACATCGTTGTAGTCGTTGTCACTGTTGCCGTCGCTGACGTCTTCCCAGTTCTGGTTGCCCTGCGCGGCATTGTCGTCAACATGGGACTTGCCAGCGGGGTTCAACGCTGGGTTGTCGAACAATACGTCAGCACCACCGGCCCCATTGATGGGTGTATCGCCGATGAACGCTTGCCACTGCCCCTCCACGAGCTGGAAGGTTACTTCGGTGTTGCTGGCGGCGCCGTTCAAGCCCCCATTGGGAATGATGAAGAAACCAACCTCACTCGGGTCGAGCCCGTGAAGGGTGATCGAGTCGCCCTCTGTCAGGCCGCTGGTGTCGCCCCAGATGATCTGACCGCTAATCGGCTCACCATCCGGGCCTTTGATGTAATAGCCATAGCTGTTGAGGTATGACGCATCACCGCCCTGATACGTGATGGTCAGGCAGTGTTTGCCACTGTCCTCCACCAACACGGGTACGTCGTCCTCCACGTCGATCACGAAGCTGCCAGGGTTGAAGCCACCTGGCACCGCGTCGCCGTCGTAGTCGGTGGCGATCAGCAGCTTGGAGAAGTCCAGCGCGAGGTCCTTGTCGCCCAGCAGCTCGCTGTCATCTCCGTCCTTGCGTGGATGATCGATCGGCCCCGACAAGGTAAATACATACCCACCATCGCTGGTCACGACCAAGGTGAATACCGGCACGCCACCCGCAGTCGCTGTCAGTGTGCTCGTGCTGCCATCGTCCGAGACCGCAACTGAATAGACCAACGGTTCGGTAGCCGAGGTCAGAGCCAGCGCCTGCAGATCGGTCAATGCCTCAGGGTCGGTACTCAGCTGGAACCCCCCGCGCCCATCAGCCCCGAAGTTGACCAGCACATCCAGCGCCCCCGGATCACCCATGAGCTGATGGGTTTGCGCGGGCAGGTTGCCGGGTTCGGCGTTACCAATACTGACCAGGGCATCCTCATGCACCAGGCCTCCGACGACCGGAGGCTCACCTTCGCTTTCGACCAGCTCGGGACTGTCATCGTCGACCATGATGCTCAGGTTGCCGGTCGCAGGGGTGCCGTTGCCGTCCGTGATGGTGTAGGTGAAGGTAAGGAAGAGATCGTTCTCGTCGCTGCCTCCGGGCAGCGGCGGCTCGTGATCCAACGCGGCTAGCAGTTCAAATGTGTAAGTACCGGCCAACAGGTCGGTGACTTCGAGCGTGAAGACCTCCTGATCACCAGCGAAAGCCATCAACGTCAGTCCATCCAGACTCACTTCATAGCTAAGCGCCACGCCCCCCGAAGTCATCCCAAGCTCAGACAGCCCAGCCGTGCTCCAGGTGAAACCACCCGGGCCGTCAGGACCAAAGCTGTAGCCCAAAATACCGAATACCGAGGCAGCCTCACCGGGAAGATCGTTTGGACCGCCTGCAATGCCGCCTGACAAACCCTCCTCGTCGACTGCATTGATAGCCTCGCCCCCGGTAGGGGCACCGTCAACCTCGAGCACCACCGCGTCATCCGGATCGACAATCGGCTCGCCATCGGGGAATTCGGGACCGGTGCTGAGCCCTGCGGTGGGAAAACCTATCACGGGGTCGAGTGCGCCGCCGACCTCGCCGAGCAGCACGAAGGAGTGGCCGCCACCGACACCGCCTGCACCACCACCTGCACCCGGGCCGGCGGCGGTGGCTTCACCTTCAAGGGTCGGGTCGACGCCGGCCTCGATCGCCGCCTGCAGTCGCTCGACGTCGGTCAGATCGCTATCGCTGGGAACGGGGGGCGGCGCATCGGCCGTCGGAGTCTGCGAGTCGGGACTGGCGGCAAGCATCTGCGCGTCGAGCGTCATGCTGCTGTCGCGCCCAAGCGTCAGTTGCTGGCCGTTGGTCATGGCAATGGCCACCGCGCCAGAGGCGCCGGTTACCAGTTGCTCGCCCGCGTAGACCCGGTCTCCTTCACTGATCGGCCGGCGCGATCCGTCGCTCGCTACCGCGAACACTTCGCCGACAACCTGACTGACGACACCAATAAGAGTAGCCATGATTCCATCCTCACTACGGCTGCCGACCACCGCCGACACGTACCTACCGAAAGGGTCAGAACACCTTTTCGAAGCCGAGGAGAAACCCAAGACAGCTGATTGAAATGGAACGGCGCAAAATCCCAAAAACGCTACTGACAAAAAAATGTCACTACAACCTGCGTCGAACTACTCCATCAGATGAATCCCCGCCCTGTGATGCCTGACAACCCATTTCAGCTGCACAACCCACGGAAAATGAGGGTTTGCGCAGCTCACAGGTTCAAACAATGTGCTGCTTTTCGCAGAGTTCATAAGATTTTTTCTGAATATAGGTTGTGAAAAAAACATCTTAGGTTCTCCAAAAGTTGTTCTTAGCTCTGATGTTACAAGCCTGAAACGGTTTTACAGGCAAAAACGCCATTTTAATGGCGACAGGATAAGAACTCAGTCAGGAGAAACGCCAATGCGCACCTTGACCCCGCTATGGAGCGCCATGCTTTTGGCGACTGTTTGCAGCCAGGCGCACGCCATGAATCTCTCGGAAGCGATTCAAAGCACGCTGGACAATCACCCGGAAATCCACGCAGCCGCCAATAGTCGACTCTCATCGGATGAGGACGTGAAATTCGCGAAAGGGGGATATCTCCCAACGGTCGACCTGTTGGTCGGCTACGGTCGCGAGCAGACGGACAGCCCCAGTACCCGCGCACTGGGCGATCACAACAAGGAGACACTCAACTACCGCGATGCCGAACTTCGACTGAGACAGATGCTCTTCGACGGCTTCAATACCCCCAATGAAGTGGCACGTACCGAGGCCGTGGTGAACTCACGGGCCTATCGCCTGCTCGGCACCTCCGAAAGCCTGGCCCTGCGCACCGTCGAGGTGTACCTCGACGTGCTGATGCGTCGCGAAATGGTCACCCTGGCCCGCAACAACCTGCAGGCACACCAGCGCATCAACGATCAGATCGGCTTGCGCAGCCGCCAGGGCGTTGGCAGCACTGCCGACCTGGATCAGTCCGAAGCTCGCCTGGCACTGGCGCAGAACAACCTCTACACCGAAGAGGTCAACCTGGCCGATGCCGAAGCCAACTTCTTCAGCGCCGTGGGCCGCCTGCCGGATCAGCTGGAAAGCCCGGCTTCGATCAAAGGTGGCATGCCCGCCGATCTGCTCGCCGCACGGCAAACCGTGATGGACAACAACCCGTTCCTGAAATCGGCACAGGCTGACGTCCACGCCGCCGAGAAGCAGTACGAGGTCGCCAAGTCGCCCTTCTACCCGCGCTTCGATCTGGAGCTGGCGACATCGGCCGATGACAACGTGCAGGGCGATGAGGGTCACTACAACACCTGGCGAGCCGCGGTGGTGATGAACTACAACCTGTTCAACGGCATGCGCGACAAGGCCCGGCTGCAGTCGGCGGCGCACCAGATCAACGAGTCGATGGACATCCGCAACAACGCACTGCGTGTGCTCAACGAGAACCTCTCGCTGGCCTGGAACGCCATGGAAAACGCGCGTCTGCAAACCCCCAAGGCACGTGATTATGCGGACTACACCTCACGGGTTCGCGAGGCCTATCAGCAGCAGTTCAGCCTGGGTCAACGCACCTTGCTCGACCTGCTCGACAGTGAGAACGAGCTGTTCACTGCCAACCGCCGTTACACCGAAGTGCGCTACGGCGAAGAGTTCTCGATGTACCGCGTCGTTGCGGCAATGGGTGATCTGCTGCGTCAGCAACAGGTCGTGGTCCCGGCGGAAGCTGTAGCCCTCACTGAAGTGAAGAGCGAGGCACGTTTGCCGGATATGAAGTAGTACCGGCTTGAGGAGTAGTAGAAATTGACCACCATGGAACTGCCAGGGGCGGCCAGTGACCCGCGACTCAGCCACGACGATCCGCTGCTGGATGGTTTGTTGATCCTCTGCCGGCTACACGGCTGCTCAGCCAGCCGTGGCACCCTCAGTGCCGGCCTGCCCATGCCGGAGCAACGCATGAGCCCCGACCTGCTGCCGCGTGCTGCGGCACGGGCCGGGCTGCAGGGTCGCCTGTTGCAGCGTGACCTTGCCAGCATTTCCGCCCTCAACCTGCCCGTCCTGCTGTTGCTCAAGGACGGTCGCTGTGCGGTCTTGCGCCAGTGGGGGCCGAAGCAGCAGGCGCAGATCCTGCCCTGCGAGACCGATGGTGGCGAACAATGGGTCAGCCGTGAACAACTGGCCGCCGAGTACAGCGGCCGGGCCTTTTTTGCCCGCCCGCGACATCAGCTGGAGGAGGCCCGCACGCCGCTGGTGCCCCGCATCGAAGCCTGGTTCCGCGACACCCTCAAGCTGTCGCGCTGGCTCTACACCGATGCCGTCCTGGCCAGCCTGCTGATCAACCTGCTGGGCCTGATGGTGCCGCTGTTCGTGATGCAGACCTACGACCGCGTGGTGCCCAACCAGGCGACCGCGACGCTCTGGGTGTTGGCCATTGGTCTGTTTATCGGTACCGGCTTCGAACTGCTGCTCAAGGTGCTGCGCGCGCACCTGCTCGATACCGCAGGCAAGAAAACCGATGTGGTGTTGTCGGCCACCCTGTTCGAGCGCATCACCGGCATGTCGATGAAGGCACGACCGGCCACGGTGGGTGGCTTCGCGCAAAGCATCCATGACTTTCAGGGACTGCGCGATTTTCTCACTGCGGTGACGCTGACCAGCCTGATCGACCTGCCTTTCTCCCTGTTGATGCTGCTGGTGATCGGGCTGATCGGCGGGCCACTGGTATTCATCCCGCTGCTGGCCTTCCCGATCACCGCGTTGTTCGCCTACATCATCCAGGTACGCCTGCGCGATACCGTGCAGAAGAGTCTGCAGCTCGGCTCGCAACGCCAGGCGCTGCTGATCGAAACCCTCGGCGGTCTGGAAACGCTCAAGGCCTGTGGTGCCGAAAGCGAGCGCCAGCACCAATGGGAGCAAACCCACGGCGCCCTCACCCGCCTGGACGGCCATGCAAAATTCCTCGCCTCACTGGCCACCAATGGCACCCTGTTCCTGCAGCAGTTCGCCGGCATGGCCACTATAGTCGCTGGGGTCTATCTGATCATCGCCGGCAACCTCAGTGTCGGTGCGCTGGTGGCCTGCTACATGCTCGGCAGCCGCATCCTCGCCCCACTGGGACAGATCGCCGGGCTGATCACCCGCTACCAGCAGGCACGTCTGACCATGACCAGCACCGATGCCCTGATGGCCCTGCCGCAGGAGCGTCAGGACAAGCAACGGCCGCTGGATCGCACCCAGCTCAAGGGTGCCCTGGAAGTCCGGCAGATCAGCTTCACCTACCCCGAGCAGAGCGCACCGGCGCTGAACAACGTCAGCCTGCGCCTGGGCGCTGGCGAGCGCCTCGGCATCATCGGCCGCAGCGGTTCGGGCAAGAGCACTCTGGCGCGGCTACTGATGGCCTTCTACAGTGCCGACGAAGGGCAGATCCTGCTCGACAACCTCGACCTGCGTCAGCTCGATGTCGCCGACCTGCGCCACCAGATCGGTTACGTCGCCCACGACCTGCCGCTGCTTGCCGGCAGCCTGCGCGACAACCTGACCCTCGGCGCCCGATACATCAGCGACGCGCGCATGCTCGAAGTCGCCGAGCTCACCGGCGTGGTGGAACTGGCGCGACAGCATCCGCAGGGTTTCGAACGCCCGGTAGGCGAACGCGGCCAGTTGCTGTCCGGTGGCCAGCGCCAGGCCGTGTTGCTGGCCCGCGCACTGTTGCTCGACCCGCCAATCCTGGTGCTCGACGAACCCACCAGCGCCATGGACAACACCAGCGAAGACCTGCTGCGCCAGCGCCTGCACAAGTGGGTGCAGGGCAAGACGCTGATCCTCATCACCCATCGCGCCTCCATGCTCAGCCTGGTGGATCGCCTGGCCGTGCTGGACAACGGCCATGTGGTGGCGGACGGGCCGAAGCAAGCGGTGATCGAAGCCTTGCGCAAGGGCCGCGTCGGCCCGGCCAGCCTGTAGGAGCGACGTGCGATGCAAGCGACCCAGAGCCTCGGCAACTACTTCAGCAGCCTGCGCGAGAAACGTCAGGACACCGAGTTCATGCCGGAAGTCGAAGGTGCCATTCTGGAGGACTCGCCCTGGCTCAGCCGCGCCACGATCTGGGTGGTCAGCGCCTGCCTGCTGGCAGCGCTGGTCTGGGCGAATTTCGCCGTGCTGGAAGAGGTCACCACCGGCGAAGGCAAGGCCATCCCGTCGAGCAAGGTGCAGGTGATCCAGAACCTGGAGGGCGGCATCGTCAGTGAGATCTTCGTGCGCGAAGGCCAGGTGGTGAACAAGGGCGATACCCTGCTGCGGCTGGATGACACACGTTTTCTCTCCAATCGCGGGGAAACCGAAGCGGATAGACTGGCGCTGATCGCCCGTCTCGAACGGCTGAGCGCAGAGGCCGAAGGGCGCGAACCACAGCTACCCGAGGAAATCACCCGCGACGCGCCACAGCTGGCCGAAGACCAATTGGCCCTGTACCGCTCGCGCCAGCAACGTCTGCGCAGCGAGCAACGCACCTTGGGCGAGCAACTGCGGCAGAAGGAGCAGGAACTTGCCGAATTTCGCTCCAAGGCCCAGCAATACCGCTCCAGTCTCGGCCTTTTGCAGCAGGAGCTGAACATGTCGCAGCCGCTGGTAGCCTCAGGCGCCATCTCCGAGGTCGAAGTGTTGCGTCTGCGCCGCAGCGTGGTGGAAGTGCGCGGCTCGCTGGAGGCTACCAACCTGGCCATCCCGCGCGCCGAAGCGGCGATGAGCGAGATCAGGAGCAAGATGGAGGAGTCCGAGCTGGCATTCCGCGCCGAGGCCTTCAAGGAGCTCAACGAATTACGCACCGAACTGAAGAAGATCACTGCTACCAGCGTTGCCATCCAGGACAAGGTGACCCGTACCACCGTCACCTCGCCGGTGCGTGGGGTGATCAAGCAGCTCAAGGTCAACACCATCGGTGGCGTGGTGCAGCCGGGCAGCGACATGCTGGAAATCGTGCCGCTGGACGACAGCCTGCTGATCGAGGCCAAGGTCCGCCCGCAGGACGTGGCCTTCCTGCATCCCGGGCAGAAAGCCATGGTCAAGTTCACCGCCTACGACTACACCATCTACGGCGGACTCAAGGCCAACCTCGAACTGATCAGCGCCGACACCATCACCGACGAGGAAGGCAACAGCTTCTACCTGATCCATGTGCGCACCGACAAAAGCCACCTCGGTAGCGAGGAACAGCCACTGCTGATCATCCCCGGCATGGTCGCCACGGTGGACATCATCACTGGCGAGAAGAGCGTACTGGCCTACCTGCTCAAGCCCGTACTCAAGGCCCGCTCGGAAGCCATGCGCGAGCGTTGAATACGTGCCATGCCCGTTGCGTGGTCTGGATGAAGTCCGGGACAGGTTGTCGAGACGCAGAACCGCCCCGGATTGCATCCGGAATACGCGCCCGAAGCCATACCCCAGGGTGCGCCATGCGCACCTCGTTAACGCTGGTGATTGCGGATGAACACCTCGTCCCCCATCGCCGCAATCTGGCCTTCGATCAACGCATCGAAGGGCCGCAGTAACGCATCGAAACCCAGCGGCGCCTCCAGCACGTCCAGCGCGGCAGTGATCGCTTCGATGGTCGACAGCGCCCCTTCTGCTGGAGCCTTGCGCAGGCGATAGCGCGAGGGTGCTGCGGCGCTCAGGCTGACTCGCGGCAATGCCATCAGCGACGGATTGAGGTGCAACAGTTTGCGCGCCTTGCGCCAGGTGCCGTCGGGCACCACCAACAGCAGCGGTTTCTCCTTGGACGCGTAGCCTGTCAGGGCGACAGCCTCTTCACCTGGAAACAGCAGGCAGGCTCGATAATCAGGCTGCGCGAGTAATTGCGGCAGATCAGCGAATACCTCACCGACGCGCAACTCGGCATTGCGCAGCCCAAGCGCAGCCAGGCGAGCGGTATTGAGGGCATGACCGACCTCACTCGGGTGCTGCAGGATAAGCACACGAGTACGACTCTCGAGGTCGGGAATCAGCGGACAGAGGCAATGGCCAAGCGGGCGCTGGCAGCGGGAGCAGGTCGGACGAGACATGCCGCGCAGTGTGCCAGAACGGCTCGGGCTCGCGTAGCCCGGATGCAATCCGGGAACATTCCGGATTACATCGGGCTCCAGGGTCAGCGGTTGAAGCGCTCCGCAAGACTGTGCAGGTAATCGGCCATTTCCTCCAGCTCGCGACTGATGGCCGCGCCCTGATGCGCCTGCCCGGCACTGTGATCGGAAAGCTGGGCGATACGAGTGATCTGCCGGCTGATGTCCTCGGCCACGTGGCTCTGCTCTTCGGAAGCCGCCGCCATCTGCTGGCTCATGCTGGTGATGCGCGTCACTGCCGAGCTGATGCCCTCCAGCGCATCGCGAACCGACTCCACGCTCTGCACACTGCCGCGGGAAATGTCCTCGCCCTTGCCCGCCGTGACCACCGCACGCTCGGCCCCTGCACGCAAGTCGGCGATGATCTGGTGAATCTGCTCGGTGGACTGGCGCGTGCGCGAAGCCAGCGAGCGCACTTCATCGGCCACTACCGCGAAACCGCGGCCCTGCTCCCCTGCCCGCGCGGCCTCGATGGCGGCGTTGAGCGCCAGCAGGTTGGTCTGCTCGGCAATCGAAGTAATCACGTCGGCCACACTGCCGATGGACTGCGTGGAGTTGGCCAGCTCGTTGACCGCCTGGCCAATATCGTTGACCGCCTTGGCCATCTGGCGCATCGAATCAAGGCTGCCTACAGCCAGATCGCGCCCCTCACGTGCCAGGCGATCAGCCTCTTCGGCAGCATGCGAGGTGTTCTGCACGTTGTGTGCAACTTCCTGAATGGTCGCCGCCATCTGGTTGATCGCCGTGGCCGATTGATCGGTCTCGGCACGCTGTTGATCGAGCATCTGTGCGCTGGATTGCGATAACTCGGCGGACTGCGTGGCGCGCTTCTTGACGTTCTCGCCAGCATCTTCCAGCCGCGTCAACGCCGTCTGCAGTCGCGCCTCCTCACTGATCATCGCCATATCCAGCAACGCCTGGGCGCCACGGTTGTCGCTGTAGGTCAGCGCCACCAGGCCGCTGGTAAAGGCTTTCGGATGCTCGGCCAGCGTGCGGCGGATCAGCTGCCGGGTCCGATAAAGCTGGTAGGAACCCAGCGCGAACAGCGTCAGCACGATGAAAGCCATCAGCGGCCAGCCAGAGACCACCCAGTGCGCCGCGAGGATCAGCAGCGACGCGGCGATCAGCGGCCAGGAACGCACCACATCGTACGTCCAGTATTCCAGTTTCGGCACGGGTGATTTGCCAGCCCGCAGCCGGGCATAAAGCGCTTCGGCGCGACGCTTCTGGGCCTCGGTTGGCAGTGAGCGTACCGACTCGTAGCCCGAAACCCGGCCGTTCTCGTAGACGGGCGTGACGTAGGCACTGACCCAGTAGAAATCACCATTCTTCGCACGATTCTTGACGATGCCCATCCAGGGTTTGCCCTGCTTGATGGTGTCCCACATATGGCCGAACACCGCCGGCGGCATGTCCGGATGGCGCACGAGATTGTGCGGCTGGCCGACCAGCTCCTCGCGGGTGAAGCCGCTTATCTCGACGAAGGCGTCGTTGCAGTAGGTGATGTTGCTGTTGAGGTCGGTGGTGGAAATCAGGCGTTCATCAGCGGGGAAGGTTCTTTCCCGCTGAGTCACGGGCAGGTTCTGGCGCATCGAGGCTTCCCTGTTCGAATTGATGTTGGTACAGACGTATGGATAAGTACTAGCACAGCCTGATAACCGCGCCAGTTGTAGGCTCTAAGCCTCTCGAAGGAGAAAGACGACCCTGTTTCAGATTTGATTCAGTTGCGTCTTGAGCAAGTCGCGAAAGGTCTGAATCAGCGGCTCGCGAGTGCGCCCCCGGCGCAGGATCAAAGAGAACGGTGCCTGGTAGCCAAATACCGCTGGCAGCAATACCCGCAGCTTGCCTTGATCCGCCCAGGGCTGGGCGTAGTGCTCCGGCAAATAGCCGATGTAGGCGCCGGAGAGCACCAGAATCAGCTGCGCCTCCATCGACTCCACGGTAGCCGCACTGTGCTTGAAACCATGGCGGGCCAGTTCGGCCTGGCTCCAGTAGCCACGACCGACCATGCGCTGCTGGGTGATCAGCTCCTCAGGGATCCGCCTCTGCTCGAACAACGCATGCCGCTCGCTGCAATACAGCCAGTGCTGCTCGCGGTACAGCGGCTGGTAGACCAGCCCGTTCATGCGCGTGGAAAAGGCGCCAATGGCCAGGTCCAGGCGGTTGTCCAGCACCGCCAGTTGCAGCTCATAAGGGCTCATCACCGACAGGTGCAGGTGCACGCCCGGGTGCTCCTGGCTGTAGGCGCCGATCACCTCGGCCAGCGGCAGGGCCGGATCGCTGACAGTGGAGTCCAGCACGCCGAGGTTGAGCGTACCGCGCAACTCGCCCTTGAGCGCCGCCGAGTAACGCTCGAAACCTTCCAGTTCGCCGAGCAGGCGCAAGGTTTCCTGGTGAAACAACTCGCCCTTGCTGGTCAGGCTGAAGCCGCCACGGCCGCGATGGCAGAGCACGATGCCGAGCTGACTTTCCAATTGGCTCATGTAGGTACTGATGGCCGACGTGGAAAGATTGAGTTCCTGCTGCGCGGCGGCGAAGCCCTGATGACGCACCACGGCGACAAAGATCTTCAGCAGTTTCAGGTCGGGTAAAGCGAGGGACATGGCGGCGCACGACAGATGAACGGAGCGCCAGTGTAGCGCCCTGCCCTGGCCTGGCACATCCAGCAAACGTAGCCCGGATGAAATCCGGGACATCGCACGGCGTATCGATAGTTCAGTAATCACTGAACTAAGTATTTGTTCGATGCGATTTAACCCGTTCCTAGGCTGAGCCAACAATGCCGCCATAACCAGGCGCCGGCTCGAACCGCACGCCACCGGGCGCCACACCACGCCCCTTGCCAATCTGCCGCTGACCTTCGCCCTCTCCAGGAGACGGCCATGCGACTGGAAATCTTCCGTACCCTCTGGGGTTACCGCGGCAGTTGGCAGCAAGCGCTCGATGAAGCGCTCGGTGCCGGCTTCGACGGTATCGAAGCGCGCATCCCCGAGACCGCTGCGCAGCGCGCCATCAATGCCCGTCTGCTGCGCGAGCAGAACGTCCCCTATATCGCCACCCTGTTCACCTCCACACCGGTACTGCCGCGCCAGAGCGATAGCCCGCAGGTACACCTCGAAGACCTGCGCATGAAGCTCGACTGGGCCGCCGAGCTGAGCCCACGCCTGGTCAACGTACTGCCCGGCAATGATCGCTGGGCGCTGAGCGAACAGGTCGATTTCTTCGGTCGCGCCGCCGAACTGGCCTTGGCCTGCGGCCTTCACGTCTGTTTCGAAATTCATCGCGGCCGTTCCCTGTACAGCCCCTGGGTCACGCTGGACGTTATCCGTCAGGTCCCCGAACTGCACTTCACCAGCGACATCAGCCACTGGCTGGTGACCTGCGAGCGCCTGCTCGACGACCCTGCCGACGACCTCTCGGCCTTCATCGAGCGGGTCGACCACATCCAGGCCCGCGTCGGCTATGACCAGGGCCCGCAGGTGCCGCACCCCGGCGCGCCGGAGTACGCCGAGGTGCTGGCCTTCCATCAACGCCACTGGGAGAGCATCTGGAGCAGCCAGGAGAAGCGCGGCCTGCAGATCACAACCCTGACGCCAGAATTCGGCCCGGACGGCTACCTGCACCACCTGCCCTTCACCGACGTGCCAGTGGCCGACCTGTGGCAGCTAAACCAGTGGATGGCGCGCTGCGAGCGCCAGCACTTCCACCGTTTCACCAGTCGCTGAGGAGCCGTGATGAACACCAACGCCAAGCATTTCACCGAAATCCCCGTGGTCGACATCGCCGGCCTGTTCAGCAGCGACCCGGCCGCGCGCCTGGCCGTGGCCGAGAACCTGGGTCGCGCCGCCCGTGAGGTGGGCTTTCTCTACATCAGCGGCCATGGCATCGAGCAGACGCTGATCGATGGCCTGCACCGCGCCGCCGAGGACTACTTCGCCCAGCCCCTGGACGCCAAGATGCTCCACTACATCGGCACCTCGGTCAGCCACAAGGGCTTCGTACCCGAGGGCGAGGAGCGCTACGGCGCCGGCAAGCCGGACCACAAGGAAGCCTTCGACATCGGCTTCGAAGTCCCCGCCGACAACCCGCTGGTACTGGCCGGCACGCCGCTGCTGGGGCCCAACGACTGGCCCACTCTGCCTAACTTCAAGGAGGCGGTGCAGGCCTACTACGCGCGCATCTTCCAGCTCGGCCGCACGCTGTTCCGTGGCTTCGCCCTGGCCCTTGGCCTACCGGAAATCACCTTCGACGAGATGGCCAAGTTCCCGCCGTCGAAGCTACGCCTGATCCACTACCCCTTCGACGGCGACGCCCATGATGCACCCGGCATCGGTGCCCACACCGACTACGAGTGCTTCACCATCCTGCTCGCCGACCGCCCGGGACTGGAAGTGATGAACGACCTCGGCCAGTGGATCGACGCCCCGCCGCGCGCTGGCACCTTCGTCGTCAACATCGGCGACATGCTCGAGGTGATGAGTGCCGGCACCTTCGTCGCCACCTCACACCGCGTGCGCAAGGTCAGCCAGGAGCGCTACTCCTTCCCGTTCTTCTATGCCTGCGACTACCACACGCAGATCCGCCCGCTGCCGCAGTTCGAGGCAACAGGCCAGCGCTACGAAACCATCAGCATCGGCGAGCACATGTGGAGCCAGGCGCTGCAGACCTACCAATACCTCAAGAAGCGCGTCGAGAACGGCCAGTTGCAGCTGCCCGAACGCGCCCGCGCGCCGTCCAGCTTCGGCCACCTGAAGCACCAGCCGAGCGCGCTATGACTTTCCCCTCTGCCACCACAGGGGCTCCTCTAAAAACGTAGGCGAGGCAGTCAGTGCAAGGCGAAAACAGGCGAAAAACGACCGGGGTCGCGCTCGACTTTACGAGCTGCAAATGAGCATTTTGAGCCTGTTTTCAACGCAGCACTGACAACGCAGATAGTTTTTAGAGGTGCCCATAAAACCTGATCCGGAGATAAACACAATGGCAACCCGTACCCCGCTGCGCACCACCACCCTGGCTCTGGCCTGCACCCTCGCCGGACTGTTCACCACCGCCCACGCCGCCGAAACGCCCAAGACTATCGCCGGCGGCGAGCTGAAGGTGGGCATGGAAATTACCTACCCACCGTTCGAATACTACGAAGGCGACAAGGTGAAAGGCTTCGACCCGGAAGTTTCGGCGGCTCTGGCCAAGCGTTTAGGGCTGAGCGCCAGCTTCAGCGACATCACCTTTCCCAACCTGATCCTCGGCCTCGACGCTGGCCGCTTCGACACCATCATTTCCGGCATGTACATCCTCCCCGAGCGCCTGGAGAAAGCCGACGCCATCCCCTACGCCAAGACCGGCGCAGCAATCATGGTGCGCAGCGACGCCACGAAGAAACCCGCCACCCCCGAAGAGCTCTGCGGCCTGACCGTCGGCCTGCAACAGGGCACCTCATGGATTCCGGCATTGCAGAAGGTTTCCGACGGCTACTGCAAGGAACAGGGCGCCGGCGCCATTACCATCAACCAGTACCCGACCACCTCGGAAACCTCCCAGGCGCTGCTCTCCGGCCACATCCAGGCGCACCTGGAGATCGACGCCGCCTCGCTGCTGATCGTCGAAAAATCCCGGGGCCGCATCGCCATCAGCTCCCAAGGTTCGATCTACCCGCAGGTACTGGGCATCTATGTGAAGAAGGGCAACGCCCAACTGCTCGATGCCCTGAAAACCGCGCTGGACGACTTCAAGGCCAGCGGTGAATACGCCGAACTGCTGAAGAAATACAACCTGGAAGAAGCCTAAAAAGCAGCCGCAGGCGACAAGCTGCAAGCCACAAGCGAAGGCAACAACCGATTCGCTTGCAGCATGTGGCTTGTGGCTTACGGCTCGCTGGAGATAACGCATGCCGTTTGAATGGAGCTATTTCTTCTCCCTGTTTTCCATGCCGGCCTTCTGGGCCGCGTGCTGGACGGTGGTGAAACTCAGTAGCCTGGCCTGGCTGCTCGGCCTGGTGCTCGGCTTCGGCCTGGCCAGTGCCAAGCAAGCCGCCGGTCGCTGGCTCAGCGCACCGGCCGCGATCTACGTCTGGTTCTTCCGCAGCGTGCCGCTGTTGGTACTGCTGATCTTCGTCTACAACCTGCCGCAGCTCATCCCGGCCAGCGGCAAGGTACTGTCCAACCCGTTCTACGCCGGCCTGTTCGCCCTGGTGCTGACCGAGGCGGCGTACATGGCGGAAATCCACCGTGGCGGTCTGCTTTCGGTAGCCAAAGGGCAGCGCGAGGCCGCCCGTGCCCTGGGTATTGGCCGGCTTGGTACGCAGCGGCTGATCGTCGTGCCTCAGGCCTTTCGTATCGCACTGCCGACGCTGACCAACGAGTACGTCACCATCGTCAAGCTGACCTCGCTGGTCTCGGTGATTTCCCTCAGCGAACTGCTGCTGGTCGGCCAGCGCCTTTACGCGCAGAACTTCCTGGTACTCGAAACCCTCGGCGCCGTGGCCGTGTACTACGTGCTGATCGTCAGCCTGTTCGGCTGGAGCCTGCAGTATCTGGAGCGCCATCTCGACCTTGGCCGGCGTAAACCCGGCACCCTCGCCGACGCCCAGGTGGCCAAGCTGCGCAGTAGCCTGCCACAGATGGCGGCCGGCAACACCCGAGCTCGCAAGCCTGGCACGCCGGCGGCGCTGTACCTGAGCAATATCCACAAGCGGTACGGCAACCACCATGTACTCAAGGGCATCGATCTGAGCGTGCAGCCTGGCGAGGTGATTTCCATCATCGGCCCGTCCGGCTCCGGCAAGACCTCGCTGATTCGTACCGTCAACGGTCTGGAAAGTATCGACGAAGGCGAGATCGTGCTGTTCGGCGAGAGTTTCATCCAGGCCGGCGACCGCCCCGAGAACCGCCGCCAGCGCGAAGGTGTGCGGCGCATCGGTATGGTGTTCCAGAGTTTCAATCTGTTCCCCCACCGCACCATCCTTGACAACGTCCTGCTCGCGCCGCGCTATCACGGCCTGGTTGATACCGCCGAACTGCGCCGGCAAGCCCTGGCGCTGCTGGACAAGGTCGGCCTGCTGGCCCATGCCGACAAATACCCGCACCAGCTCTCCGGCGGCCAGCAACAGCGCGTAGCCATCGCCCGCGCCCTGGCCATGCGGCCGGACATCATGCTGTTCGACGAGCCCACTTCGGCGCTTGACCCGGAACTGGTGGGCGACGTGCTCGCGGTGATCCGCGATCTGGCCCGCGAAGGCATGACCATGCTGATCGTCACCCACGAAATGGACTTCGCCCTGTCGATCTCCGACCGCGTGCTGTTCATGGAAGACGGTCATGTCCAGCTCGACGACTCGCCCGACGCCATCCGTCACGGCAACCACCAGCGCGTACGCCGCTTCATCGGCCTGGAGAACGCATGAACGATATCGCCACCCTGCGCCGCGACCTGGCTGCGGCCTACCGCCTGGCTGCCCTGTTCGGCTGGGACGACACCCTCTACACGCACTTTTCCGTGCGCCTGCCGGGCGACGGCGAGCCGCGTTTTCTGATCAACCCCTTCGGCCTGTTCTTCGAGGAAATTCGCGCCAGCGACCTGATCGTGGTGGACATGCACGGCAAGGTGGTCGAGGGCAACGCCGACTACAACGTCGCCGGTTTCACCATCCACAGCGCCGTGCACATGGCTCGCGACGACGCCCATTGCGTGATCCACACCCATACCCTGGCCGGCATGGCGGTGGCCGCGCAGAACGATGGCCTGCTGCAGCTCAACCAGATCAGCACCGAGTTTCACCAGCGCCTGGGCTACCACGCCTACGAGGGCGTGGCGCTCGATCTGGACGAACGTGCGCGCATCCAGGCCTCGCTGGGCGACAACATCGCCCTGCTGCTGCGCCATCACGGGCTACTCAGCGTCGGCGCCAGCGTGGCCGACGCCTTCTACGTGATGTATTACCTGAACCGCGCCTGCGAGATCCAGCTCGCCGCCATCGGCGGTGGCCAGCCCTGCAGCGAGATTCCGGCACACCTGTCGCAGCATGCCTGCGAGCAGCTGCAGGGCGCGCAATGGCAACGCCAACTGCTGTGGCAGGCCTGGCTGCGCAAGCTAGATCGCCTCGACCCCAGCTACCAACAGTAGGGTGCGCTGTGCGCACCTTGATCATCTGCGCCGCCAGTCAACGCAGCTGGCACGGGGCTTACAGCTTTACTTCAAGCAATTCTGAAGTAAGTTTTTGCCCCAGCCGATTTTTCCCAGCGCCTGGCCGGTCAAGACTTCGGCCACAACCAGAACGAGCCTGAGGCCCCCCATGGACAAGACTTTCCACCAGCCCCTGGGCGGCAATGAAATGCCCCGCTTTGGCGGCATCGCCACCATGATGCGTCTGCCGCATATCCAGAGCACCGAGGAAAAACGCCAGCTCGATGCTGCTTTCGTCGGCGTGCCGCTGGACATCGGCACCTCGCTGCGCTCCGGTACCCGCTTCGGCCCGCGCGAGATCCGCGCCCAGTCGGTGATGATCCGCCCGTACAACATGGCCACCGGTGCAGCCCCCTTCGACTCGCTGAACGTGGCCGATATCGGCGACGTGGCGATCAACACCTTCAACCTGCTCGACGCCGTGCGCATCATCGAAGAGGCCTACGACGAGATCGTCGAACTCGGCATCAAGCCGCTGACCCTGGGTGGCGACCACACCATCACCCTGCCGATCCTGCGTGCCCTGCACAAGAAGTACGGCAAGATCGGCCTGGTCCATATCGACGCCCACGCCGACGTCAACGACCATATGTTCGGCGAGAAGATCGCCCATGGCACCACCTTCCGCCGCGCCCAGGAAGAAGGCCTGCTCGACAGCCAGCGTGTGGTGCAGATCGGCCTGCGCGCCCAGGGCTACACCGCCGAGGACTTCAACTGGAGCCGCAAGCAGGGTTTTCGCGTGGTGCAGGCCGAGGAGTGCTGGCACAAGTCGCTGGAGCCGCTGATGGCCGAAGTACGCGAGAAGGTCGGCGGCGGCCCGGTGTACCTGTCGTTCGACATCGACGGCATCGACCCGGCCTGGGCCCCCGGCACCGGCACCCCGGAAATCGGCGGTCTGACCACCATCCAGGCCATCGAGATCATCCGTGGTTGCCAGGGCCTGGACCTGATCGGTGGCGACCTGGTGGAGGTCTCGCCGCCCTACGACACCACCGGCAACACCTCGTTGCTCGGCGCCAACCTGCTGTACGAAATGCTCTGCGTGCTTCCGGGGGTTCAGCGTCGCTGACCGCCGGTTTTTATTGCTCCGCCCGGGCGCCCCGCGAGGTGCCCGGTACATCCCTACAACAACAAATCAGGGTGCCCAGATGAATCGCGAAGAAGCCATGCCGCTGCTGGATGACCAGCCGCCGGCAGATACCTCCTACAGCCTGCGCCAGTTACTGATCTTCCTGATCCCCTCGCTGCTCGGCGTGCTGCTGTTTCTCACCCCAATCGTTTACGAAGAAAAGGTCACCATCGGCCTCGGCGTCATGGCTGACGCACTCAAGGCTGCCGTCAGCGATCAGCTGCCTGCCATCGCCACCGCCCTGTTGCTGCTCTCCGCCGTCCTCGGCCTGTTCGGCAGCCTGCTCAAGCCACGCTGGCTCACCGAGCGTCGCGCGTTGAACGACCTGTTCGTGTTGCCGTCGCTGTGGCTCGCCCTGCGCGTGTTAGGCGGGCTGTTCGCGGCCATGACATTCTGGCAATTCGGCCCGGAATGGGTGTGGAACGCCAATACCGGCGGCGTGGTGCTGAAAGACCTGGCGCCGGTGTTGATCACCTTCTTCCTGGTCGCCGGTCTGATCCTGCCGCTGCTGACCGACTACGGTCTGATGGAGTTCATCGGCACCATCGTGCGCAATGTATTTCGCAAGATCTTCGGCCTGCCCGGACGCTCGGCCATCGATGCCATCGCCAGCTGGCTCGGCTCCGGCACCGTCGGCGTGCTGATCACCGCCCAGCAGTACCACAAGGGTTTCTACAGCGCGCGGGAAGCGGCGGTGATTGCCACCAACTTCTCCATCGCCTCGATCGCCTTCAGCCTGCTGATCACCAGCTTCATGAAGCTCGACCATCTATTCGTACCCTTCTACCTGACCGTGGTGGTCGCCGGTCTGGCCGCCGCCATCATCACCCCGCGTATTCCACCCCTGTCGTGGAAGCAGGACGAGTACGTCGCCGGGGTCGGCAAGCAGATCAAGGAAGATGTGCCGGCCGGCACCTCGCTGCTGCGTTGGGGCCTGGCCCAGGCGGTGCAGCGCGCCAATGCCAACCCCTCGCCGGCACAGATGGTGAAGATCGGCGTGCACAACGTGGTCGACATCTGGCTGGGCCTGCTGCCGCTGGTAATGGCCATTGGCACGGTATCGTTGGCCATCGCCGAGTTCACCCCGATCTTCAACTGGCTGTCCGCGCCCATCGTGCCGCTGCTCGAACTGTTGCAACTGCCGGAAGCCGCCAAGGCAGCGCCGGCGATGCTGGTGGGCTTCGCCGACATGTTCCTGCCGGCAGTGCTGGGCAAGGGCATCGAGAGCGAGCTGACGCGTTTCGTGGTGGCCTGCGTGTCGCTGACCCAGCTGATCTACATGTCCGAGGTCGGCGTGCTGATCATCAAGGCCAAGCTGCCGCTGAATCTGCTGGAGCTGTTCGTCATCTTCATCATCCGCACCCTGATCACCCTGCCGATCATCGCGCTGATGGCGCACTGGATCGTTGGTTAATCCATTCCCTCCCCTCTCCCCCCAGGAGAGGGGGCGGGGATGAAGATCTCCCGTCCCACACAGGATCCATGACATGACCACCTGCGGCGAATTTCTCGTCAAACAACTGGAAGCCTGGGGCGTCGACACCGTGTTCGGTATCCCCGGCGTGCACACCGTCGAGCTCTATCGTGGCCTGCCATCGAGCAGCATCCGCCACGTCACCCCGCGTCACGAACAGGGCGCCGGTTTCATGGCCGACGGTTATGCACGCGTCTCGGGCAAGCCGGGTGTGTGCTTCATCATCACCGGCCCGGGGATGACCAACATCCTCACCGCCATGGGCCAGGCTTACGCCGACTCGATCCCGATGCTGGTGATTTCCAGCGTCAACGAACGTGCGCGCCTGGGGCTCGGCAAGGGCTATCTGCACGAGCTGCCCAACCAGCGGGCGATGACCGCCGGGGTCAGCGCCTTCAGCCATACGCTGATGAGCGTCGAGGAACTGCCTGGCGTGCTGGCCCGCGCCTTCGCCGTGTTCGAAGGCGAGCGGCCACGCCCGGTGCATATCGAGCTGCCGCTGGACATCATCACTGCCGACGCCACGCACATGACCCTGGCGCCACGGCCGACGGTGCGCCGCCCGGCGCCCAACCGCACGTTGATCCGAGAGGCCGCCGGCCTGCTCAGACAGGCCGAGCGCCCTCTTCTGCTGCTCGGTGGCGGTTGCGTATCCGCCGAGGCTGAAGCCCGCGCTTTGGCCGCTGCACTGGATGTGCCGACCGCGCTGACCATCAACGCCAAGGGCCTGCTCCCGCCGGGTCATCCGCTGCTGCTGGGCAGCAACCAGTCTTTGCGCCCCGTGCGCGATCTGGCGCTGGAGACCGACGTGGTGCTGGCCATCGGCACCGAGCTGGGCGAGACCGACTACGACGTGGTGTTCGATGGCGACTTCCGCCTGCCTGGCCGGCTGATTCGTATCGACATCGACGCTCAGCAACTGCAGCGCAACTTCACGCCACACCTGGCAATCCAGGGCGATGCACGCGTGGCCATGCGCATGCTGCTGGCCGAGTTCGACCCGCGCGAAGCCAACGCGAACAGCCCCGGTGCCCGGCGTACCGCAGCCGTACAGGCGCGCCTTAACGAAGACTTCAGCGGCTGGGCACATTACCGCCAGCTGTTCGACTGCATCCTCGATGCCCTGCCCGACGCCCGCTTCGTCGGCGACTCGACGCAGACCGTGTACAGCGGCAACCATCTGGTCGAACTGGACGGCGCGCGGCGCTGGTTCAATGCCTCCACCGGCTACGGCACCCTGGGCTACGGTCTGCCGGCGGCCATCGGCGCCAAGCTGGCCGAACCTGCGCGGCCGGTGATCAGCCTGATGGGCGACGGCGGCATCCAGTTCACTATCGCCGAGCTGGCCAGCGCCGTGGAGGCGCGAATCGGCATCATCGTGCTGCTGTGGAACAACGCCGGCTACGGCGAGATCAAGCGCTACATGCAACGCCGCGACATCGAGCCGATCGGCGTCGATATCTACACGCCGGATCTTGTCGCCATCGCCCGTGGTTTCGGCTGCGCCGCCGAACGTGCGCGTGACCATGCGCATCTGGCCGAGCTGCTGCGTAGCGCACCCGAAGATCGCCCTTTGATCATCGAGGTGCAGGAGGCCACGCCCTTTCATCCCTGACTACATTGATCGCGGCTAAAGCCCCTCCTACAGAAAGCGGATGACCGTGTAGGAGGGCCTTCAGCTTGCGTAGGGTGGATGACGCTTCACCCATCCACCAACTGCAATGGTGGATGAAAAAGGCGTCATCCACCCTACCCGACTGCACCAACCCGAAGCCCGGATTACATCCGGGCGACGGGCATAACCACAAGATCCCGCTGTATCACTGACTGCCGCCTACTCATACCAATAATCAAGCATCGGGGAGTCGTTCAATGTTCAAGAATCTCAGCCAGCACTTCGGCCAGGATGGTCTGGCCCCAACCGACGAGGCGCATCGCAGCCTCGGTCTCGGCGGCACTATCGCCTTGTGGCTAGGCGCCAACGTGGTGGTCACCACCATCCTCACCGGCATGCTGCTGGTGCCGGATCTGAAATTCACCCAGGCCATGCTCATCGTCCTGATCGGTTCGGCTATCGGCATCCTGCCGCTGGTACTGGTCGGCCTGATGGGCCAGCGTTCGGGCCTGACCACCATGGTGCTGGCACGCGGCAGCTACGGCGTGCACGGCGCCAAGCTGCCGTCGCTGGTCAATTTGCTGACCCTGCTGGCCTGGAGCTGGATCCAGGCGCTGCTGGCCGGCATGAGCCTGAACTACGCGGTGGAGCACCTGACCGGCTACTCCAACCTGCCGCTGTTCACCATCCTCTGCGAAACCCTGGTGCTGCTGATCGCCCTGCGCGGCCACCTGGGCATCGAGCGAGTCGAGCGCTGGGCCGCCATCGGCATGCTCCTGCTGGCCGGCGCGGTGTTTTACGTGATGGGGCAGAAGTTCGAGTTCGCAAGCCTGCTGGCCATGCCCACCGAACCGCGCAACGAGATCACCCCCGGCATCGCCTTCGATATCGTCATCGCCACCGCGTTTTCCTGGATTCCTCTGGCCGCCGACTACAACCGCAACTGCCGCAGCCAGGGCGTGGCGGGGATCGGCACCTGGGTCGGCTATGTCGCGGCAACGCTGCTGGCCATGGGCCTGGGCGCCACGGTGTCGGGCTTCTCGGTATTGACCGGTATGGAGCAGACCTACGACCCCGCCGTGCTGCTGGCCGGTTTCGGCTTCGGTCTGCCGGCGGCCATCGTGGTGTTCCTCTCGGTGATGACCACCAATGTGATGTGCGTGTACAGCGCGTCGCTGTCGTACCTGAACATCAGCCCGAAAACCCCGTTCTGGAAGCCGGCGCTGGCCATCGGCACGCTGTCGATCCTCGGCTCGCAGATCCCCGGCATTCTCGACAACTTCCAGAGCTTCCTTCTGGTGATCGGCAGTGTGTTCATCCCGGCCTTTGCGGTGCTGATCGCCGACTACTTCCTGATTCACAAGGGCGACTACGCGGTGGACGAGTTGCTCAGTGACGACGGCGGCCGCTACCGTTACCTGAGCGGTTTCAACCCGGCCGCATTCGTCGCTTACGGCCTGGGCGCGGTGCTGGCCTACTACTGGGGCTGGGTCTCACCGCTGGCCTGGGGCGCTTCGCTGCCGGTGTTCCTGATCACCGCTGCCAGCTACGCGGTACTGCGGCGCTGGGTGCTGGTGCCACGGGCGCAGCTGGCGTAGCGTGATGACAAATCTGGCGGGTTGCACCCGCCCTACCTGAAACGACTGAGCCTGACTCACTCTCGTAGGGTGCGCCGCGCGCACCCGCTTGTAGTCCGGGACAGCACGATGATCGGTGCGCACGGCGCACCCTACGGGCCTGACGCATCAGCGGTGAGAGTCGCGCCTCACGGCGAATCGCACGTACGCCGCAGAATAACGGCTTCGCCCTGGGCGGGGCTCATACACTCAGTCGATCGATTGCCGCGAGAGATATCATGAAAATCGTCAGCCGTGACCGTTGGTTCGAAGTGGAGCACCGCCACGATGGCATCTGCCTGATCCACGAGCCCTACGTGCGTCCCTTCTATCGCTGCAACATGTGGCATGTGCAGGGGCGCGAGCATGACGTGTTGATCGACTCGGGTTCCGGGCTGGTCAGCCTACGCGAGCAACTGCCGTGGCTGACCGAAAAGCCACTGCTGGCGGTGGCCAGTCACTGCCACTTCGACCATATCGCCGGGCATCACGAATTCGATGAGCGCCTGGTGCATCCGGCCGAAGCCGATATCCTCGCCGCGCCGGATGGCACCAATACCCTGGCCACCGACTTCGTCGGCGACGACATGTTCGAGGCGCATCCGGATTGTCCGCTGTGCTACGCCGAATACCGCGTACGAGCAGCACCAGCCACCCGCCTGATCGAGGATGGTGACGTACTGGATCTGGGTAATCGGGTCTTGCAGGTGCTGCACACGCCCGGCCATTCGCCGGGTGGCATCAGCCTATGGGAAGCGCAGACGCAAACGCTGTTTTCCGGCGACATTCTCTACGACGGCCCACTGATCGAAGATGCCTACCACTCGAACCTGGACGATTACGCGCGCAGCCTGAAGCGTCTGCGCGAGCTGCCGGTACGCACTGTGCACGGCGGGCATTTCGCGAGTTTCTCGGGAGAGCGGATGCGCGAGCTGATAGACGCCTGGTTCGACGCCCATCGGCTCACCTGACGAGTTTCAGCGACGCTGACGCTCGCGGCGCAGGCGTTGCTGCTCGGCTTCACTGATGCGAATCGGCTGAGGTTGCGGGGCGAGGCCAAGGGCCTGCAGCAGGGCTTGCAGTTGTTCTTGCAGCTTGGCGAGCATGGGTACGACCTCCTGCCAAGTAAAGGGAAGAGCCAGCGGCTCACCTATAAGATTAGGCCGGGCCAAACGGATTTCAACCAGCCTCCGTCAAATCACCGGACTCTTGCGTCGATAGGGGAACACGTCGATCACCTTGCCCGCCCGAATCGCCTCCTGCAATTGTTTCCAGTAATCGGCCTCATAGAGATTGCCATGCAGCTGACTGAACAGCCTGCGCTGCTTGATATCGGCAAACAGGAACGGCGGAAATTCCTCGGGGAACACGTCCATCGGTCCCACCGAGTACCAGGGTTCGGAGCTCATCTCGTCCTCGGGGAAACGCGGTGGCGGGATGCGGCGAAAGTTCACCTCGGTGAGAAAGCAGATTTCGTCGTAGTCGTAGAACACCACGCGGCCATGGCGGGTGACACCGAAGTTCTTCAACAACATGTCGCCGGGGAAGATATTGGCCGCCGCCAGTTGCTTTATGGCCAGGCCATAGTCGTCCAGCGCCTCGCGCACCTGCGCCTCGTTGGCACTTTCCAGATAGAGATTGAGCGGCGTCATGCGCCGTTCGGTCCAACAGTGCCGTACCAGCACGGTGTCCCCCTCCACCACCACGGTCGACGGCGCCACTTCCAGCAGTTCGGCGAGACACTCGGGCTCGAACTTGGCCCTGGGGAAACGGAAGTCGGCGAACTCCTGGGTATCGGCCATGCGCCCCACACGGTCGACGCTTTTCACCAGGCGATACTTCTCGATCACCGTCTTGCGATCCACCGTCTTGGCGTGAGCGAAGCGGTCCTTGATGATCTTGAACACGGTGTTGAAGCCCGGCAGGGTGAACACGCTCATGACCATGCCGCGTACACCGGGCGCCATGATGAAGCGATCATCGGTGCCGGCCAGGTGGCCGATCAGGGCGCGATAGAACTCGGATTTGCCGTGCTTGTAGAAGCCGATCGAGGTGTATAGCTCGGCGATATGCTTACCCGGCAGGATGCGCTTGAGAAAGCCGACGAATTCGGCCGGGATCGCCACGTCCACCATGAAGTAGCTGCGGGTGAAGGAGAAGATGATCGACACCTCCGCCTCGTCGGTGATCGCCGCATCGGCCTGGATGCCCTGGCCCTCGCGGTGCAACAGCGGGATTGCCAGCGGCCACTGCTCCTCACGGTTGTAGATGCGCCCGATCAGGTAGGCGCCCTTGTTGCGGTACAGCACCGAGGAAAACAACTCGATGCACAGCTGCGGGTCCTTGCAGACCCAATCCGGCAGACTGGCGCGCAGCTGCTCCTCCAGGCGCTGCAGGTCGCGGGGCAGATCCTCGTAGGGCGCATCGAATCGGTAATCGTCGAAGATCGCCTGCAATGCCGGGAGTAGTTCGCCAGCAGGTCGATAGTTGCGCGTCTGGGCGGCGCTGGGCTGCTTACGCAGGGACGGTCGCGTGGTGTGGATGAACATGCAGCCATCGCTGATCTGGTCATGGCTGAACAGGCTGCAGAAGATCGAGTTGAACCAGGTTTCCGCCAACTCGTCATCGAAACGCAGGTCGATCAGGGCGATGTAGGCGCTCTTGACCAGTGGCCACTGCGTGACTTCCAGCAGCGAAGCGTCGAACCCGTGCAGCAGGTGCTCGCGTGTTTCTGCGACCTTCTCTTCGTACAGGTTGATACGCGCCGCCGAGGCTTGCTGCGCCTCCTGCCACTGCGCCTGCTCGAAGCGCACGCGCGCGCCATCGGTGATCTGACGAAAATGCTCGCGATAGTCGTCGAAGCCATCGAGGATCAGACGAGCGATCTCGCCGGCCGGCCATTGCTGCGCCATGGAAGTGCCTCGCAAGGAAATCGGTGAAGCGAGCTTAGCCGCAAAGCCGGCCAGCCCGTAACCCGGATGCAATCCGGGAACTATCGTACAAGTCTTCGCGGATTTCATCCGGGCTACGGGCTGGCACAAAACCTCGTTCGAAAGCGCAATGCGGATTGCCAGAACCCCGCCCAGCGGCAACACTCTCGGCCCCACCCTATCGGATGCTTCAGCGTGCGTACCGCCGATATCCTTCGCCTGCTGCTGCTCGCCGCCATCTGGGGCGCGAGCTTCCTGTTCATGCGCGTTGCCGCACCGGTCCTCGGCAGCATGCCGACCGCGTTCTTCCGTGCCAGCTTCGGCGTGCTGGGCTTGCTCACACTGCTCCTGCTGCTGCGCTGCGATTGGGACTTTCGCGGCAAGTTGCGCATCTGCCTGGGCCTGGGCGTGATCAATGCCGGCCTGCCTTCAGCCATGTATTGCCTGGCGGCGCTGATGCTGCCGGCCGGTTATTCGGCGATCTTCAACGCCACCACGCCCTTGATGGGCGTACTGATCGGTGCGCTGTTCTTCCATGAGGGCATCACCCGCAGCAAGGCGGCGGGCGTATTCCTTGGTCTGTTCGGCGTGGCAGTGCTGACCCGCACCGGCCCGGTGGCCTTCGACCTGCAACTGCTGATGGGCGCCGGCGCCTGCCTGGTGGCCACCACCTGCTACGGCTTCGCCGGCTTTCTCACCCGTCGCTGGATCGGTCAGCAAGGCGGTCTGGACAACCGCCTGACCGCCTTCGCCAGCCTGGCGGGGGCCAGCCTGTTCCTGTTGCCGCTGTTCATCGGCAGCCTGGCGCTGCAACCGCCGGCTAGCTGGGGCGGTATCGAGGTGTGGCTGTCGCTGGCCGGCCTTGGCCTGGTCTGCACGGCGTTCGCCTATGTGCTGTATTTCCGCCTGCTGACCGATATCGGGCCGATCAAGGCCAGCACCACCACCTTCCTGATTCCGCCGTTCGGCGTGTTGTGGGGTGCCCTGCTACTGGGTGAGCCGCTGAGTTGGGACTACCTGCCCGGCTGCGTGCTGATCGCGCTGGCGCTTTGGCTGGTGGTCAGGCCGAGCGTAACCAGAACGTAGGGGGCGCCGTGTACACCAGAGCCACCGAGGAACAACCTCGGCGCGCAAGGCGCACCTTACGAAAAAGCCGCCCGAGGGCGGCCTTGATCGCGGGTGGTCAGCAGGGCGTGGAGTGGATCGCGCCTCATCGTTCTCAGAGCGGTGGATGTGAAAGGCGACATCCACCCTACGCCTGCTGCCGCTTTACTGCTGCAGCTCCTGCTCGGTGAACATATCGCTGAACAGCATGCTCGACAGGTAGCGCTCGCCGGAGTCCGGCAGGATCACCACAATGGTCTTGCCCTGCATGTCCGGCTTCTCCGCCAGACGCACTGCCGCCACCATGGCTGCGCCGCAGGAGATGCCGCAGAGAATGCCTTCCTCGCGCATCAGGCGCAGGGCCATGGCCTTGGATTCGTCATCATTGACCTGCTCGACCTGATCGACCATCGCCAGGTCGAGGTTCTTCGGCACGAAACCGGCGCCGATACCCTGGATCTTGTGCGGCGCGGGTTTGACCTCGTCACCGGCCAGGGTCTGGCTGATCACCGGCGAGCCCACAGGCTCCACCGCAACCGACAGGATCGGCTTGCCCTGGGTTTGCTTGATATAGCGCGAAACCCCGGTGATGGTGCCGCCAGTGCCCACACCAGCGACCAGCACGTCGATGGCACCTTCAGTGTCGCGCCAGATTTCCGGGCCAGTGGTCTTTTCGTGAATGGCCGGGTTGGCCGGATTCTCGAACTGCTGCGGCAGGTAGTAATCGGGGTTGGCGGCGGCCAGCTCGTTGGCCTTCTCGATAGCGCCCTTCATGCCCTTGGCGGGTTCGGTCAGTACCAGTTCGGCACCGAGGGCCTTGAGCACCTTGCGTCGTTCCAGGCTCATCGAGGCGGGCATGGTCAGCACCAGCTTGTAGCCACGTGCAGCAGCGACGAACGCCAGGCCGATACCGGTATTGCCGGAGGTCGGCTCGACGATGGTCATGCCTGGCTTGAGCACACCGCGCTCCTCGGCATCCCAGATCATGCTGGCGCCGATGCGGCACTTGACCGAGTACGCCGGGTTGCGGCCTTCGATCTTGGCCAGAATGGTCACGCCTTTGGGCCCCAGGCGGTTGATCATGACCAGCGGCGTGTTGCCGATGGCCTGGGAGTTGTCTGCGAAGATACGACTCATGACGGAAGTCCTTGCGGGCAGGGAAAACCCCAAGCCTAAGCCTCCCCCTGGCACACGTCCAGCCAGCAGACCGAAAGCCGGGTGACTCGCCATTCAGTGACTGAATACTGCGTCTGCGTTCACAGCCACCGGAGCTGCGCGTTATAGTCGCACTCTGAATTTCTGCTGCGGGCCGGCCCCGCGCGTTACCGTTCCGAGGATTTTCCGATGAAGTTCGAAGGCACCCAGTCCTACGTCGCCACCGACGACCTCAAACTCGCGGTCAACGCCGCCATTACCCTGCAACGCCCGCTGCTGGTCAAGGGTGAGCCAGGCACCGGCAAGACCATGCTTGCCGAACAACTGGCCGACGCCTTCGGCGCCAGGTTGATCACCTGGCATATCAAGTCCACCACCAAGGCGCACCAGGGCCTGTACGAATACGATGCGGTCAGCCGCCTGCGTGACTCGCAGCTCGACTCGGACAAGGTTCACGACGTTCGCAACTACATCAAGAAAGGCAAGCTGTGGGAGGCGTTCGAGTCCGACGAGCGCGTGATCCTGCTGATCGACGAGATCGACAAGGCCGACATCGAGTTCCCCAACGACCTGTTGCAGGAACTCGACAAGATGGAGTTCTACGTTTACGAGACCAACGAGACGATCAAGGCCAAGCAGCGCCCGATCATCATCATCACCTCGAACAACGAGAAGGAACTGCCGGACGCCTTCCTGCGACGCTGCTTCTTCCACTACATCGCCTTCCCGGATCGCGACACCCTGAAGAAGATCGTCGACGTGCACTACCCCAACATCAGCGGCGAGCTGGTGGCCGAGGCGCTGGACGTGTTCTTCGATGTACGCAAGGTGCCAGGCCTGAAGAAGAAGCCCTCGACCAGCGAGCTAGTGGACTGGCTCAAGTTGCTGATGGCCGACCACATCGGCGAAGCCGTGCTGCGCGAGCGCGACCCGACCAAGGCCATCCCGCCGCTGGCCGGTGCCCTGGTGAAGAACGAGCAGGATGTACAGTTGCTCGAGCGCCTGGCCTTCATGACCCGCCGCGCTTCTCGGTAAACATCGGGCTGCTGCGCACCGCTTGGCGCGCAGCCCACTTGATACAGGGCTCGCGAGCTAGGGCCAGGCAAGGCGAAAGCGAGCTGAACAGCGCAGCGTACTGCAGTACGTGAGCATGGGCAGCGAGCTTTCAACGCCGCATGGCCGACGCGCAGCAGCCCGGCCAGAACTGACATGAGGGCGCAGCCATGCTGCTCAATTTATTCAACGAAATGCGCGCGGCCAAAGTGCCGGTGTCGGTGCGCGAGCTGCTCGATCTGATCAACGCGCTCAAACACAACGTCGTGTTCGCCGACATGGACGAGTTCTACTACCTGGCGCGCGCGATCCTGGTGAAGGACGAACGTCACTTCGACAAGTTCGACCGGGCCTTCGGCGCCTATTTCAAGGGCCTGGAGAACCTCAACGAACATATCGAGGCGATGATCCCCGAGGAATGGCTGCGCAAGGAATTCGAGCGCCTGCTGAGCGATGAAGAAAAGGCGCAGATCCAGAGCCTGGGCGGCCTCGACAAGCTGATCGAGGAGTTCAAGAAGCGCCTCGAGGAGCAGAAGGAAAAGCACGCCGGCGGCAACAAGTGGATCGGCACCGGCGGTACCAGCCCGTTCGGCTCCGGCGGCTACAACCCGGAAGGCATTCGCGTCGGCGATGCCGGCAAGCGCCAGGGCAAGGCCGCCAAGGTGTGGGATCAGCGCGAGTACAAGAACCTTGACGACCAGGTCGAGCTGGGTACGCGCAACATCAAGGTCGCGCTGCGCCGCCTGCGCAAATTCGCCCGTCAGGGCGCCGCCGAGGAGCTGGACCTGGACGGCACCATCGACCACACCGCCAAAGACGGCGGCCTGCTCAACATCCAGATGCGTCCGGAACGCCGCAACACGGTGAAGCTCCTCCTGCTGCTGGACATCGGCGGCTCGATGGATGCCCACGTCAAGGTCTGCGAGGAGTTGTTCTCGGCCTGCAAGACCGAGTTCAAACACCTGGAGTATTTCTACTTCCACAATTTCATCTACGAGAGCGTGTGGAAGAACAACATGCGTCGCACCAGCGAGCGCACCTCGACCATTGACCTGCTGCACAAGTACGGCGCCGACTACAAGGTGGTGTTCGTCGGCGACGCCGCCATGGCGCCCTACGAGATCACCCAGGCCGGCGGCAGCGTCGAGCATTGGAACGAGGAAGCCGGCTACGTCTGGATGAAGCGCTTCACCGAGAAGTTCAAGAAGATCATCTGGATCAATCCCTACCCCAAGGACACCTGGAACTACACCGCCTCCACCGGCCTGGTGCGCGAACTGATCGAAGATCGCATGTACCCGCTGACCCTGCAGGGGCTGGAAGACGGGATGAAGTACCTGTCCAAGTAAGACTTCAAGCCGCAACGAAAAACGCCGCGAGCCCTCTGCAGGGTTCGCGGCGTTTTCGTAGCCTGGAAGCAATTCGGCAATAGTGCGAAAGAGCCCCCGGATTGCATCCGGGCTACGGACTGAACTCAGCGTTTGTCCGCATCATCCGGCTTGTTCAGATCCATCACCGTTTGCCCTGGCTCTTGTGGCTTGGCCTCGGCAGCGGTTGCGGCAGGTGCGCTCACTGCTTCGGCCGGATCTTGCTTCTTGCGCAGACCGATACGCTTGAACAGCCAGCCACCCACCACCACCGGGATGAACCAGAACTTCTTCAGCAGTACCAGCAACATGGCCAGCAAACCGGTCTTGGCAGCAACCTTGCCGGCTACCAGCGCGCCGAGGCCGTATGCGGCAACGGTGTCCAGATCCGGATCGAACTCGGCATAGCGCTGGCCCGGGTTGAACTCGGTCGCAGCCAGCACAGCCGGCACGCTGGCCTCGATCTCCGCCAACTGATCCATGTTGGCGACGAAGTTCAGCACCAGCACGCCCTTACGACCCAGCACGCGAATGTTGTAATTCAGGGTATTGACGTCGCTGTCGCCGAACTTCAGCTCCTTGGCCCAGTGCAGTTTCTTGCCTTCGGCATCGTAGTGCGGCTCGGCAGCCCAGCCGACCAATTGCACGGCCTCGTAGCCGTTCTCTTCACGCCAGGTGTTGGCCTCACGCATGTCGGCCTGCATGTCCTCGAGCATGTCACCGTAGTCGATATCGGCGGCGTCCTCGTCGGACACGTAACCACTGTCTTCGTACTCGACCGTCACACCCCAGGATTCGTCGGCCAAGGGCGATACGCCAGCCGGCAGGATCATGCCAAGCGGCGGGACGTCATCCGGTGGGTTGCCCCAACCATCGACCAGCAGACGTTGAGCGTTCTCGCCGTCGAGAAACACCAGGGTATCGGGCAGATTGAGGGTAGCAAGATCGTTGCCCAGGACGACGCGACCGGTCTTGAACTCCAGGCTGGCAACAAACTCTTCGGGACTGATGAACTGCGCTGCGTCCTCGGTCTCGATGACCTCTTCACCGACCACAGCATTTTCTGGCTCGGTCTCGGGATTGGCGTATGCAACACAGGTGAACGGCAGGACAGCAGCCAGCACGGCTGCCAGGATCGAATCCTTGATCGGCATGGAAACTCCATAAACACAGGTGGGTAAATGTAACTGCGTATTACATTACCACGCGAATGGAACTCGACATGCGTCCCAGCGCAACTTTTTGCGATATTCCCTCGCACCTGAAAAGAAGACCACGAAGCACCGCCCCCGCAGGCGATGCTCCGCAGTCAACCTGGCGCCGACCCTGGCTTACCGCGCATGATCCGAACGCCAGGGATCACGCCACCTCATGCCAACTGAAAGTCGGTGATGGCCACGCTGGTGTGATCGATTACACCGACCAGGCGGATACTGCCGCCATCTGCACCGTTGACCGTCACCAACACATCGTTGCCGGCATCGGCGATTGACACGCGACTGGAGAACGTCGCGGCAGTCAGATTGAATGCCGCGATATTGAGCAGGTCCTGCCCTCCTGCCGGGTTGGCGTCGAAACCGATGATGGTATCGTTGCCGAAGTTGGGCCCGAACATGAAGATGTCGTTGCCCTGATTGGCGTACAGGGTGTCGTTGCCGACACCGCCGATCACGCTGTCGTTACCGGCACCACCATCGAGGATGTCGTCACCGTCGCCGCCGTCGAGGATGTCGTTGCCACCCTCGCCGAACAGGGTATCGGCCCCCTCGCCTCCCAACAGACTGTCGGCACCGGCTCCGCCGTAGAGGGTATCGTTGCCGCCCAAGCCGCTGAGCACATCAGCGCCGCCCAGGCCGCGCAGGATGTCGGCGGCCGTCCCACCGGTCATCTGGTTGGCCAGACCATTGCCCGAGGCATTGGCTGCACCGGCACCGAGATGCACGTAGTTCTCCACATTGGCGCCCAGGGTAAAGCTGGCACTGGTGGAGTAGACGGTATCGACCCCTGCGCCAGCAGCCTCGACCACCACATCGCCGGGGTTGTCGACGTAGTAGCTGTCGTTGCCCGCCCCACCGACCAGACGGTCGATTCCGGTACCGCCATCGAGCACATCGTTGCCCGCGCCGCCGGTGATGGTGTTGGCCAAGGTGTTGCCGTAACCAGTGAAATTGCCGCTGCCGATAAAGGTCAGGTGCTCGAGGTTCTCGCCCAAGCCATAGCTGAGCAGCGTGGTGCGCACCGTATCGGTGCCGGCGCCGACTGCCTCGATCACCTGATCGCCGAGGTTATCGACGATATAGATGTCGTTGCCCAGACCACCGAGCATGACATCGGCGCCGAGGCCGCCATCCAGGGTGTCGTTGCCCGCGCCGCCGTCGAGGATGTCGTTACCGGCCAGGCCGTTGAGCACGTCATTGCCGCCCAGGCCGAGGATATGGTCGTCCAGCGCGGTGCCATTGAGCGTATTGGCCGCATTGGTGCCCATGATCACCGCACTGGCCACCACCGCGGTAGCCGCCGAGGTCAGCGACTCGAAGCTGCCGCGGTTATCGGTGTAGCTGACCTGCACCCGCACCTGCTGGCCGGCCTGAGCCGCCGTCAGGGTGAAGGACTGCGCGGTGGCGCCGGCGATATTGCTGAAACTATCGCCGCTGCCGACCTGCCACTGGTAGGCGAAGGTCGCCCCGACCAGACCATCGGCATCGGCGATCTGCGCGGCGGAAGCGATCAGCACCTGGCCGACGCTGGGCGAGGCGTTGCTGAGCTGTGGCAGCCCGGTGGGCGCATCGTTGACGTTGAGCACCGGCGCGGTGACCGCAGAAACCAGGCTCTCCGGGTTGCCCCAGTCGTCGTTGAAGCTGACCACCACACGCAGCGGCAAGCCGACCTGGGCGTCACCGGGCTGGAAGCTCTGCCCCGTACCGACCTGCACCCACTCACCGGCCACCAGCGCCTGCCAGGCGTAGCTGAGAACGGCGAACTCGGTGCCATTGGGATCGCTGACAGTGGCGGCAGCCAGCAGCATCTCGTCCTCGGCCGGCATCATGTTGCTGATCGATACCGTGCCCTCGGCCGGCCGATCAATCAACCAGACCACCTGGTCAGCGAACTGCAGCCGTTCGATATTGCGGATCAGGTCGGAGCCGTCGGTACCGACGTTATCCACCACCAGATAGCTGCCGGTGCCGTCGAACGTCTCGATCATCTCGTAGTTGGCAAACGCGCCGCTGAACACCGCGGTGTCGATATCGCCCTCCTGATTGCCATCGAGAATCTCGCGCACGATGCGCAGCTGACTCGGGTTGATCTCACCACTGAACATCCGCGCCTGGATCTCCTTCATGCTATCGACACTGAATAATTCGATACTCGGGTCGAGCGTGCTGCGCACGCTGATGCGCACATTGAGCCAGGCATCGCCATCGATCACGTCGTTACCGGCACGCCCCTCGATAACGTCGCTGCCGCCGCCGCCGAGCAGGATATTGCCGCCGCTGAACACCACCGGGTCGGAGGCATCGTGCGGGTTGTCGCGTGGTTCGGCCATCATCCCGAGCACGGCCTCCAGCCCGGCGATACGGTTCATCCCGGACAGAGTCAGCTCGTGATTGAACAACGAGTTCTCACCAGCCGCGATGTCATCCACGCGGTCGTCGCCGAACAACTGATCGTCGTGAATCCAGCCGGACAGCCCTTCGACCTGATCGAAGCGGTCACGCAGGATGTCTTCGAAGTCGGTGGCGAAGATCGGCGTGTTCAGATCGGAATAGGCCGCCAGGCTATTGCCCTTGTGGATCGCCCAGTCGAAGCCCCACATGCCCTCGTTACGATGGATGCCGGCGCCCTGAACCATGATGTCGTCGCCGGACTCGCCGTCGTAGTCATTGTCGTTGCCGCCCCCCATCATCACGTCGTGACCAATGATCGGGCTGTTGAAGAACAACTCCGAGTTGTCGCCGGCCAAGGTGTCGAAACCGGCGCCGCCCTCCATCCAGTCGTCGCCTTCGTTGCCGAGGATGAAGCTGGGTCCGTCGCCGCTGAAGATGAAGTCGTTGTCACGTCCGCCGAAGATTTCCTTACCGTCCGGCCCGCCATAGATGAAGTCCATGCCAGCACCACCGAACACAAGGTCAAGACCGGGACCGGTATGGATCACGTCGTTGCCGTCATCGCCATGGATCACGTCGGCGTCACCGATATCGGTGATGATGTCGTCGCCAGCGCCACCGAAGATATGGTCGATGCCGTAACCACCTTCCAGCCGGTCGTTACCGCCGTCGCCCCACAAGGTATCGTCGCCTGCCCCGCCGATCAGGATGTCATCACCGTTGGTGCCACCCAGCACCACATGGGCATCGCCGGTGTAGCGCAGGTAATTGCTGTCCGGTCCTGCTGTGGCTGGATTGTCACGAATAACCAGCGGCGCCAGGGCGTTGAGGACCGGGTTGCTGCCCACCGGATCGGCATACTGCTGACGGTTCATGTCCAGTTCGAGGATGTAGTCCACACGCTGGAACAGCGCCCCCGGCAAGTGCGAGGCGTTGGGGTCGCCCAGGTCAGTGTTGCGCATCACCAGGGCGGCGAAGCTGTTGGCTTCCAGTTCGTTGAGCAGGTTCATGCCCTGGGTACGGCTGAGGTAGTAGAAACGATCACCGTTCTGCAGGTTCTCCATCTGCACTTCGAAGACGAAGTTGAACGTGGAGCCGAGAATGCCGCCGAACGGCATGTTCTGCTCGGCCAACCCGCCGATCCAGAAGTCCACCAGATCCAGCCCGCCCTTGTTCACGGCATACTCGCCGCGTGCGTTGAGGAAGTCATCGCGGTCCGCCGGTGCGCCCGTTCCTCCCAGCACCAGGGCCATTGCGGCATCGCGCTTGTCCTCCAGGGTGATGGCCGAGGTGATGCTGCTGTGCGTGCCATAGGCAGCGATGAAGTTGATGATCGAGGCCGGTGTCTTGATATTCAGAGTGAAATCGAGCCAGCTGTCATAAGGTTTGAGCTGGCTGTCGCCGGTCATCTCGTAGAACTGCGCACGGGCGTTGTTCAGCGAGGGCACTCCGGTATCGCGACCGCGGGCGATATTGATCGCCGCCAGGTCCAGCGGCAGGCCGACCAGATTGTTGCGCAGCGCCTCGGTGACGAATTCGTCGATCTCGTTTCCGGTCTGCCGGGTCATGCCGCGGATGATCGAGCCGGCGGCCTGTTCGGCACTGAGGGTGCCACCCTGGGTGAACTCGATGGGGTTGAGGAAGGCCTCGATCAAGCCGATGTCGCTGGACTGCATGCTGTTATCCAGACGCGCCACCGTCTCGTTGAGCATGGAGTGACCGAAGCGATACACCACATGGGCAAACTCGGCAACGATGGCCGGATCGATGTCTGCGGTGTTGGAGAAGACGAACACGTCCACCAACGGCTGCACGGTACGAGCGAATTCCTCGAACACCAGGTGCTGGTACTGCATCTCGTTGACGAAACGCGCGGCCTGGAACAAGCGCTCACCGTTCCAGATCAGCCCATCGGCACTTGCCGGCACCTCGCTCACCGGCAGCAACAGCCACTCGTTGATAAAGGCCAGATCGCCAGTATCGAGAATCGTCTGCTTGTTGGCCTCGACCAGACGATTGTGCTCGGCGTGGAACACATGGTGCACCGCAGTCAGGCCGATATTCTCGTTGCCGCGGCCGTCACCCGTGATGAAGTGGGCATCGAGCAATTCGTTGTCGTACTCAAGGTTACGTCCGGTCATGGGGTTGACTGCAACAGCATTGCCAGCCACCTCATCGGCATCGGCCACCAGTTGGCCGCCGGCTATCACCGGTACCGCGTTATGGGCGATATCGTCGAGGAAGCCATGGCCGGTGCGCACGGCTCCCTGGGTGCTGATGGGATTGTCCGGATCGCCCTCCACCTGAACCGGCGGATTGCCGGGCATGATCAGCATGGCGAAACCATTCTCACCACGGATGAACTGACCGTACTCGTCGGTGGCCAGCAGCGGCACGTTGGTCACGTCGGCATCGGTGAGGTCGATGCCGAGCATCTCGCGCGCCTGCGCCTTGATATCGGCCCAGGTGGCCAGGCCGCCATTCTGGCCGTCGAGCATATGCCCGGTAGCCACCGGCTTACCGTCCACCATTACGTACTCACGCAGGAACACCTGATGCGAGGCGTGCGAAGTGTAGGTCTGGTTCTGGTCGATGAAGGGCGTCGTCTGGTTGGTGTGTTCGCGGATATCGTCCGCCGTGCCGAGAACGCCATCTGCCCCGGGTTGGTTGGTAGCGCGAGTGAGCACCATGAAGTTGCTGTGCGAACCCTCGACGTACAGCGGGTCGTCTGGCTGTAGCGGGATATATACGGTGCCACTGCCACCTTTGTTGACCAGATCCAGACCATGGTCGAAGAACTGGCCGAACAGGGTCATCCACGAGTTGAAAGGCGCGGTCAGACCTTCGTCCGGGGCGACATTGGGGATCACTACGGTGCCGTTCTCCACCACGATGCCAAACTCGTCCAGCAGCGTATCCAGCGCCGCCGAAGCGGCAACGACTGCGGCATCGTCGGCAGCAGCCTCAGCCAGTACGGCCTGGTGGGCGGCCGTGTCGCTGGCCAGTTGCGTGGCAGCTTCCTGTTCCAGCTGGTTGGCAGCCTGCGCGGCAGCAGCAGATTCGGCGGCCACCGTGGCTTTGGCATTGGCATCAGCCTGAGCCTGGGCTGTAGCGATCGCTGCACTGAGGAAGGCTGCCTGGGCGGTGCCTTCGTCCGGCGTACCAATGGCCGCCACATACGCCTGCAGAGCCAGGCTCTGCACCTCCACCGCGCTGGCGACCACTGCCAGCGCATCGCTATAGACCTGAGCATCCTGGTCAGCCAGCGTTTGGGCGCTCGCAGCCGCCGTGCTGGCGGCCTGAGCAGCAGCCGTGGACGCGGCCAACGTAGCAGCGCTGGCCTGTACCTGGGCGCTGTTACCGGCGGCGGCGCTTTCGGCCGCTTTCAACTCGTTGTGCGCCTGCATCACCAGCAACGCATCGGCATAGGAATTTTCCGAGCCTGCGTAATCCAGCGCCGCGACCACTGCCGCCAGGTTGCCCAGGCTCTGGTCGACGATCAGGTTGCTGATGGTGCGCGGCTGCGAGTCGACCACGTAGCCGTTGGTCTGGGCATAGCTGGTGCTTTGGCTGCCAGTGGGGAAACCGGGAGGAGCGCCCGGGCCATCGATACCATTTTCTGCATCGCGGAATACCGGATCGAGCAGGCGGGGCATCAGTTGATCGGCCGAGCCATAGTACTGTTGGCCCGGAACCAGATTGTTATAGGTGCCATCGACGGTGCGCAGGCCCCAGGGCAACAGTGGGTTGCCGACCAGGTCATAGAGCGACTCACCGGCGGCATGGGCTTCGGAAATCTTGATCTGCTGGAGAATGAATACAAGATCGGCTTGATTGACGGTTAGAGTGGCCATCTTTGTTCCCTCAATGCTGAGTACAACTGACGTTCAGGTCAGGAAAACCACATGCATACGGCAACATTGCAACGGCGTGGTCGGACGTTGGCGGACAAGTACAGAAGAGAGGGGATGTGGCAGGCGACTGCGCCGCACACCCCGCGACAGGTGGCGAGTTCGGAGCTCGCCGACCATTCAGGGTGGTGGTGGTCCGTGAAAACGCAGCGCGAACGGATCGGCTGGACTGTTCACCGATCGACTTCTGACAACGAGGCGCAAAATCATGGTTTACCTTCCCGGATGAGCACGCTCGACGTTGCGCGCCCTCTCCTGCGCAGCGACTCCAGCACGCTCACACTCGACTGCAAGGGCCCTGCGGGGGGCCAGGTCAAGCTGAGGTCCAGCCGATGCCGGCACCGCTCTAGGGCATCGTCGCTACTCCAGTCGAGGCAGTAACCGCTATAAAAGCCACCTCGCAGCGCATCCTGGACTAGCTTGTTGAGACAGGCGTCGACTGATTGCGTCGACTGCCTGCCCAAAGCGCTTGTCACCATCATCGGGGAGCAAGGCGAATGACCACAGAGGCAAAGGTCGAATCAAATTCGAAGACTTTCGTCGAGCCTGCAGATCAGACCATGGTCGAGTCGCCCGATACCTGGCCGCAGCGCCTCTGGCACCCGCTTGCCGGGCTCAATCGCTCGACCCAGTTCATCCTGCTCGCCGCATTGATCCTGGGCGTGAGCATGGCCTTCGTGGGCAACCTGGTCAGCCAGCAGATCAAGCTTGCAGCCGCACACAGCGCCGGCGAAGGCGCGGCCATCTATATGGAGGCGTATCTGGATGAATATGTGCAGGAACTGGCCTCGGCCAGCACGCTGAAAGCCGAAAGCGTGCAAGCCATCGACAACCTGATGAAAGACACCTCGCTCAAACAGCACATCCTCTCGGTGAAGATCTGGCTGCCCGACGGACGCAACGTCTACAGCACCAGCAAACGCCCGGTTTTCTACTATCACCCTGCCGGGCCCATCGCCGAGGCCATGCAAGGCAAGGTGGTAACCCGTCTGAGCCCGCTGGATCATGACGAGCATGCCTACGAGCGCAGCTTTGGCCGGCCGCTTTACGAAACCTATGTGCCGCTGCGTGAGTTCGGTAGCGGCAAGATCATCGCTATCGGCGAGTTCTACGAGATGGAGCACGAGATAGACAGCATTCACCTGCAGGTCTGGGCGATCATCGCCGCTGCGACCCTGGCCATGCTGGTGCTGCTGTTTCTCATCGTCCGCCACGGTGACCGTATCATCAGCAAACAGCAGACAGTGTTGCGCCAGCAGATGCATGCACAATTGGCGCTGCACCAGCAAAATGACACCCTGCAGCGACGCATCGCCACCGCCAGCCAGGAATTCGCCACGATCAATGAGCTGACCCACAGACGCCTGGGCGCTGACCTGCACGATGGCCCGGCGCAGCTCCTGACCCTGATCCTGCTGCGTCTGGATGAGCTGGCGGCGTTGTCGACAAATACGACCAGCGAGCCTCTGGAGACGATCCGCAACGCCGCCCAGGAAAGCCTGCGCGAGATTCGCGGCATTTCCCGTGGCCTGGCCCTGCCGGAAATCAACGAGCTGAATCTGCACGAGCTGCTCAGACTGGTGGTGCAACGCCATGAGCAACGCAGCGAAACCAAGGTGCAACTGGAACTCGGCGAGTTACCCGAATCGCTGAGTCTGCCCTACAAGATCTGCATCTATCGCCTGGTACAGGAGGCGTTGAACAACGCCTTCCACCATGCTGGCGGCCAGGGGCAGTGGGTCAGCGCGGAGTGCAGGCAGGGCGTGCTGGAGGTACAGGTGGCGGATGCTGGCGCGGGCATCGATCAGGCTCTTCAGGCCGCGACAGGGTCACATCGCTCGCGCCTGGGACTGGTAGGCATGCGCTATCGAGTGGAGTCTCTGGGCGGGACGTTCGAGCTCGAATCGGCCCCCGGGCAAGGTACCCGGGTCACGGCCAGGTTCGATTTACGCGACGACGATAACCGCTAGGGCCTGTACCTTCACGGTGCTCCAATGCCCACGGTCCAGGTCTTGTGGCTTTCCCAATAGCGGCGCACAGCTGCCACCGCCTCGACGCGATTGCGCGCATGCAGCTTCTGCATCACGTTGGTCATGTAGTACTTCACCGTCTTCTCGCTCAACCCCAGCTTGGCCGCCACCTCACGATTGGTCAGGCCGTTGGCGACTTCACGGATGATCTGTTCTTCGCGGTGAGTGAGGTCTACCCCGCGCTGCTCGGTCTGGTGCTTGCGAAAGTTGCTCAACAGCCGTGTCGCCAGCGCCGGGGTAATGAAGGTTTCACCCTTGGCCACGGTGCGAATCGCCTGAATCAGCTCGGGACCACTGACCCCCTTCAGCACGTAGCCCTGAGCACCGCCTTCCAGGGCCGAGTACGCATCGTCCTCGGACTCGGACACCGTCAGCATCAGCACCTTGACCTTCGGCTGCGCCTTGCTGATGGCGCGCACCGCAGCGAAGGTATCGCCAGGCATGTTGACATCCATCAGCAGCACATCGGGCTGACAGCGCGCGGAAATTTCCCGCGCCTCGTCGGCGCAACCGCCCTGCTCCACCACCTCGAAGTCCTCGACCCGGCCCAGGGTCGCAGCGACCCCCTGACGCAGCATTGGATGGTCGTCGACTATGCCCACCTTGATCTTGTCACTCATCGAATATGCTCCCCTCAAGGTTTATACCCTTGTCGCCATGGTGCCTGGACAGAGCCAGGCACCAGGCTTTTCGAATCAACTCAACTGGAAGTCCGCCGCCGTCACCGTAGTGTGGTTGACGACTCCGACCAGGGTGATAGTGCCGCCATCGACGCCATTGATGGTCACGACCGTGTCGTTTCCAGCATCATCGATGGCAACCCGGCTGCCGAAGGTATCCAGCGTCAGGCCGAAGGCCGCGATGTTCAGCAGATCCTGGCCACCAGCCGGATTGGCATCGAAGCCGATGATGGTGTCGTTGCCGAAGTTCGGGCCAAACACCAGGATGTCGTTGCCCTGACTGGCATTGATGACGTCATCACCCGATCCACCGGTCATCACGTCGTTGCCCAGGCCACCGTTCAGCACATCGTTGCCCTCGCCACCCTCCAGCAGATCGATGCTGTCACCGCCCAGCAGGGTGTCATTGCCGGCCTCGCCGTAGAGCAGATCGATACCGGCCCCCCCTATCAGGGTGTCGTTACCTTCGCCGCCATACAGCACATCGTTGCCACCTGCCCCATTGAGCGTGTCATCGCCGATGCCACCGAACATCATGTTGGCCAGGCCATTACCGTTGGCATTGGTACCGTTGGCTCCGACATGCACCAGGGTTTCCACATTGGCTCTCAGGGTATAGGTGGCGCTGCTGGAGTACACCGTATCGATGCCACCGCCGGCAGCCTCGACCGTTACATCCCCAGCGACATCGACGTGGTAGCTGTCGTTACCCGCACCACCGACCAAGCGATCGACGCCCACCCCACCATCCAGCGTGTCATTTCCTGCACCACCAGTGATGGTGTTGTTGAGGGCATTACCTGTACCGGCGAAGTTCCCTGCGCCGATAAAGGTCAGATGCTCCAGGTTATCGCCCAAGGTGTAACTGGCCAGCGTGGTGCGCACCGTGTCGGTTCCTGCACCAACACCCTCTACAACCTGGTCACCCACACTGTCGACGACATAGGTGTCGTTACCGACCCCACCGGTCATGAGGTCGTCACCTTCGCCACCGTTGAGCGTGTCGTTGCCGGCACCGCCCTCCAGGACGTCATCCCCAGCCAGACCATTGAGTACATCGCTGCCCGTACCGCCGACGATCTGGTTGGCTAGCTCATTACCATTACCTGTGAAAGCGCCGCCGTTGATCTTGACCAGATTCTCGACATTGGCGCCCAGGGTGTAACTGGCCAGCGTCGTGCGCACCGTGTCGATGCCCGCATCGACCTCTTCGATCACCTGATCGCCGACCGCATTGACCACATAGGTATCGTTGCCAGCACCACCACTCATGCTGTCGTTACCCGTACCGCCGTCGAGGAAGTCGTCACCGTCACCACCGTTCAAGGTGTCGTTGCCGGCACCGCCAAGCAGCGTATCGTCGCCATCGCCACCTTCGAGCAGGTCGTTACCCGTTCCACCGTTGAGGGTATCGTTGCCATCCATACCTTGCAGGGTGTCGTTACCGCCCAGGCCATTGAGCACATCGTTGCCCACATTGCCCTGCATCACGTTGGCCAGCGCATTACCGTTGGCCACAGTGCTGCCAACGTCGCCATGGATCAGGTTCTCGACATTGGCACTCAGGGTGTAATTGGCCAGGCCCGAGTACACCGTGTCGATGCCAGCGCCTGCCGCCTCCACCACCACATCGCCGGCATTGTCGACGTAGTAAAAGTCGTTACCGGCGCCACCGACCATCCGATCTACGCCCGCCCCACCATCGAGCACATCGTTACCCGCACCGCCAGTGATGGTGTTGGCCAGAGCATTACCCGTACCGACGAAGTTACCCACGCCGATAAAGGTCAGGTGCTCAAGAACCGCTGCGAGGTTGTAGGCATTCAGCGTGGTGCGGACGGTATCGGTGCCACCGTCCTCCTCCTCGACTATCTGGTCGCCGAGGCTGTCGACCACATAGGTGTCGTTCCCTGCACCACCGGTCATCAGGTCGTCGCCCGTGCCACCATTTAAGGTGTCGTTGCCCAGACCACCATCCAGCACATCATCGCCGGCCAGGCCGTTGAGCGTGTCATTGCCGCTGCCGCCGACGATATGGTTGACCAAAGCGTTGCCGGTACCGGTGAAGTTGCCGCCATTGATCTTGATCAGGTTCTCGACATTGGCCCCCAGGGTGTAGCTGGCCAGCGTCGTGCTGACCGTATCGGTACCGCCATCCACCTCCTCGACCACCTGATCGCCTGTGGCATTGACCAGATAGCTGTCGTCTCCAGCACCACCGGCCATAGTGTCGTTGCCGAGACCGCCGTCGAGCAGGTCGCTGCCATCGCCACCCTGCAGGCTATCGTTGCCGGCGCCACCGTTGAGCACATCATCGCCAATCCCACCGATGAGGGTGTTGGCCAAGCCATTACCGGTGCCACTGAAGGCATCCGTACCGAGGTAGGTCAGGTGCTCGACATTGGCGCCCAGGGTGTAGCTGGCCAGCGTGGTGCGAACCAGGTCCGTACCGCCTCCGGCGCCCTCCACCACCTGATCGCCAGCATCGTCGACCTCATAGGTATCGTTGCCCGCTCCGCCGATGAGGATATCGGCCCCCAAACCACCGACGAGGGTGTCATTGCCGCCGCCGCCGTTGAGCGTATCGTTGCTGTCGCCCCCCTCGATCACGTTGGCCAGCGCATTACCGGTTCCAACGAATGGGCCCGCACCGATGAAGGTCAGATTCTCCACGTTGGCGCCCAGCACGTAGCTGGCCAGCGTGGTGCGCACGCTGTCGTTGCCGGCATTGGCCGCCTCGATGACCTGATCGGCGAAGTTATCCACCCTGTAGGTATCGTCGCCACCACCACCGCTCATGCTGTCTGCGCCCACGCCACCATCGAGCAGATCATTGCCGGCACCACCCTGGAGCATGTCGTTTCCGCCACCGCCATTGAGGCTGTCATTGCCGGCTCCGCCTGCCACCTGGTTGTCCTGATCGTTGCCACTGCCGTTGAAGTCCCCTTCTCCGACGAACGCCAGATTTTCCAGGTTATCGCCCAGGCTGTAGCTGTTCAGGGTCGTGAGCACGGTATCCGTACCGCCACCCAGTTGCTCGATCACCTCATCGCCCAAGCTATCGACCACAAAGGTGTCATTGCCGGCACCACCGATCATCTGATCGTCGCCCTCGCCGCCATCGATCAGGTCATTGCCGGCACCGCCATCGAGGATGTCGTTGTTGGCCAGCCCGAAGAGGCTGTCGTTACCGCCCAGCCCCTCGAGCAGATCGACACCCGGCGTGCCGATCATCACATCGTTGCCTTCGGTGCCTACTGCACCGAGACCGAGAACGACTGCGGACGAGGTGACGAACTCCAGCGTGTTGCCGTTATCGTTGTAGCTGACAACGACGCGGAGCATCTGACCGGCCAGCGCCTGACCGGGAAGGAAGGTCACACTGTTGGCTCCGGGTATGTTGGCGAAGCTCTGCCCATCACCAACTTGCCATTGATAGTGCAGCTCGACGCCATCAAGCCCATCCGCATCAGTGAACGCAGGCGTTGCTTCAATCTGCTGACCGGTGACAGGTGTCAGATTGCTGAGCAACACGCTACCCACCGGCAGATCGTTTGGATCGCCACCTTGCACGACCAAACTGGTCGGTGCCGAGAGCACGGTTTCCAGCACGCCGTGGGCGTCCTTGTAGATCGCCTTGACGCGCAGGGCCAACCCCTCGAACTCAGGCGTCACGGTGAAGTTCGGGCCGGTGGCACGGGCAGCTTCGCCGCCGATGTTTTCCGTCACGATATCTTCGAAGGTGCCGTCGCCCTCGGGGTCCACTTGCCAGTAGTAGCTGATGGGGCCGGTGATCGAACCACCCAGGTTACTGGCGCTGACGTTGTCGCCGTCCGTTACCCAGGCTGCCGAAACACTGAGCACCTGGCCGACGCTGGGCGAGCCATCGCTGATGCGCAGCGCACCTTCTACCTCGGCGTTGCGCCCTTCGACCAGCACCATGACCTGGTCGTTGAACTGGATGCGCTCGATATTGCGGATCATGTCCGCGCCATCGGCACCGACCACGTCGAGGAGGCCGTCACCATCGTTGTCCAAACCATCCGGGCCAACGTGGCGTACACCGAACAGGCCATCGCCCCACTCGAGCACTTCATACTCGGACATCAGCCCGGAGTAGACCGCCGTATCGAAGGACTGCCCGAGGTCATCCGGGTCGACCGTGCCGGACATCAGCTCGCGGACGATGACCAGTTGTCCCGGGTTGTAGGTGCCGTTGAGCATCAGCGGGATCATCGGCACCATGCTGTTGAAGCTGGCGATCTCTGCGCCGCTACCATCGTTGTTCTCACGCACGCTGATGCGCACGTTGAGCCACATGTCACCGTCGATCAGGTCGTCGCCGCCGTTACCGGCGATCAGGTCGCTGCCGTTACCGCCGAGGATGATATTGCCCGCGCCGAAGGAGGTGACCTCGCCGAGGCTGGTCAACGGATCGGCCAGTTCGTTGATGAACGCCCGCAAGCCGTCGACCATGTCCATATAGTCGTCGCTCAGCACGCTGCCGTAGGCGCCGGACAGCGCAATGGCCGTGGCGTCGCGGTCGTCGCCGTTGAGGATGTCGGCATGCTGCGAGCCCGACAGCCCTTCCATGAACTCGAAGCGCGCCAGCACCGATACATCGGACGGTGCCACCGGCGTTTCGTCGAAGGCGCGCAGACGGAAGTCCACGTTGACCCCGAACGGATCGTCGCGGAAGCCCGCCCAGTCGAAGCCGGAGCCGCCAACGTAGCGGTCACCCTCGCCGCCGTTGCCGAACATGATGTCATCACCACCTTCGCCGTCCATGCGGTCGATGATGCCGAACTCACCGATGAACACGTCGTGGCCGATCACATCGTCCAGTCCGAACTCGCTGAAGTTGTCGCCGCCGTTGCCGTCGGGACCACCCAGTTCCAGCCAGTCGTTGCCTTCGTTACCAAACTGCGCCTCATTGCCGCGAGTGCCGAGGATGAAGTCATCGCCCGGCCCACCGAAGATCTCCGTACCGTCCTCGCCGGAGATGACGAAGTCCTTGCCGTGGCCGGCCATCACCAGGTCGAAGCCATTGCCCGTATGGATCACATCGTTGCCTTCGCCGGCACGGATCACATCGTCACCTCCCATGTCGGTGATGATGTCGTCGCCGGCACCGCCCATGAGGAAGTCGTTACCGAAGCCGCCTTCCAGACGGTCGTTACCGGCGTCTCCCCAGAGCGTGTCGTCGCCGATGCTGCCGATCAGGGTGTCATTGCTCTCGGTCCCGCCGAGCACCACGTGCTCGTCGCCGTTGTACTGCAGGAAGTTCGGCCCGCGAATCACTTCCGGTAGCAGCGGGTCGCCGCTATCCGGATCGGCACGCCCGTCGACGCCCAGGCCGGTGTACTGCTGAGCCTGGTTCACCTCGAGGATAAAGCCCGGCGTGGAGAAGATATCTCCCGGCAGGTGGGTGGCATCGGTGTTGGCCATGACCATGCGCGAGAAGAAGTTGTTCTCCATCTCGGTGAGCATGTTCAGGCCAGCCAATCGTTCCAGATAGTAGAAGCGGTCGGCATCCTGCAGCGCCTCCATCTGCGTCTCGAAGACGAAGTTGAAGCTGGAGCCGAGCATACCGCCGAAGGGCATGATCTTCTCGGCCAGGCCGCCAATCCAGAAGTCGATCGTGTTGACCCCGGTGGTTGCCGCCGGGCCATTGAGGAAGGCCATGCGATCGACGCCTTCGGCGTCCGCGTCGAACAAACGGCCTTCTGGCGTACCGTCATCGATCAATGCCGTGCCGCCGAATACCAGGGCAAAGGCCACCGCCCGTTTCTCGGCCAGAGTATCGACATCGAGTGCCAGCAGGGCGGCATGCGTACCGTAGGCAGCGATGAAGTTGACCAGCGAGGTCTGGTGCTTGAGGTTCATGGCGAAATCGATCCAGCTGGTATACGGCTTCAGCTGGCTATCGCCGGTCATTTCATAGAACTCCTGGCGCGCCGCATTGAGCGACGGCACCCCGGTCTCGCGACCGCGTGCCAGGTTGATGGTGGCCAGGTCCAGCGGCAGACCGAGCAGGTTGTTGCGCAGGGCCTCGGTGACGAACTCGTCGATCTCGTTGCCCAACTGCCGGGTCATGCCGCGCGCCAGGGCGCCGGCGGCCTCTTCCGCCGAGACGCTGATGTACTGTTCATTACCCGGCCCTACCGGCTGTAACGGATCGAAGTCCGGATTGTTCAGCTGGTTGAACATCAGTGGATTGAGGAAGGCCTCGATCAGCCCCAGCTCGCTGGAGACGAAGTTCGGATCGAAGCGATCCACCGTCTCGGTCAGCATCGAGTGGCCGAAGCGGTACACCACGTGGGCGAACTCAGCCATGATTGCCGGATTCAACGTGCTGTCGTACACCTGGGTGGCGTTGAAGAACACGTCCACCTGCGGCTGCACCTTGCGCGCGAACTCCTCGAATACCAGGTGCTGATACTGCATCTCGGTGGCGAAACGCGCGGCCTGGAACAGTCGCTCGCCATTCCACACCAACCCATCCGGGCTGCCCGGCAGGCTATTGACCGGTTCCAGCAACCACTGGTTGATGAAGTCGATATCGTTGGAGGCCAGCACCACGTCCTTGGTATGCGCCACCACGCGGTTATGCTCGGCGTGGAACACATGGTGGATGGCGGTCAGGCCGATATTCTCGTTGCCGCGGCCGTCGCCGGTGATGAAGTGGGCATCGAGCAGCTCGTCGTCGAAGAACAGATTGGACGACACAGGATTACCCAGGTCATCGGTCAGGCCAACGATACCGTCAGCATCGGCGGTCTTCATCGCGCCTGTCTGGCTGTTGATGGGGTTGGCGTTATGCGCAATATCGTCGAGGAAGGCGTGATTGGTGCGCACGACGTCAGGAGGTACTGCCACCCCGCCCGGCTGAGCGGAAACCAGACCGCCGCCGGTGACGAACTGCGGGTAGCCATTGGCGCCAGGGATGAACTTGCCGTACTGGTCGGTAGCCAGCAGCGGCACATTCACCACATCGGCATCGGTAAGCACGATGCCCAGCATGTCGAGCGCCTGGGCCTTGACCTCGGCCCAGGTCGGCAGGCCGCCATCGGCGCCATTGAGCAGGCGCCCGGTGGCCACCGGACCCTCGTCGGTCATGGCGTATTCACGCAGGAACACCTGGTGCGAGGCATGCGAGGTGTAGGTCTGGTTCTGGTCGACGAATGGCGTGGTCTGGTTGACATGCACATGCACATCGTCCGACGTGCCGAGTACACCGTCCGTACCGGCGAGCACTGCCTGGTTGGTGGCCCGAGTCAGCACCATGAAGTTGGTCGAGCCGCCCTCGACATAGAGCGGATCGTCCGGCTGCAGCGGGATGAACACCGTGCCGTTGCCGCCCTTGTTGACCAGGTCCAGGCCGTGATCGAAGAACTGGCCGAACAGGGTGAACCAGGAGTTGAAGCCGGCCGACAGCCCTTCGTCCGGCGCGCTGTTGGGGATAAACAGCGGCATACCTTCCGGGATCGGCTGGCCGTTGAGATCCAGCAGCACACCGTTGACATCCAGAGTACCCAGGCCGGCATCGACATAGGCCTGTACCGCCGCCGGATTGGTGATCGTCTGGTCGACGATCAGGTTGGAGATGGTCCGCGGATCGGCATCCACCACGTTCCAGGGCGCGGTGGGATCGTTCGGGTTGGTCACATCGGCCGGATCGTAGGCATAGTTGCCGTTGCTGAACTCACCGCCCGGGATGCCCGGCCCATTGAAGTCGATGGTGTCGCCATCGGGGTCGTTGATGAAGTCCTGCGTCGTCGAGGTCGGGAACGGCTGATCTGCCGCACCGAAGTGCTCCTGCCCGGAGACCAGGTTGTTGAACGTACCATCCACCGTGCGCAGGCCCCAGGGCAGGCGCGAGTTGGGGATGATGTCCATCAGTTCCTCGCCGGCGGCATGGCGCTCGGCGATGATGATCTGGTCGAGAATGAACTGCAGGTCAGAGCGAATCAACCGCAGGCCATTGCCGGGGCTGACCACGTCGCTTTCCACCGGCAGCGGAGCTGGCGGCAGCGGCAGTTCACCGCCCGCTACCGGGTCGGTAGCCACGGAGGCCACCCGCTCCAGCACGCCGTTATCGTCCTGGTAAATGGCGATCACGCGAATCGCCAGACCGTCCAGGTTGGGGCTGACGCGATAGGAGACGCCATCCTGAGTGGACGGCCGCGCACCGCCTTCTTCGACGATATCCTGGAAGATGCCCGAGCCTGGATCCGCCTCGAACTGCCAGACATAGCTGACCGGCCGGCCATTGATCAGACCATTGCCATTGTCCTCGTCGCCGACGCCTGCGGCGGAAACCCGTAGCAGTTGGCCCATGGCCGGTGCATCGACAGGGTCGCCATTGACGTCGAGAATCTGCAGCGCGCCGGTGGGCGAGAAGTTGCCGCCCTGCTGGGTACCGGCCACCTCCTCGACGAACTGGCCGCCGACCAGCACCAAGGCGCTGTCGGCGAACTGGATGCGCTCGATATTGAGCAGGCGGTCGACACCTTCGTCGCCAACGTTGTCGGTGACGATGGTCATGCCGGCCAGCGTGGTCACGGTGTAGTTCTCGCGCGGCCCGCCGTACAGCGCGGTGTCGAAGCTATCGGCGCTATCGAGGATCTCGCGCTGGATCACCAACTGGCCTGGGTTGTACACGCCGTCGAGCATCAGCGTGATCATGTCTTTCATGCTGTTGAAGGACGCGATCTCATTGCCCGTACCGTCGTTGTTCTCGCGCACGCTGATACGCACGTTGAGCCAGCGATCACCGTCGATCAGGTCGTCGCCGCCGCGACCTTCCAGCACGTCGCTGCCGCCACCGCCAAGAATGATATTGCCGCTACCGAAGGAGGTCTGCGGCGCCCCGAAGAACTCGGTGAGCATCTGCTGCAGGTTGGTGATGCGGGCGATGCCCTCGGCAGTCAGCAGACTGCCCTGGGCACCGGCCTGGGCGATCAGCGCAGCATCGGCGTTGTCGCCGCGCAGGATGTCGGCATGTGCCGAACCGGACAGGCCTTCCACCTCGGCGAAGCGGTCGAGGATACCGGCATTGGATGGCGCCACCGGCGGCTCGACGAAGTCGTCGACGATCAGGTCGACCTTCACACCGACCTGATCGTCCTTGTAAGCGGCCCAGTCGAAGCCAGAGTTGCCGTCGAAGTGATCGGCGCCTTCGGAGCCGATCATGATGTCATCGCCGCCCTCGCCTATCACCTCGTCGAAACCGGGACCGCCGACGAACACATCATGGCCGTTCACGGTATCGGTGGAGAACGGCTCGAGGTTGTCGCCGGGGGCGCCGTCCTGGGTGCCGATCTCGATCCAGTCGTCACCCTCGTTACCAGCGGTCTGCAGGTTGCCCTTGGCACCGAGGATGAAGTCGTTGCCAGTGCCGGCGAAGACCTCCGAAACGTCCTCACCGGTGATGATGAAGTCGTTGCCATGGCCGCCGAGGATCAGATTGAAACCGTTACCGCCGTGGATCACATCGTTGCCGTCGCCACCCTTGAGCACATCGTCACCGCCTTTGTCGGTGATGATGTCGTCGCCCGCGCCACCTTCGATCACGTCGTTGCCGTCGCCACCTTCCAGGCGGTCATTGCCGCCATCGCCCCACAGGGTGTCGTCGCCGATACTGCCGACCATCACGTCGTCGTCAGCGGTGCCACCCAGCACCACGTGCTCGTCGCCGGTATAACGCAGGTAGTTGGTGTCGACCTCCGGCGTCTCCGGGTTATCGCGGATAACCAGCGGGATCAGCGGGTTGTCGCCAACCGGGTCGGCGCTACCGAGCCCGTCGTTGAACTGCGCCGACTGATTCACTTCGAGGATCAGCCCCGGCCTGGAGAAGATATCCGCCGGCAGGTGCACCGCATCGGTATGGCGCATCACCAGCTTGGCGAAGGAGTTGTCCTCCATCTCGGTGAGGAAGTTGAGGCCATCCAGACGCGCCAGGTAGTAGAAGCGGTCACCGTTCTGCAGCGCCTCCATCTGCGTCTCGAAGACGAAGTTGAAGCTGGAGCCGAGCATGCCGCCGAAGGGCATGATCTGCTCGGCCAGGCCGCCGATCCAGAAGTCGATGTCATTGACCCCGGTGCTGGCCGCCGGCCCGTTGAGGAAGGCCATGCGCGCGTCGTCGGAGATCGCGCCGCCACCGAGCACGATATCCATGGCCGCAGCGCGCTTGGCCGCCAGCGAGGTCACCCCGGTGATGCTGGCATGTGTGCCATAGGCGGCAATGAAGTTGATCAACGACTCTGGATGTTTCAGGTGCAGGGCGAAGTCCAGCCAACTGGTGTAGGGACGCAGCTGGCTATCGCCAGTCATGGCGAAGAATTCGGCGCGCGCCTCGTTCAACGACGGCACGCCAGTGTCGCGACTGCGGGCGATATTGATCGCCGCCAGGTCCAGCGGCAGGCCGAGCAGGTTGCTGCGCAGGGCTCCGGTGACGAATTCGTCGATCTCGTTGCCCAGTTGCCGGGTCAGGCCGCGGACGATGGCGCCAGCAGCCTCTTCGGGCGACAGCGTGCCGTTATCGTCGAACGCCAGCGGGTTGAGGAAGGCCTCGATCAGCCCCATGCTACTGTCGTTCTGGAAGCTCGGATCGAAGCGATCGACCGTCTCGGTCAGCATCGAGTGACCGAAGCGATAAACGGTGTGAGCGAACTCGGCCATGATCGCCGGGTTGATCGTGGCATCGTAACCGTTGGGGATGAGGAACTCGTCCACCAATGGCTGCACCTTGCGCGCGAACTCCTCGAACACCAGGTGCTGGTACTGCATCTCGGTGCCGAACTTGGCGGCCTGGAACAACCGTTCACCGTTCCATACCAGAGTCGAAAGATCGGCCGGAATCGCGCCGACCGGCTGCAACAGCCACTGGTTGAGAAAGGCGATGTCGCCATCGGCGGCGGCCTGCAGAGCCACGTCCTTGGTATGTTCGACCAGGCGATTGTGCTCGGCGTGGAACACATGGTGCACGGCGGTCAGGCCGATGTTCTCGTTGACCCGGCCGTCACCGGCCATGAAGTGGGCGTCGAGCAACTCGTCGTCGTAGGTGCCAGCCAGGCCGTCGTTGACCCCGGCCACGCCATCGGCATCGGCCACCAGCGGCGCGCCGGTCTGGCTGTTGAACGGGTTGGCCGAATGAGCGATGTCATCGAGGAAGCCATGACCGGTGCTCAGCGCCAGAGAAGCGTCCACGGGTGCAGCCAGGCTGGCCTCGACCAGACCGCCGGCGGTGACCAGTTGCGGCATGCCGTTAGCGCCCGGGATGAAGTTGCCGTACTGGTCGGTGGCCAACAACGGCACCCGGCCGACATCTTGATCGTCCAGTTCGATGCCCAGCACGTCACGAGCCTGGGCCTTGAGCACGCCCCAGGTGGCCATACCGCCAAGCTCTACGTCGTCCTCGGTGCCGAAAATGCCGTCGCCGCCCAGATCGCGGTTGGTCAGCAGTTTGCCGGTGACCATGGGTTGGCCATCCACCAGCACATAAGCCCGCAGGAACACCTGGTGCGAGGCGTGCGAGCTGTAGGTCTGGTTCTGGTCGACGAACGGCGTGGTCTGGTTGACGTGCACACGGTTACCGTCCGCGTCCACCTCGACGCTGGCACGGGTAACCACCATGAAGTTGGTCTGCGGTGTGGCCGGGTTGTACAGCGGGTCGTCCGGCTGCAGCGCAATGAAGACGAAGCCGTTACTGCCCTTGTTGACGAGGTCCAGGCCATGGTCGAAAAACTGGCCGAAGAAGGTGAACCAGGTGTTGAAGCCGGCCGAAAGCCCTTCGTCCGGCGCAGTATTGGGGATAAATAACGATTGGCCGGCAGGAATCGCCACGCCGTCGAGATCCAGCACGGTACCAACGGGATAGGGGTTGCCATCCGGGTCCAGCTGGCTGCCGTCGGCCAGCATGCCCATCCCGATATCAATGAAAGCCTGCACCGCCGCCGGATTGCTGATGGTCTGGTCGACGATCAGGTTGGAGATGATCCGCGGGTCGGCATCGGCCACATTGCCAGTGGCGCCGTAATCGGTATTGGTCACCTCTCCGCCCGGCGCACCGCCATTCATATCGAAGGTGTCGCCGTCCTGGTCATTGCGGAACTGCTGGTCCAGCAACAGGAGGAACTCCTGGTCGGCGGCGCCCCAGAAGGTACGGCCCTCCACCAGGTTGTTGTAGCTGCCATCCACTGTACGCAGGCCCCAGGGCACCTGGGAATTGGGCAGCAATTCACTCAGGCTCTGCCCGGCTGCATGCGCCTCGGCAATGAAAATCTGCTGCAGGATGAACTCGAGATCGGACTTGATGAAATTGGCCATTTCCTTACACCTCGGATGCCCAGCGGCTGAATGCGCGAAGTCGAAGGAATCCCTGGCACAGAAGCAGCCCACCCCATCCGTTGCGCATTACGCAATCGTCAGAGCGTTCCCGGGATAGAGGCCAAACGCTGCCACACCGACATGCTGGGCTGATCGGCGTGCAATCAGTGCTTGGTATGTCCCTATGCTGACGCTGGCACGAAACCTAGCGTCAGAAATCAGGCAGTGTGAGACCCGTGCAATTGCGGGTCGGCGAAATGCCCTGTCAAAGACGCCTCAGGCGTCCGGTAAAACGTGATTCCGAGGGTGATCGCCCCCATGCAGGAGCTCTCGAACGAAAGCCGTGTCGACTTCTTGGCTCGGATCACACGACTAGACTTAAGTCCTAGCCCATAGGATTGTCAAGATACCGTCAGTCGCCTCGTTAGTTATCTTTCATTCCTATAAGCTTTTATTGAATAAAGATTTTTTTGATGAAACAAAACGAAACATGGAAAAAATAAGCCGCTGAAATACCTTGCACATCGACGAAAATTCCATCTATACCTACATGGCGACACCATAGAAGACAAAAAAATGTCTCCAATAGACGGTCCTGCGCATCAATCGTCGAAATGCCGTCACCCCAAGCAGGACACCCAGCGAACATGCAGTGCCGGAGGGTCCCATGGACGTCCCGCAGTCCCCGCGTTCCGAGCTGGCCGAGGTGCTGTTTCGCCTGCGCCGTACCTTTTACGCACTGGCCGCCTTCAGCGGGGTGATCAACCTGCTGATGCTGACCCCGGCTGTTTATATGCTGCAGGTCTATGATCGCGCCCTGGTCAGCAGCAACGTCACTACCCTGCTAATGCTCACCGTGCTGGTGATCGGTCTGTATGTACTGATGGCGCTGTTGGAGGTGGTGCGCTCGAGCGTGCTGATCCGCGTCGGCAACCGTCTCGACATGATGCTCAACAAGCGCATCTTCGGCGCCGCCTTCGAGCGCAACCTGCGCCGCGCCGGCGGCAACCCCGCCCAGGCGCTGCAGGACCTCTCGCAGGTTCGCCAGTTTCTCACCGGTAACGGCCTGTTCGCCTTCTTCGACGCCCCCTGGACCCCCATCTTCCTGCTGGTGATCTACCTGGTGCACCCACTGCTCGGCCTGATTACCCTGATCGGCTCGTTACTGCTGGTGAGCCTGGCCTGGCTGACCGAAGTCAGTACCCGCAAGCCGCTGGCCGAGGCCAATCAGGCCTCGCTGGTATCCGGCAGTTTCGCCAACAACAACCTGCGCAATGCCGAAGTGATCGAAGCCATGGGCATGCTGCCGGCGATTCGTCAGCGCTGGTTCGGCAACCACCTGAAAATTCTCGAACTGCAAACCCTGGCCTCAGACCGCGCGGCCTACATCGCCGGGGCCAGTCGCTTCGTGCGTGTCACCCTGCAGTCGCTGATCCTGGGCGCCGGCGCCTTGCTGGCAATCCAGGGCACGATCACCCCAGGCATGATGATCGCCTGCTCGATCCTCTCCGGTCGTGCCCTGGCGCCAGTGGAGCAGGTAATTTCGGCCTGGAAGCAGCTGCTCTCCAGCCGCGCTGCCTGGGCCCGGTTGTCCGGGCTGCTGACCGACTTCCCTGCGCACAAGCCCTCCATGCCGCTACCCAAGCCGCTGGGCATGCTCCACGTGGAGAACGCCTTCGCCAGCGCACCGGGCTCGCCCACGCCGATCCTGCGCGGCGTCAGCTTCAACCTGTCGCCCGGCGAAGCTCTGGGCATCATCGGGCCCTCGGCATCGGGAAAATCCACCCTGGCCCGCCTGCTGGTTGGCGTCTGGCAAGCGCAAGGCGGCAAGGTGCGCCTGGACGGCGCCGATATCTATCAATGGAACAAGGCCGAACTGGGTCCCTGGCTCGGCTACCTGCCGCAGGACGTCGAACTGTTCGAAGGCAGCATCGCCGAGAACATCGCGCGCTTCGGCGCAATCGACAGCGAGGCAGTGATCCTGGCCGCCAGGCAGGCCGGCGTGCATGAAATGATCTTGCACCTGCCGCACGGCTACGACACCCATCTGAGCGCCGACGGTGGCTCGTTGTCTGGCGGGCAGAAGCAGCGCATCGGTCTGGCCCGCGCACTCTATGGCGAGCCCTCGCTGATCGTCCTCGACGAGCCCAACGCCAGCCTCGACGACGTCGGCGAAGCGGCGCTGCTGCAAGCGCTGCTCGACCTCAAGCAACGCGGCAAGACCCTGGTGCTGATCTCCCACCGCCCCACCGTGCTGAGCATGGTGGACAAGGTTCTGGTACTGCGCGAAGGCGCTGTACAGATGTTCGGCAGCCGCGATGAGGTATTCGCCGCGTTGCGCCAGGCCAACGTGGTCCCCACCGGTAAAGGGGCGCCGACCCTGGCCTCGGTACGGGCCAAGGAGTGACATGTCATGTCCGATCTGCAGTTCGAAAGCAAGGGGCTGATACTGACGGATAGCCCCTGCACAGTTGACATGGACGATGGCAAACCCAGTCGCTGGGGCTTGTCGCTGGTGCTCGCCGGCTTCGGCGGATTCATTCTCTGGGCCATTCTCGCGCCACTGGATGCCGGAGTGGTGGCCAATGCCACGGTCAACGTCACCGACAACCGCAAGACCATCCAGCACCTGACCGGCGGCTCGGTCGGCGCCATCCTGGTGCGCGAGGGTGATCTGGTGCAACGCAACCAGCCGCTGATCGAACTGGACGCCACCCGCGCTATTGCCGAGCAGGGCATGGTCCGCGCGCAGTACATCGTGGTCAGCACAGTAAAAAGTCGCCTGCAGGCCGAGCGCGACGGCGCAGCACAGGTCGAGTTCGACCCTGAGTTGCTCAGCCAGTTCGCCGACGACCCACGCCTGCATGCCTCCGTCGCCCTGCAGCAGCGCCTGTTCACTACCCGCCGTACGGCATTGACCGGCGAAGCCGAGATTCTCCGCGAGAACATCCTCGGCGCCGAGGAGCAGCTCAAGGGCCTGCGCCAGGTCCAGTACTCGCGCAGCGCGCAGATCAGGCTGCTCAACCAGGAGCTCGACGGCGTGCGCAGCCTCGCGGCGGAAGGCTATGTGACGCGCAACCGCATGCTCGAACTGGAACGCAACGCCGCCGAACTGAGCGCCTCGCTGGCGCAGAACATCGCCGACACAGGACGTACGCGCAACCAGATCGCCGAGCTCAAACTGCGCATTCTCCAGCTTGAACAGAATTACCAGCAGGAAGTGCAATCGCAGCTCAGCGATATGCAGAAAGAGGCCGCCGCCCTCGCCGACCGCCTGCGAGCACTGGACTATGAAGTCACCAACACAGTGATCCGCTCGCCCATCGACGGCGTGGTGCTGGGGTTGTCTGCCTCCACCATAGGCGGGGTGATCCAGGCCGGCTCGCGGATCATGGACGTGGTGCCGGCCAATGAGCCGCTGCAGGTGGATGCCATGGTGCCAGTGCAGGCCATCGACAAGATGCAACCTGGATTGCCGGTGGACATCGCCTTCCCCGCATTCAACCACGCGCAGACGCCGAACATTCCTGGTCGCGTGCTGACGATTTCCGCCGATCGCCTTATCGACGAGACCAACAAGCAGCCCTACTACCTGGCCGAGATCGAGGTCACCGCCGAAGGCATGGACAAGCTGGGCAACAATCGCATTCGCCCTGGCATGCCAGCCACCGTGACGATCAAGACCGGTGAACGCAACCTGATGAGCTATCTGATGAAGCCCATGCTCGACCGTATCGATGGGGCCTTCAAGGAGCAATGACATGCTCGTACGCCAGATCCTGTCAGGCCTCTGCTGCCTGGTCAGCCTGCCCGCCCACTCCATGGACCTGGTGCAGGCCTGGGAATTGCTGCAGCTGCAGGGCCCGACCTATCGTGCGGCCGTCCACGAACGTGCCGCAGGGCTTGAAAACCCCGCCATCGGCAGAGCCGGGCTGCTGCCACAGGTCACGGCCAGGGCCAGCAAAAGCCAGGTGGACGGTACCCAGGAGCAACAGAATGTACTCGGCCGGCGCATCGAGAACGATCTGGACTACGACTCGGAAAACCTCAGCGTGCAATTGCGCCAGCCGCTGTACAACCGCCAGAAAATGGTCGAGTACCGCCAGGGCAAGCAACGCGCCAGCTACAGCGAAGCGGTGTTCGATGCCAAGACGCAGAGTGTTGCCGTACGACTGGCCAGTCGCTACTTCGATGTGTTGCTGACGCGCGAGACCATCGACCTTTCGCGCGCCAAGCTCAAGGCTTTCGAGCAGCAGGTAGCGGCTGCCAAGCGCCGCTTCGACCTGGGCGACGGCACCATCACCGATGTCGACCAGGCCACCGCACGACGTGACCTGGCGAGGGCCGGCGTGATCGAAGCCGAGGACAATCTGGTGGTCGCCCTGCGCCTGTTGCAGGAGTTGCTCGGTACCAACCCGGACCAGCTCTCCACCCTGCACACGGACTTTCCAACCCCGCCGCTGCAACCGGACAACCTTCAGGACTGGCTACAAAAGGCGCAACTGAACAACCCTTCGCTACGTGCGCGACAACTCAATCATGGCCTCGCCGAAGAGGAGGTCAAACGCGCCAGCAGCGCCCACTGGCCCACTCTTGATCTGGTACTGGGCTATACCGACAGCGAGAGCGATTCGCTCTCCACCATCAACCAGACCAACCGCTACAGCTCCATCGGCCTGGAATTCACCATGCCGCTTTACTCCGGCGGCGGCGTCAGCGCACGGGTGCGCCAGGCCACCGCGAGTCGTGAACAGGCCGGTGAAGAAGTCAATGCCAGCCGCGAGGAGGTGTTCTCCGCCACAACCCGTGAGTTCCGCGGTGTGCAGAGCGGCCAGGCGCGCATTCGTGCCCTGCAGCAGGCCGTCATTTCCAGCGAGCGGGCGCAGGATTCGGCGCGCAAAGGGTTTCTCGCAGGCTCCAGTACCAATGTCGATATACTCAACGCCGAAGAACAGGTGTTCATCGCCCGCCGCGACCTGCTCGAAGCCAAACTTCGCTATCTGCTCGCACGCCTGCAGCTGGCCGCAGCGGTCGGCCTGCTCGGCGAGGACGATATCCTCCAGGTCAATGCCTACCTGGGTCCGGAGTTGGCTCTCGGCTACTGAGCGCCGTACTCACCAATCGCCGGTGTTTTGCCCGATGCCCCCATGAACGGGTATTCAGCGCCAGTGGCGCTGTTGCGCACGCCTGGTCTGCCCTGCGCCGAACACCCAGCCGCACGACACCACCAGCAGCTCCGCCAGCCAGGCCAGCAGCAACGCGCTGATCACGCCCCAGAGAATCGCATCCGGGGTAAACAACACCTGATAACGGTATGCCTGCAGGGTTTCCTCGAACAGCTGGTGATCCGCGCCGGTCGCCAGGTGCCAGGCCTGGGCGTACCAGGGGCCCTGCATGGCCTGCCATTCGCGTTCGAGCAAGGCTGAGCGCTGCACCAGGTGCGCCACGCTATTGGCATCGCTGCGCATCACCGGGTCGTCGCTGACGCGATAGTGTGCGACCAGCGCATCCATATCGCCCTTGAAGAAATTGCGCGCAGTTTCCTGGAAGCCTTTGAGACTCTGCTGCGACTCCAGGCGATGAGCCTCGACCCGCTTGGCATAGTCATCGACGAAGCCCGGCACCTGCACGCCGAGCAACAGGCCAAAAGCGAACAGCGTCAGACGCAGGTAGCTTCTAAGCATGGGATCAGGCCTTGCCGTCAGTGATGCATTCGCCACGACGCCACAGGCGCCATTCGCCCGGCTGGTACAGCGACCATTGTTCATTGTCGGTCAAAGGTTCGGTGGCGATCACCGTCACCACGTCATTGGGCGTGGTTTGCGACTGGAAATCCACTTTCAGGTCGGCGTCCTTGAGTTGCGCAGGGCCGAACGGCGCGCGACGGGTGATATGCGCGAGCTTGGTCGAACAGAAGCTGAACAGCCAGTCGCCATCGCTGAGCAGGCAGTTGAACACGCCGAGCTTGCGGTAGCTGGCACAGGCTGCCACCAGCACCGGCAGGAGCATTTCCACCGATACCGGCTCGGGAAAGGCGCGGCGCACGCGGTTGAGCAGATCGCAGAACGCCGCCTCGCTATCGGTTTCGCCGACGGGTCGGTAGAAGGTGGTGGAGCCTTCCAGACCCGCCAGTTGACCGTTGTGCGCGAAACACCAGTTACGCCCCCACAACTCACGGCTGAAGGGGTGAGTATTGACCAGGCTGACCTTGCCGACATTGGCCTGGCGGATATGGCCGATCACCACCTCGCTCTTGATCGGGTAGCGCTGCACCAGCTGCGCCACCTCGGATTCGCTGCTCGCCCGCGGGTCCTGAAACAGACGCAAGCCCCGCCCCTCGTAAAAGCCGATGCCCCAACCATCGCGGTGCGGGCCGGTGCGGCCGCCCCGCTGCATCAGCCCGGTAAAGCTGAACACGATATCGGTGGGTACATTGGCGCTCATGCCGAGCAATTCGCACATCGAATCAATTCTCCTTGCCGAGGATCAGACGCAAACGATCGGCTTCGTCCTGCAGACGCGCGTCGAGTCGCTTGCGACCCATTGGCAGAAATCGCACCAGCAGTCGCCAGAGCAACGCTGGCAGGTCACCCGGCCGCCGCGGAATCAGGTGTAAATGAAGATGGGGAACGTGCTGATTGGAATCAGGACCATCATTTATCAGCAGGTTGACGCCGTTCTTGCCGTAACCCGCCTCACGCAGTGCAGCGGCCACACGCGCGGACAAGGCCAGCAGACGCTCACGAACCGCTGGCGGCAGATCATGTAGATACGGCGCATGCAGACGACTGACGATCAGCACATGGGCCGGACGCATCGGGAAGATGTCCAGCAGCACGATGAAGTCTTCGTCTTCATACAGACGGTGAGCGGGTAGCCGTCGCTCGGCAATGGCACAGAACACGCAATCCATCGGGCCTCCCTTGCACAAGGCCATCATGCTGAACGCCTGGGTCGGCAGGCGCAAGGGGTCAGATCAAATACGCGGTTCCATACGGCCAGAGCGATCGCGCTCGTAGTCGCGAATAGGCAGGTCGTCGTCTTCTTCCATGCGTTCGCGCAGGGTGCGCGGGTCTTCGTCAGGCTCAGATACCTGTTCGCCCTTGCGTCCTTTCCACCAACGTTCGATGGGCCAGCGAACAGCGACGAACACCAGATACACGGCAAGCGCGATCAAGCTGTAAAGCGCCAGATCAGCGACCGCGCGCCAGGCGTTGTTGCCGACCTTGAGCAATATATCCATGGCGGTAACCGCAAGGGCGGGCGCGAACAGCTCACGTACCGGATCGACGATGGTCGGGCTGAACAGCAGCACGGCAATCAGCACGGCGAGCGGCTCGCGCAGGTAGCGCCACATCCAGCTGGTCAGGCGCATCCACACCAACAGGCAACCCAGGGCGGCAATCCCATAGGCCGCCCAGGCCAGGAGGTAGTCGTTTTCAGTCATCATAAGCAGGCGCCAGCGTGGCAGGTCTGACAAAGGGGCGCTTATGATAGCGGCTTTTGCCCAGCGCGGCGCCCCTGCCGTCGCCCTATCGTTCTCTGGAGCTACGCCATGCCCTCTGCCCCCATCGCCCGCCAGGAAGCCGGCAACGACCCTTATCACTGGCTGGAAAACCGCGACAGCGACGAGGTGCTGGCGCATCTGCAGGCAGAAAACGCTTATCTGGATGCCGTGCTGGAACCTCAACAGGCCCTGCGCGAGCAGCTGTTCGAGGAGATCAAGGGGCGCATTCGCGAGACTGATCTGTCGCTGCCGACGCCCTGGGGCGACTACCTCTACTACCAGCGCACCACCGCCGGGGACGAATATCCGCGGCACTATCGTTGCCGCCGCCCTGCCGATGGCTCACTGGACGTCGACGCGGCCAGCGAAACGCTGTTGCTCGACCCCAACGAGTTGGCCGCCGGTGGCTTTCTGTCCGTCGGCGCATTCAGCATCAGCCCCGACCAGCAGCGCCTGGCCTACAGCCTCGACAGCAGCGGCGACGAAATCTACCGCCTGTTCGTCAAGGAACTGGACAGCGGCCAGATCAGCGAACTGCCCTTCGACGACTGCGACGGCAGCATGACCTGGGCGGGCGACAGCCAGACGCTGTTCTTCACCGAACTGGACGACACCCACCGCCCCTACAAGCTCTACCGTCATCGCCTCGGCGAAGCGGGCGCCACAGCCGTATTCGAGGAAGCAGATGGCCGCTTCTTCCTGCATTGCTACCGTTCCAGCTCCGAGCGTCAGTTGATCCTGCAACTGGGCAGCAAGACCACCAGCGAGGTCTGGGTGCTCGACGCGCAGCAGCCGCAGGGCGACTTCAACTGCCTGGCACCGCGTGAGGAAGGCCACGAATACGATGTCGATCACGGCATGCTGGACGGCCAGTGGTGCTGGCTGATCCGCAGCAACCAGAGCGGCATCAACTTCGCGCTCTATCGCGCCACCGAGGCGCAACCGCAACGCGCGCACTGGCAACAGATTCGCGCGCACGACCCGCAGGTAATGCTCGAAGGTGCCACGCTGAACCAGCGCGCCCTCACCCTTGCCCTGCGTGAGGGCGGCCTGCCGATTCTGGAGGTGCAGCCGCAGGGTCAGGCGCCCTATCACGTGCAACTGCCGGATGCGGCCTACAGCCTCTACGTACAGGACAGCCTGGAGTTTCACAGCCCGGTGATCCGCCTGCGCTACGAAGCGCTGAACCGCCCCGCGCAAGTGCGTCAACTGGAACTGGCCACGGGCGCTCAGCAGGTCCTCAAGCAGACACCGGTGGAAGGTCCGTTCGATGCCGATGCCTATGAGAGCCGCCGCCTTTGGGCCACTGCGGCCGACGGCACGCAGATACCGATCAGCCTGGTGGCGCGCCGCGAGGTATTCGCCGCAGCAAAGCCCGCACCGCTCTATCTCTATGGGTACGGCGCCTACGGCGCGAGCCTCGACCCCTGGTTCTCCCACGCCCGCCTGAGCCTGCTGGATCGCGGTTTCGTCTTCGCCATCGCGCACATACGCGGTGGCGGCGAGATGGGTGAAGCCTGGTACCGTGCCGGCAAGCTCGAGCACAAACAGAACAGCTTCGATGACTTCATCGCCAGCGCCGAACGCCTGATCACCGAAGGTCTGACCACCACCGCGCAACTGGCGATCAGCGGCGGCAGCGCCGGCGGCCTGCTGATCGGCGCCGTGCTCAACCAGCGTCCCGAGCTGTTCGGTGCAGCCATTGCCGAAGTGCCTTTCGTCGATGTGCTCAACACCATGCTCAACCCGGATCTGCCGCTGACCGTGACCGAGTACGACGAATGGGGTGATCCGAACCAGCCCGAGGTATTCGAGCGCATCAAGGCGTATGCGCCCTACGAGAATGTACGCGCCCAGGCCTATCCGCCCATCCTCGCCGTCGCAGGCTACAACGACAGTCGCGTGCAGTACTGGGAAGCGGCCAAATGGGTGGCCAGACTGCGCCGCGACAAGACCGACGCCAACCTGCTGCTGCTCAAGACCGAACTCGGTGCCGGCCATGGCGGCATGAGTGGACGGTATCAGGGCATCAAGGATGTGGCACTGGAGTACGCCTTCCTGTTCCGTGTGCTCGGGATAGCGCACCCGTAGGAGCGGCTGAGGCGGCATTCCGCCTCAGCCGCGATTCCACAAGCATCGTGACTGAAGCGGAATGCCGCCCAACCGCTCCTACGTCGATCACTCCGCCTTGCGCTGCCCGTCCAGCCCCTGGCTATTGCGGCGCAGTTGCTCATCGAGCTGCGGAATCGATTGATCGCCAGTGGATTTCGGCGCAGTCCCTGGGGGCGTTTGTCCCTGGGGCGGCGGTAAGAGGGGCGCCGATCCCTGGCGCTTGATCGTAGTGGGCGTGGAAGGCTGGCCGTAAGGCTGTGGCGTCGCAGTGCCCGGCGCACCTGCCCCAGGCGCGGACGGCATGCGCATCGGTTCCTGAGCCCAGACCAAGCCGCCAAGGCTGGAGGCCAGAATCATCACGGCGAACATAGGCAAGCGCATGACATATCTCCTGTGCAGCTGGCTTTCGTTCTATTCTGGCAACATATCCAGTCAAGCGTTCACCTCCCGATAACAGGTTCTGTCATGAGCACCAATAACAACCGCTACTACCTGTCCGCCCAGGCCGAAGAGGGCTACCGGCAGAAAGCGCTGAAAATGTACCCCCATGTCTGCGGCCGCTGCGCCCGCGAGTTCTCTGGCAAGCGCCTGAGCGAACTGACCGTGCATCACCGCGATCACAACCACCACAACAACCCGGCCGATGGTTCCAACTGGGAGCTGCTGTGCCTGTTCTGTCATGACAACGAACACTCGCGCTACACCGACCAGCAGTATTTCGCCGAAGGCTCCACCGCCAGCCCTCAGGCTGCCAAATCGACCTACAAGGCCTTTGGCGATCTGGCCAGCCTGTTGAAAAAGGACTAGGGCGCGCTGGTCAGCACCGTATAATCGGCGCTTTTGCGAGTGCCACCGTGGCCAACAAACGATACGCCTGCATCGGCCTGTTCAACCCGAAATCCCCGGAAAACGTCGGCTCCATCATGCGTGCGGCGGGCTGCTATGACGTCAGCTCGGTGTTCTACACCGGCACCCGCTACGACCGCGCCAAGGATTTCATCACCGACACCAAGAAGGTTCATCAGGATATCCCGCTGATCAACATCGACGATTTGCGCAAGATCCTGCCGCTGGGTTGCACCCCAGTGGCGGTGGAACTGGTTGATGATGCACGCGCCCTGCCCGCCTATACCCATCCCGACCGGGCGCTGTACATCTTCGGCCCAGAGGACGGCTCACTGCAGCAGGAGATTCTCGACTGGTGTGGCGCTGAAGTCGTGTACATCCCTACTCAGGGCTGCATGAACCTGGCCGCGACGGTCAACGTGGTGCTCTACGACCGCCTGGCCAAAGGTAACAATACTCGCTCCGGCCCCTTGTTCTGACTAGAACCAGCAGACAGGGAGCGAAGCGGTAACACTCATCGCAGCAGCCGCGTATCCAACGTATTCGAAGGACCACCGATGACGTTCTCGGTGATATCGATGAAGTCCTGGGTGCTGACCTTGTCCAGACGCATCAGCCCGCGGGTGACGTCATCCAGCGACAGGTTGCCCTTGTCCTTGGTCTTCTGCCGAATTTCCCGGTCCAGCTCCTGCAACAGCAACACCGCACGCGCCGTGACGGGGCCGCTGGCATTGTCGGTACGCAAACTGCTGACCGGTTTGCTCCAGCGAATCAGTTGCTCGCGGATCTTCTGATAACGGTCTTCACTAATGCCGCCCGCGCGGCGCATCAACTCGATGGCGTAGTACTCGGCCAGGCCTTCGGCGATCCAGTCACTGCGCTCGCGACCATAGATGCGGCCGAACACATGCACCAGTTCATGCACCAGTGAGCTGGTGCCGTTCTCGCTGACCAGGGGACGGTCGGCGTGCATGTAGTAGGAATTGGCCGCCGACAAGCCACCGCGCCACATCGGATTGCCAGCGCCGACGATCAGCAGTTTGTCCGGATCACGCGGGAACACCTGCTGGATCTGCGGCCAGACGAAGGTCAGGAACGTCATGATATCCATGCGCCGCATGCCCTCGCCGATTGGCGCGGAGATGGCAACTTCGGTATCGCCCAGACGAGTACGGCGGGTACCCAGCTTGCCAGCCAGCATCCAGCCGGTCGGGCGGTCGAACCTGCGCTGCGGGTTGTCGATGCGAAAGCGGTTCTTGCCGATGCGCGGCCAGCCGGTCTCGACGCTCTTCCAGCCCTTGGGCAGATCGAACTGCAGGCGCGCCACCAGCTCGGTCTTGTCCTGCTGATCGAGCTTGGCCGCCGGAATCAGGTCGTCGCCCCTGAACAGTGCCCAGTCGTCGGTCATCCTGGCGTCGTAACGCCCTGGCTTGCGTTCGCTGTCGATCAACACGCGGTAGCTCAGTACGCTCTTGCCCTCGCCCGGCTGCCACTTGCCGCGCCCGGCAGCCTCCTGCGACCACTGGCCGTCAGCCTTGAAATCGCTGAAACGCCCGTCTTCGCCAAGATTGAAGTCGAGGCTGCGCACCCGCTCGCCCTTCTCCAGGGTGATGCTGACTTCAGCCTGATTACTCTCGGGCAGAAAGCGCACCCGGTAATCCAGATCGACTTTCTGCGTGGCGGCGAAGGCCGGCAAGCTCAGCAGCAGCAGAGACGCGTACAACGGTAAGCGAAGGGACATCGAGCAAAACTCCTGATGCAGGACGTGGCACCCTATGACAGCTGCGCCACAGGGCAAATTCCATGGACGGGCGACAGATTTGCCACGAAGCCGCGCGCCGATCAACCCGCGCGGAAAATCAGATGATCTTCCCAGTCGTCTTCGGCCACGCTGTTCTCACTGAGCATGCGCCCCGACTGGGAGATGCGTTCGGCGTGCACAGCGTCAGGGTCGCCGCTGACCAGGTGGTGCCAATGCGGCAGATCCTTGCCTTCGCTGACCAGGCGATAAGCACAGGTCGGCGGCAGCCACTGGAACTGATCGGCCTGCGCCGGGGTGAGCTGAATGCAGTCGGGCACATGCCTGACCCGATTAGGATAATCGCTGCAGCGACAGGTCTGCAGGTCCAGCAATTTGCAGGCGATGCGCGTGTAGTAGACGGCGCCGTCGTCTTCGTCCTCGAGCTTCTGCAGGCAGCACAAGCCACAACCGTCGCACAGCGATTCCCACTCGCCCTGATCGAGTTGATCCAGCGTCTTGCATTTCCAGAAGGGTTCGAGGTCAGCAGCCATGGCAGCAGTATGTACTCAGGCGAAAAAAGCGCCGCAGTCTAGCGTGAGGCCCAGCCCCGGCCAAGCGGTGCATGCCGAACGGCGGGGGATTGGGAGCCAGTTGACGCAGGGTGTGCCATGCGCAGCGCTTCGGTGCTCAATAACCGCGGGCGAAATCCACTTCACCCCGTAACGGCTCTCCCGTTTGCCAGCGCGCCAGGTTGTCGATGAAAAGCTCACTCATCAGTGCCGGATCGGTAGGCGCCGAGCTGTGGCCGGTGAGCAGCAGACGCGGCGCTGTCCAGAATGCATGACCGGGCGGCAGCGGCTCTTCGCGACAGACGTCGATCACCGCAGCGGCCAACTGGTTGTGCTCGAGCGCGGCAACCAGATCGGCATCGACCACGGCGACACCGCGCCCGGCATTGATCAGCACCGCCTCTGGGCGGAAATGGGCAAGCAGCCGGGCATCGTACAGATCGTGCGTTGCCGGCGTGTCCGGCAGCAGGTTGACCACGTAATCAGCCCAGGCGACCAGGTGCGGCAGTCGATCCATGGCCGCCACTTCGAGAAATGGCGCCTGCTCACGCGCCTGGCTGGCGACGCCACGCAGCTCCACGCCGAAGGGCTGGAGGAAATCGGCGACGGCCTGACCGATATCGCCACAACCGACCACCAGCACCCGGCGCCCACGCAGGCTGCGCGGCAAGCCGTGATCCCATCGCTGCTCGACCTGCGCCGCCAGCCGGGCCAGCAGACGCCGCTCTTGGGCCAGCAGATGACCAAGCACGTATTCGGCCATCACCTGACCGAAGATGCCGACGGCGCGGGTCAGACGGTAATCACGCGGCAGTCCTTCCGCCAGCAGCGGCGTGATGCCGGCCCAGGTCGACTGCACCCACTGCGGGCGCGCCCCGTCGCGCAACAAGGGCGCGAGCAGATCGGGCTGCCCCAGCCACAGGTCGCAGTCGCCGGCTAGCGCACACAGCTGTTCCAGCTGCGCGCCGGCGACCAGTTGCAGTTCAGGGCAGGTGCTGCGAATGCGCTCGGCGTAGAAGGCATGATCCTCCTCAGCGATCAGCAGGCGCATGACTTACTAGGCCGTTGAAAAACTACCTGCGTTGGCAATACTGCGTTAAAAAAAGCCTCAAAATGCTCATTTACAGCATGTAAACTGCGCTTTTTCGGCTTTTTTTGCCTTGTCTTGCCTGCCTCGCCTACGTTTTTCAAGGGCCTGTTACACCGGATCGTTACGGCGCAGCAGCTCATCGGGCAGATGCTGAATGTACTCCTCCTCAGGAGGCGGCATCTGCAGGTGATAGCCCTGCTTGTCGAGATTTTCCAGCACGGTGGCAATGTCTTCCCGAGACAACTGCCGCTCCGGGCTGAGCACCAGATCGAAGGCGTGTGCAGGCGGGCCGAAAACCGCGAGCAGCCCCTCGGGCACACGCTTCAGGGCATCGGCCTTGAGCACGTAGAGGTACATCTCGTTCTTGCGCGGGCTTTTATAGATGGAACAGATGCGTTTCACGCGGACTCTCCTTCAGCGGCCAGGCAGTCAAGCAGCGCCTGCCCCATCAACTCCCGGCGCCAGCCGCGAAGGGAGTCGGGCAATTGATAAGGACCATTGGGATAGCCGCTTTTCAGCAAGGCCTCCAGTGTCTTCTTGCGCAGCATCAGTTCGGGCACGATATCCAGTCGCTCGCCCTCGCGCTGGCCGACGGCTCGCAGCTTCTTCAACAAGGCCGAGGCTTCGATTGGCAGCGGCTCGGGCAAGGCTTCGGGCCACTGCTCGGGCGGCAATGCGGCCGCCTCGCGAATCAGCTGCAGCAGCGTTTCTCCATCCTGACGCACGGTTTTCGGGTGCATGTCCTCGATCCGCGCCAGCGCTACCAGATTGTCCGGCTGGGTACGTGCCAGCGGCCACAACGAATGCTCACGCAAAACGCGATTGCGTGGCTGGTTGCGCGCGCGCGCCTCGCGCTCACGCCAGGCGCACAGCGCGCGCAGCACAGCCTGCTGCTGACGCGAGAGTTTCCAGGCCAGCTTGGCATCGCGCCAGGCATCTTCCGGCGCGACTTCACGCCCGAGATTGGCGACCAGTTCGGCACCGTCTTCCAGAATCCACTCGACCTTCTGCGGCGCCAGGCGAGCCATCAGGGCGTGGTATACCTCGACGAGATGCAGCACGTCCTCGGCGGCGTAGCGCACCTGCAGTTCGGACAGCGGCCGCTGCAACCAGTCGGAGCGGGTTTCGCCCTTGGGCAATTCGATATCGAGCAAGGCCTGCACGAGACGCGAGTAGCCCATGGAGAAGCCGAGATTGAGGTAACCAGCCGCCAGTTGCGTATCGAACAGCGGTGCCGGCAGGCTGCCGGTCAGGCGGAGAAAGACCTCCAGGTCCTCACTGCACGAGTGCAGCACCTTGACCACGCTCGGCGCTTCGAGCAGCGCGACGAACGGCCGCCAGTCGCCGATGCGCAAGGGGTCGATCAGATAGGCACCATCGCCACCGCTGACCTGCAGCAATCCGGCGATGGGATAGAAGGTGTCGACGCGCATGAACTCGGTGTCCAGCGCGACGAAGGGCAGCGCCTGCCAGGCAGCGCAATGCTCAGCCAGGCTGGCGTCGTCGAGAATCCAGTGAATGTCGTTAGCCACGCGGCTCTCCCGTCTAGAATGCCGCGCAGTATATATGCCCAGGCCATCGCACGGGGCAGCGACCTGCCGCCGATGGCGGGAACTGTGTAATCTGTGCCGCGCACCGCCTCCGACCCGGAAGAACAACAATGCTGAAGAAACTGCTTGCCCTGATCGTCATGCTGCTGGCCGCAGCGGCCAGCTACCTGGCCCTCACCCCTAGCCCGATCGATCCGCTGCCCTGGGATGCCGCTCCCGCCCCGGCGATGACGGGCGCACTGGAGCCCAACGACACCCTGATGAAGGCCGAACTGTTGGCGCGCGGCCAGGTGCATGGCCCGGAAGACACCGCCGTCGATGGCCAGGGCCGGGTATACGCCGGCCTGCATGACGGCCGCATCGTTCGTGTGCTGCAAGATGACAGCCTGGAAACCTTCGCCGACACCGGCGGCCGCCCGCTGGGCATGAACTTCGACGCCAGTGGCAACCTGATCGTCGCCGACGCCTACAAGGGCCTGCTGAGCATCGATCCGCAAGGCGCGATCAAGGTGCTGACCACGGAGGCTGAAGGCTTGCGTTTCGCCTTCACCGATGACCTGGACATCGCCAGCGACGGTACCATCTACTTCAGCGATGCCTCATCACGCTTCGAACAGCCGGACTACCTGCTCGACCTGCTCGAGGCCCGACCGCATGGGCGTCTGCTCAGCTACAACCCAGCCAGCGGCGAGACCCGTGTCTTGCTGAAGGACCTGTATTTCGCCAACGGCGTAGCGCTGTCGGCCAACGAGGACTTCGTGCTAGTCAACGAGACCTATCGCTATCGCATCACTCGTTACTGGCTCAAGGGCGACAAGGCCGGCCTGCACGACATCTTCATCGACAACCTGCCCGGCCTGCCGGACAACCTGCAGGGCGACCGCAACGGCACCTTCTGGGTTGCGCTGCCGACACCGCGCAAGGCCGACGCCGACTTCCTCCATCGCCACCCCTGGCTCAAGGCGCAACTGGCCAAGCTGCCGCGCGCGCTGTGGCCAAAGGCAATCCCTTACGGCTTCGCCATCGCCCTTAACGAGGACGGCGAGATCATCCGCAGCCTGCATGACACCAGTGGTACGCACCTGCGCATGGTGACCTCGGTGAAACCGGTAGGCGACTACCTGTACTTCGGCAGCCTGGACAACGACCGTATCGGCAAACTGCAGATTCACTGAGCAACGCGGTTACCCAGGTCAGTCACGACCTGGGCAGCCGGCTCAGACCTTCTGGGCAATCCAGATGGTGTGCCGCGTGCCCCGATTGCCGTGGGCATACACCTGCACCGCCTCGCCCTTGAAACCGGCCTTGCGCACCTTCTCCGAGAATGCCCGGTCGGCGCTGGACGACCACACTGCCAGCATGCCCTTGGGCCTCAGCGCCTTGGCGCACTGACGCAGGCCGTCCATGCTGTACAGCCAGTCATTACCCTTCTGGGTCAGCCCTTCGGGGCCGTTATCGACATCCAGCATGATCGCGTCGTAGTACTGCTCGGCGGCCTGCAATACCTTGGCGACGTCCTCCTGGATGATCACCGCACGCGGGTCATTCAACGGATAACCGGACTTCGCCCCCAGCGGGCCACGGTTCCACTCGACCACTCCGGGCACCAGCTCGGCCACCGCCACCTCGGCATCCGCAGCCAGATGCTGCAGCGCCGAGGCCAAGGTGAAGCCCATACCCAGACCACCGATCAAGACCCGCACCTTTGGCCGGCCGGCGATCTGCTTGCAGGGAATCGCAGCCAGGGCATCTTCCGAGCCGTGCATACGAGTATTCATCAACTGCCCACCATCGCCGCCAGCGATCTTGATGACGAAATCTTCGCCGTATTCGAAGAGGTTCAACGCGCCATTCGTACCCGGGATCGCAGCGGTGTCGAGCAAGACAAAACGTTTCATGCAGGGCTAGGGCCTGTGTAGCGAGCGTGAGGGCACGCAGCATGCCTGAGCCTGAATCGCTCGAGCAACACAGCCCCGCCAGAAACGACGAAACCCCGTGTTCTCACACGGGGCTTCGTGGCCACAGCGATGCTTTTTCAAACTCTTTTCAAGGTCAGACTTCGCGTCTGGTATCAGACCACGCCTTGCGCCAGCATGGCATCGGCAACCTTGACGAAGCCGGCGATGTTGGCGCCTTTGACGTAATTGATGCGGCCGTTCTCTTCACCGTGATGCACGCAGGCATGGTGGATGTTCTGCATGATGCCGTGCAGACGCTCGTCCACCTCGCCGGCGCTCCAGTGCAGGCGCATGGCGTTCTGGCTCATTTCCAGGCCGCTGGTGGCGACGCCACCGGCGTTGGAGGCCTTGCCTGGTGCGTAGCAGATGCCAGCCTCGACGAACAGGTCCACCGCCTCCAGAGTCGACGGCATGTTGGCACCTTCGGCCACGCAGATGCAGCCATTCTTCAGCAGTGTGCGAGCGTCCTGACCGTCCAGTTCGTTCTGCGTCGCGCAGGGCAACGCGATATCGCACGCCAGGCCCCAGGGCCGCTGCCCAGCGAGAAACTGCAGGCCATAATGCTCGGCCATCTCGCGCAAACGACCGCGACGCACGTTCTTCAGCTCCATCAGGTACCGCCATTGCTCGTCGCTGAGACCACCCTCGGCATACAGCGTGCCCTCGGAGTCGGACATCGAGATCACCCGACCACCCAGCTCAATAACCTTCTGCGCGGCGTATTGGGCGACGTTGCCGGAGCCGGAAATGGCCACGCGCTTGTCCTCGAAGCCCTGGTCGATACGCTTGAGCATCTCCTGCGCGAAGTACACGCAGCCATAGCCGGTGGCTTCCGGGCGAATCAGGCTGCCACCGTAGCTCAGACCCTTGCCGGTCAGCACCGAGGTGAATTGATTGGACAGGCGCTTGTACTGGCCGAACAGGTAACCAATCTCGCGACCGCCAACGCCGATATCGCCGGCCGGCACATCCAGATCGGCACCAATGTGGCGATACAGCTCGGTCATGAAGGACTGGCAGAAGCGCATCACTTCGCCTTCGCTCTTGCCCTTGGGGTCGAAGTCCGCACCGCCCTTACCACCGCCCATGGGCAGCGAGGTCAGCGAGTTCTTGAATACCTGCTCGAAGGCGAGAAACTTGAGCACGCCCAGGTTCACCGAGGGGTGGAAGCGCAGACCGCCCTTGTATGGGCCGATGGCGCTGCTCATCTGGATGCGGTAGCCGCGGTTGACCTGCACCTGGCCACGGTCATCGACCCATGGCACGCGAAACAGGATGGCGCGCTCCGGCTCGACCATCCGTTCGAGAATGCCCGCCTCGCGATAACGCGGGTTGGCCTCGAGGAAGGGCCACAGGCTGCGCACCACCTCTTCTACCGCCTGGTGGAATTCCGGCTGGTCAGGATCACGCTGTTTAAGGCGCGCCAGAAAAGAATCGACGGACAACGACATACGGCACCTCGACACCACGCAAATAAAGTGGCCGGCACTCTAGCAGGCAGCAAGGCACCAAAACAGATCAAAATGTCGCCTTGATGAAACTTTTTAGTGCATCAGCCCACATGCCAAGATTGGAAAGGCCTCTGTAGCGAAATTCAACCGATTTACATAGCGCACCAAATAATGGCCACAAACGCACGAATATCGACCATCGCATTTGCACAACTGACGCCACAGCCCTGCTGAATGAGCTGAAAAGGCGCTTTGCTGGTGGAGTATCGAATAGCAGGCCAGGCGGTATGATGCGGCAAACCCTGCTACGAAACAGGAGGCACCATGCCACTCGCGCAACTGATCAGCACGGAACACCTTCAACAACGTCTGGGACAGGAAAACCTGCTGATCCTGGACTGCCGCTTCGCCCTCGAAGATCCCGCCTATGGGCGTCGCAGCTACCTGGATGGACATATCCCAGGCGCGCATTTCCTCGATCTCGAACAGGACTTGTCCGCGCCAGTGGTCAAGGGCGTCACCGGCCGTCATCCGCTGCCCGACCCAAGCGCACTGGTCGAACGCCTGCGCAGCTGCGGCCTGCGGGCGGACAGCCAGGTGGTGCTGTACGACGATGGCCCCGGCGCCTTCGCGGCGCGCGCCTGGTGGTTGCTGCTGTGGCTGGGCAAACGCGACGGCCTGTACCTGCTCGATGGCGGTTTGAAAGCCTGGCGTGAAGCCGGCCAGGAACTGACCATCGCGCCACCGAGCAACGCTCCCGGTGATTTTTCCGCGCAACCCGACAGCAGCCTGCTGCTGACGGCTGATCATCTGGCCCAGCGTTTGGGCAACCCGGACCTGACCCTGCTCGACGCGCGGGCACTGCCGCGCTTTCGCGGCGAGGTCGAGCCGCTCGACCCGGTCGCCGGCCATATTCCCGGCGCACAATGCGCTGTATTCACCGACAACCTGGGTAGCGATGGCCGCTTCCTTCCGGCAGAGGCACTGCGCGAGCGCTTCGACGATCTGCGCGGCGAGCGCCCAGTGGACAATCTGGTGGCTTACTGCGGCTCCGGTGTCACGGCCTGCCACAACCTGTTCGCCATGAGCCTCGCGGGTTACCCGCTGATACCGCTCTACGCCGGTTCCTGGAGCGAGTGGATCACCGATCCGGCACGGCCGATTGCCACTGGCGACTGACCGGTGGTTTCTAAGCACTAATCGAAATATGCCCAATAACTCAGATCTGGAATCAATTTAAAAACAGTCCTTTACGGCTGAAATATCGCACTAGACTTGAAAATGAGCGGCTAACCCCGCTCCCGGTGGGGCCTTTATCGAAAACCACTAGAAAAGCTGCCACGCGCCCGGCCCCACCGGCACTCTTCCGAGGATGCCATGGGAATTGCCGCCTGCGATCTCAGCCAACATGTAATCCGCCCTACCCTGCTCTATCTCGAACGCCATAGCGCCACGGCCGAAGCGCTGCTGCTTGGGGCTGCGGCCTGTCAGTCGGCACTGGGCAGCGCGCTGGATACCCCGCAAGGTCACGGCCTGTATCGCATCAGCGAACAGCGTCACCAGATACTCTGGGACCAGCATCTGGCATTCGATCCGGAGCTTGCCAGCCGTGTGCGCGGTCTCGCCAGCCAGCACGCCTTTCTTGAAGCGCCACACGTGGAGCTGACGGTCAACCTGCGCTATGCCACGGCCATTGCCTGGCTACTGGTCGAAAGCGAGAAACTCGAGTTGCCAGCCGCCGACGACCTGCTGGCCCTGGGCCGAATCTGGTGCAAGGTTTTTCAGCCACAGGCTCGTCAGGATGACTTTCTCGATGCCTGGCAACGCTGCGTCGAGCCCGTCAGCCGGGTAGCCTGACCGAATCATCAGAAAAATCAGCGTGGAAAATCCACACATTATCAAAACAATTGTCCGACAATCCGCTCTATTTCGGGAACTTCAGCGTCTTGGCAGGGGTCAGGAAAAACTGTAGCGTGCGCCCCCTCGCCTCACCACAGGAGCTTCCCCGTGAGCAAACGTCTTCTCAAGACCGGTCTTGCCATCGCCATCACCGCCACCTCGAGCCATGGTTTCGCCAGCGGCTTCGCCCTCAACGAACAGAGCATTTCCGGCATGGGCACCTCCTTCGCCGGGCGCTCATCATCCGCCGACGACGCCAGCACCGTGTTCGGCAATCCCGCCGGCATGGCGCGCCTCAAGCGCGAAGAAGTGTATGCAGGGGCAGCGGCGATTCATGCCAAGAGCGATATCGACCGAGTCAGTGCCCGCTCTCCGGTCGGCTCGATCAGCGGCGGCAACGACGGCGATATGGTGCCGACCACTGGCGTACCCATGGGCTACTACGTCAAGCCACTGGACGAGAAGGTCGCCTTCGGTATCGGCGTCTACGTGCCCTTTGGCCTGATGACCGACTACGAGAGCAGCTTTCAGGGCCGCTACTACGCCGACAAGAGCTATGTGCGGGTGATCACCGTGCAGCCGACCCTGAGCTATCGCTTCAACGACAAGCTGTCGGTGGGTTTCGGCCCGACCTTCAATCACATCGAAGGGGAACTGACCTCCTCACTGTTCACGCCGCTCGGCGATGGCAAGGTGAAGGTCAAGGGTGATGACGTGGCCGTGGGCTTTAACGCTGGCGTGCTCTACGAGTTCACCCCACAGACCCGCGCCGGCCTGACCTACCACTCGCGCGTCAAGTACGAGCTGGAGGGCGACACCCGTGTCGAAGCGTCGCCGCTGGCCGGCATCGCAGGCAAGTACGACGCCAATCTGGACCTGACCACGCCCGAGTCGGTGGACCTGTCCATCACTCACGATCTGAGCGATGCGCTGACGCTGTATGTCGGCAGCACCTGGACGCGCTGGAGCCGCTTCAAGGAAATCCGCGTCGAGAACGACTCCGCAGCGCTGCCGGCCAACCTCTCCACCATCGTCGAAGAGCAGAACTGGCACGACACCTGGGCCCATGCGGTCGGCCTGTCGTACAAGGTCAGCCCGCAGTGGACGCTGCGCACCGGTATCGCCATTGACCAATCGCCGACCAACAACGTCGATCGCTCGCCGCGCGTGCCCTCCGGTGACCGCACCATCTTCAGCGTCGGCGCCGGCTGGAGCCCCAACCCGGACATGACCATCGACGTGGCATACTCCTACCTGCAGGAAGAGTCGGTGGACGTGAACCACGTCAGCGCTACCCGTGGCACCTACCGTGCGCGCTACAAGAACAGCGCTCACGGCCTGGGGGCTTCACTCAGCTACCGCTTCTAATCGAGGCGCGGCAATGGCTAACAGCCTATTGAAAACTACCTCGGCTTTGGCTTCCTGCGTCGCTCTACCTCCTGCATCCATGCAGTCGTGCGTTGCCATTGCTGCGTTAAAAACAGCCTCGCGTGCGAGCCCAGTCAAAATGCTCATTTACAACACCCGCTTCTAATCGAGAAGCGGCATTGGCTAAACTCACGCGGCAGAACAACAATAAAAGCCGCGTGAGAACGTCATGACAGCCCTCTGCACTACCCTGCCCGACAATCTTCGCCTGCTGCTGGTCGACGACCACCGCATCTTCCTCGACGGCCTTTCCCTGGCCTTGTCGCCACTGAGCCAGAACCTGCAGATCCACACCGCGCACAGCGCTGCAGAAGCAGAACAGTGTCTACGCCAGCATGGCTACGACCTGATCCTGCTCGACCTGCGCCTGCCTGACGAACCTGGCATCGAGCTACTGCAGCGCTGGCTGGCGCGCGGTGATAGCACGCCGGTGGCGATTCTCAGCGCCAGTGATTCCGCACTGGAGGCACAAGCGGCGCTGGCCGCTGGCGCACTCGGTTTCATTCCCAAGAGCGCCGATGGCCATGCGCTGCGTCAGGCGGTGACCCGCGTCTTGCTGGGTGAAACCCTGCCAGCACCAAGCCGCCCATCACCGCTGACACCCAGGCAGTTGGAGATTCTCCAGTTACTGGCAGAAGGCTTACCGAACAAGGCCATCAGCCGCGAGCTGGGCCTGGCCGAAGACACAGTAAAAACGCACCTCAAGGCGCTGTTCGAAACCTTCGCCGTGCATACCCGCACCGCCTGCGTCAGCGCCGCCCGTCAACGCGGCTGGCTGTGATCAGCTGAGCACCTGGCGTGCTTGCAACTGAGTGGCCAGCACCTGGCGTAAACGCGCCGGCAACAAGGGCTTGCCCAGAGGAATGACGTGCGCCGGCAGACAGCGTTCATGCAGTTCCGGGCTCAGATCAGCCGTGATCAGCAACGCCGGCAACATCTGCCCAGCCGCCTCACGCAGTCGTTCGATGGCCTGCAGCCCGTCGCCCCGCTCAGCCAATCGATAGTCGCTGATCAGCAACTGCGGCACCTCCTGACGCAGCGCCTGCAGCGCACCGGCCAGATCGGCGCAGGCCTGCACCTGGCAACCCCAGCGACGCAGCAAGCCGGCCATTGCTTCGCGCCCGGTGGCGTCGTCTTCGAGCAACAGCACGCGCCCACGCAATGCCAGCGCAGCATCGACACGTGGCGCCGGCGCCGGTACCTCGGCCAATGGCAGGCGCAGGACGAAACACGCACCGGCGTCAGGTCGGGAATGTAGCCGCAGGGGATGCTCCAGCACCTCAGCCAGCTGCCGCACGATGGCCAGGCCGAGACCGAGTCCGCGTTCGGCATTACGTCCGGGATTGTCCAACTGACGAAACTCCTCGAACACCAACGCCTGCTCCGCCTCGCTTAGACCGCAGCCATCGTCCGCCACCTCCAGCACGATCTCGTCGCCATCGCGCCGCGCACTCAGCTTCAGGTGCCGCGCCTGTGCGTGTAGCAGCGCATTGTTGAGCAGATTGCGCAGCAGTCGCTCCAGCAGCAGTGGATCGCTGTACACCCCGCACTCGTCACAGTGCAGCTCAAGTTGCAGCCCTTGCTGCTGCGCCTGCGGGGCCACTTCGGCCATCAGCCGTTCGAGCAACGGGTGCAGGGCGAAGGCATGGGGTCTGGCCTGCACGCCACCGGGCAAGGTCAGGCGGGTGTAGTCGAGCAACGATTGCAGCAGACGCCCCAGCTGCTCTACCGAAGCGGCCAGACGCGCGCTGATGCGCCGAGTCTGCTGGTCACCGCCCTGCTCCACCAGGTGTTCAGCGTACAATCCCATGGCGTTGAGCGGCTGACGCAGGTCGTGACTGGCCGCCGCCAGCAGGCGCAGCTTGCGTGCGTCATCGGCTTCGGCGCGCTGGCGCGCCAGGTCGAGCAGGCGCAGGTTCAGCCAGGCGCCGCGCTGCCCGTGCTCCTGCATGTAGGCACCCACGCTGCCGATCAGGTTGGCGCAGAACAGAAACAGGCCCTGGTAGGCCAGCTCGCCGCCGGTTTCACCGAACAGCACGCCCATGCCGATGAAGAGCAGGCAGAAGCTCCAGCTGCACAGGCTGATAGCCCGAAACGACAGCCCCAGCAGGGCGTAACCGAACAGCAGGATGAGGAACAGGCCGTCGTAGGGCATCGCCACGCCCTGCTGCCAGCACCGATGCACGATCAGCGCGACGCTGAAACCGTTGACCCAGTAGGCTGCGGCGTAGGCCAACGGCACCCTGGTAGGCGGCACATCGCGGCGTCGACAGTAGAAGAAGGACAGCACCACCGCGGCCAGCGCCAGCAGGCGCAACGGTAACACCGAGAGACTGACCGTCAGCGGCATCAGCAGAAAATCCAGCAGCGCATAGATGAGCTGAAACAAGGCGGCGGTAGGCGCGATCAGGGGCAGACGTCGACGAATACGCTGCACCCGATGCTGGGCAAACCCAGCCTCCAGCTCGGCGACGAAACGCAGCGAGCGATAGCCACGGCGCTGCTGGGCCAACAGCAGGCGCTCGCTCATGGGTGGCATCCGTCAGGGGTCGAGCGGCTCCGGCTGTTTCGCGGCAATGGCGTCATAGGTTTCCACACGGTGTCGGTCTTCACTGCTGAACAGCCGCTCGCGCAGTTGGCGCTGCAGTTGCTCGCCATCTGCCTCGCTCAGCCCCCGACCTTGCAGGCTGGCCAATTCATTGCGATAGGCCTGGTAATGCTGCTGCCAGTCGCGCTCGCGACGCTGCTCATCCAGCAGGCGCTGCACGGTGTCCGGATCATAGGTCATCGCCAGGAAATCGCGCACCTGTTGCTCGTCCGCACCATCACGCCAGAGTTGCTCGCTACGCTGCAGTTGCTCCAGGGCCAGCTGCTGGCGTTGCTCGCTTGCTCGCAGCGCATCGGGTAGTCGCTCACGCAACTGTTCGAGCATCTGCGTGCGCTGCGCCTCGCCGAGGTCATCACGCTGCTGCACTGCCAGGCTATCGAGGGTGTAACGGGCATAGGCCTGTTCGGCGCCAAACAGCGCTTCCTGCGCAGCGGCAGAAAAATGTGCGCGGCGCAGCTCGTCCAAACGCGCGAAAGCCGACTGCAGGGCCTGCAACTGAGCCTGCGGTTCGACCTGCTGCCAAGCCTCCAGCGGCTGCTCCATCAGCGCCATGCTGGCGCGCTTGTAGTCCAGGTAATCACCCAACAGGCTGATCATCTGCCCAAGCGCCGGTTCCGGCAGACGCCGTCCTGCATCGGCCAATAACACCTCGATCACCGCATCGAGCCCGGAATGATCGACCGCGCTGAGGAAGTAATCGAAGTAATCGCGAACCGCCAGATCCAGCAGCAGATTGCCGGCCGCGTCGGTTTTCAGCTGGCCATCGACCTCGGTACCAGCCAGGCTGGGCAAGGTCGCGGCTATTGCCGGTTGCGCCTTGGCGGCGGAAGCCGAAACCTGCTCGATCGACGACTGCCGCGACGGCACGGCGACAGTGGCAGCAGGCTGTACTTCAGGCACTGCTGCCGGCCAACGCCAGTACAGGGTAAAGCCACCAACCAGCACCACGACAACCAGGGAAAGACCGAAGAATCTGGACATGCGACCTCACTGCGGCGAGTTGCCCCGCCGCGCTCATCAGGATCAGACGCCCTTGTTCTTCAGGCGATTGGCATGTTGGCGATACAGCGATACCGGCTCGGTCCAACCGCGAATACCGAACAGGTGGTTGATCGCATCGACGTGATTCATGTTGTAGCTGTCGCCGATCACCTGACCCAGGTAAGTGGAGCAGACGCCCACCAGACCGTCGTTCTTCTCGCTGCCGAATACCAGGCCAGTGAAGGCCAGGAAGGGATCGGCCGCGTCGAGCACGTTGGTATAGGCGGCATTACCGGTCCAGGAGTAATAGCGGATGCTGTGCCCACGCACGCTGTGCACCTCGCTGGACTTGGCACAGTAGCTGCTGGTGTTGACGCCCCACGGGTGGCGACTGTTCAGCGCGCTGGTGCCTGCGGTGGTCAGAGTGCCCAGCGCGTTGATGCCGTTTTGCGGGTTGCTCGACCCGGACAGCAGATTGATCACCGCACCAAGGGCGTTGGCGATGGCATTGGCGCCGCCTTCGATACCGCTGCCTGGCGGTAGCACACCGCGCACCACGTCAGCGACCTTGGAGCCCTTGTTGACGCCGTTGATCGAGGTCACCGAGGCCACCAGATCGGGTCGCAGCGAAGCCGCCACGCGTGATGTCGGCGAGCCTTGGCTATGGCCGATCAGGTTGACCTTGCCACCACCGGCTGCGGCCCAGGGCACGATCTGCCGGGCCAGCTCGGCGCCACGCTGCTCGCTGTCATTGAAGGCAGCGACACTGGCGACGTGTACCCGGGCGCCGTCGCGCTCGAGGTTCCAGGGAATGGTATGGAAGTAATTGACCAGTCCGCCGATGGTATTGAACCCGGTCACGCCGTGTACCAACACGATCGGATATCGGGTCTTGGTGTAGTTGGCCTGGGCATCGACGGCGCCAAGCAGAGCGAGTGTTGCCAGGGCAGTGGTATAGACGCGACGCATGGGTGCCTCCTTATTGTTCTTGTGGGCACGCCGGTTGAACTGCGTCCGGCGCCTGGCCAGTCTAGGCAGGCAGACGGACACGGCCCATCGCCCAGATGGGTGAAGGGCCTTGAAGCGGAAAGGCTCAGAGCCTGTTCAGAGAGTCTCAGGGTTGCGAGGCGATCGCCTTTTCGACGGCCGCGATCAACTCGGGATCGTCAGGCTTGGTCAGGCTGGAGAAACTCGCCACCACCTTGCCCTGCCGGTCGACCACGTACTTGAAGAAGTTCCAGCGCGGCTGCCGGCTCTGCTCGGCCAGTCCCTTGAACAACGGGATGGCATTGGCACCGGAAACCGGCTGAGGTTCGGTCATGGCGAAGGTCACTCCGTAGTTGACGTAGCAGACGGTGGCCGTCTCCTTGCTGTCGGCCGACTCCTGACGGAAGTCGTCGGACGGCACGCCCAGCACTTCCAGGCCCTGATCCTTGTAGCGCTGGTACAGCGCTTCGAGCCCTTTGAATTGTGGGGTGAAGCCGCAAAAGCTGGCGGTATTGACCACCACCAGCGGCTTGCCCGCGTACTGACAGAGATCGATGCTGGCGTCCTTGCTACGCAGTTTGGGCAGCTCACCCTGGAGCATGGCCGGGCACTCTGCGGCCAGCGCTGGCAACGCCAGGCTGGACAGCAACAGGGAACAGGCAAGACGACGAAGAAACATGGCAGTGACCTCAGGCGATGACGCGATCTCACCACGCTACTCGCAGGCCCAACCGCAAGCAACTCGGGTCTGTACGAAAAGTCGTCGAGCGAAGGTCAGGCCAGGCAAAAACGGGGGAGGAAGCGGAGTTTACGAGTTGTAAATGAGCATTCCGAACCCGTTTTTAACGCAGCATCACCGAGCGCAGGCACTTATCGTGCAGAACCTAGCAGATACCGACGCCCAACTGCAGCAGAGCCAGCCCACCCTGACGCCAGCCCCACCAGGCCAACGCCAACAACAGGCCAAGGCCCAGCGTCAGACCGGAGAAGAGTAATACCTTGTGACTCACGCCGGCGCACCTTGCAGACGCGCCACCGGCACCTCACGCACCGGCCAGTTCAGCGCTGCGGCCATCACACTCAGGCCGATGGAGATCTGCCAGACCAGGTCGTAGCTGCCGGTGGTGTCGTAGAGGTAGCCACCCAGCCAGCCACCCAGGAAGGAGCCGAGCTGGTGGAAGAGGAAGACGATACCGCCGAGCATCGACAGATTGCGCACGCCGAACAGGGTCGCCACGGTACCGTTGGTCAGCGGTACCGTGGACAGCCACAAGAGGCCCATGGCGATGCCGAACAGGTAGGCGCTCCACTGCGTCAGCGGCGCCAGCAGAAACAGCGTGATCACTACCCCACGCAGCAGATACAGGATACTGAGCAGGCGCGGCTTGGACATGCGCCCACCGAGCCAGCCAGCGATGTAGGTGCCAAAAATGTTGAACAGCCCCACCAACGCCAGCACCGTGGTGCCGGTCACCGCCGGCAGGTGGTGATCGACCAGATAGGCCGGCAAGTGCACGGCAACGAACACCACCTGAAAGCCACAGACGAAGAAGCCCAGCGCCAGCAGCCAGAAACCGGAATGACTGGTCGCCTCGCGCAGCGCTTCGACCAGCGTCTGCTGCGGCCCATTGCTCACGGGTGGCGGTGCTTCCTTGATCATCACCGACAGCGGAATCATCAACGCCACCAGCAGCCCCAGGGCCAGCAGTGCCGCCGACCAGCCGAGCCAGCCGATCAGGCCAAGCGTGCCAGGCAGCATGGCGAATTGACCGAAGGAGCCAGCCGCGGCAGCAATGCCCATGGCCATGCTGCGTTTTTCCACCGGCACGGCGCGACCGACCACGCCGAGAATCACCGAGAACGACGTGCCGGACAGACCGATGCCGATCAGCAGGCCTGCGCTCAGCGATAACGACAGCGGGGAGTCGGCCATGCCCATGCACACCAGCCCCAGCACATAGAGCACGCCGCCAATGACGATCGCCTTGCGCGCGCCGAAACGGTCGGCCAGCGCACCGGTGATCGGCTGGGCCAGGCCCCAGATCAGGTTCTGCAGGGCGATGGCGAAGGCGAACACTTCACGGCCCCAGCCGAACTCCGCACTCATCGGCGGCAGGAACAGGCCGAAGCCATGGCGCGTGCCGAGCGACAGCGCCAGGATCAGCGAGGCGCCGAGCAGCAGCCAGGTGGTTGAACGCCATGCAGTTGTCATCGGTATCTCCAGCGGACGGTCGCCTGCGACCGTATAGGCAGTGGTGCGGCCATCAGGCCAGTTCCTCGAGCAGGCTCATCAGCTCGGCGCGACGATCTGCGCCTAACCGGGCATTGAGCTCACGCTGCGCGTGTTCCCACAGCGGCAGCGCCTGTTCGATGCGTTGCAGGCCGGCTTCTGTGAGCCGTACCTCGCGTGCGCGCAAATCGCGCCCTTCTCCCAGTTGCACGAGCCCCTGTTCCTCCAGCACCCGCAGGTTGCGCCCGAGCGTGCTGCGATCGAGCCCCATGGCTTCGGCCAGCAGGGAAATGCTCGGCTGACCGAGCCGCTGCACATGGCGTAGCAGGGAAAACTGCGCGGCACCCAAGCCGACGGCAGCCAGGGCATCGTCGTAGCGGCGCGTGACACCACGACTGGCGCGGCGCAGTTGGGTACAGAGACAGGAGGTCGGCAACATGAATGCAGGTATATACCCGCATCAGCGATTGGCACTCATACAGTTGCCGGCCGCCTCGCCATAACAGTTGTGATCAGAGACTCAGGGCCAGCGCCAGAAGCACCGTACACTCGGCCAGTTCGACCAGCGCACCGGCCGTATCGCCCGTGGTGCCACCGAGGCGTGACAGCAACGCGCGGCGCAGCCAGACGAACAGCAGCAAGCCCGTCGCCAGCGCCAGCAGCCCCGGCCAGCCGAACAGCAGCATGCCCAGCAGATGCGCGCCCAGCACCCAGGGCAGTTGCCTGCGCGGCAGATGATCGACCAGGGCCTGGCCCAGCCCACCGGCCCGCACGTAAGGCGTGGTCGCCAGCAGCAGCGGCAACAGGCTGCGCCCCAGCCAGGGCAGCAGCAACAGGTAGATGCCCTGCCCGCCTTGCAAGAGCGTGAACAGCGCAGTGAACTTGAGCAACAGCAGCAGCATCAGCACCACGACCGCAATGGGACCGCTGCGCGGGTCCTTCATGATTGCCAGGGTACGTTCGCGATCACCGAAACCACCGACCCAGGCATCAGCCGTGTCGGCCAGGCCGTCCAGATGCAGGCCGCCGCTCAACCCCACCCAGAGCGCCAGAATGATCGCCGCCTGCAATAACGCCGATGTCTGCCCCAGCAGCAGATGGGCGAGCCACAGCAGCAGACCGAGCAGCAATCCAACGACCGGATACCAGAGCAGCGAGCGCCCCATCTGCTCGGGCGTGGGCATGCCCGGCAGGCTGACCGGCAGACGCGTGAGGAACTGCAAGGCGATCAGCAACGCGATCATGACAACTCCGTCAGTTGCCCATCGGCATCCAGGCTCAGGCGAAAACGCTGGGCATAGCCGACGTTGACCTGCAGCAGATCCTGGCGTGGCAGACCGCGCGCGCGCGCCAGCAGCAGGCGCATCACGCCGCCGTGAGTGACCAGCAGCAGGCGCTCACCCGCGTGGTGCTGCTGTAACCGCTGCAAGGCAGCCAGCACACGCGCCTCGAACTGCAGCAACGGCTCGCCATTGGGCGGTGTGAACGCATAGGGATCGGCCCAGAAGCGGCCCAGCGCCTCAGCATCGCTGTCCATCAGCTGTGCAGCAGTGCGACCTTCCCAATCACCGAAATGCAGCTCTTGCAGATCAGCCTCGTAATGCAGCGGCAAGGCATTGGCCAGCGCAACTTCCTCGGCGAAACGCGCGCAGCGCTGCAATGGCGAGCTGACCAGGCGATCCCAGGGGCCGGCGCCCTGCACCGCGTCGCGCAGCTGCGCCCAGCCCTGCTCGGTCAGCGCATCATCCAGGCTGCCACGCAGCCCACCACCCAGCTCGGTCTCACCGTGACGCAGCAATTCCACATACAGCATCAGCTCGGTCTCTCGGCGACAGCAGCTTCGGCGAAGGTCGCCATCTGCCCGTGCAGGGCACAGGCCAGACGCAGCAGCGGTACCGCCAGCGCGGCGCCACTGCCTTCACCCAGGCGCAAGCCCAGCTCCAGCAGCGGTTCGGCCTTCAGCGCCTGCAACACGCGAACATGACCCGGCTCGGCGCCATGGTGGGCGAACAGCAGCCAGTCACGGCAGCCGGGATTCAGGCGCACGGCGAGCAAGGCTGCAACGCTGCAGATGAAGCCATCGACCAATACCGCAACACCCTGCTGCGCAGCGGCCAGATAGGCACCCGTGAGCGCGGCGATCTCGAAGCCACCCAGGTGGATAAGCGCCTGCAACGGCCCGTCGATCTGCGTGCGGTGCAGAGCCAACGCAGCATCGATCACCCGCGCCTTGTGCGCCACGCCGGCACCGTCCAGCCCGGTGCCTGGGCCTGCCAGTTCGCTCGCCGGGCACCTCAGCAGCCAGCAGGCCAGCGCCGCCGCCGCCGTGGTATTGCCGATGCCCATCTCGCCACCGATGAACAGGTCGCAACCAATGGCCCGCGCGCGCTGGATGCTGTCGCGACCGGCCTCCAGGCAGGTCATCACCTGCGCCGGGCTCATGGCTGGGCCATGGGCGAAATTCTGCGTACCGGCACCGACCTGCAGATGATGCACGCCAGGCAGCGGCGGCAGCGGCTCGGCTGTACCCAGATCGATGACTTCCAATTCTGCATCCAACTGACGCGCCAGTACGCTGATCGCCGCACCGCCCGTGACGAAGTTGGCCAGCATCTGCCCTGTCACCGCCTGCGGGTAGGCGGAAATTCCTTCGGCCACCACGCCATGGTCACCGGCAAAGATGGCGATCCACAATGTGTCCAGGCTCGGCCGCTCGCGCCCCTGCAGCGCGGCCAGATGGACCGCGAGACGCTCCAGCCGCCCCAGCGAACCCGCCGGCTTGGTCAATTGCTGCTGACGCGTCTCGGCCTTGCCCCGCGCAACATGATCGAGCGGCTGACAAGGCCCTTGCCACCATTGCAGGCTCATAACGCATTCCCCTTCAACACCATGGGCAAACCGGCGACGGTGAACAGCACGCGCTGGCTGCGCTCGGCCAGCGCCTGGTGCAGCCAGCCGGCCTCATCGACATAACGGCGGGTCAGCTCGCCCAGCGGCACCACCCCCAGCCCGGTTTCGTTGCTGACCAGCAGGATGCGCCCGGGCAGCTCTTCCACACTGACGAGCAGTGCATCGCGTTCGACTGCCAGCCGAGCCGGATCGTCCTGCATCAGCAAATTGGTCAGCCACAGGGTCAGACAGTCCACCAGCAGACAGCGCCCGGGCGCGGCCTGTTCGCGCAGCACCTGGGCCAGCGCCAGCGGTTCCTCGACCAGCGCCCAGTGCGCCGGACGACGCGCGCGATGCTGAGCGACGCGCGCATTCATCTCGCCATCGAGCGGCTGGCTGGTGGCGATGTACACGACGTCCAACCCGGACTCGTCGGCCAGCTTCTCCGCCAGCCGGCTCTTGCCGGACCGGGCACCACCGAGTATCAATTCAAGCATCTTCACTCCGTAGGATGCGCCCTGCGCCCCCCTCAATCGCTTTGCCGGTACGCACGGCCCAGGCGGTCCCGCGACACCCTATCCGATGCCGCAAAGTGCCCTGAGTTTTCCACTGTCCAGATGCAGTTCAACCTGATCGGCCAGGCGTTCGATATCGCGCTCGCGCAGCGCCTGATAATCCACCGTCTGCACCTCCTGCAACCCGGCCCAGCGCAACAGTGCGGCGAGCGCCGAGGGTTGCTCGAACAGACCGTGCAGGTAGGTGCCGAGCACCTGGCCATCGTCGCTGAAGCCACCGTCGCTGCGGCCGTCATCAAGCTGCACGGCGCCGTTGAGGCCCGGACCGCGACTGACACCGGCATGAATCTCGTAGCCGCTGACATCAGCCTGCTGCAGACACAGCCGGCCGCGCACGTTGCGCAGCTGTTTTTCCGGCTCCAGCAGCGTTTCGAACTCCAGCAGGCCGAGGCCCTCGCTGCTGCCGGCCGCGCCTTCCAGAGCATGCGGGTCGTGAATCTGCCGACCGAGCATCTGCAGACCACCACAGATGCCCAGCAGCTTGCCGCCATAACGCAGGTGGCGCGTGATGGCCGCGTCCCAGCCCTGCTCGCGCAGGCGCGCGAGATCGGCGCGCACACTCTTGGAGCCCGGCAGGATGATCAGGTCAGCCGGCGGGATGGCCTGGCCCGGGCCGACGAAGGTCAATTGCACCTGCGGATGCAGGCGCAACGGGTCGAAATCGGTGTGGTTGCTGATACGCGGCAGCACCGGCACCACTACGCGCAACGCCTGCGCATCCTTGGCCTGCTGACGGGTATCGACGGCGTCCTCGGCTTCCAGGTGGAAATCCATCAGATACGGCAGCACGCCGAGCACCGGCTTACCGGTGCGCTGCTCCAGCCAGTCCAGCCCCGGCTTGAGCAACGCGATGTCACCGCGAAAACGATTGATCACGAAGCCCTGGATGCGCGTCTGCTCGCTCGGGCTGAGCAGCTCCAGGGTGCCGACCAGATGGGCGAACACGCCGCCCTTGTCGATGTCGGCGATCAGGATCACCGGACAATCCACCGCTTCGGCAAAGCCCATGTTGGCGATGTCACCGGCACGCAGGTTGATCTCGGCCGGCGAGCCGGCCCCTTCGACCAGCACCAGCTCATGACGTTCGAGCAAGCGGGCGTGGGACGCCAGCACCGCCGCCATGGCCACCGGCTTGTAGCCGTGATAGGTCAGCGCCTGCATGTTGCCGATGGCGCGGCCGTGGATGATCACCTGGGCGCCCATGTCGCTGTTGGGCTTGAGCAGCACCGGGTTCATGTCGGTGTGCGGCGCCAGGCCGGCCGCTTGCGCCTGCACCGCCTGTGCCCGGCCGATCTCGCCGCCGTCAGCGGTCACGGCGGAATTGAGCGCCATGTTCTGCGGCTTGAACGGCACCACGGACACGCCCTGGCGCCGCGCCCAACGACACAGCGCCGTCACCAGTGTGCTTTTGCCGGCATCGGACGTGGTGCCCTGCACCATTAGTGTGGCCATCAGCGCGCTTCCTCGAGACTCGCCAGTATCGGCGCGCACTCCAGCAGCCCCTGCTGCAGACGCTGCCAGCCACATTCGTCGGCCGGCAGGCCGAAGCGCAGGCTGTCCAGCTCGGTAAACAGTCGCACCAGAATACCGCGCCGCGCCAGCAGCTCGGCGCACGGTACCGCGCGACGGGTGCAGCAGAACTGGAACAGCGACGAGCCACCGGTCGATGGCAAACCGCAGTCACGCAGCAAGGCGGCCAGACGCTCGCCATCGGCCAACAGGCGCTCGCGTTGGCGGCGCTGCCCCTCGTCATCGACCAGCAGGCTGCGCGCCACGCTACGTGCCGGACCGCTGACCGCCCAGGGCCCGAGCAGCCCCTCCAGCTCATCCAGCAAGGCCTGCGCGGCCAGGACGAAGCCCAGCCGTAAGCCCGCCAGACCGAAGAACTTGCCGAACGAGCGCAGCACGATCAACCCCGGCATGTCGCTGTAGGCGGCCAGACTATGCTCCGGCGTGCAATCGATGAAGGCTTCGTCGACCACCAGCCAGCCGCCGCGCTCGGCCAATTCGTCGTGCCAGTCGAGCAGGCGCGCCGGCTCGATCAGGCGGCCGGTCGGATTATTGGGGTTGACCACCAGCAATACATCCAGTTGCGGCAGCGCGCGAGGCACCGAGCCCTCGCTCAGCTTGATCACCCGATGTCCCTCGCGCCGCCAGGCGGCAGCGTGCTCGGCATAGGTCGGCGCGAGGATACCCACGCTGCTGTGCCCGCGAAGACGCGGCAAGGCCTGTATCGCCGCCTGCGAACCGGCTACCGGCAGCAGGCTGACGGCACCGTAATAATCGCGCGCCGCCTGCTCCAGGCCGTCATCCGCTTCAGGCAGACGTGCCCAGGCCGAGCCCGGTACGGCCGGCAGATCCCAGCCGTAAGGCGCAACCCCGGTGGACAGATCCAGCCAGTTCTCCAGGGGGATGCCATAGCGCTGCGCCGCTGCGCGCAGACGACCTCCATGCTCAAGCAACCCAAACCTCCCAAACGATCAGGCATAACAGCCACAAACCAACGCCGGCGATGACGCTGTTCATCGCCCGTTCAATATCCCGCGCACGCGGCGGCAGGCCTTCGCCCAGTTGTGGGCGTTCATGCACCTCGCCGTGATACTCCGCCGCGCCGCCCAGACTCACGCCCAGGCTGCCGGCACCAGCAGCCATCACCGGGCCAGCATTGGGACTGTCCCACAAGGGCGCCTGCCGGCGCCAGCAGCGCAGGGCCAGGACAGTGCGCCCAAGCAACGCATAGGTCAGCGCGACCAGACGCGCCGGGATGTAATTGAGCACGTCATCGATCTTCGCCGCCGCCCAGCCGAAGCGCTCGAAGCGTTCGTTGCGATAGCCCCACATGGCATCGAGGGTATTGCTCAGGCGGTACAAGACAACGCCGGGTGCGCCCGCGACGATGAACCAGAACAAGGCGGCGAACACCGCGTCGGAGCCGTTCTCCAGCACTGACTCAGTGCCGGCGCGGGCCACCCCGGTTGCGTCCAGCTCGGCGGTGTTGCGGCTGACCATCCAGCCGACGCGCTCGCGCGCCAGCGCAAGGTCGCCCAGACGCAGTGCGCGGGCCACCGGCTGCGCGTGCTCGTACAGGCTGCGCAGGCCAAGGGCGAAGTACAGAGCGACAATTTCCACCGCCCAGCCAAGCGAAGTCAGGTGCACCAGCAGCCAGGTGAGCAGGGTAAGCGGCAGCACCGCCAGGCACCAGGCCGTGACGCCATGGCTGCGCCAGCCGCCGCCGGCCGGGTTGAAGCGCTGCTCCAGGCGCCCCGCCAGGCGACCGAAAGCCACCAGCGGATGCGCACGCCGAGGCTCGCCCAGCACGGCATCCAGCGCCACGCCGGCGCAGGTGATCAGTGCCAGGCTCATCGTTCAGTCACCCTGCATTCCCCATCGATTCTCGAACAGCAGCTCGCTCAACGGGCGTGGTGTGGCCCAGCCCTCTTGCACCAGCATCGGTTTTTCGTAAAAGGCCTCTACTGGCCCCAGACACAGCAGCGCCACCGGCTTGCTGCCTGCCGGCATGTCCAACAACGCGGCCAGCGCTTCGGGGTCGAACAGCGACACCCAGCCGAGCCCGAGCCCTTCGGCACGCGCAGCCAGCCACAGATTCTGAATGGCGCAGGCCACCGAGGCCATATCCATTTCCGGCAGCGTGCGTCGTCCAAAGACATGTGCGTCGCGTCCCTCCATCAGCGCCACCGCCAGTAGCTCGGCGCAGTCGCGAATACCCTCGACCTTGAGCCGCATGAACTCGTCACTGCGCTCGCCCAGGGCCTCGGCAGTGCGCACCCGCTCGGCCTCCACCAGCGCATGAATGGACTCACGCAGTTGCGAATCACGGATGCGCACGAAACGCCAGGGCTGCATCAGGCCGACGCTGGGCGCGTGGTGCGCCGCTTCGAGCAACCGCGCCAACACCTCGGCCGGTACCTCGCCGCCGCTGAAGTGGCGCATATCACGGCGCTCGGCAATGGCGCGATACACCGCCGCGCGCTCCTCATGGCTGAACGCATGCTCGCTCATGGACATAGCAGCGCGGCGGCCGCCTCCGGGTTGGACGGCAGGTAGAAGTGGATATAGCTGGCCGTGAGCCGTCCCAGGCGATACACCGCCTCAGCCACCGGCTTGCCGTTCGGGCAGCGGCCGAGCGCCAGGGGCGGCAATGGGCTTTCCAGCCGCGAGTGATGGTAGCTGTGGCCACGCAGATCGCCTTCAGGCAGCGTCACCTGCTGCAAGGCCAGGGCGGTCAGGCGCGGTTGCAAGGCCGCGCTGCCGCTGAGCAGGCCGAGCATGCGCCCACTGCCGCCCTGCTTGTCGCGCAGCTCATCGAGCAGATAGAGCATGCCGCCACATTCGGCGAGCAAGGGTTTGCCGGCCTGATGATGGGCACGGATCGACGCAGCCATGGACTGGTTGCCTTCCAGCTCGGCCAGGTATAGCTCCGGATATCCGCCCGGCAGATAAAGACTGTCCACCTCCGGTAGCTCACGATCAGCGAGCGGTGAGAAGTAATGCAGCTCAGCGCCGAGCGCCTGCAACAGATCGAGATTGGCCTGATAGAGAAAGGCGAACGCCGCATCGCGCGCAATGCCGATGCGTACGCCAGCCAACAGCGGCGCCAGTTCATCGACCTGCGGCGCGGCGAAGCTCACCGCAGGCGGCAGGTCGACGTTGGCACTGGCTGCCAGCGCATCGGCCGCGGCGTCCAGACGCGCGTCCAGATCAGCCAGCTCGGCCGCCTGCACCAGCCCCAGGTGGCGACTGGGCAGCTCCACAGCAGCGCTACGCGGCAACGCACCGAACCAGCAAATACTCGCTGGCAGCGCATCACGCAGAATCTCACCATGACGGCCGCTGGCAACGCGATTACCGAGCACGCCGGCAAAGGGCAAGTCTGGCTGGAAGGTGGCAAGCCCGTGGGCCAGGGCGCCGAAGGTCTGCGCCATGGCCGCACCGTCGATCACGCCCAGCACCGGCACGCCGAAATGGCGCGCCAGGTCGGCCGCCGAGGGCTTGCCGTCGAACAGGCCCATCACCCCTTCGATCAGGATCAGATCGGCCTCACCGGCGGCCTGCCAAAGCAGCCGGCGACTTTCCGCCTCGCCGACCATGGCCAGGTCGAGCTGATACACCGGCGCGCCACTGGCGCGGGCGTGGATCATCGGGTCGAGGAAGTCCGGGCCGCATTTGAACACGCGAACCCGGCGCCCCTGACGCGTATGCAGGCGCGCCAGCGCGGCGGTGACGGTGGTCTTGCCCTGACCGGAAGCTGGTGCAGCGATCAATAGTGCCGGACAGTGACGTGTGGTCATCAGAATTCGATGCCCTTCTGTGCTTTTACCCCGGACTTGAATGCGTGCTTGACCAGGCTCATGTCGGTGACGGTGTCAGCCGCCTCGATCATCCCAGGCAAGGCGCCGCGCCCGGTCACCACCACATGCTGCAACAGTGGCCGGGCTTCGATATCGGCCAGCACCGTGTCCAGTTCGAGGTAGCCATGCTTGAGGGCTATGTTCAGCTCGTCCAGCAGCACCAGGCCGACCGACTCATCACTGAGCAGGCGCTGGGCCACCGCCCAGGCTTGCTGAGCCTTGGCGATATCACGCTGGCGATCCTGGGTTTCCCAGGTGAAGCCTTCGCCCATCACGTGATAGCTGACTTCCTCGGGAAAACGGCGGAAGAAGGTTTCTTCACCGGTGCTGGCCGCACCCTTGATGAACTGCACCACGCCGACCTTGATGCCATGACCCAGGGCACGCGCGACCATGCCGAAGGCGCTGCTGCTCTTGCCCTTGCCATTGCCGCTGTGCACCAGCAGCAGGCCGTATTCATCCTGGGCCTGGGCGATCTTTTCGTCGATCAGGGCTTTCTTGCGTTGCATGCGCGCCTTGTGGCGGGCATCGCGGTCGGTCGATTCGCTCATGCGGTGATCCTGTCAGGCGCCCGTCCCACCGGTTTGATAGGCAGTGGAACGGCAACGAGGAAAACGACGCGGCAATGATCCGCACATCCTCGTTCAGGCGCTAATGGCTGGTCAGGCGAGCGGAAGACAAAAAACACGAACGCCCCGGAGAACCGAAGCGTTGGCCGGACAACGCCCTCCGCGATGCCGTGAAACTGCTACAGGCCGGTCTCCGGGCTTGTGAGTGAACCATGGGTTCTGCGTCGCGCCTTCCCGTGCACATACACAGTGGACTGAAGCGACGTTTGACTCACCTACCGTTGCGGGGGCAGCGCCGGCATTGGAACCGGCTTCCCTGTTTCACCCCTTGGCCGCCATTCACGGCAACGCGGGGCACCTGAAGCAAGGCGCGCAGGGTAGAGGCTGGCAGCCCTGCCCGTCAACGCCGCTCAATGCCTGGGCATGAACCCGGGCGGCTTGCGCGCCAACCAGTCGACGAACGTTCGCAAACGCTCGTCGCTCAGCAGCGCCTCGCGGCTGTTGTAGGTCAGCGCCAGCTCCTTTTCGCTGAAAAGCCGATGAATCTGGTTATGGCAGGCGCGGCAAACCCACAGCGTGGCGGTAATTCGTTCATGACGGGGATAGCGCTTCTGCACATACACCTTGTCGTGCAGCGCCTTGGGAATCAGGTGATGCCGGGTCAACGCGACTGGGCGTGCGCACAGCTCGCAGAACTCGGGCTGAGGCGGCAGGCGAATGGGATCGACCATGGCTGCTCAGGGATTACGCGCGAGCTCTGGCGTGATGACCCGCTTGGCATCGAGGTAGACACGCTGCCAGTAGACGTTGTCGAGGCTATCCAGACGCACCGTGCCGCCACTGGACGGCGCATGCACGAAACGCCCTTCGCCGACATAGATCCCGGCATGACTGACAGCGCGCCCGCCATTGGTGGCAAAGAACACCAGATCGCCGCTTTGCAGGGCGTCGCGGCGGACATCAGGTGTGCGCATGGCACTCAGCTCACGCGTCGAACGCGGCAAACTGATACCAGCGGCATCGCGATAAACGTAGCCGATCAGGCCGCTGCAGTCGAAACCGCCTTCCGGGGTGTTGCCACCGTAGCGATACGGCGTACCGACCAGGCCAAGGGCGCGGAACAACACGTCCTCAGCGCCGCCCTGATAGGAGGACGAGGAGACTGGAGGGGTGTAACCAGGCTGGGGAGAAGGCGCGCGACTGCTGCAGGCACTCAGCAGCAGAGCGAGAGCGATGAGGGCAACACGGGTCGTGGCGGGCATAAGCGAGGCGATCCTGAGCCTGAATGCGCTCTACTCTGCCGATTCACGACGAACGGCGCAACCCTGAGGGTACGCCGTGATACATCAGTTGTGACGCTTGGCTGCGACCTGTTCTTCCACCGGAGCCAACGCAAGGACGCGCTTGGCCTGCAGATAACTGCGGTTCCAGTAGCTGTCATCGAGACTGTCGATGCGCACACCACCGCTGCGACTGCTGCTGGAGTGGATGAACTGGTCATCCCCCAGATAGATGCCGGCGTGGCTGACGCGACCACGACCACGATCGTTGAACAGGATCAGATCACCCGGTTCGAGATCGGCACGCGCCACCTTCGGCGCATCGAGGTTGATCAGCTCACGCGTGGAGCGTGGCAGCTCCAGGCCGACTTCTTCGCGGAACAGGTAGCCGACGAAACCGCTGCAATCGAAACCGGATTGCACCGAGGTGCCGCCGTAGCGATAGCGCGTGCCGACCAGCGAACGCCCAAGCTCCAGCAGACTGTCTGCCAGCTGCGGCATTTCATAGGGTTTGTCATCGGTTAGCGCATTGATTTCATCGTCGGCAGGCTGAACCTGCTGAGACAGCGGACGAGCAACTGGCTCGCTCGCAATATCGCCAATCTGCGGCTGTGGCGAGTGGCCGGCGCAGGCAGCGAGCAAGACTGTGAGTGCAAGAGGCACGAGGGGTGCGAAGCGTTTTAGCATGGGCACGACCGTGGCGGTTGAATTTACAAGCCCGCGACTATGCCTTCTATAAGGTTCATTTGCAAATTCTATCGCTGGAAATGTGACCCAGTAGTTTCGTCGCGCCATCTAAAGCGCCCGACCGTTCGCACAGCCGGGCGATTCAGGGCTAGCCGAGAATCTCGCTCAAGGGAATGAAACGCAGCCTATCCCCTTCGGCCAGCGTGGTGCCCTCCATCACCTCAGCCAACCCTTCGGCCCAGGCGGCGCTGCGCAGCACGCCTGAACTCTGGTTGGCATAGGGCACCGCACGGCCATTCTCCAGACGCGCGCGCAGATACTCGCGGCGCATGCCTGGCTTACCCCAGGCAAAACCTGCCGGCACCACGAAGCCCAATGGCTCGACCCGTTGCACACCCAGACGACGCAACATGTACGGGCGCGCCAGCAGCCCGAAGGTGACCAGTGTCGAAGCCGGGTTGCCCGGCAAACCGATTACCGGGACGCCCTGATAGTGGCCGAACGTCAGCGGCTTACCCGGCTTGATCGCCAATTTCCACAGCGCCAGCTCGCCCGCCTCGCGCAGGGCCATGCCGAGAAAATCCGCCTCCCCAACCGAAACGCCACCGGTGGAGAGAATCAGATCGACCTCGCCCAGCGCACCCAGTGCTTCGCGGGTGCGCTGCAGATCATCAGGCAATATACCCGCATCGACCACGCTGCAGCCCAGCCGTTGCAACCAGGCAATCAGCAGACGCCGATTGCTGTTGTATATCTGCCCCGGGCCAAGCGCCTGCCCCGGCTCTACCAGCTCGTCGCCGGTGGATAGCACGGCAACGCACAGGCGCCGCCGCACCGCCAGCCGTGCAGCACCGAGCGAGGCTGCCAGCCCCAGCTCGATTGGCCCCAGACGGGTACCGGCCGGCAGCACACATTCGCCGATGCGGGTTTCCTGACCTTGAGCCCGTACGTTCTGCCCGACTTTCAGCGGCTCGCGGAAATGCACGCGCCCTGCCTCATCCAGCTCAACGTTTTCCTGCATCTCGACGGTGTCAGCACCTTCCGGTAGCGGCGCACCAGTGAAAATGCGCGCACAGGTTCCGGGCTCCAGCGATGTGGGCGCGGTGCCCGCCTGAATGCGCTGGCTGACCGGCAACGCCTGGCCATTGCAATCGGCCAGGCGCAGGGCGTAACCGTCCATGGCACTGTTGGCCCAGGGCGGCAGATCCAGCGCCGCGATCAGCGGCTCGGCCAGCACTCGGCCATCCGCCTCGGCCAGCACAACCTGCTCGACCTGCTCGACTGGTGTCGCCTCTGCCAAAGCCAACAAGCGCTCCAGCGCCGCCTCCATGGGCAGCAGACCGGGATGATCGCAACCACTCATCCGCGCGTCTCGCAGGCGCCCACCTGTTTCAGATGCGGCACGAAGTTGCAGGGACGATGCCGTGCATCCAGTTGCTCGCCGAGAATGCCGTCCCAGGCGGTGCGGCAGGCGTTGGTCGAACCCGGCAGGCAGCACACCAGGGTGCCGTTGGCCAGACCGGCCAGCGCGCGCGACTGAATGGTGGAAGTGCCGATATCGGCCACGGAGATCTGGCGAAACAGCTCGCCAAACCCGTCGACCTGCTTGTCCAGCAGGCAGGTGACCGCTTCCGGCGTGCTGTCACGGCCAGTGAAACCGGTACCACCGGTAATCACCACCACCTGCACCTGATCCTCGGCAATCCAGGTCGCCACCTGGGCGCGGATCTTGTAAAGGTCATCCTTGAGCAGAACGCGAGCGGCCAGTTGGTGCCCGGCGACGGTCAGACGGTCGACCAGCAATTGACCCGAAGTGTCGGTCTCCAGCGTGCGCGTGTCGCTGACGGTCAGCACGGCAATGTTCAGCGGCACGAAAACCGCGTCGGCCTTGTGGTTCATGGCAGGCATCCAATTGGGAGAGAATGGGCGCTGTTATATCACACAGCCTGCCTTCGGAGACTGCACACATGCCCGCATCCAACGCCCGCCCCACCTGCTCCGTGCTGCTGCTTTCCGGTGGCCGAGGCCTGCGCATGGGCGGCCGCGACAAGGGCCTGTTGGAGTGGCGCAGTCGGCCGCTGATCGCGTGGCTGCATGACCTGACCCGGCCGTTGAGCGACGACCTGATCATCTCCTGCAACCGCAACACTGAGCGCTATGCGCCCTATGCCGACCAACTCGTCGCAGATCAGGATCAGGACTTTCAGGGGCCGCTGGCGGGTATCCGCGCCGGCATGGCCGCGGCACGCCACGAGCAGATGCTGGTGCTGCCCTGCGATGCCCCACTGGTCGACCGTGCATTGATCGAGTCACTGCTCGCCCACGCGGGGAAACGGCCAGTGGTGATCCGCCAGGGCAACTACTGGCAGCCATTGTTCTGCCTGTTGCCCACGCGGCTCAAGGACGATCTGGAACACGCCTGGCAATCCGGTGAACGCAGCCCGCAACGCTGGTTCGGCAAACTGGCACCCATCGCCGTCGACTGCGCTCTGGAAGATGCCCGACTGGCCAACCTGAACACACCGGAAACGCTCGCGCACAGCATCCCTCCTTGCTGAAACGGGAAGCCCTGCGCGGAACTCATACGGCAGTTTCACGTCTGAGCGAGGGTATAGCACCTCTTTAGCATCCAAGGAGACAGACCATGACCAAACGGATCATCCCCGCCCTGCTGATGGCAATCGGCTTCACTGTAATGGCCGGCTGCTCCACGCCGTCGGTGATCACCCTGAACGATGGGCGTGAAATACAGACGGTGGACAAACCCCAGTTCGATGAAGATTCTGGCTTCTACGAATTCGAGCAACTCGACGGCAAGCGCGCCACGATCAACAAGGACCAGGTGCAGACCGTCAAGGAACTCTGAGGCAACGCTGAAGAACACCCGAGTCCGTACCGGCCGCTGAGGGAGATGATCAGCCTGCATATTTTTCAGGCTAACCCCTTGTGCGGTAAAAGTTTTTCGGTAGAATACGGCTCATTCGGAGTGTAGCGCAGCTTGGTAGCGCGTCTCGTTCGGGACGAGAAGGTCGCAGGTTCGAATCCTGTCTCTCCGACCAATCAAAAAACCCGCCTTGATAGGCGGGTTTTTTATTGCCTTCGATTTGTCGGTACCGCCTTTCAGCTCAGAAAAGCCACCACCTGCTCAGCATCGAATGGCCAGTTCAGTTCGCTTCCACTGTCGCAGCGGCGCAGCACCGGAATGCGCAAGCCGTAATGCTCGACCATCCCCTCATGCTCGGCAATGTCGATCAATTCGACCAGCAGACCATTCTCCACGAATGGCATGAGCAGCGCCTCGGCCACCTCGCAAAGATGACAACCCAGGGTTCCGAAAAGTTGGCATTCAGGCGTCATGATCGCACCTCTCTATCAGCAAGGTGCGCAGTTTAACACCGGCCGGGATCAGCTCGCGTCAGCTCCCGTGTCGCCCACCTGACCGGCGAGCAGCGACTGCAAGCCGTCGAGCAGGCTGCGGTTGAGGCTTTCGGCCTTTTCCAGACGCGGCAGGTCGAAGCGCTCGTCGAGCGAGAAACCGCCCTTGAGCAACTCTTTGAGCATGCCACCGGCATCCTGCGCCAGGTCCTCGGCACTGCGCAGCGCATCGAGCAGGCCCTGAGCATAGTCCTGCAGCCCGGCATTGACCGCACTGGCGCCCTGCCCGGCCACCGCGCCATAGGCATCGGTGGCCTGACGCACAGTGGTCTGCGTCAGGCGCAGCGACATCGAAGCCAGTTGCTCGCCGTCCATATCCAACGCCATGGCACGGTCGAAGGCACCTGCCAGATCGCCAGCGTAGAAGGAGTCGGAAAGATCCTGAACCTGACCGAAAAGCTTCTCCAGCGCCTTGATCTCGTCATCATCCAGCTCGCCTTCGACGTCCACTTGCCAGCCACCGATGCGCAGGCTGCCAGACTGGCTACTGCCTGCCACAGTGGTGGACTTACCGTCGCTGGCGGCGGCGAAACTGCTCTGCGACCAACTGACCGAAGCCTGCGCCACGGAAATGCGCAGGCGGTCACCATCGCGGGTGGTGACGGAGAGGTCGAAGGTCTCCGCCAACGCACTGAAGCGCTCGCTGTAGCCCGCCACAGCAACCGTGCCCCCCGCGCTCGGGACAGCGCTGCCGAAGCGCTTGTCGAGATCGGTGAAACCATCCTGAATGCGCTTGTAGGTATCATCGATATCGCCAGCCACCTGACCTTTGAGCACACCCATGCCATCGAGAATCTTGCGCGCCTCGGCGAAGCCTTTCTCCACTCCATCACGCGCCTGGGACAGCAGCTTGTCCAATTTGGTCGGATCAGCGCCAGCCGCCGCCTCGCTCTGCAGGCGCTGCTCGATGAACCCCAGAATCCGCCCCGCCACTTTCTCCGGGGTGTAATCATCACGCGCCCCTGACAGCGAGCCCGGCGGCACGCCGAGTTTCTCGGCGAGGCGGTTGGCCAGGGTAGCCTGCGCATCGGCGGCACTGTTGCGTGCGGCCATGGACTGGCTGGCTTGCGCAGCACGGGACGCAGCGGAGTTTAGTGAGCTCAGAGGATTCATGACCGGGTACCTGAACAGGTTATCTGCCGAACTTAACGGCCGTCAGAAGCCAAGCTTTAACCCTTGGCGACCAACGGTTGCCAACCTTTCTCAGTTGCCGTGCACCCGATCGGGATTTATCCGATGGCTGGAAAAGCCGAGCAAAAACCTGTCAGCCCCGAGATAGAGCCAAGCCCCAGCGATGCCGCCGCTTCGCTCAAAGCCCTGCCAGACTAAAGTCTTACAGTCGATTCGCAGGTGAAATGCTTTATTTCATCGCGCCGTAACTGGCCGGTCACATCGTGGCCGACCTGCTAATAACAACGAGGAGACAAGAATAATGAGTAAGACTCCCCTCGCCCGCGCCGTGGCCCTCGCCACGCTGGGCGCCAGCCTGACCCTGCCGAGCCTGGCACAGGCTGACTTCATCGGCGACAGCAAAGCGACGCTTGAACTCCGCAATTTCTATATGAATCGCGACCTGCGCGACACGACGGCGGCCCAGCAGTCCAAGCGCGAGGAATGGGCACAGGGCTTCATCCTCAAGGCCGAGTCCGGTTTCACCGAGGGCACCGTGGGTTTTGGTCTGGACGCCTATGCGGGCCTGGGCTTGAAGCTCGACTCGTCTGACGAACGCGCCGGCACCAACCTACTGCCTAACGCCTTCGGCAACGAAGGCCCGGACGAATATTCCGAAGCTACGGGCGCCGTGAAGGTGCGCCTGTCCAAGACGGTTGCCAAGGTCGGCGGCCTGATGCCCAAGCTGCCCGTCGTCTCGTCTGGCGACTCGCGCCTGCTGCCTCAAGTCTTCAACGGCGGCATGATCACCTCGCAGGAACTCGCCGGACTGACCCTCAACGGTGGTCAACTGCGTGAAGTGAACTTCCGCAACTCCACCGACAGCCAGGACATCACCGCCACCAACGTCGGCGGCGAAAGTGATCGCTACAATTTCGCCGGCGGCGACTACAAGTTCAATGGCGGCAACACCACCGTTGGCGCGTGGTACGGCGAACTGGAAGATATCTACGACCAGAAGCTGTACAACCTGATTCACGTGCAGCCGATCGGCGACTGGAAGCTGGGCGCCAACCTGGCTTATTTCGACTCCCAGGACAACGGCCGCAAACTCGGCGGCAAACTGGATAACGACCTGACCTCGGTCAATCTCTGGGCGGGTATCGGGGCGCACACCTTCCGCGTGGGTTATCAGAAGGTCGGCGGTGACAACGCCTTCCCCTTCCTGAGCGAGACCGATCCCTACATCGTCAACTACATCCAGATTCTCGACTTCACCCGCAAGGATGAGAAATCCTGGCAGGCGCGCTATGACGTCAACTTCGCCAGCTATGGCATTCCGGGCCTGACGGCATTCGTCCGCTACGTGACTGGTGACGGCTTCGACGGCGTGGGTGGCGCAAGCGGCAAGGAATGGGAACGCGACGTGGATATCAGCTACATCATTCAGGAAGGCCCGTTGAAGAACCTCGGCGTGCGCTGGCGTAACGCGATGGTACGCTCCAATGCGAGCATCGGCGATCTGGACGAAAACCGCCTGATCGTCAGCTACACCATCCCCCTGATGTAAACACTCCAGCCACACGAAAACGCCGCAACGCCTGTATCGGGTTGCGGCGTTTTTTATCTGCCTGGAAAACATCGGAGCCATTTCTCGACTAGGCTCTGGCGATCTCGGAGAAGAACTCGATGGACGACTACCAACCCCTGGCCTGCGACCTCTACGACTACCTGGAGATCGCCTGCATGCATCACTATCAGCTGGATATCGAACTGGTCGACGGCGCCCACCTTCAAGGCGAGGCGCTGACCACCGAGACGACAGCGAGCAAGGAAGAATTTCTGCTGGTGCGTACCGCCGACGGCGAACAGCGCCTGCGCATGGATAGCCTGCTGGCGATCACCCCACAGAATGCGGGCGCCAGCTTTGGCCGGGTGCTATTGAGCGGCAATCGCTGCTGAACGCAACGCACCTACGAGTAGGGTGCGCCATGCGCACCAGCAGCAATCGCACTAAACCACGGTGCGCACGGCGCACCCTACGCGAGCGTGCAGAACCGCTGCGTTACCACATCAGATCATCGGGAATCTGATAGGCCGCGTAAGGATCGTCGGCATCCGGCTCTTCGACATGGGTGTTGAGCAGGACGATGCGCGAGGCATCGCGCTCCTGAATCTTCAACGCCGCCTCGCGCGGGATGATTTCGTAACCACCACCATGGCGGACGATGGCCAGCCAGCCGTTGGACAGTTTGTTGCGCACCATGGTGTTGACCGGCAGGCGCTTGACCTTCTTGTCATCGACGAAGTTGTAGTAGTCCTCGCCGTCGAGCTTGGGCAGGCGTGAACGCTCGATCAGTTGCTTGACCTGCGCCGCGCGGGCTTTCTGCTCGGCTTTTTCCTGCTGCTGACGATTCAGCTCCTGATCACGTGCGGCCTTTTCGGCTTGCGCCTGCAGCGCGGCCTGGCGGGTGCTGTCATCCAGTTCGGCCTGGCCCTTTTGCACCAGACGCTTCTGCTTTTGCTGTTGCTTGCCAGCCTGCTTGGCCTGTTTTTCATTGACCAGGCCGGCTTTGAGCAGCTGGTCGCGCAGGGAAAGACCCATGACTAAAGATCCCGAACATGATTCAGTTGCGGCAGCGACGCAGATTCGCGCTGCCAATCCAAGGCGCCCAGCATAAGGGCTAAGCAGCGGCGGCTCCAGCCCGAAAGCCAAGCCGCAACCCGAATACAATCCGGGCGGCATCCATCAACAGCCTGGCGCCTGCTTTTCCAGCTTCTTGGCCTCGCCCCACAGCGCATCCAGTTCCTCCAGCGAGCAACCGTCCATGCTGCGCCCGGCCTCACGCACGCTGTGTTCGATAAAGCGAAAGCGCTGCTCGAACTTGCCGTTGGCCGCGCGCAATGCCGCTTCCGGGTCGACCTTCAAGTGGCGCGCCAGGTTGGTGACGACGAACAGCAGGTCACCGATCTCCTCGGCCACCGCATCGGCGTCGTTCTCGCTCATGGCTTCGAGCACTTCGTCCAGCTCTTCGCGCACCTTGTCCACCACCGGCAGTGCATCGGGCCAGTCGAAACCGACCTGGGCTGCACGCTTCTGCAGCTTGGCCGCACGCGAAAGCGCCGGCAGCGCGCTCGGTACGTCATCGAGCAAGGACAGCTGCTCGGGCGCAGCGGCCTTCTCGGCGCGCTCCTGTGCCTTGAGTTCTTCCCAGCGTTGCTTGACCGCCGCTTCCTCCAGCTTCGCCATATCCGGCGCGCCATACAGATCGCCATCGGGGAACACATGCGGATGGCGGCGAATCAGCTTGCGGGTGATGCCATCGACCACCCGGGCGAAGTCGAAACGCCCCTCTTCCTGCGCCAGCTGGCTGTAATAGACCACCTGGAACAGCAGGTCGCCGAGCTCACCCGGCAGATGCTCGAAGTCGCCACGCTCGATGGCGTCGGCGACCTCGTAGGCCTCCTCCAGGGTGTAGGGCACGATGGTCGCGTAGTTCTGCTTGAGGTCCCACGGGCAGCCGTGTTGCGGGTCGCGCAGACGGGCCATGAGGTGCAGCAGGTCGTCGAGTTGGTACATGAATACGTCCTGTCATGCCACGCGGTGGCGACGCGCCTCGATGATATTGGGCAGCTGACCGATACGCGCCAGCAGGCGGCCAAGGGCATCGAGCCCTGGAATCTCCACGGTGATCGACATGGAGGCGGTGTTGTCCTCCTTGTTCGAACGGGTGTTGACCGCCAGCACGTTGAGCTTCTCGTTGAGCAACACCTGGGTCACGTCACGCAGCAGACCGGAACGGTCGTAGGCCTTGATGACGATTTCCACCGGGTAGGTCTGTACCGGCACCGGCCCCCAGCTCACCTGGATCATCCGCTCCGGCTCGCGCGCAGTCTGCTGCAACGCCGTCGGGCAATCCTGACGGTGAATGGTGACGCCACGCCCCAGAGTGATGTAACCGACGATCGGGTCGCCCGGCAGCGGCTGGCAACAGCCGGCCATCTGCGTCAGCAGGTTGCCGACCCCCTGGATCTGGATATCGCCCCGCTTGCCCGGCTTGAAGCCCTGCGCCTTGCGCGGAATCAGCTCCAGCTGCTCGTTGCCGCGCTCCGGCTCGAGCAGTTGCTGAGCCAGGTTGACCGCATGGGCCAGGCGCACGTCGCCGGCGCCCAATGCCGCGAACAGGTCCTCGGCGGTTTTCAGGTTGGCCTTCTCGGCCAGCTTGTCGAAGTCCGCACCGACCAGGGCCAGGCGCGCCAGCTCGCGTTCGAGCAATTGCTTGCCGGCGGCGACGTTCTGGTCGCGATCCTGCAGCTTGAACCAGTGGACGATCTTGGCCCGTGCGCGGCTGGTGGTGACATAACCCAGGTTGGGGTTGAGCCAGTCGCGGCTGGGGGTGCCCTGCTTGCTGGTGATGATCTCCACCTGCTCACCGGTCTGCAGGCTGTAGGTCAGCGGCACGATACGGCCGTTGATCTTGGCACCCCGGCAGTTGTGGCCGATCTCGGTGTGCACGCGGTAGGCGAAGTCCAGCGGCGTGGCGCCCTTGGGCAGGTCGATGGCGTGACCGTCGGGGGTGAAGACGTAAACCCGATCCGGCTCGATATCGACGCGCAGCTGTTCGGCCAGGCCACCAATATCGCCTAGCTCCTCGTGCCACTCGATGACCTGACGCAGCCAGGAGATCTTCTCTTCGTAGTGGTTGGAGCCGGATTTGACGTCGGTGCCCTTGTAGCGCCAATGCGCGCAAACCCCCAGCTCGGCCTCTTCGTGCATGGCGTGGGTGCGAATCTGCACCTCCAGCACCTTGCCCTCCGGCCCGAGCACGGCGGTGTGCAGCGAGCGGTAGCCGTTTTCCTTGGGATTGGCGATGTAGTCGTCGAATTCCTTGGGAATATGCCGCCACAGGGTGTGCACGATGCCCAGGGTGGTGTAGCAGTCACGCACCTCTGGCACCAGCACGCGCACCGCACGCACGTCGTAGATCTGGCTGAACTGCAGGCCTTTGCGCTGCATCTTGCGCCAGATCGAATAGATGTGTTTCGCCCGGCCGCTGATGTCGGCCTTGATGCCGGTAGCTTCCAGCTCCTGGCGCAGATGATCCATGGCGTCGTTGATGTACTGCTCGCGGTCCAGACGTCGCTCGTGCAGCAGTTTGGCGATCTGCTTGTATTGCTCCGGCTCCAGATAGCGGAAGGACAAGTCTTCCAGCTCCCACTTGATGTGGCCGATACCGAGGCGGTGAGCCAGCGGTGCATAGATGTCGAACACCTCGCGTGCCACGCGCTGACGCTTCTCTTCGTCGGCTTCCTTGACCGCGCGAATGGCGCAGGTGCGCTCGGCCAGTTTGATCAGCGCCACGCGCACGTCATCGACCATGGCCACCAGCATCTTGCGCAGGTTCTCGACCTGCGTCTGCGAGCCGACCACCACCGATTCACGCGGATTGATACTGGCGCTGATCGCCGCCATGCGCAGCACACCTTCGATCAGCTTGGCCACCACCGGACCGAAGCGCTGGTGCACCGCAGCCAGGGTGATCTTGCCTTCACGCACGCCGCGATAAATGATCGCCGCGACCAGCGAATCCTGATCGAGCTTGAGATCGGCGAGGATTTCCGCGATGTCGAGACCGGCACGGAATGTCGATGCGTCCTCACTCCAGTGATGCGGTGTGGTATTGGCCTGCTGCTCCAGATCACGGGCAAACTCGCAGGCTTCTTGCAGCGCCTGACGATCCAGCGCCGGATCGACGCGCGTGACATGCTCCAACCAGGCCTCGAGATTGATGCTGCCGTCATCGTTGACTGGCTGATGCGCTCTCACCTGAACCATCGTCTTACCTTCCCTACGGCGCGCATAGGTCGCACCGAGCAGTCGCCGGCCTTCTCTGAGCCGGTCGGATTAACTGAAAGAATGCGCATCCTGCACATCCCTGCGGTACCGAACGTACCGCTTTGGCCCAAGACCTAAGTCTCGGGTTTTTCGAATAGAGCCATCGCCTCGACATGCGCCGTCTGCGCGAACATGTCGAGAATCCCGGCACGGCGCAGGCGATAGCCCTGCTGCACCAGCTCGGCCGCATCGCGCGCCAGGGTGGTCGGGTTGCAGGAGACGTAGACCAGGCGCCGCGCGCCCAACTCACTCATCCCACGCACCGCCTGCAACGCGCCATCACGCGGTGGGTCGAGCAATACTGCGCTAAAACCGCCACGCGCCCAGGCCTCGTCAGCCAGCGGCTTGGACAGGTCGGCACGGAAAAAGTGCGCATTGCCCAGGCCATTGTCGTGCGCGTTGCCAGCGGCCCGCTGCACCATCGCTTCGACGCCCTCCACCGCCACCACTTCAGCGGCCTGACGCGCCAGCGGCAGGGCGAAATTGCCCAGGCCGCAGAACAGATCCAGCACTCGCTCGCCAGGCTGTACTGCCAACCAGTCTAGCGCCTGGGCGACCATCGCCTCGTTGACCAGACCATTGACCTGCACGAAATCGCCCGGCCGATAGGCCAGTTGCAGTTGCCAGCGCTGCAACTCAAAACCCAGCTCGGCAGACGGATCGTCAGGCTGCGGCTGCCCTTCACCCTGCAACCACAGCTGCGCACGATGCTCGCTGCAGAATGCGCGCAGGCGGCTCAGATCAGCCGCCGCCAGCGCTGCCGTGTGACGCAGCAGCAACGCTTCGGCAGTACCACTGAACAGTTCCACGTGCCCGACTGCCTGCGGTTTTTCCAGGCTGCGCAGCAACGCCGGTAACGCGCGGAAAACAGGCTGCAAAGGCTGTACCAGCACCGCACACTCTTCGATGGCGACGATGTCCTGGCTGGCCTCGGCGCGGAAGCCGACCTGCAGGTGACGCGCCTTGGCGTCCCAGCGCACAGCGATACGCGCGCGGCGGCGATAGCCGAATTCAGGACCGGCCAGCGGCGCCGCCCATTCATCCGGCTGCACACCGCCCAGGCGTGACAGCTGCTCGGCCAGCGTGCGCTGTTTCAGGGCGAGCTGATCGGCGTGAGGCATGTGCTGCAGATTGCAACCACCGCAGCGGTCAGCGTAAATGCACGGTGCCTCACGCCGCTCGCTGCTGGCGGTGATGATGCGTTCGGCGCGCGCCTCGACAGTCTGACTGCGGGCGCTGAGTACCCGCGCCTCGACCTGCTCGCCAGCCAGTGCACCGCTGACGAACCAGGTGCGCCCGCCTTCGAAGGCGATGCCGCGGCCGTCACCCGCCAGGCGCTCGATGGCGAGCTTCTGCTTCTTGCCGACCGGAACCTGCGCAGCGCGACTGCCGCCGCTGGGCTGAAAGCGCAGGTTGGAGCTGCGTCTAGCCATCAGTGCGCCGGTTCTTCGTAAACACCGGTGGACAGGTAACGGTCGCCGCGGTCGCAGATGATCGCTACCAGTACCGCGTTTTCCACCTGCTGCGACAGGCGCAGCATGCCGGCCACCGAACCGCCGGACGAAACGCCGCAGAAGATGCCCTCTTCCCGCGCCAGGCGCCGCATGACGTGCTCGGCCTCGGCCTGGCCCATGTCCATCACCTGATCGACGCGTTCGGCCTGATAGATCTTCGGCAGGTACTCCTGCGGCCAGCGACGGATGCCGGGAATGGCCGAGCCTTCCTGCGGCTGCAGACCGACGATCTGGATCGCCGGATTCTGCTCCTTGAGGTAGCGCGAGGTGCCCATGATGGTGCCGGTGGTACCCATGGAGCTGATGAAGTGGGTGATGGTGCCGCCGGTCTGGCGCCAGATTTCCGGGCCGGTGCCTGTGTAGTGCGCCTCGGGGTTGTCACCATTGGCGAACTGGTCGAGCACCTTGCCACGCCCTTCGGCCTGCAGCCGCTCGGCCAGATCACGAGCGCCCTCCATGCCCTCCTCCTTGCTGACCAGGATCAGCTCGGCACCATAGGCGGTCATCGCCCACTTGCGCTCTGCGGTGGAGTTGTCCGGCATGATCAGGATCATCTTGTAACCCTTGATCGCCGCCGCCATCGCCAGGGCAATACCGGTGTTGCCACTGGTGGCTTCGATCAGGGTGTCGCCAGGCTGGATATCACCACGCAGCTCGGCGCGATTGATCATCGACAGTGCCGGACGATCCTTGACCGAACCGGCCGGGTTGTTGCCTTCCAGCTTGACCAGCAGGGTGTTGCTGGTTTCACCGCCCAGGCGTTGCAGGCGTACCAGGGGGGTATTGCCGATGCAGTCGGCAATGGTGGGGAAATGCAGGGTCATGGGTCGCTCGAATCCAGACTGAGGCGAAGGGGCATCATGATACGCCGAACCCGTCGCTTCATCACGCCATGATCGGTTGCAGGGCGTGATCAAGCCTTGCCCCGGATGCAATCCGGGATTGTCTGGTCGTGACCCGGACTGCATCCGGGCCATATGCCACTTCTATTATTGCTCGGCAGCGAAAGCCTTCAGAGTGCTCATCAGCCCCTGGTAGCCACCAGTGGCGATGTACCAGGTCGCCGGCTCGAGATAGAACACCTTGCCATCGATCCAGGCCTTGCTGGCTGCTATAGCGGCATGCTTGCCCAGGGTTTCGTCGGCCTTGCCCTCGCCACCGGTCGCCGCACCACGATCGAGGACCACCAGCCACTGCGGCTGTTCTTGCAACGCTGCCTCCAGGCGCACCCTCTGCCGCTCGCGCAGTTGCCTGGCCTCGGGCGAATCCGGCGCCGGGCGCCCCTGCGCAACGCTCGCCGGGTCCACCGATTCGACCACAGAGCGAGTACCCAGCACGTCGTTGAGCATGCCGAAACGCTCGCCCGGCGCGTGCAGCATCAGCGCGTCATTGACGGTGAACAGCGTCAGCGAACTCAGGCCGGCCGACTTGGCATGAACCGCCGCCAGCTCCTTGTTCAGTTGCGCTTGCAGTTGCGCAGCCTGCTCCTGCTTGTCGAAGATTTCGCCCAACACCTGCAGATTGCGCTGAACGCCCGCCAGGAAGTGGTCGGGAGCGATGCTCAGATCGATGGTCGGCGCCAGTGCCGAAAGCGTCTCGAACTGATTGCTGGAACGACCGCCAATGATGATCAGGTCAGGCTTGAGGCGTTGCAATGCCGCCTGATCCGGCTCGAACAGGGTGCCGATTTTGACGCTCTCGCGTCCTGCGTATTGGGCTTTCAGGTAAGCCGGCCCGGCCATCTGCGGCACGCCAGCAGCGGCGATGCCAAGGGCGTCGAGCGTGTCGAGCACGCCCAGATCGAAAACAGCGACGCGCTTGGGCGCCTCGTTCAGTGTCAGCTTGCCCTGGCCATGTTCGATGGCCAGCGGGTAGGCGGCCTGGGCGGTCGACACGGCGCACATCAGCGCGCCAAGGTACAGCAGGTTCGTCAGGGTACGCTTGAACAGCGTCATATCTCTTTCCTCGCTTTTTGAGTGTCCGTCATGTTCGGTGCAATGCCGTGGCAGCGCGCCAGGAGCTGGCGGCAAGGGCCACCCGGAGAGGCTCCTGGGCGGCCTGGGCGATGCACTGCGGGTCAGAAGTTCTGAGTCAGGCCGAACACGTATCGCCTGCCATCGAGGTTGTAGGCATAGTCATCCTCGGTGGTGACTTCCTTGTTGGTGACGTTGTACACGCCGAACTTCAGGCTGAGGTCCCTGGTCGGCCTGTACACCAGACCGATGTCGGCGAAGGTATAGGACGGGTAGGTCACGCCGTTGCTGGACGCGCCGCTGGTACCGGTCTGCCAACGACCGGATGTCTCGCCCCGGTAGTTGAGCTGGGTCCAGAGGTTCAATTTCTCCGTGGCCTGCCAGTCCAATGACACGTTGAGCATGTGCTTGGCCATGTCGTTGAGCGGCTCGCCCTTGTACTGGCCGGTCTTCTGCTCCGTGCTGGTGTAGGTGTAGCTGTGGCGGTACATCAGGTTATCGAGCAGCTGGTAATCGAGGGTGAACTCCACGCCCTGCAACTCTGCCTCGTCCACGTTCTCGTAGGCGGTGTAGCCATACGGGTGCGCCGGATAGGTGGTGCCGTTGTATACGCAGGGCACGTTCGGCTGGCAGACGCGGCCAGTGCGGTTGATCTTGTCCTTGTAGTCGGTCTGATAGACCGTCAGGGTCGTGCTGAGGCCCAGATCGAAGTTTTCGTAGCCGATGCCGATCTCGCGGTTGAGGCTGGTCTCCGGCGTCAGTTCGGGGTTACCGATGATTACGCCGCCCCTTGAGCTGGAGCCAAAATCGGTTGCGGCCTGGCGCAGGCTGGGCGCCTTGTAACCGGAGGTCACGCCGCCCTTGAGGGTGAAGTTCTCGGTCAGGTGATAGACGGCATAGACCTTGGGACTGACTTCGCTGCCGAACGCCTCGTTGTCGTCGTAGCGGGCACTCAAGGTCAGCGACAGGTCGTCGGTCAGGCTCCAGTTGTCTTCCAGGAAGATCGAGTTCTGGTAGCGCTCCATCTCCACTACGGCATCGGCAACCGGCACGACCGGCGGACGCAGGCCGCTGCTGGCACCGTCCTTGAGCTCTTCGTACTTGTGAGTCAGGCCACCTGTCAGCGCATGGGAGCCGAGAAAATAGGTCGCCTGGGTGTTGGCCGTCAGCACGTTGTACTCGATGCCATTGCCGGTATTGGCGTTGACACGGGTCGGGTTCTCCGAGGTGTCGTAGTTGACGTAGGTGTCCAGCAGCAGGTTGTCGTAACGCCCTTCATGAGTAATGGCGTAGGTCTTGAGGATCGACTCGTTGTAGCTCGGCTCGTCGGCCACGTCGATGCTCTTGCCCGGATTGGCCCAACGGCGTTGCAGCGCCTCGTTGTAGTTGAAGGTGACCAGGTTCTGCTCGTCGATGTTCCAGCCCAGCTTGCCGCCCAGGTTGCTTCTTCTATATCTGGGGTCGGAGGCCGCACTGTCGTCACTGCCGAGGAAATGGCTTTCGTCCTGGTGCAGGAAGGAACCGTTGACCTGCAGGGCCAGCACATCCTCGATCAGCGGCGCATTCAGATAGGCGCTGGTCTGATAACCGTCCTCGTTCACCTTGTTGGCGCTATCGGCCAGGCTGTACTCGGTGGTGATGCTACCGGCGAACTCGTTGCGGATTTTCTTGGTGATGATGTTGATCACCCCGCCCATGGCATCGGAGCCATACAAGGACGAAGCCGGGCCACGAATGACTTCGATGCGCTCGATCGCCTCGATGGGTGGCAGAAAATTGATCGGCGTACCGTTCTGCGTACCGTTGAGGCCGAAGGAGTCGTTGCCCTGCATCGGCCGCCCATCGATCAGAAACAGCGTATAGCCCGAGGTCATGCCACGGATCTGGATCGAGCGCTCCACGCCGCCACCGGCAATCTGCACCCCGGCCACGTTCTTCAGCGCGTCGGTGATATCGGTATAGGAGCGTTTCTTCAGTTCTTCTGCGGAGATGACCGTGATGGCGGCGGGAGCATCCTTGACGCTTTGCTCGAACCCTGTGGCGGTGACCACGACCGCCCCAAGCTCCAGTTGCTCGGTCTTCTCGTCGGCACCCGCCGAACAGGCCAGCGAGGCCAGCGTGACAGCCAGCAGGGTTTTGTTGAATAGAGGCCGAGACGATGCAGCGAGACGTCGCTGGTTGAGTGACATGTGGATTGCTCCCAGTGATCAAGGTAAATCGAGTTGTCGGCTTGTTTCCAGCGGCCGTCCTGCACAGGAACTCGAACCCTGCACGCCCCCGGACTTAGGCTTCGCTGGCTGACCCATCTCGGAACATCGGCGGCATGCTCCGCCGTGATCAGCGCGAGCAGCCGGCATGTGATGGCCGAGACAACTAGAAAGGGCCGTGGCAAAGCCTCGGATGGACAACACGCCATCGAGAGCGAGCACTAGGAAGAAAAAGAAGCGCTACTACTTGCCGGCCCTGTCGGGTCAGGCGCAAATAGTAAGAATTTACATTTGAGAGTAAATCTAATTTACGAACTATACACTTTGCAGCCGCAGTTTCAGACGCAGCCCAGGCCTGGCATTTTCCGCCCACAGGTGCCCGCCCTGAGTCGCGATCATGCTGCGCGCGATGGCCAGCCCCAGGCCGAAGCCGTCACCCCCCGGACGGGCCGCACTAAGGCGGGTGAAAGGACGGAAGATGGTCTCAAGCTCGCTCTCGGCGACACCGGCCCCCTGGTCCTCGATCCACAACAGCCATTGCCCACCATCGCGCTGTCCGGCCAGGCGCACCACTGCGCCTTCAGGCGAGTGGCGAATGGCATTGCGCAGGATGTTCTCCAGCGCCTGCGCCAGGCCGTTGAGGTTGCCCAGCACCCGGCAATCGGCCGGCAGCTCGCAGGGCATGCGCTCGATGGGCCAGCCGGTCTCGAAGCCGGCGTTCTCGCGCAGCACATCCCAGAGCCTGCCGATGTCCACCTCTTCCAGCGGCAAGCTGGGCCGTTCGGTGTCCAGCCAGACCAGTTCCAAGGCATCGCCGACCAGTTTTTCCATCTCCTCGACTTCACGCACCAGGCGTTGACGCAGGGCCTCGAGGTCCTGCTCGCTCTCCCCCGCCACACGCAAGCGGGCCAGCGGCGTACGCAGTTCATGGGACAGGTCGCGCAGCAGCTGGCGCTGGAACGCCACGGTGCCCTGCAGGCGCTCGGCCATATGGTCGAAGGTTCGTGCCAGCTCTCCCAGCTCATCCTTGCGCTGCGTCACCTGCGGCCCGAGCCGGGCAGACAGGTCGCCTGCACTGAGTGCCGCGGCCTGACGCCTGAGGATCGCCAGCGGAGCGATCAGCAGGCGATACAGCAGAACGGCTACGACCACAGCCAGCACGGCCGGCAGCACGCGCTGCAGCAGCAACTCCCATAGCTCGTTGTACTTGCGCGGGTTCAACCGCTGCGGCAACTCCATGACCAGCCGGGCATTGCCGTCGCTGAAAGGAATGTAAAAGGTCGGCGTGCCGCCTGGCCGCCCTACCGGGAACTCAAGCCTGCGCACGAAATCGAGGCGTTGCGCCTGTTCGGCCGTCAAGGCTTGCGAGGACAGCGAGTCCTTGTGCTGGTCGACCACCACGGCCCAGACCTGCTCACGCTCCTGCAGCCGCTGCACAAAGGCATCGACACCTGCTGCGCCCTCCTCACGCCACGCTGCTTCCGCCTCCCGGGCATAGCCTTTGAGCGTCTGCCGGGTGGACTCGGGCAAGTAGGACGTGGCATCGATCAGCACGCGGCCAACATCCACATGCAGACTGACCAGCAACAGGCAAAACAGTGCAAGCGCTCCGGCCAGCCGCCAGAGCAGCGAATGTCGCCCCGGCAGGTTCATGCCCCAGCCTGCGTCAGGATGTAGCCCTTGCCCCAGACGGTATCGACACGCGTCGCCTCGTAACCGACGGCCTGCAATTTACGACGGATATGGCTGACGTGCATGTCCAGGCTCCGGTCGTGCTGGGCGTAGGCACGGCGCAGCGCCTGCTGATAAAGGAAGGGCTTGCTCAAGGCCTCGTCCTTGTGTCGCCAGAGCAGCTCCAGCACCCGGAATTCGCTGGGCGTCAGGCCGACCCAGTCACCACGGAAGGCCACATCGCTGCGTCCCTCGTCGAACTGCAAACCGTTGCCCTCTGCACTCGACTGCGGCTCGCGGCGCTCATAGGCGACACGCCGCAGGATCGCATCCACGCGAACGCTCAGTTCGCCGAGACTGAAGGGCTTGGGCAGATAGTCGTCGGCGCCCTGACTGAAACCGGCGATGCGGTTCTGTTCATCGCCCAAGGCAGACATCAGTAGAACCGGCACACTGCGGCGCTGACGCAATTGCTGCAGCGCCACCAGGCCATTGGTGCCGGGCAGCAGGATATCCATCAGGATCAGATCGAAATCCTCGTTCTCAGCCAAGCGCAACCCATCGCTGCCGTCATGGCTGAGGGTCACGTCGAAACCACGGGCCATCAGGTGAGATTGCAGGTGACTGGCAAGCAGCGGGTCGTCCTCGACAGCGAGGATTCGGGTTGGAGAAGCGGGGCTGACATTCATGGAGAGAAACCGACAAGGCAGAATGAGAACAATTCTACCTACTAAACGACAATCGCTCACCTACAGATTCCGGCGCGCTGAATCGCTACACTGCCGGAACGTCACTCAGGAGGAACGTCGTGTTCAAGGATCTAGGCATCAAAGGCCGTGTGCTGCTGCTCACCCTGTTCCCCACCAGCCTGCTGGCGCTGGTGCTGGGTGGCTATTTCACCTGGGTGCAGCTGTCCGGTTTGCAGACGCAGTTGCTGCAGCGCGGTGAGATGCTGATCGAACACCTGGCGCCCCTGGCGGCCCCCGCGCTGGAACAGAACGCCCTGAATAAACTCGAGCGCATCGCTCAGCAGGCACTGGAGCATCCGGATGTGCGCGCGGTGGGTTTCCTTACCCCTGAACGCACGTCGTTGGCACACGCCGGGCCCAGCATGCTCAACCCATCGCCCGGCGCTCAGGCAGGCGTCAGCCTGCTCAGCGGTCAGGACGCCACGCGTTTTCTGCTACCGGTCTACGACCAGCACCTGGTGCTCAACGACGACTTCGCCGAGGACCGCCAGCTGGAACTGCTCGGCTGGGTCGAACTGGAGCTTTCGCATCAGGGCACCTTGCTCAGCGGCTACCGCAGCCTGTTCGCCAGCCTGCTGCTGATCGCCGGTGGCCTTGCCGTCACCGCCCTGCTCGCCCTGCGCATGGGCCGCAGCATCAACGAGCCACTGCGCCAGATCAAGGCCGGTGTCGCCCAGCTCAAGGACGGCCACCTGGAAACCCGTCTACCACCGCTGGGCAGTCATGAGATGGACGAGCTGGCCGCCGGTATCAACCGCATGGCCGAAGCCCTGCAGAACGCACAGGAAGAACTCCAGCACAGCATCGAGCAAGCGACCGAGGACGTGCGGCAGAACCTCGAGACCATCGAGATCCAGAACATCGAGCTGGACTTCGCGCGCAAGGAGGCCCTGGAAGCCAGCCGCATCAAGTCCGAGTTCCTGGCCAACATGAGCCACGAGATCCGCACGCCGCTCAACGGCATCCTGGGCTTCACCAACCTGCTGCAGAAGAGCGAGCTCAGCCCGCGCCAGCAGGATTACCTGTCGACCATCGAAAAGTCCGCCGACAGCCTGCTCGGCATCATCAACGAGGTGCTCGACTTCTCCAAGATCGAAGCCGGCAAGCTGATGCTCGAATCCATCCCCTTCAACCTGCGCGATCTGCTGCAGGACACCCTGACCATCCTCGCACCGGCTGCCCACGAGAAAGAGCTGGAACTGGTCAGCCTGATCTACCGCGACACCCCCCTGGCCCTGCGCGGTGATCCGTTGCGCCTGAAGCAGGTCCTGACCAACCTGGTCAGCAATGCGATCAAGTTCACCCGCGAAGGCACCATCGTCATGCGCGCCATGGTCGAGGACGAAAGTCCCGATAGCGCGCAGTTGCGCATCAGCGTAATGGATACCGGCATCGGCCTGTCGGATGAGGACCTGCGTGCGCTGTTCCAGGCCTTCAGCCAGGCCGATAACTCGCTCAGCCGCCAGGCCGGTGGCACCGGCCTCGGCCTGGTGATCTCCAAGCGCCTGATCGAGCAGATGGGCGGCGAGATCGGCGTCGACAGCACGCCGGGCGAAGGCTCCGAATTCTGGGTCACCCTGACCCTGCCCAAGGCCCGCGACGACGCCGAAGACCTGCCACGTGCCGTCTTCCAGGGCCGCCGCGTGGCCGTGCTGGAAAGCCACGAGCTGGCACGCCAGGCGCTGACCCATCAACTCGAAGACTGCGGCCTGGAGGTGGAAAGCTTCGCCGACCCCGACCAACTCTTCGATGCAGTGAAGCAGCGGCAGAACCACGAACAACCGCTGAGCCTGGCTGTTCTTGGCATCACCGCCAGCCAGCTACCGCCCGATACCCTCGGCCAACGCATCCAGGAACTCGAGCGGCTCGGCTGCAAGGCCCTGGTGCTGTGCCCGACCACCGAACTGGGACTGTTTCACGACTCGCTGCCCGATGCCTACGCGCAACTCCAGGCCAAACCACCCTGCACACGCAAGCTGTACAAGGCGCTGGTGGAACTGGTCAGCCCGCAACGCCCGGCCAGCGAGTCGCTGACCATCAGCAACACGCGTCGCCCGCAAATCCTCTGCGCCGACGACAACCCGGCCAACCTGCTGCTGGTGCAAACCCTGCTCGATGACCTCGGCGCTCAGGTCACCGCCGTGGACAGCGGCTACGCGGCGATAGAAGCGATACAGCGCGACAGCTTCGATCTGGTGTTCATGGACGTGCAGATGCCCGGCATGGATGGCCGCGAAGCCACCGAAGCGATTCGCCAGTGGGAAAGCGAGCAGGGTCGTAGCGCCACGCCAATCATCGCCCTCACCGCTCACGCCCTGGCCAACGAGAAGCGCGCCCTGCTGCAAAGCGGCATGGACGACTACCTGACCAAGCCGATCAACGAACGCCAACTGGCCCAGGTGGTGCTCAAGTGGACGGGGCTGAATCTGCGCAACCAGCCCAATCAGAGGATTGCACCGTCTGCTGCGCCGCAGTCGCAGCCCAAGGTACTCGACGCCGAAGAAGGCCTGCGCCTGGCTGCAGGCAAAGCCGATCTGGCGGCGGACATGCTGAGCATGCTGCTGGCCGGTCTGCCCGGTGACCGCCAGGCCATTCGCCAGGCACGTGATGCCGGCGAGCGCACCACACTGATCGAGCGGGTCCATCGCCTGCACGGCGCCACGCGCTACTGCGGGGTGCCGCAGCTGCGCATGGCCTGCCAACGCAGCGAGACGTTGCTCAAACAGGACGACCCCGAGGCCCAGCGCGCCCTGGACGAACTGGACGCCGCAATCGCGCGCCTGACCGAAGCGGCGGCACAAAGCGCCTGAGGAACTGCCATGCGTATCTGCCTGTTCAGCAGCAAGACCTACGACCGTGAGTCCTTCATGGCCGCAAACGGCTCGCCCGATTGGCACCTGCAGTTTCATGAAGCACGCCTGACCCACGACAGCGTGGCCCTGGCCAAACGCAGCGAAGTGGTCTGCGCCTTCATCAACGACGACCTGTCAGCGCCGGTACTTGAACAGTTGGCCGCTGGCGGTACACGCCTGATCGCCTTGCGCTCGGCCGGCTACAACCATGTCGACCTGATAGCCGCGCAGCGCCTCGGTCTGCCAGTGGTGCGCGTACCGGCCTATTCACCACATGCCGTGGCCGAACATGCCGTGGCCCTGGTGCTGGCGCTGAACAGGCGCATCCACCGCGCGTTCAACCGCACCCGCGAGGGGGACTTTTCCCTGCATGGCCTGACCGGCTTCGACTTGCACGGCAAGACCGTCGGCGTGGTTGGCGGTGGCAAGATCGGCCAGGTATTCGCCCGCATCATGCATGGCTTCGGTTGCCAGGTACTGATCTACGATCCATTCCCGCTGACCGGGCTCGGTGACCTCGGTGCACGCCAGGCAGCTCTCGAAGAAGTGATCGCCAGCAGCGACATCCTCAGCCTGCACTGCCCGCTGACCGACGACAGCTACCACCTGATAGACGCTGCGCGTCTGGCTCAGATGAAACGTGGCGCGATGCTGATCAACACCGGTCGCGGCGCACTGGTCGACGCACCGGCACTGATCAAGGCGCTGAAAAGCGGCCAGCTCGGCTACCTGGGTCTGGATGTCTACGAGGAGGAGTCGGAGCTGTTCTTCGAGGATCACTCCGACCTGCCCTTGCAGGACGATACCCTGGCGCGCCTGCTGAGTTTTCCCAACGTCATCGTCACCGCGCACCAGGCCTTTCTCACCCACGAAGCGCTCGACGCCATCGCCCGCACCACCCTGGACAACATCGCCGCCTGGCTCGCCGGCCGGCCAATCAATGAGGTCAAGGCCGGCGCGTGATAGCATGCCGGCTGATCTGGAGGACCCATGGCCGAACACGATTTCCGTTATTCCCTGCTCAACCCGCAACACACCCTCACCGAGTGCCGCGCACTGGCACCGGGTCGCTACCAGGTCACCGGTAACGGTGGCTCGATCAAGGCCAACGACGTGCTGCTGGTCACCCTCAAGGGCAGCCGCGACCTGCACATGCGCCTTGACGTGGAGAAGGTTCGTCACCTGATCAATCCGCCCGGTCAATGGCTGGCCGTGTGCAAGGGCCCGCAGTTCAAAGAGCTGGCCATTCACAACTGGCAAGTGAACTGCGACAGCTGCGGCAAGCAGCTGGATTTCGAATTCGCCGTCGATGCCGCGCTCGGCAAGGCCGCACATGCTCCGGCCGCCGAGGCCCGCATCGCCGAACTGGGCTGGCGCAACGACGCTGGCCGTCACCTATGCCGCACCTGCCAGGAGGCCTGACACCATGTACCGCACCCTGCCCCTCGCCTTGCTCGCCGCCACACTGGTCGGCTGCGCCAGCGACGCCCCGCAGCTGGAAACCGAACGCAGCTACCAGGTGGAATGGATCGGCGAACGCCCACTGATCGACCGCAGCCACCTGACCATCACCTTGGCCGCTGACGGTCGCGCTCACGGGCATGCTGGCTGCAACCACTGGTTCGCCGGCTACACGCTGAAAGATGACGCCGTCCGTTTCGAAACCCCGGGCAGCACCCGCAAGATGTGCGCACCCTCGTTGATGGAGCAGGAGCAGCGCTTCCTCGCGGCCTTGACTGAAGTGCAGCGCTGGGACTTCAACGACATCGGCCAGTTGCAGCTGTGGCCGGCCAGCGGCAAGCCGATTCGCCTCTGGCCGCAATGATCGAGCCGCGTGGATACGCTGTGGGAGGCGCTTGAGCGGCGACGTCTTTATCGATGCTCGCGGCTAAAGCCCCTCCCACAACTGCAGCTACGCGAACAGCTCCAACTGCTCCTGCCGGCCGCGCAGATCATGCAGCCTGACGCCCACACCGAGCAGCCGCACCGGCTTGTCGCCACGGGCGAAAGCGTTGCTCAGCAATAGCCGGTAGCTTTCCAGATCCCGACTGGCACCCGCCTGCTCCAGGGTGGTCTGGGTGAAATCATGAAACTTCACTTTGACGAAAGGCTTGTCCGGTCGATAGCTGGCGTCCAGACGCTGCAGGCGGCCGTTCATCTCCTCGAGCAGCGCCGGCAGTTTCTCCAGACAGCTCTGCAGATCCGGCAGATCCTGATCGTAGGTGTTCTCCACGCTCAGTGACTGGCGGCGGCTGTCCACCTGCACGGCACGTTCGTCGATGCCGTGGGCCAGGCGCCACAGGCGCTCGCCAAAACTGCCGAATTCGCGCACCAGCGCCAGCTTGTTCCAGTCCCGCAGATCCAGACAGGTACGAATCCCTAAGCGCGTCAGCTTGTCAGCCGTGACCTTGCCGACACCATGCAGCTTGTTCACCGGCAAATCAGCCACGAAAGCATCGACCTGATCCGGGGTAATGACGAACAAACCGTTCGGTTTGCGCCAGTCGCTGGCGATCTTGGCCAGAAACTTGTTCGGCGCGACGCCTGCCGACACGGTGATGTGCAGCTCCTGCGCCACGCGGCGACGAATTTCCTGGGCGATGCGCGTGGCGCTACCAGCGAAATGCGGCGAGTCGCTGACATCCAGATAGGCCTCGTCCAACGACAGCGGCTCGATCAGGTCGGTGAACTGACGAAAGATGCCGTGAATGTCACGAGAGACCGAGCGGTACACCTCGAAGCGCGGTTTGACGATCAGAAGGTCCGGGCACAACTTCAGCGCATGCCGCGACGACATCGCCGAACGCACACCATAGGCACGCGCCTCGTAGTTGCAGGTGGCAATGACCCCACGCCGCTCGGCCGAACCGCCAACAGCCAGCGGACGACCGGCCAGGCTCGGGTCGTCACGCATCTCGATGGCGGCGTAAAAGCAGTCGCAGTCGATGTGGACGATTTTTCTTTGAGTCATAACGTATTGATTTTAAAGGCCACTAACAAAGAAAACCGTCTAACGGCACCCGCTTTTCCGACGCTGTATACCGCCTGGATTTGCCGAACTTCACCCGCCAATCAACCGACGAACGGCGCCCCATGTTACCCGCCCACAGACCGGAGAGCATCGACATCCGTCGTAAAGCTCCGTCTCGTCCTCTCCGGCTTCATCCCTCACCCTGGCGTCGGCGCTACTAAGCTCGGCCGCAGGATTACCCTGCCCCCTTTCACGTTCACCGCATCGAGCACCGCCATGATCAGGCGGGCGCCTTGCAGCTGGCCGGTGCGCAAGGATCGTCGGCGTACTCGCCGCGCTCGCAGGGATCGGGCTGCAGCACCTCGGCCTTGCTGCAGGCGAATCAGGGACGGGAAAACTGTTCCAGCCCGCCAACTGCGGCCAGGTCGACAGCGGTCTGGATGCTCAGTTCGCCTGGGCGTGCAGTGAGCCGCCGACCAGCAGCTCAACCTTCACTGATCGGCGCGCGGCTGCAGGTCACGAATTGAGAATGATCGGCTTAATGCATTGGCGAGGTACAGGCTCCCACCGACGGTACCAGTTGAATGTCGACACGCCGATTGCTGCGGCGTCCACTCTCGGTTTGGTTATCCGCAATCGGCTGTTCAGCGCCTTTGCCCTGGGTGACAAAACAGCTGTCGGGGATGTCGCCCACGCTTTGCATCCACTGCTTCACGGCCTCGGCCCTCTGCCGTGACAACACGCGGTTGCGCTCTGGATCGCCCGAGGTATCGCTGTGCCCAGTGATGACAATCAACCAGCCCGGTTGCGCCTTGATGTCGATCAGGCTGTTGACCAGGACTTTGGTCGACTCGGGTTTGAGTTCGGCGCGGCCCGGCGCAAACAGCACCCGACTGTCGAGGTGCGTGAGATTTTTTGCTTGCTGCGCAGGCGCCGTCGCTGAAAACACCGCAGGCGACAGCCACTCTGTTTGGGCGCTCGTGCTCCCTTTTACCCACCAGCCGAACAGCCCGGCCAGCAGGATCATCAGCACGAGTAGCCAAAGCCATAACGACCTCAGCGCCCGCTGTGCAACGGGTTCGGCGCCAGGCTCCGTGGCATCCAGCTTGAGCACGATAAAGGCCGGCGCAGCGCTTGCTCTTGAACACGCGCCCACAGGCTGGCGCGTGACGGCCACTGTCTCATCTGCCTGCGCTGCAAGGGGTGGCGCTCCCTCTGTGACATCACTTGTCAATCGCTGTAACGCACCGTGCAACTGTTTGCACAAGGCCTGCAAAGGCACCAGCGGCATCTGAACCTGCATCTGCAGTCGTTCACTCAGCTGACGCAACTCATCATCAAGCCGGCTGAGTTCCGGTAACTGGGCACGGGTCAGTTCCTGTTGTCGAAAGAGCGGCTGCAGTTGGGTGAATAGCCAGGCCAGTATCTCCAGGCGAGCCGGGAGTGCGGGGGGCCACAGGCGCTCCCAGCCCTGGGCGAGCAGCCGATTGAGCAAACACAGCGCATCGCCCATGCCGGCGAGCCCGTGCAGGTGCGAATGAGCCAGAGCGAAGGCAGCGGCCGATTGCAGCTCCACTCCGTTCTCGCGAAACAGCTCGATGGTCAGTTGCTGCACACGTGCCCAATCCATATCGGGGCATGCAGGATGATTCAGCTTGGCAAGCTCCCCGCTCAGCGTGATGAATGCGGCACGTTGGCCGGGATCACCGCCAAGGCGCAGGTTTTCCTCTGTCAGCATGGACCTGCGCCCCCTTTCATGAGCAACGTTCCTGTCATCACGGTGCCAGGTACTCGCGTTGTTTCAGGTGACGCATCAGCACCCTGCCCTCAGGGGCAAGCGTGGCACCGAAGGTCGCGCACATGCCGTCGTGCAGCTCCACTGCAACGGTATATTCCAGATGGCCGGGAAGGACTTGCGGGAGCAATTCGATATCGACCCTGGCCAGGCGTGGCTCGTACTTGAGCAGCATCTTGGTCATGGTGCCCATCAGCCCGTGGGCGCTACCGGGCATCCCGTGCAGGATCTGGCTCATGTCCGGCAATCCATAGTCCGGCAGATGGCTGAGGGTGCCGGCAAGGCAGTTGAGGGTGCGCTGCAGGTTATCCAGCACCGACAGCAAGACCTGGTCCTCCTCCCGCACGCGATGCAGATCGAGCTCGCCGGTGAAGTTCTGCAGCAGCAGTTCGTAAAGCGACGGATTCTGTTCACTCACCACCAGGAATCCTTTTTCGGCAGTGGCACCAGGCTCAGCGCGTTGTCGCCCAATTCGATCACCCGAGGCTGGTCCGGCTCCAGATCCTCGCGAGCCAGCACGACGCGCCAGGTGTCCTTGCGCATCTCTGGCGAGCGGAACAGTGCGACCACGGCAACGTACTGCGCATCTGGAGACAGTGGCACGTTCAGTTGTGCCCCCTCATCGGGCTTCACCAGCAGCCGCTGCGAATCCAGCAGGTCTGCACCCAGGACGCGATCGCCCTCGTCGAGCAAACTCTGGTAGTCCGCCGAGTCGAGGGACTTGCGCGCCTTCAGTTGATAAACCCGCACCAGCGTCGAAACCGACAGACCGGACATGTCGGTGCTGTCGGTATTGAGTGCCGCCCGAGCGTTCAGGTCCAGATGCAGGACTTTGACCTGCTTGTAGAAAATGCCCTGCGCAACAGTGCTGCCTCCCTCCACAGCGCGCTGCGTCAGCCCGCAGCCGCCAAGCATGCAGGCAAGTGCCACGACGGCCAGTGGCGTCTTAAATTCGATACGCGACATGCTGTGTCTCCCTGGTTTTCGTGTTGTCGGTCAATCCCTGATAGCGGCCGAGGTTGATGGTGATGCCTGGCTGATCAGCATGATCTGGATGTTCAGGATCCAGGCCCAGCAATCCGGTCAGCCCCAGCCATACCGGCAGGCCGCCCAGCACCGGTTTGGGCAGGCATTTCACCGGCAAGGTGAGCACAAGCTTGGCGGTGCAACGCCAGCCCAGGTACACCCGCAGAAGCACCAACAGATCGGCGTGCAGTTGTCGCCCTGGCAACCACCCCTGGGCTTCGGTGAGGTCCTCGGTGATCAGCTCCAGCCGCACCTGGCTGTTGGCATCCGCGCCCATGGCTCCCAATGGGGTGCCCTGAGAGAGGCTGACCGGGTTTTCTCGCGACAGACGGGTCGGTTGAGCCAGTGGCACCTTGCGTGGCCAGTGCGGCGTTACCCGTACCTGGGTGTTCGGTGCCAACAACTTCACCAGGGCACCGATGCCCTCGGCATTTCGTGTCGGCAGGCGCATCACGCTGAGCAGGGCCAGGAAGCGCGAGACCGGCGTGGCGACATGGTTCGCCGTACCTGGGATGCCCAGGCCGATCAGGCCCAGCAGGCACTGCGAGGTCTTGTCAGTCCCGCCCGCCTCGAAGGTGGCCGGGTAGGAGTACTTGCGCCAGATTCGGTAGAACTGGGTGAAGATGCGGTGGTTGAAGATGTCGAGGAAGGCCTCCAGTGCCTCATGCCCCTCGCGACGCTGGGCGATGTCGTCCAGGTAGGCCGTCGGCAGTGGCGAGTCGACACCGTACAGACCAAGCAAGCGCGTGCGCACCGTCGGAGGACGTTCTGGGTGCTCCTGGTCGTACTCGATGGCCTTCAGCTCGCCAGCGGGAAACCCCATGCCGGGATGCGGACGAAAGCGTACAGCATCGTCATGGGGGCGAGTCGTCGTGCCCAGCGGTGGATTGTCCGGCGCCGCCGCTTCAAGCAACTGGCAGAAGCGGTACACATTGGCTTCGGCAATGCGCCCCGCCACGGCCTCCAGCAGGCCACTGGCCTTCAGCCTGGAATACGCTGACTGTGGTTCTCGTTCCATCGCAGGCACTTTCCGGTGGGTTGCAGGATCAGCGTGAGCTGGTTGAACAGATGGATATCGGCATACAGGGCGAAGAAGCGATTGAGCATCTCGCCGAACAGGCTGATGTCGCCTTCGCCGCTGAAGCCGTTGGCGTCCAGCGTTACCTCGATGTCCACGCCGCGCAGCAGGAAGCCCTTTTCGAAGCGCTGGATCAGGTGATGGCGCACCTCGACGATGGCCGCCAGGCGCCGGCGATTCAGTTCGCTGTGAGTCCAGTCATAGAGCGCCAGAGTGCCGCGCAGCACTTCGGCGTTGTCCAGCATGGGCAGGAAGTTCGAGCCCAGGTGGCTCAATACCCGCCAGTGGAATCGGTCCTGGTTGGGCGGGTAGCACGGCAGCGTCGGCGCACAGAGGTTGCGCACCTTCAGACCGGCCAGCGGCGACTTCACCAGTGAGTCCAGCAAGGTGCTTTGCAACGCCTTGCGCGGGAGTTGGCCGTTGGTGCCGGTCAGACGCAGGGACAGGCTTTCGGTCTCGCTCAGGCGATCGGCATCGAATCCTTCACCGCCGAGTATCAGCCAGGTGTCGTGCATGCCATTGGCACCGCGTTTCATCCGCGTATGGAAGTAACGCTCCGGCGCTTCATCGCGCAGCATGCCGCCCTTGTGGCGGAAACTGGTGAAGGGTACGTAGTCGCGCTGGGTCGAGTGCCTGGAGGACGAAACGCTGTCCACCGAATAGATCTCGGTGTGGCCATCCTGCAGACGCATCGGCCGCAACAGATAATCGGTCTGCAGGGGCATCAGCGTCAGAGGGTCGGATTCCAGAACGAACAGGTTGATCACCGGCACCGCGTGGAGTCGAACATGTTCGGCCGTCACCACGAACTCATGCGGCCACTGCTCACTCAGCACCACGTCCAACTCGAAGCCTGACAGCTCCGACACAACGGGCATCTGTTCAAGACCGCAGAGCGTGACGAACATGAATTTCTCGCGGAAGGTGAAGTACTCCAGCAGTAACTGGTAACCGCTGAAGGCACTGTCGCCCTTGGGCCACAGCCGGTCATCATCACCAAAGCCCCTGGGCGAGAAATGGCCATCGAGCTGCACGCGGTCGGCCTGGCCCGGTACCCGCACGTAGAGTGCCTGGGCGTTGAGCGTCAGGGCGCGATGCAGCGCACAGGCCAGCGGACCATCGGCATTGAGGTACAACGGCAGGCGGCTGAGGTCGTTCAACGACCAGTCCGCCAGGTGGCTACAGGCGAAGCGCAGGCGCAAGACCGAGCGCCCGTCCGGCTCGCTGGTCACGCGCACCGACTCGATGGTCATCGGGTTCAGCGTCACGTCCTGGGTGGTGGTATAGCGGCAGCGTGTCCGTTTGGGCCCGACCGGCTGCGACAGGACCTCGAAGCCTCTGGGAATGGTTTCGCAGCGTTTCATCTCGCGAATGTCTGGCACCAGTTCGACCACCGACAGCGAGGGGATGGTGCGCAGATAGTGCGGCCACAGCAGGCTGACCAGGCCTTCGGTCAGCTCCGGCAGGTCGTCGTCGAGCTTCTCGCGCAGGCGTCCCATGAGGAAGGCGAAGCCTTCGAACAGCCGCTCCACGTAAGGATCGCGCGCACCGGCCTTATCCAGGTTGAGTTGCGCCGCCCGATCCGGGAACGCCTCGGCAAACTCCTTGCCCGCCTCACGCAGGTAGCGCATTTCTGCATCGAAATAGCGCAGCGTCAGATTGTCCATGCTCACCACTGAATTCCCCAAAAAGTAAAAGTCGCTTAACCACACAGCACGGCAGCGCGAACCGGATCGACGGCCACCAGGGCAGACAACAAGCCATCCATGCGTTGCGCCAGGCTCGCCTTGTCTACGTCATTGCGCTGCGCTTTCTGTCGCAGCAGCTTGAGCAGGCGTGCCTTGACCTCGAACCCCAACTCCGGCTCCCAGGCATTTAACTGTTGTTGCTGGGCAACGCTGTCGAGTTCGGCCAGGAGATGAATCGCCAGGTCGCTCTTGCCGTATTGCTCGGCCACCCGCGCCATCAGCAGGCGCAGCAGCCAGCGCTGCCGGCCGGTATTCACGTCGGGCCGTGCCGCCAGCCAGGCCAGCGCGGCCTCGACGCCATCGCTGTCGGCCTGGGCCAGTGCTCCGCTTTCCAGCGCCAGAATGTCATCTGTTGCCGAGGTGGCGATGACGGCCGTGGATATCCAGGTGGCCGGCTGATTGCCGCTGACGTGCTGCGTGATCCACTCGCGGGTGGGCTCATCGGCGAACGGCGTGCCGTCGTTCCAGCACAGTTGTTCGAGCCCCGGCAGGCGCTCGAGGAGCATCCTCAGGTCACACGTGATGATGTCCGCCCAGCCCTCGTAGGGAACGCCCAACTTGCTCAGGCCCTGGTAGAGGTACCACTGCAGATCCAGCCAGAAGTGGTTCACCCCTTCGGCATACATCCGCTCCACCTGATCCAGCAACTCGGTCCAGTTCTGCTGCACGTAGAGACGCTTGAGGTGTGCGCGGTACTCCGTGCGCGGCGGCGCCAGGCGGGTATTACCGTTGGCCTCCTGTGGCGGCGATTGATGCACGGTATCCCAGCGCAGGCTGGTCAGCAGACGGTGGGCGGCCAGCCAGCCCTGGGGTTGGTCACGCAGGTAATTGGCCAGGGCCTTGCCGCTGTCCAGCAGATCGCGGCCAGACTTGATCGCCGGCACGACCGGCGCCTTCGTGTGGGAAGGGGGTTCACCCTGCGCGGCACTGTTCTGCGGGACCAAGGCGTTGACGCCGCCCGATTGGGTGAGGCGCGCGCCCAGGGCCGCATACAGCGATCCCAACTCCGGCCGCTCAGCTTCCGGCCACGCCGCAACGATCTGTTCCAGCCAGGCCAACGCGGCAACGGTGCGCTGCGCCTCGGCTTTGACCACCTCGGGGAACAGCGACAGGCTGTCCAGCACCTTGCCGCTGGCCACCCACTCCAGCGCCATGCGCCGGCTGTTCGGACGCACCGGCAGCACCTGGCCGGCGAAGCGTTCGAGTAGCGCCGCCAGCAGTTCCAGGCCATCGGCGAGCCCCGCCTCACCATCACGTTGCGTACGCGCCCAGAGGTAATAGGTGGCGATCCGCAGATCCTTGCAGCGCTGCTTCAGCAGTTGCTCGGCCAATCGCATCACCCGCTCGACATTCGCCCCGGACAGCTTGTTGACCTCCTCGCGCATAAGCTGGAAGTCGTCGTCATAGCCGGGGTCCTGCCCCACGACCGATGCTGGGCTGATCGGTGCAAGCCACGCTTCCCAATGAGCCGTCTGCGCCTTGGCCAGCGCTACGGCATCCTGCCCGTCCAGGCAGGTAGACATCAGTTCTTGCAAGGTCATGGGCGCATCCTGAATCCATTCATGTGCGGCAGGTGTTCGAACGCATCGAGGTTGGCGTAAGGCAGGGATTGCCCCTCACCCACCTCGAAGATCGTCAGCGGCAGCGAAAAG
>NZ_JACFYX020000040.1:0-471 GCF_015712105.2 Pseudomonas chaetocerotis
GATCATCTGGAACTGAGCGGCGAATCGTCAGAAGCGCCCGCGATAGAGATTCATCCCGAGCAACTGGCCTATCTGATCTACACCTCCGGCTCCACCGGCAAGCCCAAGGGCGTGGCGGTGGCCCATGGTGCGATTGCCCTGCATTGCCAGGCCATTGGCGAGCGTTACGAACTGACGGCCGAGGATCGCGAGCTGCATTTTCTCTCGGTCAGCTTCGACGGTGCCCACGAGCGTTGGCTGACGCCGCTGAGCCACGGGGCGCGGGTGGTGATCCGCGACCAGCAACTGTGGAGCGTGCAGCAGACCTACGACTGCCTGATCGAAGAGGGCATCAGCGTGGTAGCGCTGCCACCGAGCTACCTGCGTCAGCTGGCCGAATGGGCTGAGCAATGCGGTAAAGCGCCTGGGGTGAAGACCTACTGCTTCGCCGGCGAAGCCTTCAGCCGCGAGCTGTTGCAACAGGTGATTCGT
>NZ_JACFYX020000041.1:0-469 GCF_015712105.2 Pseudomonas chaetocerotis
CGGCACGGTGAGCGGGTCACCGGCGCCACCACCCCGACTTATGGCCACGCTGAGCGTGGTGATGGCCGTGCCGCCCTCGATGTCGATACGGTGCTGGACGCGCCGGCACTTGCCCTGCGCCAGGGCTTTGTCTTCAAGGCGCAGGGTGTGCACCCTGTCGATGCCGAGCGCCAGGTCAGTCGGTACCTGCCAACTCAGCGTGGTGCCACGGTGGGCGCTCAGCAGCTGCACCGTCCCGCCCCACAACAGGGTGAGCAGCGCCGCGTTGCGTCGCAATTCATCCGACAGGTCGGTGGATTCAGGGATGCCGGAAACAGGCCGGCTCGACTCCCAGTCATCCGCCTGGCTGCTTTCGATGGCCACGCTGCCGCTTTCGCGGGCAATCACTTGGGTGGCTTCGTTCTCGCCGCCCAAGGCAGTCATTACCAGCTTGTAGCTCTCGGTTACCTGTTGCACCCAGCGGCGCCCG
>NZ_JACFYX020000042.1:0-469 GCF_015712105.2 Pseudomonas chaetocerotis
AGGCACCGTGAGCGGGTCGCCCGCGCCACCGCCCCGGCTGATCGCCACGCTGAGCGTGGTGATGGCCGTGCCGCCCTCGATATCGATACGGTGCTGGACTCGCCGGCACTTGCCTTGCGCCAGGGCTTTGTCTTCGAGGCGCAGCGTGTGAACGGTGTCGATGCCCAACGCCAGATCGGTCGGCACTTGCCAGCTCAGCGTGGTGCCACGGTGCGCGCTCAGTAGCTGCACCGCACCGCCCCACAACAGGGTGAGCAGCGCCGCATTGCGGCGCAGTTCATCCGACAGGTCGGTGGATTCAGGGATGCCGGAAACCGGCCGGCTCGACTCCCAGTCATCCGCCTGGCTGCTTTCGATGGCCACGCTGCCACTGTCGCGAGCAATCACCTGGGTGGCTTCGTTCTCGCCGCCCAAGGCAGTCATTACCAGCTTGTAGCTCTCGGTTACTTGCTGCACCCAGCGGCGCCCA
>NZ_JACFYX020000043.1:0-464 GCF_015712105.2 Pseudomonas chaetocerotis
AGCCTGCAACCGACCTGGATCATCAACGGCTACGGCCCGACCGAAACCGTGGTGACGCCAACCCTGTGGCGAGTGCCGGCTATCACGGCCGACTTCACCACCGCTTACGCGCCGATTGGCGACCGCGTCGGCGCGCGCCAGGGTTATGTGCTGGATGCCGATCTCAACCTGTTGCCGGTCGGTGTGGCTGGCGAGCTGTACCTGGGCGGGCTGCTGGCGCGGGGTTACCTGGATCGGCCGGGCGCCACCGCCGAGCGCTTCGTGCCCAACCCCTATCGTGCCGGTGAGCGCTTGTACCGCACCGGCGACCGCGTGCGCCTGGGCGCCGATGGCCAGCTCGAATACCTGGGCCGGCTGGATCAGCAGATCAAGCTGCGCGGTTTTCGCATCGAGATCGGCGAAGTCGAGGCGGCGCTGAAAGCCTGCGCCGGCGTGGGCGAAGCACTGGTGGTGGTCAAGGACAG
>NZ_JACFYX020000044.1:0-322 GCF_015712105.2 Pseudomonas chaetocerotis
GAGGTCGAGCACTTCGATACCGACCACCTCAGGCAAACGTGGCAAGGCCGCCTGATGGCTCAGCAGCAGCTTCACCCCGGCGTCTTCGAGCATGTAGCGCAGGCGCTCGCCGGGGTAGTCCGGGTCCAGCGGCACATAGGCGCCGCCAGCCTTGAGCACTGCCAGCAGGGCAACGAACAACTCGATGCTGCGCTCCAGGGCCACACCGACGCGCACCTCGGCACCGACGCCGCGAGCGACCAACTGATGAGCCAGGCGATTGGCGCGGGCTTCCAGCTCGGCGAAGCTCAGGCGCTGCTGGCCATGTACCAGAGCGATGGCC
>NZ_JACFYX020000005.1:0-355088 GCF_015712105.2 Pseudomonas chaetocerotis
CTGGAGGGCCGAGCATGAATGAGCTGCAACGACACTTCACCCACCTGCCCGGCCATGACGGGCAACCGCCCGCCGAGTTCGGCTGGAACACCGATTGCCAGACGAGCTTCGGTCACGGCGTGCAGACTGCGCAGGCCTGGCTGGACGACGCCAACAGTGGCTGGCTGTGGGCCAATCTGTTGCTGGAGCGCCAGCTCTATCCGCCAGGTGCGCAGCGCCATGCCTTCGAGACGGGCTTTCTCAGCCGCATCCACCAGCGCCTGTGCTCGCCGCTGGGCGGCGGGCATCAGGCTCTGCGCACGGAGTTGCGGTTGTAACGACTCAGGCGAGGGCATGCCCTCGCCTCTTAATTGATCGTTCCCACGCTCTGCGTGGGCATGCAGTCCTCGATGCTCCAGCGTCTACCACGAGCAGTGGCGCGCCATGCGGTGACGCGGAGCATCACGGGCTGGCTCCCACGCCGGAGCGTGGGAGCCATCGTATTCCGTTCACAGAGCTGAGCAGCCATGAGCCAAGGGCATCAAAAGCCACAACGGCCATGCCACAAAGTGGACCGTTCATTAAGCCTTTAATTGGATCAATACCTTGATCCTCTTAGTTGTCTTAATTGAGCAGACCTTACCGACTCCCCCATCCACAAAGGGTACTGCTCTATGACTCGTCTGAATTGGTTTGAGACTTCACCGGGTGCAGCAAAAGCACTGGGTGGGCTGCACCATTACGTCACCACCGGAACGAACCTGCCGTCTCAACTCATACATCTCGTGTTCTTGCGGGCATCGCAAATCAATGGATGCGCGCACTGCATCGATATCCATTCGCGAGATCTGATCAAGGGAGGTATGTCAGTAGATAAGCTCGTTCTGGTGCCAGTCTGGCATGAGGCCGCGCATCTGTTTTCCGACCAGGAACGTTCCGCCCTGGCCTGGACGGAAGAAGTGACCCTGGTTGGTGAAACGCATGTGTCCGATGAAGCTTATGCCGCGGCATCGTCCGCATTCACTCCGAAAGACCTGGTCGACCTCACGGCCGCTATCGCAGCCATGAACGCGTTCAACCGCATGGGTGTCAGCTTTCGCTTGAGCCCTGCTGCGAAGGCGTAAACCGGAAAGGGGTGGATTCATTTAATCCGCCCCTTCCCAATTGTCGCTCTCTTAGATCGCCGCAGCCGCCACCGCCCTGGAACGCCAGGCAAACCCCAGCACCATCAGCAGCCCCAGCCCGGCCATCGCCGCACCGGCCAGCGAGATCGCCGGATAGCCCAACCCCGCGTTGATCACCGCGCCGCCCAGCGCCGCGCCGATGGCGTTGCCCAGATTGAAGGCGCCGATATTCACTGCCGAGGCCAGATTGGGGGCGTCGTGGGCGGCTTCCATCACACGCATCTGCAGCGGCGGCACGATGGCGAAGCTGGCGATGCCCCAGATCAGGATGGCCACGGCGGCTGGCAGCGGCCAGCGCATCAATACGGTGAAGGCCAGCAAAACCAGGATCAGCGCACTCAGCGAGACGATCAGGGTGCGGTCGACGGAGCGATCCGCCGCCTTGCCGCCCCACACGTTGCCCAACGTCAGGCCGATGCCGTACAGCACCAGCATGGCGGTGATGAAGGCGGTGGAGGCCTGGGTCTCGCTGCTGAGGATCGGCGCGATATAGGTGAACACGGTGAACATCGCGCTGGAACCAATCACGGTCAGGGCCAGGGCTGCCAGCACTGGGCCACGGCCCAGCACGCGGATTTCCGCCAGCACGCCGTCGCTCTTCGGCAGCGGCACGTTGGGCAGGGCGAACCACAGCGCGAGCATGGCCAATACACCCAGGCCAGTGATACCCCAGAACGCCGTGCGCCAGCCGAGCACTTCACCGAACCAGGCTGCCAGTGGCACACCGCCGATGGTCGCCAGGGTCAGGCCCATGAACATGGCGGCCACCGCCCCTGCACGTTTGTCTGGCGCGACCACGCTGGCGGCGACGATGGAGCCGACGCCGAAGAAGGCGCCGTGGTTCAGCGAAGTCACCACGCGGGCGATCAGCAGGCTGGTGTAATCGGTCGCCAGGGCGGACATCAGGTTGCCCAAGGTGAAGATGGCCATCAGCCCGATAAGCAGGTAGCGCCGGGGAATCTTGCCGGTGGTCAGGGTCATCAGTGGCGCGCCAAGCAGCACGCCCAGCGCGTAGGCACTGACCAGCAGACCGGCAGCCGGAATGGAAACGCCGAGATCGCTGGCGATACCCGGCAACATGCCCATGGGGGCGAACTCGGTGACACCGATGCCGAAGGCTCCGATGGCGAGTGCAACTAGGGGTGGATTGATACTCATGGAAAGGCTCCTCATCTATGCCGCGAATGCTACGATCCAGCCTTTACCGGCGGTAGATGGCATTTCTGGCAAACACCTTTGCTTACGGAGCACAAATGGACTTCAACGGCAGGTCAGGTGAGATGGTGGTGTTCGCCACCGTGGCGGAGGAAGGCAGCCTGTCCGCTGCGGCGAGAGCGTTAGGACTGACACCCTCGGCCGTCAGCCGGATCATCGCGCGCACCGAGCAGCGCCTTGGCACCCGCCTGCTGCTGCGCACCACCCGCGCGATCACCTTCACCGCCGAGGGCGAGGCGTATCTGCGCGGCGCCCGGCGCATCCTCGCCGACATGGCGGAAGTCGAGGAAGCCATCACCGACCAGGGCGTGCCACGGGGTCGCTTGCGTGTGAGTGCCGCGCTCGGCCATGGCCGGCTGGCCATCGTGCCGCTGGTGGCCGCCTTCAGTGCGCGCTACCCGAACATCACCGTCGACCTCAGCCTGGGCGACGAAGTGGTCGACATCCTCGGCGGCCAGGCTGACGTAGCCGTGCGCTTCGGCCACCTGCCGGACAGCCCGCTGACCGCCCGCAAGGTCGGCGAAACCGGCCAGGTGGTGGTGGCCTCCCCCGACTACCTGCAACGCCACGGCACGCCGCAGCAGCCGGAAGACCTGTTGCAACACAACTGCCTGCGCTTCAACTTCCGCCGCGCCGAACCCAACTGGCCTTTTACCCGCGACGGCCAGGCGTTCTCCCTGAAGGTTTGCGGCAACATCGAGTGCAGCAGCGGCGAGGCGCTGGCGCAGTTCGCCCGGGTCGGCGCCGGCATCGCACGCATCGGCGAATTCAGTGTGACCGAGGACCTGCAGCGCGGTGATCTGGTGCCGCTGCTGCAAACCTTCAATCCCGGTGATCGGGAGCCGATTCATGCGGTGTTCGTGGGCGGTTCGGCGATGCCGGCACGGGTGCGGGTGTTCGTGGATTTCCTGGTGGAACATCATCGGATGTGAGCCGAGCAAGTGGCTGGCGCTGGACGGTTGCGCTCTGCCCCGCCCTCACGGAAGACCGCTGCCCAGGGAAAAAACCGCGCTACATCTGCATTTCCGCCAGGGCTCTGCGCAATGGTGCGTCTGATATCTGTATCGACCCATATCGATCGTTCCCACGCTCCGCGTGGGCATCCAGCCCTCGACGCTCCAGCGTCCACCACGGGCGGTTGCGCGCTGTGCGGTGACGCAGAGCGTCACGGGCTGGCTCCCACGCCGGAGCGTGGGAGCCATCGACACAACTACTCCCCGTCTCGCTCAGCCAACCCCGCCAGCAACTTGCCGTGCAATTCATGCAACGTGCGCTGCTCATCGCTGGTCAATCCTGCAAGCACGCGCTGCAGGTTGCCCACATGGGCCGCCATGATGCCGTCGATCAGCTCGAAACCAGCCAGGGTCAATGCCACCAGCACGCCGCGACGATCACTGGGGTGCTTGCGTCGCTCGATCAGGCCGGACTTCTCAAGACGGTCGATACGGCTGGTCATGCCGCCCGAGGAAATCATCGCGGCCTCGTACAACGCAGTCGGCATCAGCGCATAGGGTTCACCCGAGCGGCGCAGAGTGGCGAGCAGGTCGAACTCGCCGGCCTGCAGCCCGTGCTCGGCGAAGAACGGCAGCAGGTGGTCGCGGCTGATCATCAGGCTCAACTCACCCAGGCGGCCGATGACGGCCATGGAGAAGGCATCGAGATCGGGTCGTTGCTGCTGCCACTGTTCGGCAGCCTGTTGTGCACGGTCTTGCATATCGCCCTCGACTTATCTTGCCATCAAGATACTTTTCAAAAAGAATGTCACCATCGTAACGCATTCACGCCAAGGAGGCATCACCATGCCCGGTTCCCGCTCCAGACCATTTCTGGCCCTGTCACTGCTATTCACCATCGGTGCACTGATGGGGCTGACCACCAATCTGGTGAAGATCGCCGGCACGCTGGGCTGGCCACCCCTGGCCTATCTGCTGTGGAGCCTGCTTGGCAGCGGTCTGCTGTTGTTGGCATTCAGTTGGCTACGCGGTGAGCGGCCCGGCCTGGGCGCTACCTCGCTGCGCTACTACCTGGCTTCGGGGTTACTCAGCATCACCCTGCCCAATGGCCTGATGTTCAGTTCGATCCCACATGTCGGTGCCGGCTTCGCGGCCATGTGCCTGGCCTTTCCGCCATTGGTCACCTACCTGCTGGCACTGGCCCTGCGCATGGAAGGCCTCAGCCGGATTCGCCTGTTGGGCATCTGCGTCGGCCTGCTAGGCAGCATCCTGCTGGCGCTGGGCAAGCTGCTCAGCGGCGACAGTCCCTTGCTGTGGGTGCTGGCGGCGCTGTGCGTGCCGGTGTTCCTGGCACTGGGCAATATCTACCGCTCGCGTTACTGGCCGCAGGGCGCAAGCCCGCTGTCTCTGGCGCCGGGCATGCTGCTCGGCGGCGCCTTGTTGCTGGTGCCCCTGAGTGGATTGGGACTGGACCTGCAACCTCGCCTGCACGATACCGCCACGATCGCGCTGCTGGCCGCGCAGATGGCGCTGTTCGCCATGGTCTATGCGCTGTTCTTCGTGCTGCAGAAGCTCGCCGGCGCCGTGTTCCTCAGCCAGTTAGGCTCGGTGGCGGCGATCATTGGCGCGGCCATGGCCATCGGCCTGTTCGGTGAGAGCGGCAGCCTGTCGATGTGGCTGGCCGCCGTGTGCATCGTCGGTGGTGTACTGCTGGTGGCCTCGCGTGGTGCCAAGGAGGCGGAGGCATGAAGCGTCAGACCCTGTTACTGCTCGCCATCGTCTTGCTCGGCCTCAATCTGCGCCCGGCGCTGGCGGCCATCGGCCCGTTGCTCGACCGCATCCAGTTCGACACCGGCCTGGATCATGTCGGCGCCAGCCTGCTGACCAGCCTGCCCGTGGTGATCATGGGGCTGGGCGCCTTGGTCGCCGGCTCGCTTCGCCGGCACGTTGGCGACAGCGCCGGAATTTTCCTCGGCGCCGTGTTGATCGCCCTGGCCTGCCTATTACGCGGACTGTTGCCGAGCGCCACGCCATTGATCGCCAGCGCTTTGCTGGCCGGCGCCGGTATCGCGTTCGTGCAGGCTCTGCTGCCGGGCTTGATCAAGTCGCGCTTCGCCTCGGACAGCGGCCGCCTGATCGGTTTCTACAGCTGCGCGATCATGGCAGGCGCGGCTTTCGGCGCGGCATTCACACCCTGGCTGACCCACTCGCTCGGGTGGTCGTGGGCGCTGGCGAGCTGGGCACTGCCGGCCGTGCTCGCCGCCGCGCTATGGCGCCGGGCAGCGCCAGGCAGAGCGGTGACCATGGCCACGACCACGACCACGCCGCCCCTGGTGCTCTGGCGCTGGCCCAGGGCCTGGTTGCTGATGAGTTTCTTCGGCATTGGTACGGCCGGCTACACATTGGTGCTGGCCTGGCTGCCGCCTTACTACACGGCCCTGGGCTGGAGTGCGCAGAGCAGCGGCCTGCTGCTGGCTGCACTGACGCTGTGCGAGGTAGTCGCCGGCCTGCTGCTCTCCAGTGTGCTGCCTCGCTTCCCTGATCGACGCCCGCTACTGGCACTGGTGCTGCTGTCGCTTTTTACCGGCTTGCTGGTTTTGCAGCTGGCACCACAGACCCTGGTGGTGCTCGTCGCCCTCTTGCTCGGTGTCGGTATTGGCGGTCTGTTTCCGCTGTCGCTGGTGGTGGCGCAGGACCATCTTGAGGACCCTGAGCAAACCGGCGACCTGCTGGCGTTCGTTCAGGGCGGAGGCTACCTCATCGCCGCATGCGCGCCCTTGCTGGCAGGCGTATTGCGCCGCTACAGCCCGGACCTGAGCCTGAGCTGGCAGTTGATGGCGTCGGCAAGCGTGGTGCTGATGGTCATGGCCGTGCGCTTGAGGCCTGCTCATCAACACCCGGGTCGCGGTGTCGTGACGGACTGAAGCGCTCGCGACTCAGACGCGGAACTGGCCAACCAGGCCCTGCAGGCGCCCGCCCAGGCCATCAAGGTCGCGCGCGGCCTGCGCGCCCTGCGCGGCATCGCTGGCGACTTCGTCCACGGCGACAGCGATCTGGTGCACGCTGCGGTTGATCTCTTCGGCCACGGCGGTTTGCTCCTCGGCGGCACTGGCGATCTGCGCGTTCATCGAGTTGATGGTGCCGATCAGCACCGCGATGCTATCCAGCGCCTCACCGGCATGGCTGGCCTGTTCGCGGGTGCTGTCGCCCATCTGGCTTGCGCGCTGCATCGCCGCCACGGCCTCACCCGTCGCCTGCTGCAGGCGGTCGATCATGCTCTGAATCTCACCCGTGCTCTGCTGGGTGCGACTGGCCAGGGCGCGCACTTCATCGGCCACCACGGCGAAGCCACGCCCAGCCTCACCGGCTCGCGCAGCCTCGATGGCGGCGTTGAGGGCCAGGAGGTTGGTCTGGTCGGCGATTGCACGAATCACTTCCAGCACGCTGACAATGCCCTGTACGTCACGGCGCAGGCTATCCAGCGATTCGCTGCTGCTGCGCACTTCACCGACCAGCTCGTGAATGTGCGCGATGCTGCCATCGACCACGCGCTTGGCATCCTGCCCCTGCTGATCGGTCTCGCGCGCGGCCTCGGCGGCACGCTGGGCGCTCTGCGCCACTTCATGAGCAGCAGCCGACATTTCATTGATGGCGGTTGCGACCTGATCGGTTTCGTGACGCTGCCCGGCCATCGCCTGTTCGGAGCGCTGCGCCTGACTGGACACATTGCCGACCAGCCCGAAGAGCTGATCGGTGGTCACCGACACCTGTTGCACCAATGCATGAATCTTGGCGACGAACGCATTGAACGACGTTGCCAGCTCGCCCAGCTCGTCCTGACTGGTCACCGGCAGGCGCTGGGTCAGGTCACCCTCTCCCGCCGCCATGTCATCGAGCTTGCTCTTGATCAGCTGCACCGGTTTGGTGATCGATGCAGCCAGTGGCAGGGACAGCAGAGCCAGCACCAGCAGCAGGCCAATCGCGGAGCCAAACATGACCATCAGCAGGCGATCGACGCTTTGCTGGAACTGCGCACGCGCTGCCTGGACATCACGTTCGACCCCGTCGAGGTTGACCGAGGTGCCGAAGACCATCTTCCACTTGGGCAGGTAGTGCGAGTAACCGACCTTGGGCACCAGCATCTTGCCGTCGCCGAGCACGAAGCTGTAGTCGACGTAGTGGCTGCTATCCATACCGGCTCGCACCAACTCCCGAATGGCGTAAATACCATTGGGATCACGGAAACCACTGAAGTCCTCGCCGATGCGATCGTTGGTGTTGCCCTGCAGAATGCGGCGCACGTTGCTGTCATAGCCCCAGAAATAACCATCCGCACCGTAGGCCAGACGCTTGAGCACCTCGACGGCCTGGGCGCGCGCGTCCATGTCGCCGTCGGCAGAGGCCTGGTAGATCGGGGCAATCGCGTTGACTGCCAGCTCCACGTACTGCTTGATCTCCGCCTTGCGGTCCGCCACCAGCTTGGCGCGGGTCTGCGCCTCCTGATGATCGGCCAGATTACCGAGTACGACGAAGGCGATAGTGCTGAGCAACAGGGTCAATAAACAGATAGGGCCCAAAGCCAGAACCAGCACTTTGGCGCGTAGACGCAGGGAGAAGATCATTGGCAGTACACCTTTACCGGCATTTTGATGTTACCGAGCCTTCATATTGCCAAGATGGTGACGTCAAAAGAACAGACACAAGCAAAAACTGGTATGACCAGCTGCATCAATTCAATGAATGAACTTCCTCCACCTGCTCAAATCACAACCCGCCATGACCAATGACGGCAGATAAGCGCTTGTTCACGTCATTTCAGCCTGAAAGGCCGCCCCCTCGACTGCCAGACAACAAAAAACCCGCCGTGGCGGGTTCTTCGTATCAGCGGGCCCGAATCACTTCTTGCCCAGTTTCTTCAGCTCTTCGTCACGCAGTTCGCGACGCAGGATCTTGCCGACGTTGGTGGTCGGCAGTACGTCGCGGAACTCAACGGCCTTGGGCACCTTGTAGCCGGTGAGGTTGGCGCGCATGTGCTCCATCACCTGCTCCTTGGTCACGCTCTCGCCCGGCTTGACCACCACGAACACCTTGATCGCTTCGCCGGATTTTTCGTCCGGAATACCGATGGCGGCGCACTGCAGCACACCGGGCAGGGTCGCCAGCACGTCTTCCAGTTCGTTCGGGTAGACGTTGAAGCCGGACACCAGAATCATGTCCTTCTTGCGGTCGACGATGCGCAGATAGCCATCTTCCTGGATCAGACCGATGTCGCCAGTCTTCAGCCAGCCTTCGGCATCGAGGATTTCGTCGGTGGCGTCCTGGCGCAGCCAGTAGCCCTTCATCACCTGCGGGCCCTTCACGCACAGTTCGCCGATCTCGCCGATGGCCAGTTCCTGACCATCGTCGTTGATGATCTTGCACAGGGTCGAGGGCACCGGAATACCAATGGTGCCGAGCTGGATGGCGCTGAACGGGTTGACCGTGGCCACCGGGCTGGTCTCGGTCATGCCGAAGCCTTCGCAGATGGCGCAACCGGTGACGTCCTTCCAACGCTCCGCGGTTGCCAGTTGCAGGGCCATACCGCCGGAAACGGTGAGCTTCAGGCTGGAGAAGTCCAGCTTGCGGAAATCCTCGTTGTTGCAAAGGGCGACAAACAGGGTGTTGAGGCCGACGAAACCGGTGAAGCGGTACTTGGCCAAGTCCTTGACCACGGCCGGCAGGTCGCGCGGGTTGGTCAGCAGGATGTTGTGGCCACCGATCAGCATCATCGCCATGCAGTGAAAGGTGAAGGCGTAGATGTGGTAAAGCGGCAGCGGCGCGATCAGCACCTCGCAACCTTCATCGAGGTTGGCGCCCATCAGCGCCTTGACCTGCAGCATGTTGGCCACCAGGTTGCGATGGGTGAGCATCGCGCCCTTGGCCACGCCAGTGGTGCCGCCGGTGTACTGCAGCACGGCGACATCGCCATTGTTCGGATTGGCTTCGCTGAAGCTCTGGCCACGGCCCTTGGCCAGGGCATCGTTGAGTTTGACTGCCTTGGGCAGGTTATAGGCCGGCACCATCTTCTTCACGTGCTTGATCACGGCATTGACCAGCAGACGCTTGAAGGTCGGCAACATGTCGCCGACTTCGGTGACGATCACCGTCTTCACGCCCGTCTTGGGCACGACCTGTTCGGCCAGGTGGGCCATGTTGGCCAGGCAGATCAGCGCCTTGGCGCCGGAATCATTGAACTGGTGTTCCAGCTCCCGCGCGGTGTACAGCGGGTTGGTGTTGACCACCACCAGGCCGGCGCGCATGGCACCGAATACCACGATGGGGTACTGCAGCACGTTGGGCAGTTGCACGGCGATACGGTCGCCGGGCTTGAGATCGGTGTGTTTCTGCAGGTAGGCGGCGAAGTCACCGGACAGCGTGTAGATCTCGCCGTAGGTGAGCGTCTTGCCCAGGTTGCTGAAAGCAGGCTTGTCAGCGAAGCGTTGGCAGGACTCTTTCAGTACCGCGAGGATGTTCGGGTACTGATCGGGATTGATTTCGGCAGCAACCCCAACGGGATACTTGTCCTTCCAGAAGTTTTCGGTCATGGAAGCCCACTCCTAAGCAACAGCTGATCTTCACCGCGCGAGGGCGGTTGTTTGTTGTGTGTATAGCTCGCTTTCCCGCTGACCCAGGGGCCCGGAAGCGCGCCGAGAGTAGCAGCTTTGCCAGAGGCCGACTAGCACCAAACATGGGCTCAAGAGTCGCAAAAGTGACCGAAAAAGACCGCGCAGTCACAGATGATCCTTATCTTCGTGAACCCGCGAAAAGCCTCTAGCGCGCATATTACAGCGCGTAGAGCCTAGCTCGTCTCTGCCGGTGATGCAGCACTGGGCTGCATGAAACACGCGAGGGTAGTTACTAAATCACAACAATTACACTGCCCGACGGCAGTTGAGGCGGGAAAGCCCCTCCCCCAACAGTGGGGAGGGGCTTTGGGTCAGGCGATGTCGCGCAGCTCGCGACGCAGGATCTTGCCGACCGGGGTCATCGGCAACGAGTCCTTGAACACGATGTGCTTGGGCACCTTGTAGCCGGTGAAATTTTCCTTGCAGTAGGCCTTGAGCTCCTCGACGGTCACGCCGCCGTCACGCGGCACCACGAATAGCTTGACCACCTCTCCCGACTTGTCGTCCGGCACGCCGATGGCCGCGCAACTGGCGACTTTCGGGTGGGCCATGACCACGTCCTCGATCTCGTTGGGGTACACGTTGAAACCCGAGACGATGATCATGTCCTTCTTGCGGTCGACGATACGCACGAAGCCGTCGGCGTCGATCACGGCAATGTCGCCGGTCTTGAACCAACCTTCTGCGTCGAGCACTTCGGCGGTCGCTTCCTCACGCTGCCAGTAGCCCTTCATCACCTGCGGCCCCTTGATGCACAACTCGCCGCGCTCACCCAGCGGCATCTCGTTGCCGTCGTCGTCGATCACCTTGAACGCCGTGCCCGGCACCGGAATGCCGACAGTGCCCAGACGCGCCTTGTCGCCGTAGGGGTTGGTACTGGCCACCGGCGAGGTTTCGGTCAGGCCGTAGCCTTCGACCACGGTGCAACCGGTCATCTGCTGCCAGCGCTCGGCAGTCGCCTTGACCAGCGCGGTACCACCGGAGTTGGTGACCTTGAGGTTGGAGAAGTCGAGGTTCTTGAACTCGGGGTGATCCATCAGCGCAACGAACAGGGTGTTCAGCCCCAGCAGCGCGGAGAACTTCCACTTGCCCAGTTCCTTGATGAAGCCGGGGATGTCGCGTGGATTGGTGATCAGCACGTTCTGGTTGCCGTTGACCATCATGCACATGCAATTCGCGGTGAAGGCATAGATGTGGTAAAGCGGCAGCGGCGCGATCATGATCTCCTGGCCCTGCTTCATCAGCGGCGTGCCGTCTTCACCGAGCTGCGCCAGGCAGGCGTCCACCTGCAACATGTTGGCCACCAGGTTGCCGTGGGTGAGCATGGCGCCCTTGGCCACGCCGGTGGTGCCGCCGGTGTATTGCAGCACGGCGATGTCGTCATGACCGACCTTGACCGGCGTCAGCGTCTGGCCGTGGCCCTGCTTGAGCACCTGCTTGAAGGCAATGGCCTGGGGCAGATGGTAGTCGGGCACCATCTTCTTGACCTTCTTCACCACGGTGTTGACCAGCCAGCCCTTGAGGCTCGGCAACATGTCGCCCATCCTGGCTTCGATCAGGTACTCGATCTCGGTATCGGGCAGCACTTCCTGCACCAGCTTGCCGAACATGTTCAGGTACACCAGTGCACGCACCCCGGCATCCTTGAACTGGTGGCGCATCTCGCGCGCGGTATACAGCGGGTTGGTGTTGACCACGATCAGCCCGGCGCGCATGGCGCCGAACACGGCGATCGGATACTGCAGCACGTTGGGCATCTGCACCGCGATACGATCACCCGGTTTCAGGTCGGTGTGCTTCTGCAGGTAGGCGGCGAAGGTCGCGGAGAGACGATCCAGCTCGGCATAGGTCAGCGTGACGCCGAGATTGCTGAAGGCCGGACGGTCGGCGAAACGTTTGCATGAGCGCTCGAATACTTCGATCACCGACTTGTAGCTGGACAGGTCGATATCGTTGGGCACGCCGGGCGCGCGCTTGTCGTTCCAGAAATCAGGTTGCATTGTTCTTGTCCTCTTCCCCTGAAGTGATCTGGCCCGCGGTGCGGGACTGCCCGGAAAGTAGCAGTTCAGAGCGGCGCCGCAAATAGCTCGAAGGCGTCATTGATGGGCTGAATTTCGCAATAAATGCAGTGATTCGTAACCGATCTTTGCGGCTCGATGAAAATTCGACTGAGCTTTGCCTGATGACAGCCAGAGTGCACAATGCCGCCAACTCCCGGCACAAGGATTCGCCATGCGCCACGACGCCTTCGTTATCAACGCCAGCGATGGCACGCCATTGCAGGTCAATCACTGGTTTGGCGACCAGCCGCCACGCGCGGCGGTCATGCTGGCCCATGGCATGGCCGAGCACAGCCTGCGCTACGTACGCCTGGCCGAAGTCCTGGTAGCGGCGGGCTTCGCGCTCTACGCGCTGGACCAGCGCGGCCATGGTGCCACCGCCGAGCGCGGCACCCTTGGCCACTTCGCCGATGAAGACGGCTGGAGCAAGGTGGTCGGCGACCTGTCCACCCTCAACCACCACATTCGCCAGCAGCATCCGAATACGCCAATCTTCCTCTTCGGCCACAGCATGGGCAGCTACATCGGCATGGCCTACCTGCTGGGTCACAGCTGCAGCCTGCAGGGCGCCGTGCTGTCGGGCTCCAATTACCAGCCCGTGGCGTTGTACAGGGTCGCCAGGCTGATCGCCGGCTTCGAGCGCTGGCGCCTGGGCCCCAAGGGGCGCAGCAAGGTCATCGATTTTCTCTCCTTCGGCTCGTTCAACAAGGCCTTCAGGCCCAACCGCACAGCCTTCGACTGGCTCAGCCGCGACCCGGCGGAAGTGGACAAATACGTGACCGATCCGCTGTGCGGCTTCGTCTGCACCACGCAGTTGTGGTGCGACCTGCTCGAAGGCCTGCAGCACATCACCCCGACCAGCAACCTGGCGCAGATCGATGCCGACCTGCCGCTGCTGGTGATCGGCGGCTCGCGCGACCCGGTCAGCGACGGCAAGCGCCTGGGTGATCTGGCTGGCGCCCTGCGCGAGGCCGGCGTGCACGACGTGCAACTGAAGATTTATCCCGAGGCCCGTCACGAGTTGCTCAACGAGAGCAATCGCGACGAGGTCACCGCCCACCTGATCGACTGGCTGCAGCAGGCGCTGAGCCAGGGTCGAAGCCCAATCAAGGAGTGCCCATGACACAGATCACCAATATCCCCTACGAAGCCCTCAGCGTCGGCCAGCAAGCGGCCTTCGAGAAAACCGTGGAAGAGCGCGACGTGCAGCTGTTCGCCGCCGTCTCCGGCGATAACAACCCGGTGCACCTGGACGCCGCCTTCGCCGCCGAGACGATGTTCAAGGAGCGCATCGCCCACGGCATGTTCACCGGCGCGCTGATCAGCGCTGCCATCGCCTGCCGCCTGCCCGGCCCGGGCACCATCTACCTCGGCCAGCAGCTCAAGTTCACTCGCCCGGTGAAGCTCGGCGACACCCTGACGGTGAAGCTGGAAGTGCTGGAAAAACTGCCGAAGAACCGCGTGCGCATCGCCACCCGCGTGTTCAACCAGGACGGCAAGCAAGTGGTCGACGGCGAAGCTGAAGTGCTCGCCCCGGGCAGCGAGCAGACCGTGACCATGCCGCCGATGCCGCAGGTGACTGTTGTTACGTAACGCCTATGAACGGCTGGGCCAGGTCTCCCTGGCACCACAAATTGAAGCGGCTGCCATGAACATGAACGCCGCCTTCGACCTGAAAACGAAGCAGTACTGTCCTCAAGCCGAAGTGAGGTACGAGCCGTTTCAGTGGTGGAGTGTTAAAGATGTGAGGTGATTGACCGCATCCGCGTCGATCAGATCAAACTGCGGCGCGATATTAAATAACCTTTAGGCAGTACCGGTGGTCTGTCTCGCCTCCTTGGTCAACTCTTTGATGCTCATGGCCTGGGCAATTGACTATAAGTTTTTCCAAGAAAACCGTGTAAATTATAGTTTTCTCGCGCTCCCTATAGGAAATTCGCCATGCGGCAACCCATTGAGCGAGCCGGATACAGCTGGCTGATCAACGCCCTCGATCTTCGCTGTGTGCCGCTTGATCGTGAGTGTGTCATAGGCTCGCGCCAAGCGCTCTCTCAGTCCGCTGGTGGAGTGAAGGTAGAGGTCTTCACCAAGGGGTACGCCAGAGAGCAGCGCCCCATCGACCAGATGCTCTTTGCGCTTTCGTACGAAGGGGTAAATCTGGGTGTCCTGGAGCGCGCCTTCCAGATTCCCGCTGTCCGGGATGACCTGGTGGCGGCAATCGCTGAGAAGCCAGCCAGCGGCTATCTGCGCCGGCTCTGGTATATCTGCGAGCACATTGCAGGCCACCCGTTGCCTCTGCCCGACGCCGCCCAGAACATTCCCTATGAGCACCTGCTGCCACCGGAGAAGTATTTCACCGGCCCAGAAGAGATGTCGCGCAGGCATCGCGTGCGGATGAATCTCTTGGGAACGCCTCGGCTTTCAGCGTTGATTAGCCGCTGGGGCTGGGCAGACGACAGTCTGCTGAATACGCAAATAGTCGAGCGCATGCATGACCAGATGGTTGATTTCTCGGTCACCGAGATTGCTAGAGCGGCACAATACCTGCTGACCACCGAGACTCGCAGCTCCTATGAGATCGAGCATGAGCGTCCAACACCTGATCGAGTCTTGCGCTTTGTCCGAGTGCTGGAACAGGCGGGTCAGCGTCCGCTGGATGAAGAGTTTCTGTTCGACATCCACCGGATAGCCCTCGGCTCGGGGCGCCCTGATCCATCCATTGGCGCATACAGGTATCTGCAGAACTGGCTCGGCCGCGGCGATCTGATCCATCTGATCCCGCCGGCGCCGGAAACAGTGCCTGAGATGATGGAGGAATGGTTTGTCATGCGTGAACGCGTCATGCGCAGTGATGCCCCAGCGCTAGTGAAGCTAAACGCGATCGCGCACAGCTTCATCTACATCCATCCTTTCATGGACGGAAATGGCAGGTTGTCCCGCTTCATCATGCAGGACATTCTGGCCAATGAAGGTCTCAAACTGCAGGGCATCATCCTGCCCATCTCTGCTGGCCTTCTAGTCAACCTGGAAAGTTACATAGGCACCCTCAACGCACTGTCACGGCGGCTACTTAGCGCTACGCAGTACCACCGGAGGGACTTGGCCAGCGACCCTGAACTGGATGAGGCGCATGCCCATCTGTTCGCCCACCTGGACTTCACTGATCTGCAGGGCGAGGTCAATAAAAGCGCTGCACGAGTTCTGGATGGACTCATGCGTGATGAGGTCAACCATCTGGTCAGGCGCGATAGGTTCAAAGAGCAAATGAATCGCGAACTGGATCTGTCGAACCGGGATCTTGAGCTACTTATTGCGGTGATTTACGAGAACAGCGGGCGTGTCTCCAAGCGTAAGCGGACGAGCTTGTTCCAGCACCTGACGGATGAAGATATTGCGCTAGCAGAGAACATCTACGCCGATCTGCATGCGCCGGAAGAACCAGAGCCTGAGGTGACTCTGAATCCCCAGCAGTAGGCTTCGTTCAGGGCGGAATAGCCGACAGGTAGCTCAAGAGCCAGGGGGCGTACCAAGAATTAGTTTACAACTACTTCCGCGATTACGACCCGCAGACTGGGCGGTATGTCGAAAGTGACCCTGTTGGCCTGACCTATGATTTCGATGATCCGGAGCTGGCGCTAGCAGTAGAGCTAGGATTAGTTGACGACTCCCCCCAACAGAGCGGCTTGAACAAGCTGTATCTGTATACAGAAAATAACCCGATCAACTTCTATGATCTTGCGGGGCTTGCAAAAGATAAGTATCAGAAGCCCGAGAACCCAAACAAAAGAAAAGGTGCGGATGAACGAAAACCCAGCGGCGAACGAGAGCGAAATGTTGGCCATCCCGATGGTGAAGAGCACTCGAGGCGTCCTAAAGGCGGTATTAGATTTAGAATGCCAATACCATTTATGCTTGATCCATGCTTGGTAATTCCCACCCTCTGCAACCCGAATTGGCCATACGGTGGCGACCTAAGCTGCTAGCAGGTGATAACGATGAATGACCCGTTCATAGAAATTCATGACTTATTACGCGACAAAAGGCATGAAGATGCTCTTGGAAAGATATATGACAAAGCCAGGGGCGCCATAAAAAGAGATTTTCAGAGTGATGAAAATCATGCCTGGTACATTGTTGGGGATATATTCTTCAAGCAGTCCAACTATGAAATGGCAGCACACTCATTTAAGAAATCGCTAGAAAGCCGAGAGGATGACCTTGAGGCCTGCTGCGCTTTGGCTAATGCTTATTCGACAATGAATATGCCTGACAAATCAGCTGTATGTTTAATTGCGGCCCTCAAGCACAAGCCTGATAGCTCAATATTAAATTACAACCTGGGGAATGCCTATTTTGATATGGGCAAGCACAAAAAGGCTATTAGACATTACGAAAGAGTACTTCCTCAGCATGAGGACATATATGAGATGGCTCAGAAAAACATCCAGAGAGCCAAAAAGCTAGCTTCCTAGTCCCGACAGCCTTCTACTGGCGAGTGCCATAGGTTAACTGACCTGTGGCACTTCGCACCTAACCTCCTTGTTTCGCGTCCTCATCACTGTCGTATCAATTTTCCCAGCAGACTGTTCAGACTTTTTCGGTTTAGGGTGCCAGGTTAAGCCAGTACAGCGTTCAAGTTGGCGCAGCGCCTACAGCCAACAAAATCCGCCACACACTGGTGCGAGACCGCAGCGTCGCGCACCACTTTTGTTCTACACTCACAAACCTTGAGCGACCTGGCGCTGCATAAGCGTGTTTCCTTGTGCACTTCGCACAAAACCCTTTGACCACCTTGCCAAGTGGCCTGCTGCACTGCTTTCTGGCACGCCCCCTGCTATCGCCAAGGCTTCACCATCCATACCGGAGCCAGGTCCATGAGCAACGTCACCCCCGATAGCGATTACCCCCTGAGCGAGGTGCCCAATGGCGCGCGCAAGGGGCTGTTCTCCACCGCCATCCTGTTGTTCGGTTTCACCTTCTTCACCGCCACCATGTTCGCCGGCGGCAAGATCGGCATGGCCTTCGACTTCACCACCCTGCTCTGGGCTGCGGTGATCGGTAACCTGCTGCTCGGTCTGTATGCCGCCGTGCTGGGCCTGATCGCCTGCCGCAGCGGGCTGAATTCGGTGCTGATGGGGCGTTTCTGCTTCGGCGAAGTGGGCAGCAAGCTGTCCGACATGCTTCTCGGCTTCACGCAGATCGGCTGGTACGCCTGGGGCACGGCGACCGTTGCCATCGTCCTGGTGAAGATTCTCGGCCTGCCCGAAAGCCTGACCATCCCACTGATGGTGCTGTTCGGCTTCGGTTTCTGCCTCACCGCCTTCGTCGGTTACAAGGGGCTGGATCTGCTCTCGCGCGTCGCCGTGCCGGCCATGCTGGTGCTGCTGGTGGCTTCGCTGTGGATCGCCACCCGTGATATCGGCGGCCTCGCTGGCCTGCTCGCGGTCGAGCCCAAGGAAAGCATGAGCCTGAGCGTGGCCATTACCCTTGTGTTCGGCACCTTCGTCAGCGGCGCCACCCAGGCCACCAACTGGACGCGTTTCGCCAAGAGCGGCCGCGTCGCGGTGCTGGCCAGCCTGTTCGGCTTCTTCATCGGCAATGGCCTGATGATCGTCGCCGGTGCCTATGGCGCCATCGTCTATCAGCAACCGGACGTGGTCGAAGTGCTGGTGCTGCAGGGCCTGTCCATGGCCGCTGTGGTCATGCTGTTTCTCAATCTGTGGACCACCCAGGACAACACCATCTACAACTTCGCCGCCGCCGGCTGCAACCTGCTGCGCACCGGCAAGCGCAAGACCGTGACCCTGGTCGGCGCCGGCATCGGTACCCTGCTGGCCATCGGCGGCATGTACGAAATGCTGATTCCCTTCCTGATCCTGCTCGGCTCGATCATCCCGCCGATTGGCGGCGTGATCATGGCCGACTTCTTCTACGGCCACCGCGCGCGCTACCCGAAACTGGCCGATGTGCGCTTGCCCGCATTCAATTGGGTCGGCCTGGGCGCCTACCTGATCGGTGCGGTGAGCGCCTACTTTTCGCCCTGGGTCGCGCCGCTGGTGGGCATCGCCGTGGCTGCCCTGGCCTATGTGGTGCTGTTCGAGCTGAACAAGGCCCTGGCCGGCCGCCAGCAGGTCGCTGGCGCGTGAGCCTGACCGTCGCCGACGTGCTCGCCCTGCCCGGCCTGGCCAGCATGCATCTGCGTGCTGGCCAGGCCGGGCGCGACAATGCCGTGCGCTGGCCCTACGTGGCCGAGAACGAAGGCATCGCCGACTGGGTGATGGGCGGCGAGCTGATCTTCGTCACCGGCATCAACCACCCGCGCGACGAGGCCAACCTGCTGCGCCTGGTGCGCGAGGGCCATGAGCGCGTGGTCGCTGGCCTGGTCATCCTTACCGGCGCCGAGTTCATCCAGGCCATCCCGCCCAGCGTCATCGCCGAAGCCGAGCGCCTGAACCTGCCGCTGATCGAGCAGCCCTACGCGCTGAAGATGGTGGTCGTCACCCAGGCCATCGGCACCGCGCTGGTACAGGCGCAGCAGCTCGGCCGTTCGCGCCAGCATGTGCTGGAGCAGGTACTCGACGGTGACTACCAGTCGCTCGACGTGCTGCTGCAACGCGGCGACAGCCTCGGCCTGGCGCTGCACGTACCGCGTCAGGTGGCGCTGCTGCGTCTCGACGGCAGCGAGCAACTGTTCGGCGACCTGCCCGACGAAGACGCCGAGCGCCAGTTGCAGAGCTGCCAGCAATTGCTGCAACGGCGCCTGGAACAGAGCCTCGGCGAACTCGGTGACGCGCTGCCACTGGTTAGCCAAGGCCGCCACTGGATCGCCCTGCTGCCCTGCCCCGATAGCCAAGCCGAAGCAAACAACCGCCTGGCCATGACCATGCTGCTCGACGAACTGCGCCCGCAACTTGGCCCGCTACGCCTGTTTCTCGGCCTGAGCAGCACCGGTTGTGAGGCGCCGCGTTTCGCCCAGGGCCTGGGGGAGGCGCGCCAGGCCCTGGCCGTGGCGCAGCGTTTCCCGGAGCGCCTGGGCCTGTGCAGTTTCAATGAGCTGGGCGTGCTGGAGCTGCTCGGCGCGATCCGCGACCGCAGCCTGCTCGATCGCTTCGTCGAGCGCGTGGTCGGCCCGCTGATTGGCGACGATTCGCGCCACCAACCCGTGCTGATGCCGACGCTGGAAGCCTGGTTCGCCGAGAACGGCAACCTGGCCCTGGCCGCACAGCGCCTCAACGTTCACCGCAATACCCTGAGCTACCGTCTACAGCGCATCGAAGCGCTGACCGGCTGCTCGTTCGAAGACCCGCACGACCGCCTGAACATCAGCGTTGCGCTGTTGATCCGGCGCCTGTCGTCGCCTGCCTGAGAGGAACCCCGATGATCATCCACAATGCCCGCCTGCGCGGCCGCGACGGCCTGCACCGCATCACCCTGGACGGCGAGCGCATCGCCGCCATCGACGTCCAACATACGCTGCACCCCATCGCCGAAGGCGATCTGGACGCTGCCGGCAATCTCGTCGTGCCGCCCTTCGTCGAGCCGCACATTCACCTCGACGCCACCCTCACTGCCGGCGAGCCGGCCTGGAACATGAGCGGCACGCTGTTCGAGGGCATCGAGCGCTGGGCCGAGCGCAAGGCGCTGGTCACCCATGAAGACACCAAGACCCGCGCCAGGAAGACCATCGACATGCTGGTCGACCACGGCATCCAGCACGTGCGCACCCACGTCGACGTCACCGACCCGACCCTGGCCGCGCTCAAGGCCATGCTCGAAGTGCGCGAGGAAACCCGTCACCTGATCGACCTGCAGATCGTCGCCTTCCCGCAGGAGGGCATCGAGTCCTACGCGGGTGGCCGTGCGCTGATGGAGCAGGCCATCGCGCTGGGCGCCGACGTGGTCGGCGGCATCCCGCACTTCGAGAACACCCGCGACCAGGGTGTGTCATCGATCAAGTTTCTGATGGATCTGGCCGAACGCACCGGCTGCCTGGTGGACGTGCACTGCGACGAGACCGACGACCCGCAGTCGCGTTTTCTCGAGGTGCTGGCCGAGGAAGCCCGCGTGCGAGGCATGGGTGCGCGGGTGACCGCCAGCCACACCACGGCCATGGGCTCCTATGACAACGCCTACTGCTCCAAGCTGTTCCGCCTGCTGAAGATGAGCGGCATCAGCTTCATCTCCTGCCCCACCGAGAGCATTCACCTGCAGGGCCGCTTCGACACCTACCCGAAACGCCGTGGCCTGACCCGCGTGGCGGAGATCGACCGCGCCGGGATGAACGTCTGCTTCGGCCAGGATTCCATCGTCGACCCCTGGTATCCGTTGGGTAACGGCAACATCCTGCGCATCCTCGAAGCCGGCCTGCACATCTGCCACATGCTTGGCTACGAAGACCTCAAGCGCAGCCTGGACCTGATCACCGACAACTCGGCCCGTGCGCTGGCACTCGGCGAGCGTTATGGATTGGAAGTGGGTCGTCCTGCCAACCTGCTGATCCTGTCAGCACCGGACGATTACGAGATGGTGCGCAGCCAGGGCCATGCGCTGGTATCGGTACGCCACGGCAAGGTGCTGATGCGCCGCACGCCAGCACAGATCGAGCGCGCCTGATCACGCTCATTTAGTCGTAGGGTGGATGACGCTGTTTTCATCCACCCTTGCGTCAGTCCAAGCGGTGGACAAGCTTCGCGTTTTCTACCCTACGCACTGAGCACGCTCATTTCGTCGTAGGGTGGATGACGCTTCTTTCATCCACCATCACGTCAGTACAGACGGTGGACAAGCTTCGCGTTGTCCACCCTACGAACTGCCACCTGCTTGGCTACGAAGACCTCAAGCGCAGCCTGGACCTGATCACCGACAACTCGGCCCGTGCGCTGGCACTCGGCGAGCGTTATGGATTGGAAGTGGGTCGTCCTGCCAACCTGCTGATCCTGTCAGCACCGGACGATTACGAGATGGTGCGCAGCCAGGGCCATGCGCTGGTATCGGTACGCCACGGCAAGGTGCTGATGCGCCGCACACCGGCACAGATCGAGCGCGCCTGATCACGCTCATTTAATCGTAGGGTGGATGACGCTGTTTTCATCCACCATTGCGTCAGTCCAAGCGGTGGACAAGCTTCGCGTTTTCTACCCTACGCACTGAGCACGCTCATTTCGTCGTAGGGTGGATGACGCTTCTTTCATCCACCATCACGTCAGTACAGACGGTGGACAAGCTTCGCGTTGTCCACCCTACGAACTGGACTGTGCTACCACGCGGAGCGTGGGAGCGATCAATACGTTGCCTGGGCCATTCGCCGCGAGGCGCGCTAGTCCAGACGCACACTGGCAGTCATGCCAGCACTCAGCAGCGTGTCCTCAGGTACCTGATCCAGCTTGATCCGTACCGGAATACGCTGCGCCAGGCGCACCCAGTTGAAGGTAGGCTCGACATCGGCCAGCAACTGCCCGTCCGGGCTGGCGTTGCGGTCGGTGATGCCGCGACTGATGCTCTCCACCTCGCCACGAAGCTGCTGGTCACCGCCCATCAACCAGACCTCCACCGGCGCGCCGACCTGAATGCGCGGCAGCTTGGTCTCCTCGAAATACGCCTGTACGTAGAACGACTGGGTATCGACCAGCGCCATCACCGCCTGCCCGGCATTCACGTAATTGCCCTGCGCCAGCACCAGGTTGGTAATCTGCCCATCGCGCGGGGCATGCACTTCGCTGCGCGCCAGATTCAGCTCGGCCACACGCAGATCAGCCTGCGCTTCACGGTACTCGCTGCGCGCCATCTCGGCATTGATCTGCGCGTTTTCCAGCAGCTCGGCACTGATCGCCTGGGCGCCCAGGCGGGAACGGCGCGAGGCCTCGTGCTCGCGCAGGCTCAATTGCTGGCGACGAATATCCACCACCGCCTTGGCCTTCTCTACCGCCGCCTGATAGCGGTCGCGATCGATGCTCATCAGCAGGTCACCCGCCTTGACCTGCTGGTTGTCGCGCACCTTGAGCTCGACCACCCAGCCGGACACGTCCGGGGCGATGGTCACCACGTCGGCGCGTACGCGGGCGTCGCGCGTCCAGGGCGAGTACATATAGTGCTGCCAGATCCAGGAGCCGGCGAAGATCGCCGCAACCACCATGGCCAGGGTGATGCCGACTCGAATGGTCGAACGCATGCTTTCTCTCCTTACCGCCCCAGCACGGCAATCACGGCCGCTAGGACACAGACATACAAGGCACAATCGAACAGGGCTTCGTGCCAGATCCAACGCGACAGCCCGATGTGCTGCAGCCCCAGGCGCAACACGCCGGTCAGCAGCAGCGCCAATAGCGCGTAGGCCGCCATCGGGCTGAGCAGCACGCCGCCCAGCGACCATTCATGTAACCCCATGGGTTTCTCCCTTCAGATGGCACCATTGGCGCCAGCCGTTCTGCAGCTGCAACAGCGCCGCCTCGGCCAGGCGCTTGTCGATGCTGGGCGTGCAGGCGCGCAGGGACTCCTGCAGTTCGGCCACAGCTGCATTCAGATCGTCTTCACGGCCCGGCGCGGGGCCACGCTCCAGCGCGTCATCGAGGTATTCCAGGAAACGCTGCTGCGACCTTGCCAGGCCGGCGTCTGCATTGGCCAGGCACTTGCGCAGATGCAGCAACTCGTCGCCCAGATCGAGGCCGGCCACGCCATCGTCCCAGCGGCTGCGCGCCTGGTCCGGCCGCGCAGGGTAATGCCGCGCCAGCTGCAACAGACGGTCGGCCATACGTCCGCCGAACCAGTTCTCGGCGCGCCCCAGATCGCGACGGGTCAGCCGCCCGAGGTCGGTCAGGATCGCCTGCATCAGGCGGCGGCCATGCCAGACCGGATTGCGTAACACCACCAGTTTGAAGGCCATCACCGCACAACCGACGCCCATCAGCATGCCGGGCGCTTCGTTGAGGAAGAACTCGACGTTGTAGCCGACACCCGGCGCCGGCAGACAGAGCACGATGAAGTGCAGGCAGAACGAGGTGGAGGTGGCGGCCGTCGCCGGCTTGGCCATACCCAGCACACCGAAGAACAGCGGTACGCCCAGCACCATGCAGAGCATCACGAAGCCATCGATCTGCGGCATCAGAATCTGCCCGACGAAGAACGCCACTGGCAGCGCGTAGAAGATGCCGCGCAGGAACATCATGCCGATCTGCGGCGCGGCCTCGAGGCGGGCAAACAGGCTGCAGACCACGCAGGCCAGCAGCAGCGCGCCGGTGGCGTGGGTCCAGCCAGTGGCCAGCCAGAACGCCGCCAGGGTCAGGAAGGTCAACGCGCTGCGCGAGCCATAGACCAGCGCGGCCTGCCAATCGTAGTGCCAGGACAAGGCGCGCGGCGCATCGGCCGGTGCCCTGCCCTCCTCGACCGCGCGCAAGGCACGGCTGGCATCCTCTACACGCAGCAGCAGCACCATCAGCCGCTCCAGGCACAGCTGCTGGCCACTGCTCAGCTCTTCGTCCTGCGCTGTCTGGCGCAGTTGCTCGACCAGTTCCAGCAAGCCTGATGGCTGCTCCTGCTGCAGGCGCTCATCCACCATCTGCAGCCAGGGCGCGACAGCCTGTGCCTCGGCGCTACTCAGCTGTCGCCACTGCCGCGCCACACCGCGGGCCAGGCGCAACATGCCGAGCAGATCGCGACTCAGCACCCGCAGTGCCACGGCACGCTGGCGACCGCGCGCGCCCTCGAACCAGGCGTGCTCCCGCTGGGCATCCACGGCGACGATGCGCGCCAGCACTTCCAGCAAGCCTTGCCGCGGGTCGGCCTCACCCGCCAGCGCCTGGCGCGACGCCGCGACGCCGGCCTGCCAGGCGTTGCGCGCCTGCTGCGCCAGTTGCCGTTCGACGCGCTGCGGCCAGAGCAAGGCGCTGCTCAGGGTCGCGCAGATGATGCCCAGGCAGATTTCCGTGCAGCGGGCGATGGCCTCATCGAACACCACATGCGGCTTGCCAATGGCCGGCAAGGCGATGATCGCCACGGTGTAGCCGGCCAGCACGAAGGCGTAGGACCAGGCGCTGCGCAGCATGGTCGAGGATGCCGTGCACAGCGCCAACCACAGGGCGAATGCCAGCAAGAACAGCAGCGGCGCCTGGGCGAACAGCCCCATCATCACCACGGCCATGAACGTACCGACCAGCGTGCCGAGCAGCCGCGCCAGGCCCTTCTGCACCACCATGCCGGACAGCGGCTGGGCGACGATGAAGGCGGTCATCAGCGCCCACTGCGGCTGTTCCAGACCGAAACGCAGCGCGCACCACAACGCCAGACCACCGCCGAGCAGGGTCTTGATGGCGAATTGAACGGCTTGCGAGCTTGGCGCCAGAAACGCCAGCAAGGAATCACGCACGGTGGCTACCTGAAAGAATCTCAGCTCTGAACATAGCTGTAGCGATTGGGTTGCGCCTCCATGCGAAACTCAATTATTAGCTAGCTAAGTATTTATGTCCAGAAGGAGCGTGATCTCAGGCAGGCAGCGTGCAAACAAAAAAAGGGCGACCGAAGTCGCCCGAATTGCCTTGCGTGCCCTGTGAACCGGAAGGATCAGCTCTGCTTGCGCTTGTGCGCATCCTTCCAGATGAAGTAACCAACACCCCCGAAGAACGCGACCATCAGAAGTACGGTGCCGACTCCGGCGAGAACCACTGTATCGACGAACATGGCTGCCTCCTGTTATGCCTGTCTGTCTGGGATGGCTTCACGTTATCAGCGCTGGCGGCGGGAAAATTGATCTGGATCAATGGCCGACGAGCAGGCGTGCCCGGGTCAGGGGCAATACTGACCCAGATCAAGAAATCGAGAGGGTACGAGGCGCGAAGCACGGCCTGGCAGCCGTGCACAACGATTTAAAGGAGGGGATCAGCGTTTCTTGGGTTTGCTCTTGGACTTCTTTTTCGCCTTGCCAATCGGCAATACCTGCTCGAAGACTTGGCGCATCTCGTTGAGGCGCTTGTCGTTGAGGTCGTGGATACGCTTGTCGCGTTCGGCGGCGAAATCGATCAGCTTGTCGTCATGGCTCATAGCGGAAACCGAATCAGGCGAAAGGTCAGGTTCAGGCGTGGCGCGCAGGCTTGGCGCGTCTTCGCCACTTGATGTTGCCAATGATGCTGGGTCGGCCCGCGCATGACCAGTAGCGAAGCGTGTTCCAGTGTCAGTGAGTGCTCGATACGCGTGCTGCCGACGCGGCGCAAGTCGAAGCGCCGGCTGCCGCCCAAGTTAAGTGAGGCGATGAGTGGATCACGCCCCAGCTCCGGCTCGGCATCGCTGTGCCAGCCCATGGAGTCCTGGCCGTCGCGGTAATGGTTGAGCAGCACGGCATTGAGCGGTTGCCCGACTTCTCTCTCGACCCGTTGGCGAATCTCGTTCAGCAGTGGCGTCCAGGGCAAGGGCTCGTGAATCTTCCCGGAATAGCGGTAACGCGCCTCGGGGTCGCCATACCAGGCCGTCAGCCGTGGCGTTCGGTGGTAGCGACCATGGATGAACAACTCGGGTTGCTGCCAGGGCGTTTGCTCGACCAGTGCCTGCAGCCAGCTGTCGGCCAGGGCAGCGTCGACCCAGCCGGGCAGATAATCCAGTTCGGCATCGGCGAGTACGGGCAAGGGGTCGGCGAACAGCATGACAACACTCCGGAGCTAATACCTAGCAAAAGCTAAAAGTCTCGCGAGCTAGAGCCATGCAAGGCGCAACGACCAACGGATGTAACAGCCGAAGGCTGGCCCGAAGGGTGAGCGCCAGCGAATCAAACTGGCGAGAAACGGCCGGGGCCGCGCTCGACTGTACTTTTGTACATGAGCATTACTCGCTAGCTTTTAACGCAGCAGGGCCGACGCGCAACAGACTTTTAATCAGACTTCAACGTCTACCCACAGCCCTTGCCGGGGCAGATCACCAAGTGCCTGCTCCACCTCTTCCGGCTCGGCCTCGGCCAACTGTTCAGGGGTGTAGCCACGCCGCTGGCGGCGGCGCTGTTCTTCGCGCAGCAGCTCCTCGGTTTCCTGCGGGTGGCGCTTGTCGAGGCTCAGCGCACTTTCCTTGGCACTCGCCTCGACCGGGGTCACTGGAGGAATCTCGGGCTTGGGCTTGATCATGTCCTGCGTGGCAGTGACCGGCACCAGGCTATGGGGGATAGGTGGTAGCACGTTGCAGCACCTCCTTTGGTCAGGCTGTCGGCCCCGTGCGCCGCGACTTTAGCCGGCGCTCGCTACACTTTTGACTAAGCCGCACGGCAATAGTGCCATGACCGCTTTGGCCGTGGCGCCGCATCCGTTAACATAGTCGGCTTTTTCACGCGGGAGACAGGCAGGCATGGCGCAATATCAACCGGGGCAACGCTGGATCAGTGACAGCGAGGCGGAATTGGGTCTGGGAACCATCCTCGCCGAGGACGGCCGCCTGCTCACCGTGCTCTACCCGGCCACCGGCGAAACCCGCCAGTACGCTACGCGCAATGCCCCGCTGACCCGTGTGCGCTTCGCGCCGGGTGACGAGATCACTCATTTCGAGGGCTGGAAGCTCACCGTGCAGGAAGTCGAGGACATCGATGGCCTGCTGGTCTACCACGGCCTCAACGCCCAGCATCAGCCGGTGACCATGCCGGAAACCCAGCTGTCGAACTTCATCCAGTTCCGTCTCGCCAGCGACCGCCTGTTCGCCGGCCAGATCGACCCGCTGGCCTGGTTCGCCCTGCGCTACCACAGCCTCGAACACAACAGCCGCCTGCTGCAGTCGTCTCTCTGGGGGCTCGGCGGTGCGCGCGCGCAACCGATCGCCCACCAATTACACATCGCCCGTGAAGTGGCCGACCGCATCGCCCCGCGCGTACTGCTGGCTGACGAAGTGGGCCTGGGCAAGACCATCGAAGCCGGCCTGGTGATTCATCGTCAGCTGCTCTCCGGTCGCGCCAGCCGTGTGCTGATCCTGGTGCCGGAAAACCTGCAGCACCAGTGGCTGGTGGAAATGCGCCGTCGTTTCAACCTCGATGTCGCCCTGTTCGACGCCGAGCGCTTCATGGAAAGCGACGCCAGCAACCCCTTCGAGGATTGCCAGCTGGCGCTGGTCGCCCTGGAATGGCTGAAGGACGACGAGAAGGCCCAGGACGCACTGTTCGCCGCCGGCTGGGACCTGCTGGTGGTCGACGAAGCCCACCACCTGGTCTGGCACCCGGAGCAGGCCAGCGCCGAGTACGCGCTGGTCGAGCAACTGGCCGAGGTCATCCCCGGCGTGCTGCTGCTCACCGCCACCCCGGAACAGCTCGGCCAGGACAGCCACTTCGCCCGACTGCGCCTGCTCGACCCTAACCGCTTCCATGATCTGCAAGCCTTCCGCGCCGAAAGCAGCCAGTACCGCCCGGTCGCCGAAGCGGTGCAGGAACTGCTCGACCAGGGCAAGCTCAGCGCCCAGGCCCGCGATGCCATCGGCGGCTTCCTCGGCGATGAAGGGCGCGCACTGCTCGACGCCATCGATACCGGCGACAACGAAGCGCGCGCGCGCCTGGTACGCGAGCTGCTGGATCGCCACGGCACCGGCCGTCTGCTGTTCCGCAACACCCGCGCCGCCGTACAGGGCTTCCCCGAACGCGAACTGCACCCCTACCCGCTGCCGAGCCCCGACGAATACCTTGAGCTGCCGCTGGGCGAGCACGCCGAGCTGTACCCGGAAGTCAGCTACCAGGCGCAGGACAATGTCGATGAAGAACAGCGCTGGTGGCGCATCGACCCGCGCGTCGAATGGCTGATCGACACCCTGAAGATGCTCAAGAAATTCAAGGTGCTGGTGATCTGCGCCCACGCCGAGACCGCGCTGGATCTGGAAGACGCCCTGCGCGTGCGCTCCGGCATCCCCGCCACGGTGTTCCATGAAGGCATGAGCATCCTTGAGCGCGACCGCGCCGCCGCCTACTTCGCCGACGAAGAATTCGGCGCACAGGTGCTGATCTGCTCGGAAATCGGTTCTGAAGGCCGCAACTTCCAGTTCGCCCATCACCTGGTGCTGTTCGACCTGCCGGCCCACCCGGACCTGCTCGAGCAGCGCATCGGCCGTCTCGACCGCATCGGCCAGAAGCACCGCATCCAGTTGCACGTACCTTACCTGGAGAACAGCCCGCAGGAACGCCTGTTCCAGTGGTACCACCAGGCGCTGAACGCCTTCCTCGCCACCTGCCCCACCGGCAACGCCCTGCAGCACCAGTTCGGCCCGCGCCTGCTGCCGCTGCTGGAAAACGGCGATGACGGCGAGTGGCAGCAACTGGTGGACGAAGCCACCGCCGAACGCATCCGCCTGGAAGGCGAGCTGCACAGCGGCCGCGACCGTCTGCTGGAGCTGAACTCCGGTGGCGCCGGTGAAGGCGAGGCGCTGGTAGAAGCCATCCTCGAGCAGGACGATCAGTTCACCCTGCCGATCTACATGGAGGAGCTGTTCAACGCCTTCGGCATCGACAGCGAAGACCACTCCGACAATGCCCTGATCCTGCGCCCCAGCGAAAAAATGCTGGACGCCAGCTTCCCGCTGGGCGACGACGAGGCGGTGACCGTGACCTACGATCGCGAGCAGGCCCTGGCCCGCGAAGACATGCAATTCCTCACCTGGGAACACCCCATGGTGCAGGGCGGCATGGACCTGGTGCTGTCCGGCTCGATGGGCAACACCGCCGTCGCGCTGATCAAGAACAAGGCGCTCAAACCTGGCACCGTGCTGCTGGAGCTGCTCTACGTCAGCGAAGTCGTTGGCCCGCGCAAGCTGCAACTGGGGCGTTTCCTGCCACCGGCGGCGCTGCGCTGCCTGTTCGACGCCAACGGCAACGATCTGGCCGCCAAGGTCGGCTTCGAGACCCTCAACGACCAGCTGGAAAGCGTGCCGCGCGCCAGCGCCAACAAGTTCGTCCAGGCCCAGCGCGACGTGCTGGCCAAGCAGATCAACGACGCCGAAGCCAAGGTCACGCCGCGTCACGTCGAGCGTGTAGCCGAAGCCAAGCGTCGCCTGATCGCCGAACTGGACGAGGAACTGGCGCGCCTGGTCGCCCTGCGTGCGGTCAACCCGAGCGTGCGTGACAGCGAGATCGACGCCCTGCGCGAGCAGCGCGAACAGAGCCTGGCGATGTTCGACAAGGCCGCCCTGCGCCTGGAAGCGATTCGCGTACTGGTGGCGGGCTAAGCCCGAAACCACCGTAGGGTGCGCCGTGCGCACCTCCTGCGCGCACAATAATGCTGGTGCGCGCAGCACACCCTACGTGCAGCCCTACAAGCCCAGTAGCCCGGATACAATCCGGGAGTGCGCCATCCCCGGATTGCATCCGGGCTGCGGATACAGGTGCTAGGCACCCAACTCCTCCAGCCTTTTCTGCAGAAACTGCCGATCAGGCCCCTGTTGCGCCAGCGCCAGGGCCTGGCGGTAGGCTGCAATCGCCTGCTCGCTCCGGCCCAGCCTGCGCAGCAGGTCGGCTCGCGCCGCATGGGCCAGGTGGTAACCGTCCAACCCACCCGTGGCGAGCAGACGGTCGATTGCCTCCAACCCTGCCTGCTCACCGTCACGCATGGCCAGCGCCACGGCGCGGTTGAGTTCGATCACCGGCGAAGGCTGCAGCCGTAGCAGCTCGTCATAGAGGCCGACGATCTGCGGCCAGTCGGTTTGCTCCAGGCTGGCCGCCTCGGCATGCACCGCAGCAATCGCCGCCTGCAGGCTGTAAGGACCGAAACGCCGCGAATGCAGCGCCTGCAACACCAGAGCCTCGCCTTCGGCGATCAGCTCGCGATTCCACAGGCCTCGATCCTGAGCCTCCAGCAGGATCACCTCACCATCGGCGCCGCTGCGTGCAGCACGGCGCGACTCGTGCAGCAGCATCAGCGCCAGCAGCCCCTGTACTTCCGGCTCGGGCAGCAACTCCAGCAGCAAACGGCCCAGACGAATCGCCTCGTCGGACAGTTGACTGCGGGTCAGCGAGTCACCGAAGCTGGCGAAGTAGCCTTCGTTGAACACCAGATAGACAACGCGCAGCACCGCCTCCAACCGCTCGGGCAGCTCGCTGCGTCCCGGCACTTCGTAAGGGATGCGCGCGTCGCGAATCTTCGCCTTGGCCCGCACGATGCGCTGGGCCAAGGTCGATGGGCTGGAGAGGAAGGCGCGGGCGATCTCCTCGGTGCTCAGGTCGCATACCTCGCGCAGAGTCAATGCCACCTGGGCGTCACTGGCCAGCGCCGGGTGGCAACAGGTGAAGATCAGGCGCAGGCGGTCGTCTTCGAGCAGCTCGCCCTCTTCGATCCCCCTCTCGTCGGACAGCTCGACCTGTTCATCCAGCGGCTGGAAGCGACGCTGCCGACGCAGGCTGTCGATGGCCTTGAAGCGTCCGGCAGAGACCAGCCAGGCACGTGGGTTGTCCGGCACTCCGCTCTGCGGCCATTGCTCGACCGCGCTGCGAAATGCCTCGTGCAACGCCTCCTCGGCCAGGTCGAAGTCACCCAGCAGGCGGATCAGAGTAGCGAGCACGCGCCGTGATTCCTCGCGGTATAGCCGCGCGATCAGCTCGGTGACAGGTGGCGATATCGACATGCGCTTCTCCTGAACGAACGCATACGTTGCCCAATACTCTCGGTGACGTCGAGTAGCGGCATGATCCGCCCCTCGATTTGGCACCCCTCGCATTGGCATCCGTTCGGTCGCTGGGCATAGTCGCGCCATTCCAATAACGAAGGGAGTCCTGCTATGCGTTGGTTGCTGCTCGGTCTGGTGGGTGCTGCGGTATTTCTCTACGGCCGGGTCACCGGCGATGCGCAGCTCAGCCTGCTGACCAAGGGCATCCCGGTGATCGCCCTGCTGCTCTGGCTGCGCCAGGCGCCGGTGGGCACCTATCGCCGCTGGATCGGCATCGGCCTGGTGTTTTCCCTGGCCGGCGACATTCTGCTGGACTGGCCGGGCGACCTGTTCGTGTTCGGCCTCGGCGCCTTCCTGCTCGGCCATCTGGCCTACCTGCGCGCCTACTGCTCCGACAGCCGGCAACCGGCTCTGCCCGCCCTGCTGCTGGCGCTGATCGCCGGTGGCGCAATGTTCGCCATACTGGCCAGCAGCGGCCTGGGCGAGCTGTTGATCCCAGTGGCCTGCTATGCCACGGCAATCAGCCTGATGCTCTGGCGCGCCCTGGCTCGTATCGGCCAGCCGCAGCTGCAGCCGCGCTCCACCTGGCTCGCCGCTGGCGGCGCGACACTCTTCGTGCTGTCCGACAGCCTGATCGGCATCGACCGCTTCGTCACCAGCTTCGACGCCGCGCCTTACGCCATCATCCTCACTTACTGGCTCGGCCAGTGGGGCATCGCTGCCTCGGTCTTCCAACGCCGCAACAGCGCCTGACTGTTGCGCCACACTTGGCTAAAATGCCGGCCTTTTCCGCTACCCGTTGCGACTGCCGTGAGCCAAGAATCTGATCGTCTATTCGCACAGCCTCTGCCCGAGGTGCCCGATTTCGTCTTCAACGAGGACGTGGTGCGGGTGTTTCCCGACATGATCAAGCGCTCGGTGCCGGGCTACCCGACCATCGTCGAGAACATCGGCGTGCTCGCCAGCCAGTTCGCCCAGCCGCAGACGACACTGTATGACCTCGGCGCCTCGCTCGGTGCAGTGACCCAGGCGCTGCGCCGCCATGTGCGCGTCGATGGCGGCAAGGTGATCGCCGTGGACAACTCGCCGGCCATGGTCGCGCGCTGCAGCGAATACCTGCATGCCCAGGACGCCATGTTCCAGGAGCTGCTGCCGGTGGAGGTGATCGAGGCCGACATTCTTGCCCTCGACCTGCAGCCCACTTCATTGGTCACGCTCAACTTCACCCTGCAGTTCATCCCGCCGGAGCGGCGCCTGGAGCTGCTCACACGCATTCGCCACGCCCTGCTGCCCGGTGGCGCACTGATCCTTTCGGAAAAGCTGCGTTTCGAGGATGCAGCCGAGCATGACCTGCTGACCGAACTGCACGTGGCTTTCAAGCGCGCCAACGGCTACAGCGAGCTGGAAATCGCGCAGAAGCGTAGCGCCATCGAAAAAGTGATGCTGCCCGACAGCCTCGAGCAGCACCGCGAGCGCCTGCTGGCCGCTGGCTTCAGCAAGGTGGTGCCATGGTTCCAGTGCCTGAACTTCGCTTCGCTGGTGGCCCTGCCATGATGCGCGACCTGGACCTCGATGCCCTGCAGGCGCAACTGGCCGGCACCCCGCTGCAGGAGTGGGCGGCCGACCTGCCCGGCCAGCTCGATGCCAAGCTGGCCATCGGTCATGGCGACCTGGCGCGCTGGTACGGCGCCGTCCAAGCCCTGCCGGATCTGCCGGTGAGCGACGTGGAGCTGGCTCAGCGCTTCGCCTTTGGCGGCGCCAGCGACGAGGCGAGTCGCTCGCAGCTTGATACCGCCCTGCGGGGGCTGATCCCCTGGCGCAAAGGCCCGTTCGAGCTGTTCGGCGTGCATGTCGACACCGAGTGGCGCTCGGACTGGAAATGGCGGCGCGTTGCCCCGCATCTGAACCTGGACGGCAAGCGCATCCTCGATGTCGGTTGCGGTAACGGCTACTACATGTGGCGCATGCTCGGTGCGGGTGCCGACAGCGTGGTCGGCATCGACCCCAACTGGCTGTTCCTCTGCCAGTTCCTGGCGATGAAGCGCTACCTGCCGGATCAACCGGTGTGGCACCTGCCGCTGGCCTTCGAGGAACTGCCGGCCAGGCTGCAGGGCTTCGATACGGTGTTTTCCATGGGCGTGCTGTACCACCGCCGCTCGCCCATCGATCACCTGCTCGACCTCAAGGATGCCCTGGTCAAGGGCGGCGAACTGGTGCTGGAAACCCTGGTGGTCGAAGGCGACGCCGAGCAGGTACTGGTACCCGAGGATCGCTACGCGCAGATGCGCAACGTCTGGTTCCTGCCCTCGGTACCGGCGCTGGAGCGCTGGCTGCGCCGCGCCGGTTTCGAGGACGTGCGCTGCGTGGACGTCAGCACCACCTCGGTGGAAGAGCAACGCGCCACCGAGTGGATGCGCTTCCAGTCGCTGCCGGAATTTCTCGACCCGGCCGATCACAGTCGCACCGTCGAAGGACTGCCGGCACCGACCCGCGCCGTGCTGATCGCGCGCAAGCCCTGAGGGCGGCGGCCTAGGGGCGTAGCCAACGCGCCCGCCGCTGCGCGATCAGCCGCAGCGGCTCGCCTGCGCCCTGCTCCACCACGCCACGAGCACTGCCCAGACGAATCCGTCCCTCGATGTCCTGCGCCAGCAGACGACGCATGCGCCGACGCCAGAACCAGGCGCCGATCCAGTCGACGATGGCGTTCTGCAGATCCAGCGGCCACATGGCCGGCATGTAGAACTCGGGCATGGCCGGCCGCGATTTGTCGGGCTTGCGCGTACTGTTCATGAACTTTCCTCCTTTTCGCTGCCCGCTCGTGCCGGGCTTGCGATCAGGATGAAACGCGCCTATCGTTCAAACAAACGACAAATATAAAACCTTTGGTTAAGTAATATTTAACGATCATGAACGCGATAGCCCCCATCTCACCGCCGCTTCTGGAAAGCGATGTGCTACGCACCTTCGTCGCCATCGCCGATAGCGGCAGCTTTACCCGCACCGCGGCACAGGTATTTCGCAGCACGGCGGCCGTCAGCCTGCAGATCAAGCGGCTCGAGGAAACCCTCGGCCAGCGCCTGTTCATCCGCGAGCCACGACAGGTTCGCCTGACCGCCGAAGGCGAGGTGCTACTGGGCTATGCCCGGCGTCTGCTCAAGCTCAACGAGGAGGCGGTGGCGCGCTTTCTCACCCCTACACTGACTGGCCGCGTGCGCTTCGGCACGCCGAACGACATCGGCGACCGCGTGCTGCCAGGCGTACTGACCCTGTTCGCGCGCAGCCATCCGGCCGTGGAAGTCGAAGTGAACGTGGGCCGCAGCGTGGATCTGGTGGCGAAGCTGGATGCCGGCGAGCTGGATCTGACCCTGATCAACGCCGGCAACGACGGCCTGGATGACTCTCGCGGCGAAGTGATCTATTCCGAGGAACTGGTCTGGGCCGGACGCGATGGCGGCCTGGCCGTACAGCGCTCGCCCCTGCCGCTGGCGCTGGCCAACCCGGGCTGCGCCTGGCGCAGAACTGCGATCGATGCGCTGGATCGCCAGGGTATGGCCTATCGCATCGCCTACTCCTGCGAGCAATGCGCCGGCCAGGAAGCGGCGATGATGGCCGATCTGGCCATCGCGCCCTTCCCGCGCAGCCTGGTCAAGCCGCCACTGCGTCGACTGGGAGCGGAACAGGGCCTGCCCGCACTGGGTGAGTACCACATCAAATTGATACGCGGTCATCAGCGCAACGACGCGATCGAGGCGCTCGCCACGCAAATGATTCAGGCGTTCACGCAGGGCTGAGCCCTGCACAACTGAGTAGGGTAGGCCGTGCGCACCGGGCATACCGCGGTGCCGGCCTGGTGCGCGTAGCACACCCTACGAGAGGTCGGCCGGTCGACAGTTGATCGGCCAGGCGATTCCGCGCGTCCGCGTTTATCCGCGATTGGCTGCGGCGACGATCAGCGCTTTCATCTCGGCGACTGCCTGCTTGAAGCCGACGAACAGGGCATGAGCGACGATGGCGTGGCCTATGTTCAGTTCGTGGACGCCGGGAATCGCCGCCACGGCTTCGGCATTGTGGTAATGCAGGCCGTGGCCGGCGTTGACGATCAACCCGTGGTTCAGACCGCAGATGACGCCATCACGAATGCGCGACAGCTCATGCGCAGCTTCTTCAGCCGTATGGGCATCGGCGTAACGCCCCGTGTGCAGTTCGATGACCGGCGCACCGACACGCATGGCCGCTTCGATCTGCCGCTCCTCGGCGTCGATGAACAGGGAGACCTCGCAGCCCGCCAGGGTCAGACGCTCGACCGCTGCGGCGATACGCGCTTCCTGCCCGGCCACGTCCAGACCACCTTCGGTGGTCAGCTCCTGACGGGTTTCCGGCACCAGACACACGTGCGCCGGGCGAATCTGCTCGGCGAAACCGAGCATGAAATCGGTGACGCCCATTTCGAAGTTCATCCGCGTCTGCAGCACGTCGGCCAGCACGCGCACATCGCGATCCTGGATATGACGGCGATCTTCACGCAGGTGCACGGTGATGCCATCGGCACCGGCTTCTTCGGCGTCCAACGCAGCCTTGACCGGGTCCGGGTAACGTGTACCGCGAGCCTGGCGCAGGGTGGCGACGTGGTCGATGTTCACGCCGAGCAGAATACGATTGGCCTCAGTCACGCTTGGACTCCTTGAGCGTCATGAAAAGTTCGCGGCTGACCAGGGGCCTGCCGCCGAGATGGGGTGCCAGCGCCTGACGCATCAGACGTTTGGCAGCGGCCAGCGCACCTGGCGTCTGCCAGTCGGCTTCGGCCATGGCCAGCAGCTCGCTGCCCTGGAACACACCGGGTTGCAGTTGTACCACCGGCACCAGGCCGATGTCCTGCTGCCAGCGGTAAAGTGCCGTGGGATCGATGGGTTGGTCGTGCTGGTCACGATCCAGGGCGAAACCATAGCCCAGCTCATCCAGCAGGCGCCATTCGAACGCACGCAGCAGCGGTTCCAGCGCCCGGCCGGCAGCCAGTGCCTGCAAGGTCAGACCGTAGTGTTCGAGCATCACGGGGTGCGGATCTTCGGCCGGTAGCAGGCGAATCAGTAGTTCGTTGAGATAGAGCCCTGAGAACAGCGCCTCGCCCGTCAACAACAGAGGAATGCCGGCGCTTTCCAGGCGGCCGACAGTCTTCAGCTCGCCGCGCCCACGCAGTTCCAGCTCCAGCGGCGCAAAAGGCCGGGCAATGCTGCCGACCTTGCCCCGTGCAGCGCGCAGCACGGCACGTACGCGGCCCTGGGCGGTGAAGAAATCCACCAGGGCGCTGCTTTCCTTGTACGGACGACTATGCAGAACGTAGGCGGCAGGAATCATGTGGGTAACCGCCAGAATGCGCCATGAGCAACGACAAGGATGCGCATGGCGACCCGATCAATCCAGGTAACCCAGCGAGCGCAGGGCGCGCTCGTCGTCGGACCAGCCACCTTTGACCTTGACCCAGAGATTGAGCATCACCTTGGAGTCGAACATGGTTTCCATGTCCTTGCGCGCTTCCTGGCCGATGCGTTTGATGCGCTCGCCCTTGTCGCCGATGATGATCTTCTTCTGTCCGTCACGTTCCACCAGGATCAGACCGTGGATATGCAGAATGCGGCCTTCCTGCTTGAACTCCTCGATCTCCACGGTGATCTGGTACGGCAACTCGGCACCGAGCTGACGCATGATCTTCTCGCGGATCAGCTCGGCAGCCAGAAAACGGCTGGAGCGGTCGGTGATCTGGTCTTCCGGGTAGAAATGCTCGGACTCCGGCAGGCGCTCGCCCACCAGCTTCTCCAGGGTGTCGAGGTTCTGCCCCTGCAGCGCGGAGATCGGCACGATCTCGGCCTGCGGCAATTGCTCAGCCAGCCAGCTCAGGTGCGGCAGCAACTCGCTCTTGTCTTCCAGGCGGTCGGATTTGTTCACCGCCAGCAGGATCGGGCATTTGACGTGCTGCACCTTCTCCAGCACCAGCTGGTCTTCGTCGGTCCAGCGCATGCGGTCGACCACGAACACCACCACATCGACGTCCTTCAACGCGGTGGAGGCGCTGCGGTTCATATAGCGGTTCAGCGCCTTGTCGTTTTGCTTGTGCAGGCCGGGCGTATCGACGTAGACAGCCTGAATCTCGCCCTCGGTCTTGATCCCGAGCATGTTGTGGCGGGTGGTCTGCGGTTTGCGCGAGGTGATCGCCAGCTTCTGCCCGAGGATGTGGTTGAGCAGCGTCGACTTGCCCACGTTGGGCCGGCCGACGATGGCGACGTAGCCGCAGCGGGTCATAGGTGTATCAGTCATTGCCATTCTCCACCCCGAGGGCGATCAGCGCCGCAGCCGCAGCGACCTGCTCGGCGATACGCCGGCTGCCGCCTTGGCCCAGGGTCTTTTCATTGAGCAGGGAAACCTGGCACTCGACCATGAAGGTACGGCAGTGCGGCTCACCCTGAACGTCCACCACCTCGTAACGAGGCAGCTCACAGGCACGCGATTGAAGGAATTCCTGCAGCCGCGTTTTCGGATCCTTGTTGGTGTCGACCAGGGTCAGGCCGTCCAGCTCGCCGGTCAGCCAGTCCAGCACGCGCTCGCGTGCCGCATCCATACCGGCATCCAGATAGATGGCGCCAATCAGCGCCTCCAGGGCATCGGCCAGGATGGACTCGCGACGAAACCCGCCGCTTTTCAGCTCACCGGAGCCCAGGCGCAGGTATTCGCCCAGCTCGAAACCGCGCGCCAGCACGGCCAGCGTCTCGCCCTTGACCAGGCGTGCGCGCAAGCGCGATAGCTGGCCTTCGCGGGCTTGCGGGAAGCGCTCGAACAGCGCCTCACCGGCTACGAAATTGAGGATGGCATCACCGAGAAATTCCAGCCGCTCATTGTTGCGGCCGGCGAAACTGCGATGGGTCAGGGCCAGGACCATCAGGTCCTGGTCCTTGAAGCTATAGCCGAGCTTGCGCTCGAGGCGGGACAGATTTGGACTCACGGCATCCGTACACGAAATTCTTTGTCGAAATTCACCACCAGATCGAGGTTCTCGATCAGCGGCTCGCGTTTTTCATATTTGAGGTGGACCAGAAACTCGTTGTTCTCCACCTTCACCTGCAAGGCGTCGCGCATGTTCAGGTCACGAATGTTGTTGACCTGCATGCCCTTGCTCACATGGTTGTAAAACTCACCGACGGTGCGCACATCCGACGCCTTGTCGGTTTCCACCGACGTGATGATCTTCTCCAGCGACATATAGTCGAGATAGTGCGGCATCACCTTGAATGCAGTGCTGGCGAAGAATGCCACCACGGCCAGAACCATCAGCCAACCCAGAATGGAAAGCCCCTGCTGCGAGCGCGCGAAAGTCATGTGTATCCCCAATGAACGGTCTTGTTGGAAAGCCTGACGGCTAGACTATTTATAGCCTGCGGCGCTGTATTGAACAGCGCGCCAGTGCTCAATGAATCAGGCCGACCCGAGAGAAATTGGGCAGATTGCTGGTCTTGGGTTCTGGCCAGCTCATCCAGATGGCGAAGGCCTTGCCGACGATATGATCGTCCGGGACCATGCCCCACAGCTCCTGAGGGATATGACGATCACGCCAGTAACGGCTGTCGTTGGAGTTGTCGCGGTTGTCGCCCATCATGAAGTAGTGCCCTTCCGGCACCACCCATTGGCCGCCAGGCTCGCGGCGCATGCGGGTCATTTCCTTGCGAATGGTGTGTTCGACCTGACCGAGGCGCTCCTGGTAGAGCATCGCACTGCCCAGGCTGCCCGCTTCTTCGCCGATCAGCTTCTCGGCCACCGGCTCACCATTGATCAGCAGACGCTTGCCCTGGGTGTACTCGACACGATCACCCGGCAGACCGACCACGCGCTTGATGTAGTTGATGCTCGGGTCGCTGGGGTAGCGGAACACCATCACATCGCCGCGCTGCGGGTTATCTACCTCGATGATCTTCTCGTCGATCACCGGCAGGCGAATGCCGTAAGCGAACTTGTTGACCAGGATGAAATCGCCCACTTCCAGGGTCGGCTTCATCGACCCGGAAGGAATCTGGAACGGCTCGACCAGAAACGAGCGCAGCACCAGCACGATAGCCAGCACCGGGAAAAAGGATTTGCCGTACTCGACGAGCAAGGGCTCCTTGTTCAGGCGCTCCAGCACCCTGTCGTCGGGGTCGTCGACCCGCCCCTGGTACGCCGCAATCGCCGCACGGCGGCGCGGAGCCAGCAGGATCAGATCGATCAGGGCCAGGAAGCCGCAAACGGCAACCGCGATAACCAACAGGAGCGGGAAATTGATCGACATAGAGCCTTAGCTATCCAACCTGAGCACGGCAAGGAAGGCTTCTTGTGGAATTTCCACGTTGCCGACCTGCTTCATGCGTTTCTTACCGGCCTTCTGCTTCTCCAGCAGCTTTTTCTTACGGCTCACGTCGCCACCGTAACACTTGGCCAGTACGTTCTTTCTGAGCGCCTTGACAGTGGTCCGCGCGATGATCTGGCCACCAATGGCTGCCTGGATCGCCACATCGAACATCTGCCGAGGAATCAGTTCCTTCATCTTCTCGGTCAACGCACGGCCCTTGTAGGCCGCGTTGTCGCGGTGAACGATCAATGCCAGGGCATCGACCTTGTCACCGTTGATCAGTACATCCAGCTTGACCAGGTTGGCCGACTGGTAGCGATCGAAATGATAGTCCAGCGACGCATAACCGCGACTGGTGGACTTGAGCTTGTCGAAGAAGTCCAGCACCACTTCGTTCATCGGCATGTCGTAGCGCACCTGCACCTGGCTACCGAGGAACTGCATGTCGCGCTGCACACCGCGCTTCTCGATGCACAGAGTGATGACGTTACCCAGGTGCTCCTGCGGCACCAGGATGGTCGCATTGACGATCGGCTCGCGGAAATCGGTGACCGAAGAAACGTCCGGTAGCTTGGAGGGGTTGTCGACGACGATGGTTTCGCCGGTCTTGAGTTCCAGCTCGTAGATCACACTCGGCGCGGTGGTGATCAGGTCGAGGTCGTACTCACGCTCCAGGCGCTCCTGGATGATCTCCATGTGCAGCATGCCGAGGAAGCCGCAACGGAAGCCAAAGCCAAGGGCATCGGAGCTTTCCGGCATGTATTGCAGGGAAGAGTCGTTCAGCGTCAGCTTCTGCAGGGCATCGCGGAAGTCCTCGAAGTCGTCGGAGCTGACCGGGAACAGACCGGCGTAGACCTGCGGCTGGATTTTCTTGAAGCCCGGCAGCACTTCGACCTCGGGGGTCGAAGACAGGGTCAGGGTGTCACCCACCGGCGCACCGTGAATATCCTTGATACTGGCGATGATGAAGCCTACTTCACCAGCCTTGAGGTCAGCGGTGGCGGTGTGCTTCGGGGTGAATACACCGACGCTGTCGACCAGGTGCACCTTGCCGGTGGACTTGACCAGAATCTTGTCGCCCTTCTTCACTCGGCCATGACGCACACGTACCAGCGAGACCACGCCCAGGTAGTTGTCGAACCAGGAGTCGATGATCAGCGCCTGCAGCGGTGCGTCGATATCACCCGTCGGCGCAGGAATCGTGTGCACCAGGCGTTCGAGCACCTCGTCCACACCCATGCCGCTCTTGGCGCTGCAGGCCACGGCGTCGGTGGCGTCGATGCCAATGATCTTCTCGATCTCGTCCTTGACGCGGTCCGGGTCGGCCTGTGGCAAGTCCATTTTGTTAAGTACCGGCATGACCTCGAGGCCCTGCTCGATAGCGGTGTAGCAGTTGGCAACGGACTGCGCCTCGACACCCTGCCCGGCATCGACCACCAGCAGCGCACCTTCGCACGCCGCCAGCGAACGCGAGACTTCGTAGGTGAAGTCGACGTGGCCGGGCGTATCGATGAAGTTCAGCTGATAGGTTTTGCCGTCCTGCGCCTTGTAGTGCAGCGTGACGCTGTGGGCCTTGATGGTGATGCCGCGCTCACGCTCCAGATCCATGGAGTCCAGGACCTGAGCCTCCATTTCACGCGCGGTGAGACCGCCGCACATCTGAATGAAACGGTCAGCCAGGGTGGACTTGCCGTGGTCAATGTGGGCAATGATGGAAAAATTGCGGATATGACTCAGGTCACTCACAGATCAACACTCAAAGAAGGCACGGGCAAGACGCTTGCCGAAAATAGCCGCAGATTGTACCCGATCCCTCGCGACCGCGTCACGCCTGCACAGCGCTGGTGCAGATACGAAGAAGGGCGCCCGAAAGCGCCCTCCTCAACGTGCCTGGATTACTCGGCCAGCTTGAAGGTGATGAAGCTGGCGCGCCCCTGACGAAGCACCCGCATCGACACCGAACGATTCTTCGGCAGCTCCTGCGCCACCTGAGCGAAGGCGCTGGTGGAGTCCGTGGCCTGATTGTTCAGGTGCGTGATCACGTCACCGGGCCGCAGACCAATCATGGCCGCAGGACCATTGAGCACTTCCTTGACCACGACCCCACCCTTGAGGTCGAGGCCTTTCTTCTGCTCGGCGGTCAGCTCCACTACCGTGACGCCCAGGCGGTTGTTGCTGCGCTCACCACCCTGCGCCGAACCGGACGATGCCAGTTCCTGGCCCTCCTCCGGCAACGTGCCGACGGTGACGTTGAGCTTCTTGCGCGAGCCATCACGCACGACATCCATCTCGGCTTTCTCACCCGGCTTCAGGCCGCCGACCAGGTGCGGCAGATCAGCAGACATGATGATCGGCTTGCCATTGAGGCTGAGGATCACGTCCCCCACCTGCAGGCCGCCCTTGTCCGCCGGACCATCTTCCAGCACCTGCGCGACCAGCGCGCCAGCCGGCTTGTCCAGACCGAAGGACTCGGCCAGATCCTTGTTCACTTCCTGAATCACCACACCGAGCCAGCCGCGGGTCACCTTGCCATCAGCCTTGAGTTGGTCGGCCACCTGCATGGCCACTTCCATCGGGATGGCAAAGGACAGCCCCATGAAACCGCCGGAGCGGGTGAAGATCTGTGAGTTGATACCCACCACCTCACCCTGCAGGTTGAACAGTGGGCCGCCGGAGTTACCCGGGTTGATTGCCACATCGGTCTGAATGAACGGCACGTAGCTGTCGCTCGGCAGGTTGCGCCCCTTGGCGCTGACGATCCCTGCCGTCACCGAGTGATCGAAGCCGAACGGCGAACCGATAGCCAGCACCCACTCGCCAACCTTCAGGTCATCAGCCTTACCCAGGCGCACCACAGGCAGGTCCTTGCCCTCGACCTTGAGCAGCGCGACGTCGCTGCGCGGATCGGCACCAATCAATTTGGCTTCCAGCTCGCTGCGATCGGACAGACGCACGATGATCTCGTCGGCGTCGGCGACCACATGATTGTTGGTCATGATGTAGCCGTCCGGCGAGATGATGAACCCGGAGCCCAGCGACTGCGCTTCGCGCTGGCGGCCACCCGGGTTACGCGGAACCTGCGGGATGCTGCGTTCGAAGAACTCACGGAACATCGGCGGCAGACCTTCCAGATCAGGCAAGCCCGGCTGCCCGGCAACGGCGCGCTCGGGCATCTTCTGGCGGGTACTGATATTGACCACCGCAGGCGAGGCCTCCTCTACCAGATCGGTGAAATCAGGTAGGTTGGCCTGAGCCAACAGACTTTGCCCCCAGAGCAAGGCAACCGCCAACAACGGCGCAATGGACTTGAGTTTTCTCATCGAACTACGACTCCCCATGTAAAACTCGGACACTCTTAATCGGCCGCTGGCACAGTGACCAGCAGCGTACGTAGGACAACGGGCTGCAAAGAGGGGTTCTCGGCGACGCGAGCGGCGCGCCAACGAACTATCAGCCAACTGGCGAACAGGCCACTGAGGCCAGCCAGAATCACCAGAGGTTCGGAAAGACCCAGACCATCCGCCAACAGCGCGGCGGCGAACAGCCCCAGAAGCGGAAGCAGATAAACCAGCAGAGAACTGCGCACCAGCAGATCCTCACGCACACCGATGATCACGCTATCGCCAATCGCCAGTTGCTTTTGACTGAGCGCACGCACATAGCCGCGCTGCCGGCCTATACCGAGACGCTCCATCAAGCCCTGACCACAGGCGGCATTGGCCGAACAATTGGAGCAGGTGCTCTTGCGCAGTGTCTCGACCCAGACAGCGCCGGGCTCGAGCGCCACTACACGCCCCTGCTCCTCGATCATTGGCTAGCCTGTTCAGGCTCTCCGGCGCGCATGGACAGGGCGATGCGTTCGGCAGTTCCCAGAGGAATCTCACCAACCACGGTCACCATCACGTCACCTGCATCGGTACTCATCCGCCGCGAAACGGCGACGGTCGGGCCCAGCTGACTGCGCGCGTCCTCGACGGCGCGACCTTTCAGCGGTTCGAGAAAAACCGAGAATCGCGCCAGCCCATCGCCGTACATCAGGTAGGTGACGGAGTCATCGGCGGTGGGCTCGCGGCGCACCTGCGCAGTGGTCAGGGTAAAGCCCGGCGGCAACCAGTCGGATCGCCAGCTACCTTCGGCCATGCTGTCGGCAGCGCGGAAACGAACCGGCCTGCAGCTCGAACTCGGCTGCATGGCATTTTCAGTAGGTACCGACGCATCCAGCTGAGCGAACTGGAAACGCTCCAAAAGCTGGCCGCGCTCGTTCAACAACAAGGATTTCAACGGCAGACCGGTCTCACGATCCAGATGCAATTCGAAGCCGTAGCGATGCTGGTCCTTCGGTGCCAACACCAGCACGACGGCCGGACGATTGGCAATGCGCGAATGACCAGCGACCCGGATGTCATACCAACTGTTCAGTTGTTCGGCATCCAACTGCCGAGCAGGCCAGGCCTGTCCCTCACTGACCTGGTCGGCCAACGAGCCACTGACGCACTGAGCCTGACCATCGACTTTCAGCACCTCCTGGGCAGGCCCATCGAGCTGCAGAAGGCGCTCGCGAACTTCGCCCCCCTCCTCTACCCGATGCCACACGGCATGAGTGGAAAAACTCCCATTGCGCTCATAGATGAACGTGCCCTGGAAGCTTTGCTGGCGCTCTGCCGCAGCGAGGCGCCCGAGCAAGTCTTGCACCTCAGTGGCCTGAACCGGCAACGCCAGCAGACCACCGAGAAGATAGAGGGGAATCGCGCGCATGTGACTCCTTAGCGCTTAGCGGTTTTCCAGACTTGCAGCACGAGCATAAGGCAGCGCGGTTTCACCGGTACCCATCACGGCTTCTTGCGCATGTTGACGCAAGTAGCTCGGCAAGCGCTGCTCATGCCAGCTGGCGGTACCCACCTCGGCAGGCTCACCGGCTTCCTCGCTGCTGTTGTAGCCAGCGAGCAGCGCAGGACCTTGCACCTGCGGCACCGAGAGTACCGGAGAAGCTTCCTGCTGGGCCAGTTGAGCGCCACTCAGGTCATCCTGATTGTAGAAGCGCACACCCGCCAGCACTGCAACGGTCACCGATGCTGCCACGGCAACACGCCCGACACTACGCCAGATCGGCGCCTTGCGTGCCGGGGCGGCTTCGTCGGCCAGCGCCGCGGAAACCGCAGATGCAATGTCCAGCTGCGGCACCAACAGCTCACGATGCATGGCTGCACGGGCGATCTGGTAACGCGACCAGGTGCCACGCAGCTCGCCATCGGCTGTGAGCACACGCCGCAGTTCCAGTTCGTCCGCTTCGTTATCCATCACCGCGGACAGCGATTCCTGCAGGGTTTCACGACTCATGGTGTTCCTCTCTTGGCTGTCGCCGCTGCCTTAGGTTTCCTGCAACAGAGGCTGCAGGGACTTATCAATTGCCTCACGCGCACGGAAGATCCGCGAACGTACCGTACCGACCGGACATTGCATGACGCCGGCAATGTCCTCGTAACTCAAACCTTCGAACTCACGCAGGGTCAGGGCCGTGCGCAGATCATCCGGCAACTGGGCGATGGTTCGATGCACGGTGGCTTCGATCTCGTCGCGCAACAATGTCCGCTCCGGTGACTCGATGTCCTTGAGGCCGTGATCGCCGTCATAGAACTCCGCGTCATCGCTACTGACATCACTATCCGGCGGCCGCCGACCGCGGGACACCAGATAATTCTTCGCCGTGTTGATGGCGATGCGGTACAGCCATGTATAGAACGCGCTGTCACCGCGAAAGTTTCCAAGCGCTCGATAGGCTTTTACGAAAGCCTCCTGAGCGACATCCTGAGCCTCGTGGGTGTCGTGCACGAATCGCACGATCAGACCGAGGATCTTGTGCTGATACTTCAGCACCAACAGATCGAAGGCACGCTTGTCACCACGCTGCACTCGCTCGACCAGCTGCTGATCATCTTCCTGGGTTAGCATGCACTCTCCTCGTAACGCTCGGAGGAGGTTTGCGCCCGTAAGCGAATCAGCTTGCCAAGATAGACTCGGGTCTTACGCAAAAGTTCTCCCCTCCAAGCAAGCTTCCCGCAGAGTTTTCTTCCCTCTGCCTGGAATGGCGCGAGCGAAACCTTTCCGCTCGCGCAAATAATCTTATCGCCGCTCATTTCCACATCTTCTGCTGACTTCAGATGCAGGCACGCGCAAGCGCTCTCCCTTATATGGGCGACCCTCTATGGAACCTTAATGACTAAGAAAGTTCCCGAGCACCGTGGTCGGTCATAAGCCACCTATTGTGCCGCTGCCCCTCTCTATATACTAGGGCTCGCTTTCACGCGGAACTCGGACATGAGCCAACACTTGCAGCACGATGTTCTGGTCATCGGCAGCGGCGCCGCTGGCCTGACACTCGCCCTCACCCTGCCTTCCCATCTGCGCATCGCAGTATTGAGCAAAGGCAAGCTGGCCAATGGCTCGACCTACTGGGCGCAAGGTGGCGTGGCAGCCGTTCTGGACGATACCGACACGGTCGAATCCCACGTCGCCGACACCCTAAATGCCGGCGCAGGCCTGTGCAGCGAAGACGCCGTGCGCTTCACCGTAGAACACAGCCGCGAGGCCATCCAGTGGCTGATCGACCAGGGCGTCCCCTTCACCCGGGACGATGAAACCGCGCGCGAGGATGGCGGCTTCGAGTTCCACCTGACCCGCGAGGGCGGCCACAGCCATCGACGCATCATCCATGCTGCCGACGCAACTGGCGCTGCAATTTTCAACACCCTGCTGGAACAGGCCCGGCAACGCCCGAACATCGAACTGCTGGAGCAGCGCGTCGCCGTCGACCTGATCACCGAGCGCAAGCTCGGCCTGGGTGGCGAGCGCTGCCTGGGCGCTTACGTACTGGATCGTGACCGCGGTGAAGTGGACACCTTCAGCGCGCGCTTCGTGATTCTCGCCACCGGCGGCGCGGCCAAGGTCTACCTCTATACCAGCAACCCGGACGGTGCCTGTGGCGACGGCATCGCCATGGCCTGGCGTGCCGGCTGTCGCGTCGGCAATCTGGAGTTCAACCAGTTCCACCCTACCTGCCTGTATCACCCGCAGGCCAAGAGTTTCCTGATCACCGAAGCCGTGCGCGGCGAAGGCGGCCTGCTCAAGCTGCCCAACGGCGAACGTTTCATGCAGCGTTTCGATGAGCGCGCCGAGCTGGCGCCGCGCGATATCGTTGCCCGCGCCATCGACCATGAAATGAAGCGCCTGGGTGTCGACTGTGTGTACCTGGACATCAGTCACAAGCCGGCCGCGTTCATCAAGAGTCACTTCCCCACCGTCTACGAACGCTGCCTGGGCTTTGGCATCGACATCACCAAGCAGGCCATCCCGGTCGTACCGGCGGCGCATTACACCTGCGGCGGCGTGGTGGTCGATCAGCATGGTCGCACTGACGTGCCTGGCCTCTATGCCATCGGCGAAACCAGCTTCACTGGCCTGCATGGCGCCAACCGCATGGCCAGCAATTCACTGCTCGAATGCTTCGTCTATGCGCGTTCGGCCTGCGCCGATATCACCGGGCAGCTGGACGCCATCGATATGCCCGCCAACCTGCCGGGCTGGGACGCCAGCCAGGTGACCGACTCAGACGAGGACGTGATCATCGCCCACAACTGGGATGAGCTGCGCCGCTTCATGTGGGACTACGTCGGCATCGTACGCACGAATAAGCGCCTGCAGCGCGCGCAACACCGTGTGCGCCTGCTGCTGGACGAGATCGACGAGTTCTACAGCAACTACAAGGTCAGTCGCGACCTGATCGAGCTGCGCAACCTCGCACTGGTCGCCGAGCTGATGATCAGCTCGGCCATGCAGCGCCATGAAAGCCGCGGGCTGCATTACACCCTCGACTATCCCGAGCTGTTGGCCGAAGCCCGCGATACTATTCTGACGCCGCCGTCCCAGGCTCAGCCCAGCGCCGCCGGCTGAACTTCAGGCGCAAACGCAGGCGCCGGTGCTGCTCGGGCGCCAGCATATCGCGGGCAATGCACAGCCCGCGACTGAAACGCTGGCCTGGCAGGCGATAGCGCAGCACGACCGCCAGGGGTAACGCCAGACTGTCACGGCGCAGCTGCACCGCCTGCCAGCCAGCTGCAGCACTGTACAGATGCCAGCCGAACCCATCACGGCGCAACCCGGTGATGGCCTGCGGTGCAGTCAACAGGACATGTCGCGGCAGCACCCAGGCCGCATGTGCCAGGCACACCGCGAGTGACAGCAGCTTTGACCAGATGGGAATGTCGGCCAGCCACGGCGCCAGCAAGGCCAGCGCCAGGACCGACAGATAGAGCCTCAGCAGCCAGCGCGATGGCCGCCAACGGCACTCGAAGAGATCACTTGGGTTGGACACGGTCCAGGATCATTCGCACGATGTGGCGCAGGTCGGCATCATCGGGTTCGCCGCGCTGCATGAACCAGCCGAACATGTCCTGATCCTCGCACTCCAGCAGCTTGCGGTAGCGCGCCTGGTTCTCGGCATCCAGGCTCGGGTACACCTCCCTGACGAAAGGCACCAGCAGCACGTCCAGTTCCAACATGCCCCGGCGGCTATGCCAGAAGAGGCGATTCAGTTCACTTTGCTCAACCATGCAACGGACTCCTCGAACGAGGGCGGCAGTATAACGATGAATTGCCTCGCTGTTCACCGAGACGCTGCGCAATTGCGCTGACAAGGCCCCTCCCCGCCCACTATGATGAGGGCCCTGACCTTTATTCAGTGATTCGATTTGCACCATGGCCGATAGCGCTTACTTCACACTCCTCGATCACGAAGGCCTGCTCGCAGTACGCGGCGCGGACGCAGCCAAGTTCCTGCAGGGCCAAGTGACCTGCAATCTCAATTACCTCAGTGCCAGCCAGTCCAGCCTTGGCGCCCGATGCACGCCCAAGGGCCGCATGCTGTCGAGCTTTCGCATCGTCCCGGTGGAAGACGGCTACCTGCTGGCCATGGCGCGCGAGCTGATCGAGTCGCAGCAGGCCGATCTGCAGAAATATGCAGTGTTCTCCAAATCCAGGCTCAGCGACGAAAGCGCCGCCTGGGTCCGCTTTGGTCTGGCGGGCGCCGATGCCGTGCTGAGCGAGCTCGATCTGCAGTTGGGCACCGCCAGTGATTCCATGGCCAGCGCCGGCCAACTGCTCGCCATACGCCTGAGCGATGGCCGCGCCGAACTCTGGGCGCCAGCAGAGGACGCGCAAAAGCTGCAAGCCCGCCTGGCCGCCCAGCTGCCGCAGGCGCCACTGAACGACTGGTTACTGGCCCAGGTACGGGCGGGCGTGGGCCAGGTGTTCGGCGCCACACGTGAGCTGTTCATCCCGCAGATGATCAACCTGCAAGCCCTGGGCGGTGTGAGCTTCAAGAAAGGCTGCTACACCGGCCAGGAAATCGTCGCGCGCATGCAGTACCTGGGCAAGCTCAAGCGCCGCCTGCAGCGCCTGCGTCTGGTCACTGCAGAGCTACCGGCGGTCGGCGTTGAATTGTTCTCACCGGTACATGGCTCCAGCGTTGGCGAAGTGGTGCTGGCAGCCCAAGCCGGCGACGCCGTCGAGCTGCTCGCCGTGTTGCAGGAAGACGCCGTGCACGACGGCCGCATTCATCTCGGCAGCAGTGAAGGCCCGACACTGACCCTGCTCGATCTGCCTTATCAGCTGGACGCCAATCTGGAAATCCAGCGCTGACTAAACTTCCCCGGCACCGTATCGGATTGCCTAAGAGAGCCATTTCATGAGCAAGCTTGCCGAAAAAGTCCAACAGGAATTGATCCACGCCATCGAGAACGATGAGCTGGTGCTGCCCACCCTGCCCGAGGTGGCATTGCGTGTGCGTGAAGCAGCGGAAGACCCGGATATCGGCATCCCGCAGATCAGCAAGGTAATCGGTAACGACGCTGCCCTCACCGCGCGCATCATCAAGGTGGTCAACAGCCCGCTGCTACGCAGCAACAAGGAAATCACCGACCTGCAGATGGCCGTCAGCCGCCTGGGCATCAACTACACCTGCAACCTGGCCACAGGCCTGGCCATGGAGCAGATGTTCCAGGCCACCAGCGACGTGGTCGATCGCAAGATGCGCGAGGTATGGAATAAAAGCACCGAGATCGCCGGTATCTGTCACGTGCTGTGCCGTCACTACACCCGCCTGATGCCGGACCAGGCCACGCTCGCTGGCCTGGTGCACCAGATCGGTGTGCTGCCGATCCTCACCTACGCCGAAGAGCACAACGAACTGCTGGCCGACTCAATCAGCCTCAACCACGTGATCGAGCAGATTCACCCGATCATCGGCGACAAGATCCTGCGCACCTGGGAGTTCCCCGAGCCTATCGCCATCGTGCCGAGCCAGTACCTGGACTTCACGCGCGACTCGGCCAAGGTCGATTACGTCGATATCGTCCAGGTCGCCACGCTGCAGAGCTACCTGGGCAGCGAGCACCCCTACACCCAGTTGGACTGGAGCAAGGTGCCGGCGTTCACCAAGCTCGGCCTTGACCCGCAGGTCGACATGCAGGCCGACGAAGACCTCTCCGCCGCCATGGAAGCGGCCATGAGCATGCTGCAATAAAAGTATCTCGCCACGGATGGCAAAAAATTGTCGGGAGCAATTTTTGACGTCGCTGCGCGACGGCCCGAAGGGTGATCTACAGGGATGTAGATCACAAAATGCCTCTACACTCGAACGATTCGCTCAAGGAAGTAGAGCCATGCGTTACGCATTCGTCCTGCTCGTCCTGTTGCTCGGCTGCGCCCAGGCTGCCGAACAGGTACGTCTGACCAACGGCGAATGGCCGCCCTATCTCGGTGAAACCCTACCCTACCATGGCGTGGCCTCACGCATCGTCGCCGAGGCGTTCGCGCTGCAGGGCGTCGAAGTGCAGTGGGAATTTCACCCCTGGGCACGCTCGCTGAAAATGGCCGAACAGGGCCGGCGCGACGGCAGCGCCGTCTGGCTTGCCAACCCCGAACGTGAACAGCGCTTTCACATCAGCGAACCGGTGGTCGAAAGCGGCTACTACCTGTTTCATCGCAAGAACCATGCGTTTGACTGGAACGATGTCGAGGATCTGCGCGGCCTGCGCATTGCCGGCACTCGTGGCTATGACTATGGCGAAGCCTTTGAACGCGCCGAAGCCGCCGGTGAACTCGAGGTGGCGCGCCTGACCGGTGATGAACAGGGCTTGCGTCAGTTGCTGGCCGGAAAGGTCGATCTGTTTCCTGTGGACAAGGTGGTGGGCTTCGACCTGCTCTATCAGAAATTCAGCGCCGTCGAACGCCAGCGCCTGAGCTTTCATCGCAAGCCCCTGCGCAGCGACAGCCTGCATCTGCTGCTGTCGCGAGAGGTACCGGGCAATGCCGACCTGATGCAGCGCTTCAATCGTGGCCTGAATCAATTGCGCGACAGCGGCAAGGTTTCCCAGTACCTGCTGGAGATCGAGCAGCCGCTAAGCCTCAGCCACTGATAGCGGAAATTCGACACGCACGCGCAGGCCATGCGGGTGCGCCTGATGCAGGCTGATTCGAGCCTGATGGGCGCGGCAGATTTCGCCTACGATGGCCAGTCCCAGGCCTGCACCATTACCCAGGCTGCTGCGCCGGTAAAAACGCTCGAAGACTTTCTCATGCTCGGCCTCGGGAATGCCCGGACCGTCATCCTCGACCTCCAGCACCACCGGCGCCAGTACGCGGATGATCAGGTTGCCACCGGCTGGCGTATGCGCCAGCGCGTTATCCAGCAGGTTGTTCAGCAACTCGTTGAGCAACGTGGGCTCGCCATCTATCCACACCGGCTGATCGGCCTCCAGCGCCAGTGCGACACCACGGGCGTGAGCCAGTGGCGCCATGGCCAGGCCCAGCTCACGCGCCAGTTGGCTGAGGTCGATACGCTCGGCACCGCCTTCGGTAATGGCTCGCGCACCACTCTCGATACGCGCCAAGGACAGCAGTTGATTGGCCAGCGAAGTCAGACGGTCACCTTGCTGCGCCACCTGCTCAAGAGTGCTGCGCCATTCTTCTGGCTGTTCGGCACGCAAGCCCAAGGTAATACGCGCCTTCAGCGCGGCCAGCGGCGTGCGCAACTCATGGGCGGCATCAGCTATGAACTGCGACTGCCGCTCGAACAGGCTTCGCAAGCGCTCGTTGAACTGGTTCAACGCCTCTACCAGCGGTAACACCTCGCGCGGCAGACCACTGTCCGACAGCGGCTGCAGGTCGTCGCTGGCCCTTTCGGCCACCTCCCGGCGCAGCGCCTCCAGCGGTCGCAAGGCCAGGTTCACAGCCAACCAAACCAGCAGCAGCGCACTGACTGAGAGCAACCCCATGCGCCACAGGGTGCCTATCAGCAGCTCACGGGCCATGCGCTCGCGCGCGCCCTGTGTCTCTGCCACACGGATCTCAGCGATGCCATTGAGCTGCGGCTCGCTGACCGGCTGCAGCAGGCTGACAACACGCACGCCCTGACTGCGGTACTCGGCGTCGTAGAAGTGCGCCAGCGCCGGATAATCGTCAGTTCGCGGCGTACCCGGCGGCGCGGGTGGTAGGTCCTCATAACCCGAGACCTGATTACCCTGCAAGTCGAGCACCTGGTAGTAGATGCGCCCGGCGCTGTCGTAGGCGAAGGTATCCAGTGCCACATAAGGAATATTGGCATGCAAGCGGCCATCATCGGCATACAGACCATCGGCCACCGCGCGCGCCGATGCCAGCAACGTGCGGTCATAGGCGGTATCGGCTGCACTTCTTGCATTCCAGTAGGCACTGAAACTGCTCAGCAGCAGGATCAGCGACAGCAGCAGCGCCAAGCGCCGCAGCAGGCGCCCACGCAAACTGACGCCCCGACTCATGCCTCGACCGCTTCCAGCAAGTAGCCAAGGCCACGGAAGGTGACGATGCGCACGGCGCTGCCCTCGAGCTTCTTGCGCAGACGGTGAATGTAGATTTCGATGGCATCCGGGCTGGCCTCCTCGTCCAGACCGAACACCTGCGCCGCCAGTTGCTCCTTGCTCATCACTCTGCCCGGCCTGGCAATCATCGCCTCCAGCACCGCCTGTTCCCGAGCTGTCAGGCTGAGCGCCTCGCCATCGAGGCTGAAACGACGCGCACCGAGGTCGTAGACCAGGTCGCCACAGCGCTGCAGCTGCTCGCCACCGAGCATGCTGCGCCGTAGCAGTGCCTTGACCCGCGCTTCGAGCTCGGCCAGTTCGAAGGGTTTGGCCAGGTAGTCATCGGCGCCGAGATTGAGGCCATGTACACGATCCTTGACCTCGCCACGCGCAGTCAGCATCAGTACCGGCAACGTCTGGCCGCGGTCACGCAGGCGCGCCAACACGGCAAAGCCGTCCAGACGAGGCAACCCGATGTCGAGAATCGCCAGCGCGTACTCTTCGCTGCACAACGCATGGTCAGCCGCGACGCCATCGTGCAGCACATCCACCGTCCAGCCTGCACCGTTGAGCGCCTGGGCCACGCTTTCCGCCAATTGCGGATGGTCTTCGACCAGCAGAATCCGCACCGCCACCTCCGACTTCAGCATCGTTAAAGGCGCGCAGTTTAGCGCCGTCACGACTGCTGTGAATTGCTGAAATGCAACGACAAAGAATCATGAAAATCTTTCGTTCATGAAAGCCTAGTGAAAGCTTGCCCTAATAGCATCGCTTCAAGGTGGCTCGATCCACCTGCTCAAGTGACCTGGCAGTGGTGCCAGGTCGCGACAAGAACAAAAACGGAGACCACATGATGCTCGCAGCCTCACGCCAGGCCCTGCCGCCTGTCCGCCTGCTCTGCCTGGCCATCGCCGCCACCGGCGCTGCCCCCCTCGCCAACGCCGCCTTCATCGAAGACAGCAGCGCCAGCCTCACCGCTACCAACATCTACCTGAACCGCGACTTCCGCCAGTTCGACGGCCAGAACAAGCGTGAAGAATGGGGCCAGGGCTTTCGCCTTGACCTGCAGTCCGGCTTCACCGAAGGCACCGTCGGTTTCGGTGTCGACGCCATGGGTCTGCTCGGCCTCAAGCTCGACTCCGGTCGCGGCCGCACCGGCACCGACCTGCTCCCCGTCCACGACGATGGCCGCTCTGCCGACGAATTCAGCCGCCTGGGCCTGACGGGCAAGGTCAAGGTCTCTGCCACCGAACTGCGCTACGGCTCGCACGTGCCGGAACTGCCGGTGGTCAAGGCCAGTGACAGCCGCCTGCTGCCGCAGGTATTCGAAGGCGGCCTGCTGACCTCCTCCGAGCTGGAAGGCCTGACCTTCACCGGCGGTCGTCTGGACAAGGTCATAGACCGCGCTTCGACCAACTCCGAAGAGATGGTGCTCAACGCCAAGAACCGCCGCTTCGCCTCCGGCGTCGAAGCCGACCACCTGGACCTCGCCGGCGTCGACTACAAGTTCGCTCCCGGTTTCACCGGCCGTTACTACTTTGCCGATCTGGATGACATCTATCGCCAGCATTTCTTCGGCCTGCTGAGCAGCCACAAGGTCGGTGCCGGCACCCTGAGCAGCGACGTGCGTTATATCGTCAGCCGTGACAGCGGCGCAGCCAACGCCGGCAAGGTCGACAATCAGGCCTTCAACGCCATGGTCAGCTACGGCCTGGGTAGCCACAAGTTCGGCCTGGGCTTCCAGGATATGAACGGCGACACCGGCTTTGCCTACATCGATGGCAGCGATCCGTTTTTGGTCAACTTCGTGCAGATCAACGATTTCGCCAACGCCGACGAGCGCTCCTGGCAGGCCCGCTACGATTACAACTTCGCCAGCATCGGCGTGCCCGGCCTGACCTTCATGACCCGCTACATCCGTGGCGATGACGCCCGTGTGGCCGGCTCCGATGACCGTGGCGGCGAATGGGAACGCGACATCGAGTTCAAGTACGTGGTGCAGACCGGCCCACTCAAGGACCTCTACGTACGTGTGCGCAACGCCAGTTTCCGCTCTGACTTCGCCCGCGACGCGGACGAGAACCGTGTCATCGTCGGCTACACCCTGCCGATCTGGTAAACAACAAGACTCGCGAGGAATCATCCATCATGAAATCTGCCCTGACCCGCGCCGCACTGGCGACTGCCTGCCTGGCCTTTGCCAGTCAACTGCTGGCTGCCGAACCCAAGCGCCCCGAATGCATCGCCCCGGCCAAGCCCGGTGGTGGCTTCGACCTGACCTGCAAGCTGGCGCAAAGTGGCCTCAAGGATGAAGGTCTGCTCAAGGCGCCGATGCGCGTCACCTACATGCCGGGCGGCGTCGGCGCCGTGGCCTATAACGCCGTGGTCGCCCAGCGCGCCAAGGACCCAGGCACCATCACTGCCTTCTCCTCGGGCTCGCTGCTGAACCTGGCCCAGGGCAAGTTCGGTCGTTATGACGAGAACGCCGTACGCTGGCTGGCCGCCGTCGGTACCGACTACGGCGCAATCACCGTACGCGACGACTCTCCCTACAAGAACCTCGATGACCTGGTCCAGGCTCTGAAAAAAGACCCATCCAGCATCGTTTTCGGCGCCGGCGCCACCATCGGTGGGCAGGACTGGATGCAGACCGCGCTGATCGCCCGCCTGGCCGGGATCGACCCGAAAAACCTGCGTTATGTCGCCTTCGAAGGCGGCGGCGAGACTCTCACCGCGATGCTTGGCGGCCACGTGCAGGTCACCAGTAGCGGCCTCGGTGAAGTCACCCCGCAGCTGGAAGCGAAAAAAGTGCGCATTCTCGCGGTACTCTCCGATGAACGCCTGCCGGGCAAGCTGGCCGAAATCCCGACTGCCAAGGAGCAGGGCTACGATATCACCTGGCCAGTGATCCGTGGCTTCTACATGGGCCCGGAAGTCAGCGATGAGCAGTTCGACTGGTGGAAGCAGCAATTCGACACCCTGCTGGCCAGTGAAGACTTCGCCAAGCTGCGTGAACAACGCGATCTGCTGCCGCTGTCGGTGACCGGTGATGAACTCAAGACCCTGGTGTTCAAGCAGGTCGCTGAGTACAAGACCCTGGCCGGTGAATTTGGCCTGATGCAGGAATAAGTGCATTAGCGGGTTCGGCGTCGCCCGCTGCCGAGCCCGCAATTGAACTGCACTGCAGTTCGATCCTGTCCCTACGCAAGAGATCATTGCTATGTACGTTCGCCTGTTCGCTGCGATCTGGCTGCTGTTGTGCGCCTGCCTCGCAGTCGTCGCCTGGGGCTTCCAGGCTCCCTTCGCCTATGACCCGGTTGGTCCTCGTGCCTATCCCTTGTTACTGCTGGCACTGATGGGCGCTGGTGCTGCCTGGTTGGTGTTCAAGCCAGGCGCGGACACCGAGAAACTCACCCGCCAGGCACTGCTACGCAGCGGCCTGTGCATCCTCACGCTGCTGGCCTACGCCCTGCTCTTCGAGCCCCTGGGCTTCGTCCTCAGCACTGCACTGGCCACCTTCGTCCTGGGCTTGCTGTTCACGGGTCGTGCGCTGCCGTGCCTGATTAGCGGCGTCCTGATGGGCGTGCTGCTGTATGCCTTGTTCGATTACGCGCTAGACGTTCCGCTGCCACTGGGCGTGTTCGAAGCGTTGGTGGAGAGCTGAGATGGAAACTTTACATTTTCTGATGCAGGGCTTTGACGTCGCCACCCGGCCGACCAACCTGCTGGTTGCCCTGTTCGGTGCCTTCGTTGGCACCATCGTCGGCCTGTTACCAGGCCTGGGCCCGATCAACGGCGTCGCCCTGCTGCTGCCGCTGGCCTTCGCCCTTGGCCTGCCGCCGGAAACCGCACTGATTCTGCTCGCTGCCGTATACCTGGGCTGCGAGTACGGCGGACGTATTTCCGCCATCCTGCTCAACGTTCCCGGCGACGCAGCCGCCGTGATGACCACTCTCGACGGCTACCCGCTGGCACGTCAGGGCAAGGCGGGTATCGCCCTGTCACTGTCTGCAGTCAGCTCCTTCACCGGCAGCATGATCGCCACCTGCGGCGTGGTGCTGTTCGCGCCTATTCTGGCGAAATGGGCGGTGGCATTCGGTCCGGCCGAGTACTTCGTGCTGATGATCTTCGCGATTGCCTGCCTCGGCGGCATGGTCGGCGACAAGCCGGTCAAGACCCTGCTCTCGGCGCTGATCGGCCTGGCCCTGGCCACGGTCGGGGTGGACTCCACCACAGGGGTCTACCGCTTCACCTTCGACAGCGTCAGTCTGTCCGACGGCATCCAGTTCGTCATCGTGGTGATCGGCTTCTTCAGTGTCAGCGAGATTCTGCTGATGCTGGAAAACACCCACAACGGCCAGAAGGCGGTGAAAGCCAGCGGTCGTGTGCTGTTCAACTTCAAGGAATACTGCTTCACCTTCTGGACCATGATTCGCAGCTCGGTCGCCGGTTTCGTCATTGGCGTACTGCCGGGTGCCGGTGCGACCATCGCCAGCGCCATGACCTATATGACCGAAAAGCGCCTGGCTGGTGACACCGGCAAGTTCGGAGACGGTGATCTGCGCGGCGTTGCTGCACCTGAGTCGGCCAACAACGCCTCGGCCTGCGGCTCGCTGATCCCGATGTTGACCCTTGGCGTACCGGGTTCGGGCACCACAGCGGTGATGATCGGCGCACTGACGCTGTACAACATCACCCCCGGCCCGTTGCTGTTCGAGCAACAGCCAGACGTGGTCTGGGGCCTGATCGCCTCGCTGTTCATCGGTAACATCATTCTGCTGGTGATGAACATCCCGCTGGTCGGCCTGTTCTCGCGCATGCTCAGCGTGCCGAACTGGGTGCTGGTACCTGCGATCACCGTGATCAGCATGGTCGGCGTCTATGCGGTGCACAGCACCACCTTCGACCTGGTGCTGATGATCGGTCTGGGTGTGTTCGGCTATATCCTGCGCAAGTTGGACTTCCCGCTCTCGGCGGTGATCCTCGGCTTCGTGCTGGGTGAAATGATGGAGGACAACCTGCGTCGCGCCCTGTCGATCTCCGCGGGTGAGCTGAGCATCCTCTGGGGCAGCCCGATCACTCTGGTGCTGTGGTCGCTTGTCGTGCTGATGCTGGCCCTGCCGGGCATCCGCTGGATGCGTCGACGCAAGCAGATCAAGGCCCAGGCTGATGCCTCTGCCGCGTGACCTCTGGGTAACACCGCTGGCCGGAGCGGTCGGCGGTTACCTGGCCAGCCTCGCCGGCTGGCCTTTGCCGTGGATGGTCGGATCCTTGCTGGCGGTAATCGTCGTGCGCTGCCTGACCAATCGCGCCTTCAGTGAACTGCCGGGCGGGCGCAAGGCCGGCCAATGGCTGGTGGCCAGCGGCATCGGCCTGCACTTCACCAGCGACGTGCTGGAACAGGTGCTCAGCCACCTGCCCGTGATCGTGATGGGCGCCTTCGGCACGCTGCTTCTGAGCCTGATCGGCATCGCCATCCTGCGCCGTGCCGGCGTCGACCGCGCTACCGCTTTCTTCGCCAGCATGCCTGGCGGTGCCAGCGAGATGGTCAACCTGGCGCTGCGTCACGATGCCCAACCCGCGCGCGTGGCGGCGGCGCACAGCCTGCGTCTGCTGCTGGTGGTGCTGCTGATCCCGGCATTGTTTACCTGGGGCCTGCCCGCCGTCAGCGCCCCGACTCGCGCGCCGGTGGACTGGACCTGGCTGATCGGCTTGCTCGCGGCCGGCGCGGTGCTGGCGATGCTCTGGGGCCGCCTGAAACAACCCAACCCCTGGATGCTCGGCCCACTGACTGCCTGCGCCTTAGCCAGCGCCAGTTTCGATCTGCATCTGGGCCTGCCGCAAGGCCTCGGCCAGCTCGGCCAGTGGCTGATTGGTTGCGCCCTGGGCTGTCACTTCGACCGTGCCTTCTTCCGCAGCGCGCCGGGTTTTCTCGCCCGTGTGCTGGCCTTCACCCTGCTGGCGATGCTCGCCGCTGCCGTGCTCGGCGAGGTGCTCGGCTGGCTGGCCGGCGAAGACCACCTGTCACTGATGCTGGGCATGATGCCAGGCGGCATTACCGAGCTGTGCCTGACCGCCGAAGCCTTGCAGCTATCGGTTGCGCTGGTCACTGCATTGCAGGTGCTACGGCTGTTTCTGGTGATGTTCCTTGCAGAACCCTTATTCAAGCTCTGGTGCAAGCGCCACACCTAGCCCGCCTTATGCGGGCTTTTTTTATCCTTGCGATCCAGCAGGTCCTTTTCTTCTTCAGCCAGGTCACAATTCTCGACAGGCCCCCACCGATGACGGACAGACGATGGAACTGAGACAACTGCGCTACTTTCTCAAGGTCGTCGAGCATGGCAGCCTCGGCCGTGCGGCTCTGGAGCTGAACGTGGGAACCTCGGCTCTGAGCCAGCAGATCAGCAAGCTGGAGAACGAACTCAGCACCCGGCTGCTGACGCGCAGCAGCACCGGCGTGTCCCCCACGCCCGCCGGCATAGCGTTCCAGCATCACGCCCAGCTCACCCTGCGCCAGGCGGAAAACGCCGCTCAGGCCGCGCAAAGAGAACGCATGAGCGGTTACGTGAGCCTGGGCTTCGCACCCAGCACCTCCTCCGTGCTTGCCCTGCCCCTGATCGCGGTGATGCGTCAACGCTACCCGAACATCCAGTTGCATCTGGTAGAGATGCTGTCCGGCTATCTGACCAGCCAGCTGTATGCCCGCCAGCTCGACCTGGCGATCCTCTTTCACAGCGACCCGGGCAGGCGTTGCCGCGTCAGACCGCTGCTCGATGAGAAGCTGTTTCTGATCTCGGCCGCCAACCTGCACGGCGTACCTGCAGGAGAAAACGTCAGGCTCGAGCAACTGACACAGGTGCCGCTGGTGCTGCCCAGCGGGCAGCACGGGCTGCGCAGCACCATCAACAATGCCTTCGCCCAGTCACGCTGCGAGCCCAACGTAGTGATGAATGTCGACGGCCTGGCGTTGCTGATGGATACGGTCAAGGCCGGTTACGCCGCAACCATCCAACCGGGTGCAGTGGCGGCCAGGGCCGGCGAGCAAGGGTTGAACGTGATGCAGATTGCCGATGCCCACGCGGGCCGACGAAATCTACTGGTGTCTCTACCGGACGATGAGCTGTCCCCGGCAGCACTGGCCGCTCGCGTCGCAATCCTGGATACGACCCGCGAACTGGTCGCCAGCGCTCGCTGGCCAGGCGCCCAGCTATTGGACGAACACGCTATCTGACGCGCCCCTGGGTGTTTAGAAATTCTGAATACCCCCCGGCATTCCTGGTCTTTCGAGCCCCACAAGCGCCTCTTAAAGTCCCCACCTACAGGGGAGCTATCAGCTAGTGCTCCTCTGAAAACGAGGAGACGAGATGATCGATGTTCTGGTTATAGGCGGTGGTAACGCAGCCTTGTGCGCAGCCCTGATGGCCCGTGAAGCAGGCGCCAGTGTGCTGCTGCTGGAGAGCGCTCCCCGCAAGTGGCGTGGTGGTAATTCCCAACACACCCGCAACTTGCGCTGCATGCATGAAGCCCCGCAGGACGTCCTCATCGACGCCTACCCCGAAGAAGAGTTCTGGCAAGACCTGCTCAAGGTCACCGGCGGGCAGACCGACGAGCACCTGGCGCGCCTGGTCATTCGCGCCTCATCGTCGTGTCGTGATTGGATGCGCAGCCACGGCGTGCACTTCCAGCCTCCTTTGTCAGGCGCCCTGCACGTTGCACGCACCAACGCCTTTTTCATGGGTGGCGGCAAAGCGCTGGTCAACGCCTACTACCGCAGCGCCGAACGCCTGGGGGTACAGGTCCGCTACGATGCGCCGGTCGACGACATCGAACTGGACGGCAACCGCTTCGTCGCAGCACACATTCCCGCGCGGCAGATCGATGGCAAACAGCATCCGGCCGAGCGCATCGAAGCGCGCACCTGCGTGCTGGCAGCCGGTGGCTTCGAGTCCAATCGTGAATGGCTGCGCGAAGCCTGGGGCGTCAACGAACGCGGTGAATGGCCGGCGGACAACTTCCTGATTCGCGGCACGCGCTTCAACAACGGCGTGCTGCTGCGCAAACTGATCGATGCCGGCGCCAACACCATTGGCGACCCGACCCAGGCGCACATGGTCGCGATCGACGCCCGCGCACCGCTCTACGACGGTGGCATCTGCACCCGCATCGACTGCGTATCGCTCGGCGTGGTGGTCAACTGCGAGGGTGAACGCTTCTACGACGAGGGCGAGGACTTCTGGCCCAAGCGCTACGCCATCTGGGGGCGACTGGTCGCACAGCAACCCCGGCAGACAGGCTTCTCGATCATCGATCAGAAGGCCATCGGGCGTTTCATGCCGCCGGTATTTCCCGGTACCACGGCCAACAGCCTGGAAGAGCTCGCCGGCAAACTCGGCCTACCGCTCGAAACCTTCGTGAAGACTCTGCACGCCTACAACAGCGCCTGCGTGGGCGGCGACTTCGACCATACCAGCCTCGACGGCTGCCGCACCGAAGGCGTGACGCCGGCCAAGACCAACTGGGCACGCCCCATCGATACCCCGCCCTTCTATGGCTACCCGCTCAGGCCGGGAGTGACCTTCACCTACCTAGGCCTTAAGACCAACGATACGGCCGCCGTCCACTTCGCCGACAAGCCCAGCGCGAACCTGTTCGTCGCCGGGGAAATGATGGCAGGCAACGTCCTCGGCAAGGGCTATACGGCCGGCGTCGGCATGTCCATCGGTACGGCCTTCGGTCGCATCGCTGGTACTCAGGCTGCCGCAGCAGCCGGTCATGGCACCACCACAACAAGCGCTGGAGAGTCCCGTGCAATCGCCTGAAATCTTACAAGCCACCTCTCCAAGCCAAAGCGCAGCACAGCAAGACCTGATTCCCCTGTTGAACGTGCATGAAGCCGAAGTCGATCGGCAGATGCATATCTGCAACGCCTGCCGTTACTGCGAAGGGTTCTGTGCCGTCTTCCCGGCCATGACCCGCCGCTTGGACTTCGCCAAGGCCGACGTGCATTACCTGGCCAACCTCTGCCATAACTGCGGCGCCTGCCTGCATGCTTGCCAGTACGCCGCGCCGCATGAGTTCGCCGTGAACGTGCCGCAAGCCATGGCCAAGGTTCGTCTCAATACCTATGTCGAGTACGCCTGGCCAGGCAGGCTCGGCAAACTCTACGAACGTAACGGCCTGACCCTGTCGCTCGCCCTGGCAGCCTCGCTGGCACTGTTCCTGCTGTTGACCCTGCTGGTCAAAGGCACGCTGTTTCCCGGACCGCTGGCCGGTAACTTCTACGCGATATTCCCGCACAACACGCTGGCGCTGATGTTCGGCGGCGCCTTCGGTTTCGCCATCCTGGCGTTGGCCATCGGTGTCACCCGCTTCTGGCGGGCGATCAGCCCCGCCGATGCACAAGCGCTGGCCAGCGGAGCCGCCATTGCGGAAGCCTCCGGGGCGGTACTAAAGCTCAAGTACCTCGACGGTGGTCATGGCGAAGGCTGCAACAACGAGAGTGACCGTTTCACGCTCTGGCGTCGTCGCTTCCACCACTTCACCTTCTACGGCTTCATGCTGTGCCTCGCCTCCACCAGCGTGGCCACGCTTTACCACTATCTGCTCGGTCTGCAGGCGCCCTATCCGCTGCTCAGCCTGCCGGTGGTGCTCGGCACACTGGGTGGTATTGGTCTGCTGATCGGGCCTGCGGGGCTGCTGTGTCTCAACTATCGCCGTGACCCGGAGCATGGTGATCGTGCCCAGGCCCCCATGGATCGTGGCTTCATCGTACTGCTTTTCTTGATCAGCCTGACCGGCCTGGCCTTGCTGGCCTGGCGCGATAGCGGCGCGATGGCCCTACTACTGGCGGTCCACCTCGGCACGGTGATGGCGTTCTTCCTGACCATGCCTTACGGCAAGTTCGCCCACGGCATCTTCCGCAGCGCGGCGCTGCTCAAGCACGCAATCGAGAAACGCCAGCCGGACAACCTCAAGCTCGGCAGTGACTGAACCGCCCCAAAACAGGCGGGATGCACAGTGCGTCCCGCTCGTTGCAGTCGACGCCGCCAGCGGTGTCTCAGCCTGAACCACAATAAAACTCCACAGGAGAACACATGAACAATCGCCTCACCTACGTAGCGTTGCTGACCTCAGGCCTGCTTGCAGCCGGCATGGCACTTGCCGAACCCAAACGCCCCGAATGCATCGCACCGGCAAAGCCCGGCGGGGGCTTCGACATCACCTGCAAACTCGCGCAGGGCGGCCTGAAGGATGCCGGCCTGCTCAAGGCTCCGATGCGCGTCACCTATATGCCCGGCGGCATCGGTGCCGTCGCGTACAACGCGGTGGTCGCTTTACGCCCCAAAGCACCAGGCGTGATCACTGCCTGGTCAAGCGGCTCGCTATTGAATCTGGCGCAAGGCAAGTTTGGTCGCTACGACGAAAAAGCCGTTCGCTGGCTGGCCGCTATCGGCACGGATTACGGTGCCGTTATCGTTCATCGTGACTCCCCCCTCCAAACCTTCGATGAGCTGATTACACGACTCAAACAGGCACCTTCAGAGCTGGTGATAGGTGCAGGCGGCACCGTCGGTAGCCAGGATTGGATGCAGGCCGCACTGGTCGCACGCAGTGCCGGCATCAAGCCAGAGAAGCTGAGGTATGTAGCCTTCGAAGGAGGCGGCGAACCGATGACAGCCCTGTTCGGCGGACATGTTCAGGCGATCGTGAGCGGTTTCGGCGAGGCGACTGCGCAGCTCGATGCCGGCAATGTTCGTATTCTCGCGGTGCTGTCCGAAGAGCGGCTGCCCGGGAAGATGGCCAATATTCCCACGGCTAAGGAACAAGGTCATGACGTTGTCTGGCCTATCGTCAGAGGTTTTTACATGGGCCCTGAAGTCAGTGACGATGATTTCAAATGGTGGCAGGAACGCTTCGAAACGCTACTTGTTGATGACGGCTTCAACGCCAAGCGCGAGCAGTTCGATCTGCTGCCACTCTCGAAGACCGGGGCGGAGCTGGAACAGTTCGTCTATGAACAGGTAGCCGAGTACAGAAAACTGGCTGATGAATTCGGACTGATTCAGTAGCACCGATGCTGAAGCTTGGCCCGCCTTGTGCGGGCTTTTTTACGACCTCTTTCAGGTGCGCGCCCTTGCTACCACTGCAACTGCAGCTGACTGGAGAACTCGCGAGCCTGCCCACTGAGCGGGTCGACGAAGCGCAGGCCGCGCGCCAGCAGTTTGAGGGGGTTGTTGTAGTCATCCGGCTGATTGCGCGACTCCAGCAGTTGCGGATAGAAATCGTCGCCAACGATTGGCGCCCCGAGCCCGGCCAGGTGCACGCGCAGTTGATGCTTGCGTCCGGTCACCGGCGACAGCCCATAGCGCCACAGCTCTGCGCGTCGTTCCAGCACGTCGATGCGCGTTTCGCTGTTGGCTTCACCCTGCACCTCCTGCATACGGAAGAACGGCTCGCCCTCGACCATCCGCGACCGATGCAAGTAGGGAAACTGCAGCTGCGGCAAAGCCGGGGCGATGGCCTCGTAGTATTTTTCCACCGCACGCTGACGAAACAGCGCCTGGTAATGACTGCGACTGGCCGGATCGACCGAGAACAGCACCAGGCCGGCGGTCAGCCGATCTATGCGGTGGATCGGCACCAGATCGGGATTGCCGGTGCGCTTGATCAACCGAGCCAGCAGCGTCTGCTCGACGTATTCGCCGGCCGGCATCACCGGCAGAAAGTGCGGTTTGTCGGCGACCAGCAGGTGCTCGTCCTGCCAAAGCACTTGCTCCTCAAAAGGAATCGGCGTCTCGTTCGGCACTTCACGGAAGTAACGCACCTTGAGGCCAACCCGATAGGGATGCTCAGCGCCGATGGGCGTACCGTCAGCATCCAGCACCCGGCCGCGCGCCATACGTTGCAACCAAGTGGCGCGGTCGATGGCGGGAAAGTGATCGCACAGGCAATCAAGCACCGTCGCCCAGTTGCCCTGGGGCAGATGAAGGGTACTGGGGCGCATGGCGGGGCTGGGCATTGCAAAAGGTGCTCGACAGGTTATGAACGGGCGAATTAGGCCGTACTCGAGCGGCTCAGTCAAAGCCAGGGCATGCTGCAACAGCAGCCGAACAATGAAAGCCTGCGTGGTATGCCCCCTCATCCGGCGCTTCGCGTCACCTTCTCCCAGAGGGAGAAGGACAAAAGGGAGGACGTCGCTGCGCGACTTTCATGCTCACGGCTTGAGCCGAGGTCGCACTGTGGCTATGGTGGCCACTCGTATCTGGAGAGACCCATGTCCATCACTCGCTCCCTGCTTACCAGCGTCGCCCTGCTCCCACTTCTGGCGGCATGCCAGGTCTACACCGGCAAACCGGAAGGCCCGCCACCGGCAACCCGTCTGCAAGGGCAGGTACAGGTCGAAAATGGCCAGTTGGTCTTCACCCCTTGCCAGGAGCAGCGCCGTTTCGTGCTGATCGATGGCGACGGTACAGGCATCGAGCGCGAAGCCATGCAGCTCGGTAGCGATGGCCAGGCCAGCCTGTTCGCCGATCTGGCCGGTCGCCTGGGCGGCAGCCAGGGCAAAGGCAACGATGGTCGCTTCGAGGTCAGCCAGATCTATCGCCTGCAGGGCGAAGGGCATGGCTGCGACGACCTCAACTTCAAACGCCTGACCCTGCGTGCCAGCGGCAACGAACCGTTCTGGCAACTGGAAGTCGGCAGCAAGGGCTTGGTGCTAAACCGCCCCAGGCACGAGCCGCTAGCCCTGCCTTACCTGGAAGAACAGCTGCCGGATGGCCGCCTGAACTTCAGCAGTGAAGCCAACGGCCAGCGTCTGGATCTGTGGGTGGCACCGCAGCGCTGCGTCGACGGCATGAGCGGCGCAGTCAACCACCTCAGCGCCGAACTGCGCCTCGATGGCCAGGTGCTGCGTGGCTGCGCCCATTTCGGTGCCATGCGTAATTGACCATCAGTCGTGCCGGTGACGCTGAGTCGCTGCACCGGCACGAACCGTTCAGCTAGCCCAAACTCCCGGCAAAACGCCGTGCATAGTCTTCGCGCTGGAAGGCCTCGACCACGAAGTCGATGAAGCTGCGCGTCTTGCCTGGCATCAACTGACGACTGGGGTAATACAGCGACAACGCGCCGGCATCCGCCCACCAGCGCGGCAGCACCCGTACCAGCTCACCCGACTCCAGCCCGGACAGTACATCGGGTACGGCAAGCATCGCCACCCCCAGGCCCAACCGCGCAGCCTCTCGCACAGCAGTTGGATCATTGACCACTACGGTCTCGCGCATCGTCGCGATCACTTCATCGCCCTGCGCATTGCGCATGTTCCAGGTACGGATACGACCCGACGACAGCGAACGCATGACAATGCAGTCCAACTCGATCAGACCTGATGGGTCGGCTGGCAAAGTGTGCCGTGCCAGGTAAGCGGGAGAGGCAAAGGCAACAACGTGCAGCGGCGCCAGTGTGCGGGCGACCACACCGCTTGCCAGCTCGAAACCACCACCGATGGCGGCATCGTAGCCTTCGGCGATCAGGTCGACCGTACGGTTCTCGAAATGCCATTCAGGGCGAACGCGGGGATAGCGCTGCAGGAACTCGGGCAACAAAGGCAGCAGGTAACCGATCCCGAAGGATGGCGCCACGCTGATTTTGAGCACACCAGCCGGCTGGCCATCATCGGCTGATACCGCTGCAATGGCGTTCTGCAAGGACTCCAGATTGCCGCCAACCGCAGCCAAGAAAGCCTCGCCCGCCTCGGTCAGCGTCAACTTGCGTGTCGAGCGCTGGAACAGTCTTACACCCAGGTTGCGCTCCAGCATGGCGACGTTGCGGCTCACCGCTGCCGGCGTGAGCGAAAGCCGGCGCGCTGCCGCCGAGAAACTGCCACTCTCGGCACTGCGCACGAATGATTCCAGGTTGGCCAATGTTTCCATAGGCCGATTTTAAACAGACACTTGAAGATAATCCAAATGATTAGCTGCTAATCAAAGAAGAATGAAAACGCGATAGTCACTCCACCGAATGTTTCGGCAATCAAACGGAGTGAATCATGAGCAACGTAACCTCTTCCCAAACCCTTCCCCTGGCCGGCAAGACGGCTCTCGTAACAGGCGGCTCTCGCTCCATCGGCGCAGCTATCGCCAAACGCCTGGCCGCCGACGGCGCCAAGGTTGCCTTCACCTACAACAGCTCCCCTCAACAGGCAGAAGAAACCGCAGCTGCCATCGAGTCGGCAGGCGGTCGCGTACTGGCAATCCAGGCCAACGCAGCTGATCCCGAGGCCGTGCGTGCCGCCGTCGCGAAGACGGTGGAAGCGTTCGGGGCCCTCGACATTCTGGTGAATAACGCCGGTATCGGCGTATTCAGCCAGTTCGAAGAAACCAGCTTCGAGGATTACCAGAAGCTACTCGCGGTCAACGTGACCGGTGTATTCGTCGCCACCCAGGAAGCGGTAAAGCACATGCAGGCGGGCGGTCGCGTCATCCACATAGCCAGCTCGGTCACCAAGTACGCAGGTGTGCCCGGACTTGCCGCATACAGCCTGACCAAAGGCGCCGTCGCCGGTTTCAACCGCAGCCTGGCACATGATCTGGGGCCACGCGGAATCACGGTCAACAGCGTCCACCCCGGCCCCGTGAACACCGACATGAACCCGGCCGATAGCGAGGTTGCCCAGCTCCTGACCCCCCGTATGGCAGTGGGTCGCTATGGAGAGCCACACGAAATTGCCAGCCTCGTGGCATTCATCGCCAGCCCGCAAGCCTCGTTCATCACAGGTGCGGACATCCTCGCTGACGGCGGATTGACCTCTTGAGTCTGCCGGGGCAGGCCAGTCAGCCTGCCCCACAGTTTTCCGACACTTCTGGCCTCAAGGAGTCCCAGCATGAGCAAATTGCCCTCCATCGGCATCATCGGTGCCGGCCATATCGGCGCGACCTTCGCACGCGCCCTGGCGCGTCGGAACATTCCGGCAATTCTCTCCAACAGCCGAGGGCCAGAGAGCCTGCAAGCCCTTGTACAATCCATCGGCCCGAGCATCCGTGCCGGCACCCGTGAACAGGCGGCAGCGCAGCCCATCGTGTTGGTCGCGGTGAACTGGTCGAAGCTGCCAGCCGCGCTGTCTGGGCTTGCGGACTTCGCCGGGCGAGTCGTCATCGACAGCAATAACCCGATCGAAGCGCCGCTGTTCAACCCTATCGATCTGCATGGCCGCACCTCAAGCGAAGTGTTTGCCGACCTGGTACCGGGCGCCCATGTAGTGAAGGCGTTCAATCACCTGAACCCCAGACTGCTCATCGCCGATCCCGCCGAGCGCGGCGGCCGGCGTGTGCTGTTCCTGGCGGGTGACGACAATCGCGCGAAAAACCAGGTCAGCGCACTGATCGATGAGCTTGGCTTCGCCGCTATCGACCTTGGCGAGCTGGCCGAAGGTGGGCGCCTGACGCAATTCCCCGGTGGGCCGTTGCCCTCGCTCGAACTGGTGCAGTTCGGCTGAGCTACCGGAAGACAAAAAATGAAGGATTTCATCATGCCCCATACCGATTCATCTACTGCTGACACCAGATCCATGTCTGCTGCGTGGTGGGCCGTCATCTCTCTTGCCCTGGGCGCCTTCGGCCTGGTCACGGCGGAATTCCTGCCGATCAGCCTGCTGACGCCGATGGCCGCCGACTTGGGCGTATCCAACGGTGCGGTGGGCCAGGCCATCACCGCCACCGCCGTGGTCGCCGCATTCGCCGGACCGCTGGTGGTGCTGTTCTCGGGCCGTCTGGATCGACAAAAGATCGTCTGGGGGTTGATGGGCATGCTGGTGTTCTCCTGCATCCTTTCGGCCTATGCCTCAAACATCACGGTGCTGCTGATCGCGCGTGGACTGCTGGGCTTCGCCCTCGGCAGCTTCTGGGCCATGATGGCAGCGCTCGCCCTGCGCCTGGTGCCCCCAGACAAGGTGCCGCGTGCCATTTCGATAATCATGATGGGGATTTCGCTCGCAACCATCTTCGCGGCCCCGCTGGGTGCCTACCTGGGAGAACTGTGGGGCTGGCAGGCAACGTTCCTGGCCGCGTCCGGTATTGGCGTGGTGGCGCTGGTGATTCAGATGCTGACCCTGCCCGAACTGCCGGCCACAGCAGCGCCAGGCCTGGCCTCCTTCAAGGCAGCGCTGACGCGGCGTGCGGTCGTCGTCGGCATCTGCACTGGGCTTCTGGTCATTTCCGGGCACTTCGCCGCTCTGACCTTCATTCGTCCCTTCCTCGAGGAGGTTCCCCGCCTGGATGTCGCGACCGTCTCGCTTGCCTTGCTGGCCTTCGGTGTCAGCGGCTTTTTCGGCAACCTTGCCGGCGGCGCCGTCGCCGCGCGCAGTCCAGCCTGGGCAGTCAGCAGTTGCTCGTTCCTGATCGCTGCCGTTGCACTCACGCTGATCCTGTTCGGCACACAGGCTGACGTTGCCTTCGTCGCGATTGCGCTGTGGGGCTTCGCGTTCGGCGCCTTCCCGGTATCGATCTCGATCTGGAACGCGCGCGCCGCCGCCGATCACGCCGAAAGCGCTGGCGCCCTGCTGTCATCGACCTTCCAGGTCGCCATTGCTGCAGGAGCGGTTCTAGGAGGGCTGATCATCGACAGCCTAGACTCGCAAGCCGTGATCGTCTATGCAGCGACAGCAGCCTTCGCGGGCGCTGCCCTGATGTTCATTCGGGGTCGCGCAATCGAACGTCAGCGCGGCTGAGCACGTGCTCGCACAGCGTTCGAGGCATCGTTCACCTACGCTCAACGGAGCAAAGCCGTCAGTAGTTCGAGAATGCTGTCCTCTCCACCCGGACCGCGAATCCCGTACAATCGCCGGCCTTCTTTACCTTGCTGGATCACCACCGGCCAACCAGGACACCGCCCATGCTTCGCCTGACCGAACTGAAACTACCCCTCGACCATGCCGATGAGGCCCTGCGCCCGGCCATCGTTCAGCGCCTGGGCATCGACGACGCCGACCTGCTGGCCTTCAGCGTGTTCAAGCGCAGCTACGATGCACGGAAGAAGTTCGGCGACATGCCCTTCATCTACACCCTCGACTGCGAGGTGAAAGACGAAGCCGCACTGCTCGCTCGCCTGAGCGATGACAAGCATGTCGGCCCGGCACCGGACATCACCTACAAGCCGGTCGGCAAGGCAGAAACGCCACTGGAAGAACGCCCCATCGTCGTCGGGTTCGGCCCCTGCGGCATCTTCGCGGCGCTGATCCTGGCGCAGGCCGGCCTGCGCCCCATCGTACTGGAGCGCGGCAAGGAAGTACGCCAGCGCACCAAGGACACCTGGGGCCTGTGGCGCAAGAACGTGCTCGACCCGACTTCCAACGTGCAGTTCGGCGAAGGCGGCGCTGGCACCTTCTCCGACGGCAAGCTGTACAGCCAGATCAAGGACCCGAATCACCACGGGCGCAAGGTGCTACAGGAGTTCGTCAAAGCCGGCGCACCGGACGAAATTCTCTACGTCAGCAAGCCGCATATCGGCACCTTCCGCCTGACCGGCGTGGTCGCCACCATGCGCGAGGAAATCAAGGCCCTCGGCGGCGAAGTGCGCTTCCAGCAGCGCGTCAGCGATCTACTGATCGAAGACGACCAACTCACCGGTGTGGTGCTGGAAAGTGGTGAGCAGATCATCAGCCGCCATGTCGTGCTCGCACTCGGCCACAGTTCGCGCGACACCTTCCGCATGCTGCATGCCCGTGGCGTGTACCTGGAGGCCAAGCCCTTCTCGGTGGGCTTCCGTATCGAGCACCCGCAGTCGCTGATCGACCGCGCGCGCCTGGGCAAGTACGCCGGCCACCCGAAACTCGGCGCTGCCGACTACAAGCTGGTACACCACGCCAGCAACGGCCGCTCGGTCTACAGCTTCTGCATGTGCCCAGGCGGCACCGTGGTCGCCGCCACCTCCGAGCCGGAGCGCGTGGTCACCAACGGCATGAGCCAGTACTCGCGCAACGAGCGCAACGCCAACGCCGGCATCGTCGTGGGTATCACGCCCGAGCAGGACTATCCTGGCGGCCCTCTGGCCGGCGTGGAACTGCAGGAGCAGCTGGAATCGCACGCCTACGTACTTGGCGGGCGCAACTACGAAGCGCCGGGGCAACTGGTCGGCGACTTCATCAAAGGCACTCCGTCCACCGCTCTCGGCGAAGTACAGCCCTCCTACAAACCGGGGGTGAAACTGGGTGACCTGGCACCGTCGCTGCCGGACTTCGCCATCGAAGCCATCCGCGAGGCATTGCCGGCCTTCGGCAAGCAGATCAAGGGTTTCGACCTGGCCGATGCGGTACTCACCGGTATCGAGACGCGCACCTCCTCGCCGGTGCGCATCACCCGCGGCGATGACCTGCAGAGTCTTAATCTCAAGGGCCTTTACCCGGCCGGGGAAGGCGCGGGCTACGCCGGCGGCATTCTCTCTGCTGGCGTCGATGGCATTCGCGTGGCCGAGGCGGTGGCCAAGGACATGCTCGGGCTGAATCGCTGAACCTTCCCAGGATCAGCCAACCCGTAGGGTGGGTTAGCGGCGCCAAACCTGCGGATGTCTGATCACCGCGCCGCGTAACCCGCCAGGCGATTGTCCTGCACTGCGCCAATGGTGGGTTACGACGCACCTTGACGTACGGGCTCATTCACCTATTCGACAAGCGCCTAACCCACCCAACTGTACTGAAACGCATCAGCAGGGGCAGTGGCATGACCAACGCCAGCGTGCCAACCCCAACCACCAACAGGCTGCGGTACGGCATGCTGGCGAAGGTATTGGCCCAGAATGTCGCCCAGAGCAACAGGCAGACGCCAAAACCGATCAGCCCGCTGCGCCGACTACGGCAACTCAACAACCAGACAGCATTGCACACAGCCAGAGCGCCGAAGAGATACAACGAGTGCTGTAGTTGCAGGCCATAGCTGATATCGCGGCGAATCGCGCCGAACATCTGCCGATAGGCCTCGATGGCGCTGCGGTAAAGCATCAACGCCAGCAGCATCTGTGCGGCGGCCAGCACAGCCATAGCGAGCAGTCGCCGAATCATTGCCTGACCCGCAGACAGCACAGGGTCGAACGCCGCGAACCATTCGGTCGACGCGCCGGGTCGGCGTAGGTCAACAGCTCGGTGAAGCCGACCTTGCGCATCATCCCCGCCGATGCCGCGTTCTCCTCGTGACGATCGATATAGATATCGCTGACGCCCAGCCGCCATAGCTCGGTGACGGCCTCACGCAGAAGACGCGCCCCCAGACCTCGGCCAACGCAGTTGTGATGCACCACCGCTTCGCAGATATAGCCATGCACCTGCCCGGCACGCGCCGCAGGTTGATGAGCGGCGAAATCCTGCGTCAGGCGATAGCTGACGAAACCCAGCAGTTGTCCCTGCTCCTCGGCCAGTACGGCCAGCGTCGTGCTGGCTGCAACACCCTGCAGGTGCTGGCGAACCTCGACTTCGGGCAAATGATTCCAGGGGTTGGGCCCATGCTCGAGAATCACCGCGCAGAGCGCCTCGATATCCTCGACACAGGCCTGACGAATGACCAGCTCGCTCATCCCCTGACTCCCCTGAGGCAATACCTCGTTTGATTCAAGAGCGCAGTCTAGAGCGGGTAATTGCCTGACGACAGTGACAGCCAGACGCAAGAGATGCCTGACAGTGGATCAGTGGTCATCGTCCCAAGGCTGGCCACGGGTGCGCTCGGTCAACTCGACCTTCTGCTGCATCGCGGCCTTGGACAGGATATGCGCACTGACCGGCGCAGTCAGGAACAGGAACAGGGTGATCAGCAGTTCGTGCAGGCTGAGGTTGCCGGTGTGGTGCGCGAAGAACAGCATCGAAGCGATCAGCGTACCGCCGACGCCCAGCGTCGTGGCCTTGGTCGGCCCGTGCAGGCGGGTGAAGAAGTCCGGCAGCCGATACAGACCGATGGCACCCACCAGGGCGAACAGACTGCCAAGAATCAGGCAGGCACAAATCAACAACTCCAGCCAGAACGGCATGGTCATTCCCCCTTAATCGATGATGTCGCCGTGCAGCAGGTGCTTACCCACTGCAACCGTACCGACGAAGCCCATCACCGCGATCAGCAGTGCAGCCTCGAAGAACAGATCCGATGCCAGCCAGATGCCAAACAGCACGATCAGCGCCAACGCGTTGATGTACAGGGTATCCAGGGCCAGGACACGGTCGACCACGCTCGGCCCTTCGACCAGACGCGCGACATTGAGCAGCATGGCCAGCGTGAGGATGCCCATGCACAGAAAGACTACGTTCTCGAGCATTCGAATATCTCCAGCAGCGGCGTTTCGTAACGGCTCTTGACCGCCGCGATCAGTTCGTCTCGATCCGGCACGTTGAGCCCGTGCAGCAGCAGTGTCTTGTGGTCTGAGCTGAGGCCGGCAGAAACCGTGCCGGGGGTCAGCGAGATGATGCAGGCCAGAGTCGACAGCACGAACTCATCCTCGATCTCGACCGGCACCTCGACGAATGCCGGTTCAAGCCGCGATTTCGGCCCCAACACCAGCTTCACAACCTGCAGATTGGCCACCACGATGTCGTAGAACACCTTGCCGATGAACAGCAGCAGCCCCAGGGGCTTGCGCACCTTCGGCACGCTCAGCAGGAAATCGCCACACAGGTGCACGATCGACCACCCCAGAAACAGCCCGAGCAGGAGATGGCCCAGATTGAAGGTGTTGGCCAAGAGCAGCCAGAGCACCGTCAGTACCAGCATCATCCGCGGGTGGGGGAAGAAACGCTTCATGCCGCACCTCCAGCGATGATCGAGAGATAGGGTTGCAGATCAAGCAACTGCGCCGCTGCAGCCTCCAGGTAGGCCAGTATCGGGGCAGCGCCGATCAACAGCAGCGGGCTGGCCAGCAACAGGCCCAGCGCAGCCAGGAGGCTGACGCGGTCAGCCGGAGCAGCGGTCGAAGGGGCTGCGTCCGCCTGCTGACCGAGCCAGAACAGACTGGTACCGGCGCGGCTCAACGCCACCAGGGTCAGCAGACCGCCGATCAGCACCACCGGCCACAGGCTCCAGGCCTGCCACCCCGGCTCCGCCGCCCGCAGCAGCAACATCTTGCCGAGGAAACCAGAGAACGGCGGTAACCCGGCCACGGAAATGGAGGCGAAGAAGAACATGCAACCCAGCACCAGCGGCTGACGCAGCACACGCTCCTGCTGCAGATCGCCACCGGCGCAGTCACGCTGGGCGACCACCAGCCCCGCCAACAGGAACAATGCGGCGCTGATCAACGTGCTGTGCACCATGTAATAAAGCGCAGCACTCAACGCCGCGACGTTACCGATGGCGAAGCCGGCCATCAGCGTGCCCACCGAGACCAGCACCAGATAGGCCAGCAGCGCCTGCAACTGCCGCGCACCCAAGGCGCCAATCACACCGAAGGCAATGGTCGGCAGTGCCAGCCACCAGAGCAGTTCATGGCCGAGATTGGCCAGTGGCCCGGCCTCTTCGCCGAACACCAGCGTGAACACACGGACGATGGCGTAGAAGCCCACCTTGGTCATGATCGCGAACAACGCCGCCACCGAAGCAGGCGCTGCAGCATAAGCGCGCGGCAGCCAGAAGCACAGCGGTAGCACGGCAGCCTTGAGGCCGAAGACGATCAGCAGCAGGTAGGCAGCAGCCTTGATCAGCGGCGCGTCGGCAACATCGGCGCTGGCCACGCGCACAGCCAGGTCCGGCATGTTCAGGGTGCCGGTAAGGCCATACAGCAAACTCACGCCGATCAGGAAGAACGACGAGCCCAGCAGGTTGAGCACCACGTAATGCACGCCGGCCTTGACCTGATTGGCGCGGTTGCCATGCAGCAGCAATGCATAAGAGGAGATCAGCAGGACCTCGAAGAACACGAACAGGTTGAACAGATCGGCGGTCAGGAACGCGCCGTTGATGCCCAGCAACTGAAACTGGAACAACGCATGGAAGTTCGGCCCGCGCTCATCGTCACCGCGACAGGCATAAACCAGGGCGAAGCAGGCGAGCAGCGAGGTGAGCAGCAACAGTGCCGCGTTGAAGCGGTCGAGCAGCAGCATGATGCCGAATGGCGCAGCCCAGCTGCCCAGCGCATAAACCTGCAACTGTCCCGCTCCGGCCAGCCACACCAGATACAGGCAAAGCGGCAGCAACGTCAGGCAGCCAACCAGGGAAATACCCCGCTTCACGTCACGCGACCAGCCGTGGCCGACCAGCAACAGCGCGCCGAAGAACAGCGGCAGCAGAACGGGGAGGATGATGGCGTGACTCATGCGCGCGGCTCCTCGCCATCGACGTGATCGGTTTTCAGTTCACCCATGCCACGCAGGGCCAGCACCACGACGAACGCGGTCATGGCGAAACCGATGACGATGGCGGTCAACACCAGTGCCTGTGGCAGCGGGTCACCGTACTCGGCGCTCTTGCCGATAACCGCTGGCACACCCGTGCCGAGCCGGCCCATGGCGAAGATGAACAGATTGACCGCATAGGAGATCAGGGTCAGCCCCATCACCACCGGAAAGATGCGCGCACGCAGCAGCAGGTAGACGCCGCTGGCAGTCAGCACCCCGAGGGTGATTGCGAATACAGCCTCCATATCAGATGACCTCCTTGCACGACTCGTCCTGACTGACATGGCCGATGTTGGAAAGAATCAGCAGGGTGGCGCCAACAACGGCCAGATACACCCCAAGATCGAAGAGGATCGCGGTGGCCAACTCGATTTCGCCAATCAGCGGAATATGGAAGTGGCCGAACGCCGAAGTCAGGAACGGCGAGCCGAAGAGCCAGCTGCCCAGCCCCGTCAACCCGGCAATCAGCACGCCCCAACCGGCGGTGGCGTGATAGCTGAACTTCAGGCGCTCCTGGGTCCAGGTCACACCGTGGGAGATGTATTGCAGAATCAACGCCACCGCCGTGATAAGGCCGGCGATGAAGCCACCGCCCGGCAGGTTGTGCCCGCGCAGGAAGATGAACGCCGAAATCAGCAGTGCCATCGGCAGCATGGCACGCGCCAGGTTGTCGAGGATCATCGGATGGGCATCGGTCGACCACGGACGACCGTTCTTGTCATGGGCAGGGTGCGGCAGGTGCAGACCATGCAGCAGCGCGTAGATACCGATGGCGGCAATCGCCAGCACGGTGATCTCGCCCAGGGTATCGAAGCCACGGAAGTCCACCAGAATCACGTTGACCACATTGGTACCGCCGCCCCCGGAGACACTGTTCTCGAGGAAGAACGAGGAAATGCTCTGGTAAGGGCGGGTCAGCACGGCGTAGGTCAGCATCGCCACCATGGTGCCGCTGCCCAGCGCCAGGACCAGATCGCGCAGGCCACGCAGACTGCTGGACTCGGCCGGGGTACGGTCGGTCATGAAGTACAAGGTGAGCATCAGCAGGATGATGGTCACCACCTCCACCGACAGCTGGGTCAGCGCCAGATCCGGGGCGGAGAAACGGGCGAAAGCCAGCGCCACCATCAGACCAGCGGCGCTGAGAATCATCAGCGCCACCAGACGGCGGCGGTGGAAAAACACGGTAAGCACCGCAGTCACCATCAGGATCAGCATACCCATGACGGTCAGCGGATCGATGGGGGTCATCGGCACGCTACCGGCCAACTGCTCGAGCGGCGACAGCGCGACCACTACCAGGATCAGGGCACTGCCAAGCATCCAGGCCAGGTAGCGTTGCAGCGAACCGCACTCCAGAAACGCGGTGATACGCACGGACGTACGCGTCATGTAGCGCACCACCTGGTCGAAGACGTCCTTGGCATCCAGGGTCGGCAAACCTTCATACCAGCGGAACAGCGGTTTGCGACAGGCGTAGACGATTATCCCGCCGAACAGCGCAACGAAACTCATCAGGAGCGGCAGGTTGAAGCCGTGCCAGACCGCCAGGCTGTATTCGGGCAACTGACCACCCAGCGTCGAAGCTGCTGCGGCGGCCAACAACGGCGCTACCGTATAGGCAGGCACGATGCCGACCAGCAGACAGAGGAACACCAGCACCTCGACCGGCACTTTCATGTAGCGCGGCGGCTCGTGCGGCGGATATTTGGGCAGGTCGATCGGCTCCCCGTTGAAGAACACGTCGTGAATGAAGCGCAGCGAGTAGGCCACCGAGAACACGCCGGCCAAGGTCGCAGCAGCCGGAATCACCCAGTTGAAACCGCCCAGCAGGTGCTGGTGCAGGGTTTCGGTGAAGAACATTTCCTTGCTCAAAAAGCCGTTGAGCAACGGCACGCCTGCCATGGCCGAGGCCGCCACCATCGCCAGCACGGCCGTATGTGGCATGTACTTCCACAAACCGTTTATTCGCCGCATGTCGCGGCTACCGGTTTCGTGGTCGATGATGCCCGCTGCCATGAACAGCGAAGCCTTGAAGGTCGCATGGTTGATGATGTGGAACACCGCTGCGACAGCCGCTAGCTGGGTGTCCAGGCCGAACAGCAGGGTGATCAGGCCCAGGTGACTGATGGTCGAATACGCCAGCAGGCCCTTCAGGTCATGCTGGAACAGCGCCATGCCGGCACCCACCAGCAACGTGGCCAGACCGGTCAGGCTGACCATGTAGAACCACCACTCGGAACCGGCCAGCGCCGGGTACAGACGCGCCAGCAGGAAGACCCCGGCCTTGACCATGGTCGCCGAGTGCAGATAGGCCGATACCGGTGTCGGCGCCGCCATCGCATGCGGCAGCCAGAAGTGGAAAGGGAATTGCGCCGACTTGGTGAATACACCCAGCAGCACCAGCACCAGCGCCAGCGGATACAGCTCGTGCGCACGAATCGCGTAGCCGGCCGCCAGCACCTGAGACAGCTCGAAGCTACCGGCGATGTGGCCGATCAGCAGGATACCGGCGAGCAGCGCCAGGCCACCGCCACCGGTGATCGCCAGTGCCATGCGCGCGCCCTTGCGGGCATCGGAGCGCGAACCCCAGAAGCCGATCAGCAGGAACGACGACAAGCTGGTCAGTTCCCAGAACATCAGCATCAGCAGCAGGTTTTCCGACAGCACCACACCGAGCATGGCGCCCATGAACAGCAGCAGGAAGGCGAAGAAACGCCCCATCGGCTCGGTCTTGGCCAGGTAATAGCGCGCGTAGAGGATGACCAACAGGCCGATGCCGAGAATCAGCAGGGCAAACAGAAAACCCAGACCATCGAGGCGCAGACTGAGATTCAGCCCCAGGTGCGGCAGCCACTCCAGCTTTACCCGCAACACCTCGCCTGCGAACACCGCAGGCTGGTAGCTGAACAGCAGCACCAGCGCCACGATGGGCGCTATAGCCGCAGCCGCAGCACAGGCCGAGCGTCCGAGCCGATCGGCAAGCACCGGCAGAAACAACCCAAGAAATGGCAAGGCGACAATCAGCGCAAGCGCCATCGGAAAACCCCTTAAGCAGGCACGCCAGACCAGCTGACCCAACGACGAGAATTGGAGTCGCAAGTCCCTGACGGTGATAGTTCATGCACCACAACGGTTCAGCTAAGTCGTTGTCGGCACAAGCATAACGGCCGATTATCCATAACTATCAACACAACGTCATGCATTGAATTATCGTTAAACACACTTGGTAACATGCAGACTGCTGGAAGTGTTGTTGACAGCCGAGCACCACTATAGCGAGGCCACAAAAAATTGCCGGGAGCACTTTTTTGCGCAAGCCCGACGAGTTGTCGGCCGGGGATGACAGACAACAAAAAGCCGGAGCAACCAAAGCTACTCCGGCTGGCTTGTAACGATCAGTGAGTAACGCGGCTGGTACCGTTGACCGTCATGATGCGCACGCGCTCGCCGACGCGGAACACCTGGTTCGGCTCGACTTCCTGGACGTAGGCGCGCAGGGTACCGTCGTCCTCTCGCACGGTGATCTCAACACCTTGAGTACGGGTCAGGCCTTCTTCAGCCGCGGCGCCCAACAGACCGCCGGCAACAGCACCGACCACAGCCAGCACTGCACTGCCGCGCCCGCCACCAAGGCCACTACCACCAATACCGCCAACCACAGCACCGGCACCCGCACCGATCGGTGTCTTGGTCCCTTCGATCTTGACCGGGCGCAGCGACTCAATGGTGCCCATGCGTACCGTCTGCACCGCTCGGGCCTCATCGCGGCTGTAGGTATCGCCAGTCAGGCTGGACTGACAGCCCCCGAGGGCCAGCATCGCGGCCAGCGAGGTAATGAGCAGAGTGGGTTTACGCATAGCAATTCCTCCAGAGGTATCTCGATCCATTAGACGCCGGGCGAGCGTATCTGTCACGGCAGAGCCTTAACAATAGTTATTTCAGACAGACCCAGTTCAGCCAGGTTCGCCCTATCAGGACCGCGCGAGGCGCCAGAGCCGGGCGATATCCGTCGTGCGCGCCTGCAACTCAGCTGCCGCGCCGGCCATCGCCTGCTCCAGGGACAACGGGCCCGGCGCCAGGCTGAATGCAGCTTCGATACCCGCGTCGTACAGCGCCTGATAGTTGTCACCCAGACTACCGGACAAGGCGATGACCGGCACCCCGGCCGCACGCGCCACGCGCGCTACGCCGACCGGTGTCTTGCCGTGCAGGGTCTGGGCATCCATGCGCCCTTCCCCGGTAATCACCAGATCCGCGTTCTCCACTGCTGCGGCGAGGCCGGACAGTTCGGCCACCAGCGCGATACCGGGGCGGAAACTTGCCTTGAGAAAGGCACGCGCAGCGAAACCGAGACCTCCCGCGGCGCCCACACCGGGAAACTCGGCGTGATTCTCGCCCAGCGTCGCCGCTGCGATACGGGCGAAGTGGCCGAGTGCCGTGTCCAGCTCGGCGACATGCTCAGGCGTAGCGCCCTTCTGCGGACCGAACACCGCAGATGCGCCACGTGGCCCGCACAAGGGATTGTCGACATCGGCAGCGACCTCGATCTGCACCTTGAGCAGACGCGCGTCCAGCCCGCTCAGATCAAGCTGGTCGAGACCGGCCAAGGCCGCGCCGCCCGGCGTCAGCTCACGCCCCCGTGCATCGAGAAAACGCATCCCCAGCGCCTGCAACAGGCCAACACCGGCATCATTGGTGGCACTGCCGCCCAGCCCCAGGATGATTCGCGTAGCACCGGCATCCAGCGCCTCACGGATCAGCTCACCAGTGCCGAAGCTGCTGGCCACACGGGCGTCGCGCTGTTCACGCGGCACCCAGTGCAGACCGCTGGCAGCCGCCATCTCGATGACCGCCGTACCCTGCCCCAGCCAGCCCCAATGCGCCTTGACCGGCTCACCCATGGGGCCGCGCACGTCGCATTCACGACGCTCGCCACCCACGGCGGCCAGCAACGCATCGACCGTACCCTCGCCACCATCGGCCATTGGTCGCAGCAAACACTCGGCCTCGGGAAACACCTGCTGCCAACCACGGGCGATGGCGGCCGCTACATCAGGCGCGCTGAGACTCTCCTTGAAGGAATCAGGAGCAATGACGATTTTCATGATAGGTACCTCGAAAGGAGGCAGGCGACCGTGGCCGCCTGCCGGTTACAGACCGTTGAAAAACGTAGGCGAGGCAGTCAGTGCAATACCGATGGCGGCCCCACAAAAACAGGCGGAAAACGGTCGGAGTCGCGCTCGACTTTACGAGCTGTAAATGAGCATTTTGATCGGACTCGCGCACGGACCTGTTTTTACCCCAGCAATGGCAACGCAGGTAGCTTTTGAACGGTCTGTTAATGCGGGATTACAGCAAAACCAGGCTAAGCAACCAGACAGCGGCCATACCGGCAATACCCTGAATCAGGGTCGCCATGGTCTGGGCGCGATAAGCGGTCGCCACTTTCATGCGGCTGAACTGGGTCACGACCCAGAAGAAGCTGTCGTTGGCGTGAGAAACGGTCATTGCACCGGCGCCGATAGCCATTACAGTCAGCACGCGACCCATCTCGCTGTCGAGCCCCAGATTGCCCAGCAGTGGCGCAACCATCGCCGAGGTGGTGACCAGGGCAACGGTGGAGGAACCCTGGGCGCTCTTCAGCGCGGCAGCCACCAGGAACGGCATGAACAGGCCAATACCCAGCGCCGACAGGGTGTCGCCCAGGTAGCCGGTCAGCGCGGTTGCCTTGAGAATGGCACCAAAGGCGCCACCGGCACCGGTGATCAGCAGAATCGGCGCCGCCTCTTTCAGGCCATGAGCGACATAGTCATGGAACTGCTGACGCTTGCCTTCGCCCTTGAGCAGCGAGCACGCCAGCACCAGGCCTACCAGCAGTGCGGCAACCGGCTGACCGAGGAAGCTCAGCACGTCGAAGAATGCGCCAGTGCCGAAGGGCTTGCTCGGGAAAGCAGCGAGCGAGCCCAGGCAGATCAGAATGATGGGCACGAAGATTGGCGAGAATGCCTGCCAGGCGCTGGGCAGCTTGCCATAACGGGCACGCAGCGCATCGAAATCGACGTTATCGGCGAGCAGTTCACTCGGCGCTTCTTCCAGCAATTCGTGGTCGTTCTGCTTGAGGAAACGGTTGGCCCACAGCATACCGGCCACGGCAGTGACCGCAGCGACCAGTAAACCGACCAGGATCACCAGACCCAGCGAGGTTTCCAGGCCCAGGTTGCCGGCCGCAGCAATCGGGCCGGGAGTTGGTGGCACGAAGGTGTGAGTGGCATACAGGCCGGTGGCCAGAGCCACGCTCATGGCCACCACGGACACCTTCATGCGGGCGGCCAGGGCATTCTTCAGCGAGTTGAGAATGACGTAGCCGGAGTCGCAGAACACCGGAATCGACACCAGATAGCCGATGATCGACATGGTCAGGGTGGGGAAACGCTGGCCCAGCAGACGAATCACCGTCTCGGCCATGGTGATGGCAGCGCCGCTGCGCTCGAGGATCACGCCGATGATGGTGCCTAAGACGATGACGATACCGATGTAACCGAGGATACCGCCGAAGCCGGCCGTCATGGTCTTGATGATTTCGCCGCCGGGCAGCTGGTAGGCGAAACCGGCGATCAGCGCAGCGGCCAGCAATGCCAGGAAGGGGTGCAATTTCAAACGGGTAGTGGACAGCACGATGAACGCGATCAGTGCCACCAGAATCAGGACCAGGCCCATGACCAGTCTCCTCATTGTTGTTATGGCGGGCGCAGGGCCCGGATGGGAATGCCGAGAGGCGCCACATTGTGGCTCAGCCAACCCCAGCCTCGCCCTGTGCGCTGGCACTAAAACAGCCAAAGCCAAGCCCAGGAGGCTGTGCAATCGCACAAAGGCCGTCGGCCCGCCTCCACCAACGGGAGCAGATTACCGAGCGTTCAACTGAGCCGCCTCGGTGGGTTCCAGCAAGCCCAGCCCCAAGGATAGCTGCAGGCGCTGATCCAGCCGATTGAGGTCCAGGCCACTGAGTTCGGCGATGCGCTCCAGACGATAGCGCAACGTATTGCGATGAATGCCCAACGCCTGCGCACAGGCTTGCACCTGGCCGTCATGCGCACACCAGGCTTCCAGCGTGGCCCTCAGCGTGCCTTGTGAGTCCTGCGTCAGCACCTGACGCAAGGGTGCCAACCAGCCCTGCAGCAACCAGCTGTGGCGCTGGGCATAGAGCAACGTCGGCAGGCGCAACTCGTCCAGGCGCAGCAGGCGACGACCAGGAAAACGTGCCTGACCGTAGGCCTGAAGATCGCGCAGAGCCAGGCTGGCCTGGCGCAGCTCGGTCAGATCATGCAGGGGATCGCTGAGCGCAAGCGAACTCACGCCCCACTCGCGCTCGTCAGCCTGCAGGAGCCAGGCACGATCATCGCGCGTGGTGCTGTAAGGTCGACACCAGAGCAGTTCGTGACGCCCGAGCGGCGCTACCAGATGTTCACTCTTGCCCCCCAGAGCGGCGAGCAGACGCGCCTGGCGCGGCAGCGGATCGCCCTCACCATCGAGTTGCAGCAGGCACATTTGTCGCGGCCAGGTCAGTTGCAGGCCCAGGCGTTCAGCATCGACCTCGAGACTGGACAGGCGCAGCATGGGGTCGAGCAGCTGTCGCAACCAGGCTTCCTGCTGATGCCGCTGCCAGTGCCGTTCGGCTTGCAGAACGCGATGCTCGACCAGCATCTCCGCAGCCATGCGCACCAGTTCGGCATAAGGCCGCACGACCTCAGGATCACCCGTGATACCGAGCACGCCAATCAGGCGCTCGGCGTGCAGCAACGGCAGGTTGACACCGGGTTTGACGCCACGCAGGCACGCCGCTGCCTGAGCGTCGATCTCCACCACGCGCCGGTTGGCCAGTACCAGTTGTGCACCTTCATGTCGGGTGTGCAGGCGGCTGGGGTCACCGCTGCCGATGATCATGCCCTGCGCATCCATCACGTTGATGTTGTGCGGCAGGATGGCCATGGCGCGGTCGACGATATGCTGCGCCAGAGTGGAGTCGAGTTCGAGCATCGGAAGCGGCCTCGCGAGTGAGGCCGCCATTGTAGGCCGATCAGCGGCGCTTCACGATGCGGCCATCGAGACGCCAGCGAGCCTGAGAACCATCAGGCTACCAGAGGGCTTACTCCGTGCTTGGCTGCACAACGCTCTCGGCGGCCTTGTCGTCCGCAGGCGCTTTTGCCTTGGCCTGATTGCGCCGAGCCTCGGCACGGTGCCGCCTGGCCTGCTGCCTGGCATGCAGCGCCTGCGCCGCCGTCACCACGCCAACGGGCTGGCCTTGCAGATCCAGACGCGGTGCATTTTCCGTCATCGCAGCCCAGTAGCGACCGCCACGGCACCAGGCGGCAATACCCGCCTTGAGCTGCTCAGCGGTGATACCGAGCAACTGCAGATGCTGCTCGGCATCCTTGAGAATGCCCTCCTTCAACGGCACCTTGGGCGCCGGATTGACCGGGAAGGCCAAGGGGAAGTGCTTCTGCAACCGCCAGATCGCCTCGACGGTAGGATCCTGCTCGCGCGGCTTGGCTTTGGTCGGCGCCTTGCGCTTTTGCGGCTTCGCGCTTTCGGTTTTTACCTGCTGTACCTGCTGCTTCTCGGCGCGCAGGCGGTCACGTAGCTCGGCTAATTGTTCAAAACCCATCGTTCGGTTCGCAGCGTCCTGGTTGGTTCGTCGCGCAAGGGTATCTCATGTGCTCGTTTCGTACAGCCTTATTGGTGGATGGCATGCTCGGTGGTAAGAGGTGGGCAGACCGAAGAGGCCCCATCCAGACGCCCTCAAAGCAACCCATTCCAAGGCAAGCAGACACATCAGAAACCTGAAAGTAACCGACCGGCGCGCTCGCTACGCCTGCCTGGCTGTCAGGGCGCCAGCCGTTCGCGAATCCAGGCCTCGCCCTTGAAGCGGTAGTTGAGGCGGTCGTGCAGGCGGCTGGGGCGACCCTGCCAAAACTCGATGCGCTCTGGCAGCAGGCGGTAGCCCCCCCAGTGCGGCGGGCAGTGCGGTGTCTGGTTGAGGAAGCGTTTTTCGGTTTCCGCCAGCAGGTTCTCCAGCTCGGCGCGGTCGCGGATCACCTTGCTCTGCGGCGAGGCCCAGGCACCAATGCGACTGCCCAGCGGGCGTACCTGGAAGTAACCGTCGGATTCGGCCGGGGTGACCTGCTCGACCCGCCCCTCGATACGCACCTGGCGTTCCAGGCTGGGCCAGAAGAAGGTCATCGCGGCGAACGGGCGTGCCGCCAGTTGCCGACCCTTGGCGCTGTCGTAGTTGCTGAAGAAGGTGAAGCCACGTTCGTCGAGCCCCTTGAGCAGCAGCACCCGGCAGTGCGGGCGGCCATCTTCATCGACGGTGGCCAGGGTCATGGCGTTAGGCTCGACCGGCAGTTGCTCGGTCTTGACCGCGTCATCGAACCACTGGCGAAACAGGGCAAAGGGTTCCAGCGGGGCCTGGGTTTCGCTCAGGCCGTCGCGGGTGTAGTCACGGCGCATATCGGCCAAGGTTTGGGTCATGGCAATTCCTCAGGGCAGAGCCTGAAACCAATCCGCCTGGTTTCTAGTGCCTGCCCGCGCAGGGTGGAAATGCCCGCAAGCTTACTCCGACTTGCTCACTTTTCCTTGATCTGCGGCAGCTACCTTGGGCGCATCCTTGAGCTGCGGCTTGGCCGGTTGGCTGTACTTGGCGATCAGGCCCTGCATGGTGTCACGCGAAGTCAGGAGGATTTCCACACGGCGGTTGAGTGCACGGCCAGCGGCGCTGTCATTGGCAGCACGCGGCATATCGGAGCCCAAGCCCATGACCTGCAGGCGATTCTGCTTGAGGCCGCTGAGACGGAAGATGGACGTCACGGCGCGCGCGCGCTGCTGGCTCAAGTCACGGTTGAGCGCAGCATTGCCGCTGCTATCGGCATGGCCAAGAACCACCACTGCGATATCCTCATCGGTTTCCAGCAATTTCGCCACGCGGGTGATCGGCCCCAGGCTGGCAGGCACCAGCATGTGCGGGCGATCAGGATTGAAGGAGCTCTGCACCGGCGCAGTCACCACCAACAGATTCTCACGACGCTCGAACTCGAACTGGCTACCCTTGACCGCTTCACGCAGTTTTGGCTCGTATTCGTCGAGCCAGGCGCGGGTTACCTGAGGCGGCGGCATCACCGCCGGTTTGGCGGCTTCCTTCTTTTCCGATCCGGCACAGCCAGCCATCAGCAGGCAGCAGGTAAAGGCAAAAATCTTGTTGGCGCGCATGTAGCCCCCGAGGTCACGCAAATCTAATGGTCGGATCGTTATGGTTGGTACTGAACCGTTGGCGCAAGTTTAGCCGTTTCAATCAGATACAGTCCGCAATCTGGCGCGCAAGTTTCTGCGCGCGGGGGTCCATCAAGACGAACGGTCCTAGATTGTTGGTGACGAAGCCGAATGCCAGGTCCCGTTCCGGGTCGGCAAAGCCGCTGGAACCACCGGCACCGGGATGACCGAAGGCTTTTGCCCCCATGCCATAGGTGGCGTTGGCCACATCGGCCTGATCGAGCATGCAGCCCAGGCCGAAACGCGTGCGGGTCAGCAGGGTCTTGTCGTCACCGACACTGTGCTCACGGGTCATTTCGCCCAACAGGTCGGCATCGAGCAGACTGCCGTCGAGCAGACCGGCGTAGAAGCCCGCCAGGCTGCGCGCGTTGCCGTGCCCATTGGCGGCTGGTTGCTGCATGCGCCGCCACTCGGGCTTGTTGGTACTGGTCATGATCGACGGCGGATTGGTGAACGAGCGTGTGCTCATGGCAGTGGCGTCGCTCATCATCACCTTGAGCAGGCGCTGCGCTGCGGCGTCGCCGAGATTGCCCTTGCCGCGAGCGATATGGGCGACGCGCTCGAACTCGCTGTCAGCCAGGCCGACATGGAAATCCAGCCCCAGTGGCTTGGCGATGCGGGCGGCGATGCTCTCGCCCGGACCACGGCCTTCGACGCGTCGAATCAGCTCACCGATCAGCCAGCCATAGGTAATGGGCGCGTAGCCGTGACCATCACCCAGCGGCCACCAGGGTTCTTCAGCCGCCAGCGCGTCGGTCATGGTTTGCCAGTCGTACAGCGCCTCGGCAGGCAGTGTCTGGCGCAACGCCGGCAACCCTGCCTGGTGGCAGAGCAGATGACGCACGCTGATGCGCTGCTTGCCGGCTGCTGCAAACTCAGGCCAGTAGCGCAAAACCGGGGCATCCAGATCAAGCTTGCCTTCGCCCACCAGTTGCAGAGCGACGACGGCGGCGAAGGGCTTGGTGCAGGAGAACAGATTGGCGATGGTGTCGCTGTGCCAGGCCTGCTGGCCGTCCTTGTCCATGACCCCGGCCCACAGGTCGAGCACGGTTTCCCCGCCGACCTTCACGCACAGGGCCGCGCCCCGTTCCTGCGCGTCATCGAACAAAGCGGCGAATGCGTCCCTCACCGTCTCGAAGCGCAAGTCGAAATAGCCCTGAATCTGCACGCTGTTCTCCCGTGTCATCGCTTGGCCAGATGCTGCCGACAATGGCAGCCGCCTATCATGCAATGTTCTGAAACTTCATAAAATAGCGATCTTCGATTGGTTTTTTCTATGCTGAAAAAAGTGCGGCCTGATATGAGCGATGACCTTGCCTCCCGTGTCAGACCGGCAAACGCCGGCTCCAGAGGCAGGCGTGATCATCGCGCCGCCCTGGATTCGATGCTCGGCACAGGAGAAACGAGTGCTCTACCTACTGTCCCTGATCGCCATGGCTGCCATCATGGCACCCGGCCTGACGCGTCTGCTGGGCGCTCGCACGGGTTGGCTGCTGATGCTGGCGCCGCTGGTGGCCTTCATCTGGTTCGTGCAACAGATCCCGCTGATAGCCGGCGGCGACAGCGTGATGCAGAGCCTGAGCTGGATTCCGGCGCTGGGCATCAACCTGAGCCTGCGCCTGGACGGTCTCTCGCTACTGTTCGCGCTGCTGATCAGCGGCATCGGCAGTCTGATCGTGCTGTACTCCGGCAGCTATCTGTCCAGCCACGCCCACCTCGGCCGCTTTCACGCCTACCTGCTGGTGTTCATGCTGGCGATGCTCGGTCTGGTGCTGGCCGACGACCTGGTGGCGATGTTCGTGTTCTGGGAGCTGACCAGTATCGCCTCCTTTCTGCTGATCAGTTTTCAACACGACAAAGCGGTATCGCGTCGCGCGGCATTGCAGGCGCTGCTGATCACCGGCGGCGGTGGCCTGGCTCTGCTGGCAGGGCTGATTCTGCTCGGTGGCGCGACGGGTAACTGGCAGTTCTCCAGCCTCAACGCCGAGCAGATCGAAGGCCATGTGCTGCTGCCGGCGATCATCGCCCTGGTACTGCTGGGCTGTTTCACCAAATCGGCGCAGGTGCCCTTCCATCTGTGGCTGCCCAACGCAATGAACGCGCCGACGCCGGTGTCGGCCTACCTGCACTCGGCGACCATGGTAAAAGCCGGCATCTACCTGTTGGCCCGTCTCAACCCGGTGCTCGGTGGCTCCGTCGGCTGGGGCACCCTGCTGATTACCTTCGGCGCGGCCACTGCGGTGCTCGGCGCCTTCCTGGCCTTCCGCCAGACCGATCTCAAACGCCTGCTGGCCTACACCACGGTCACCGTGCTGGGCCAACTGACCATGCTGATCGGTACCAACACCAGCTATGGCCTGCAGGCGTTCGTGCTCTATCTGGTGGCGCATTCTCTCTATAAAGGTGCGCTGTTCATGGCGGTCGGCGCCATCGACCACGCCACGGGCACTCGCGAGCTGGCGCGCCTGGGCGGTTTGATCCGCTTCATGCCGATGACTGGCGCGGCCGTGGCCCTGGCAGCATTCTCCAATGCCGGGCTACCGCCGTTCTTCGGCTTCATCGCCAAGGAGTTCAAGTACACCGGCCTGATCGAGATGGGTCATATCGGCTGGGCGGTGACGCTGGTGATGATTCTCACCAACGCCCTGCTCTTCGCCGCTGCCGGCCTGGTATTCCTGCAGACCTTCCTCGGCAAGCGCGGCGACTATCCGCGCACGCCACATGAAGTTGGTTTTCCGATGTGGCTGGGACCGATGCTGCTGGCCATCGGCGGTTTCCTGCTCGGCGCCTGGAATGCATGGCCGGAAACCTGGCTGGTGAATAACGCGGTGCAGGCTGTCGCGCGCGGCCCGGTGGATGTGCACCTGTACCTGTGGGGCGGCATTACCCCTGCGCTGCTGGCCAGCTTGCTGACCGTATCACTGGGCGTGCTGTTCTACGTGATGCGCGACCGCGTCAGGCGGCTGCTCGATCGCGCCAACGCAGCCTGGAACGTCAGTGGCGACCTGATCTGGGATCGTCTGCTCAAACGCGTGTTCCACTTCGCCGGGCTGCTTGCCGCCCGCTTCCAGCACGGCTCGCTGCGTCAGCATCTGGTACTGCTGGCCCTGGCGGTCGGCGGCCTGTTGGCGGTAGGCCTGGTGCCTGCTCTGCCGCAACTGCTGCAGGCCAGCTACAGCCCGATCTCGCCACTGGGTCTGGCAGGCTGCCTGTTGGCACTGGCTGGCGGCGTGGCAGCGGCGTTCCTGCCCGGCCGGCTTACCTTGCTGGCGGCACTGGGTGCCTGCGGCCTGGGCCTGGCACTGGTGTTCGTCTCGGTCAATGCACCGGACGTGGCGATGACCCAGCTGATGGTGGAAACCCTCAGCCTGATCTTCCTGGCCCTGGTGTTTCGCAAGATGCCCACGGTGCCAGCCAGCGGCGCACGCGCCCCATGGAAGCGCCGCCTGCACGCCAGTGTGGCGATCCTCTTCGGTCTCAGCGTGACCGGCGCCCTGCTGCTGGCGGTAAGCCTGCCACTGCCGGGCGAAATCGCGCAGTGGTATCAGGCCAACAGCCTGCCGGGAGGTCACGGGCATAACGTGGTCAACGTCATCCTGGTTGACTTCCGTGCTTTCGATACCCTGGGCGAAATCCTCGTGGTCGCCCTCTCTGCCCTTGCGGCGGCCAGCCTGCTGGGCACTGGCCGGCGCTTCGGCAACGAACACAGCGGTGAAGATGCCTTCACCTCGCCGCTGCTGCGCCAGGGCCTGCGCCCACTGGCCTGGCTGATGCTGGCCGCCTCGCTACTAGTGCTGTGGCGCGGTCACAACCTGCCTGGCGGTGGTTTCATTGGCGGCTTGGTGGCGGCCTGCGGCCTGATTCTGCTGGTGCTGACCTACGGCCACGGGCAGATTCGCCGGGTGCTGCCCATTGCGCCTGCGCAACTGATCGGTATCGGCCTGGGCTGCGCGGCGGGTGCCGGCATTCTTGGCCTGATCGCGGGCAACGCATTTCTGACCGGCCTGTGGACCTTCCCCGGCGGGCTGCCGCTGGGCACGCCCTTGCTCTTCGATGTTGGCGTATTCCTCACCGTGTTCGGCTCTGCCCTGCACATGATCGACAAGCTGACGGGAGTTCGCCAGTAATGGAATGGTTAGCCGCAATCACGACCGGAGGCCTGGCGGGTCTGGGCCTGTGGATGCTTCTGGACCGCAACCTCAAGCGCGTCGTGCTGGGCGTGGTGGTCCTGGGTAACGCTATCAACCTGGGGGTGCTCACCGCCGGACGTTTCTTCGGCGAGCGCCCGGCATTCGTCGAGGCTGGCAACGCTGCCAGCACCGCCAACCCGCTGCCGCAGGCCCTGGTGCTGACCGCCATCGTCATCGGTTTCAGCCTGTTCATCTTTGCCCTGGCGCTGCTCAAGCGCACCCGCGAACTGCATGGCGACAAGACCACCGACTCGGTCAGCTCGATCACCGAGCAACCGGCGCCGGACTGGCACGACAGCGAGCATGAACACGACGCCAATGGCGCGGAGGCTCGCCGATGAATCACGCGTTACTCGTTGCGCCGATCCTCGTGCCCCTGTGCAGTTTGCTGCTGGCAATCATCCTGCGCCGCCACCTGCTGGCCGTGCGCGTGCTCAGCCTGAGTGGCACCGCACTGCTGCTGGCCGTCGGCCTGGTGCTGGTCTGGCAGGCCGCGCAGGGTGTGGTGCTCAGCGGTCAGGTGGGCAACTGGCAGGCACCGTTCGGCATCAGCCTGGTGATCGATCGCCTCTCTGCCGTGATGATCGCCATCAGTGCCCTGGTCGCACTGGTTACCCTGCTCTATGGCGTGGCCAAGGACAACGACAGCACGATCGGACGCGACTTCCACCTGTTCATACAGGGCCTGCTGACGGGCATCTGTGGCGCCTTCATCACCGCCGACATCTTCAACCTCTACGTCTGGTTCGAGGTGCTGCTGATCGCCTCCTTCGCCCTGATGGCGCTCGGCGGCGGCAGCCGCCGGCTGGCCGGCAGCATGACCTACGTGGCCCTCAACCTGTTCGCCACGTTGATCTTCCTGCTCTCCGCCGGCCTGGTCTACGGCGCCAGCGGCACGCTGAACATGGGTGAACTGGCGGTGATCATGCGCAGCGGTGAGGCGCCACCGGGCGTGACGCCGGCGCTGCTGCTGATGCTGCTGTCATTCGCCATAAAAGCCGCGCTGTTCCCTGTATTCGGCTGGCTGCCGGCCACCTACCACGTTGCCCTGACGGCGGTTTCGGCGATGTTTGCAGGGCTCTTGACCAAGGTCGGCGTGTACGCGCTGATCCGCATGGTGACCCTGCTCTGGCCGGAGTACGGCCTGCCGCATCAACTGCTGCTGTGGGTCGCCTGCGCCACCATGCTGGTGGGTGTACTGGGTGCGGCGGCGCAGACCGAGGTGCGCCGCATCCTGTCGTTCCACATCGTCAGCCAGGTTGGCTACATGATCCTCGGCCTGGCCCTGGCCACCCCGCTGGCGCTGGCCGGCGCGGTGTTCTACCTGATCCACCATATAGTGGTGAAAGCCAACCTGTTCTTCATCGGCGGCCTGGCGGCGCGCATCTGCGGCTCCGAGCGCCTGGCCGACATGGGCGGGCTCTATCGGCGTATGCCCTGGCTGGCGCTGCTGTTCGCCATTCCCGCGCTGTCGCTGGCAGGCATTCCGCCGCTGTCCGGTTTCTGGGCCAAGTTCCTGCTGGTCAAGGCCAGCCTGGATGCCGCTGCCTGGTGGGCGGCGGGCATCGCCCTGCTGACCGGCGTGTTCACTCTGCTGTCGATGAACAAGATCTGGAACGAAGCCTTTCTCAAGCCTCATCCAGAAGGTGAAGAGGCGCTGCAAGCGGTTATCGGCATACGCGCGGCCTGGCTGGGGATGAGTGCCCTGGCGCTGCTGACCGTGCTGATCGGCCTGGGCGCCGGCCCGCTGATCGACTATGCCGTGGCGGCCGCAGCGCAGCTCGCCGACCCGCAAGCCTATCTGCAACCCTTTACCGGCGCAGGAGGTACCTGATGCTGTTTCTCATTCATTTGCTGACCAGCGCTGGCCTGGCCTGGAGCCTCGGCGCCGGTCATCTGGGCGGCGCTCTGCTGGCCTTCGCCCTGCTCTACCTGAGCGCTCGCCTGCTGGGGTTGGCAGTCCAGCGCTTGGGCCGTTACGCACGCAGCCTGGAGCATGGCGTCGGTTTCTGCCTGTGGTTCATCGCCCAGGTGTTTCTTGCAACCTATCAGGTCGCCACGCTGATACTGGCGCGTCGGATCGAGGTGGAGCCGGCCGTGCTGGCCTACCCGGTGACCCGCCGGGAAGTGGACAAGGTCACCCTGCTCGGCACGCTGCTGACCCTGACTCCCGGCACCCTGGCCCTAGACTATGACGAGGAGCAAGGTTTGCTCTATATCCACACCCTCGATGCCCGTCGCCGTGAGGACGTGATCGACATCCTCATCGAGCTGGAACGCCGTCTGCTGGCCTGGTTAGATGCCGGCAAAGCCGAAGGAGCAACGTCATGACCCTGCACCTGGCCGGAGCAGCATGGGTATTGCCCCTGGCTGCTGCCCTGCTCGCACTGAGCGGTTTGATCACGCTGTATCGCCTGTTGCGCGGGCCGAGTCGCCCAGATCGCGCGGTGGCCATCGACGCCCTGACCCTGCTAGCGGTCGCTGCCATGGCGCTGCTGTGCCTGATGCGCGGCGAAGCGCTGTTCGTCGACGTCGCCGTGCTGCTGGCACTGGTGTCGTTTCTCGGCACGGCGGCCTTTGCTTTCCTGTTCGATGACGCCCACAGCCAGATGCCGGAAAAAAGCGAGGAGCGCCCATGAACGACGTACAAGCCTGGCTGGCTTCACTGCTGGTACTGAGCGGTGCGGCGATTTCTCTGCTCGGCGCAATTGGCGTACTGCGTCTGCCCGATAGCTACAGCCGCATGCACGCGGCAAGCAAGGCCGGCGTGCTTGGCGCCGTGTTGCTACTTGGCGCAGTGGCCTTGGCCAGCAGTGGCGAGCTGGCGCTGGAGGCCTTTATCGGCCTGTTGATTCTGCTGGCCAGCGCCCCGCTGGCCGCTCACGCCATCGCCCGCGCCGCCCACCGCGCCGGCATTCGGCCAGTGCTGGGCCGCCTGGGTGATGAACTGGAGCAACGCAACAGGGGCGGCGAATAGGCTCGATCAGTCGATCTGCCGGCGGAACGGCGGCAACGCATTGAGAATCGCCTTGCCATAGCGCTGGGTGACCACACGCCGATCCAGCAGCGTGATGGTGCCGCGATCGGCCTCGGTACGCAGCAGACGACCGCAGGCCTGCACCAGGCGCAGCGAGGCGTCCGGCACGGCGATCTCCATGAAGGGATTGCCACCGCGTGCCTCGATCCATTCGGCCAGCGCCGCCTCCACCGGGTCATCGGGCACGGCAAAGGGAATCTTGGCGATCACCACGTGTTCGCAGTAGGCGCCGGGCAGATCGACGCCCTCGGCGAAACTGGCCAGACCGAACAACACGCTTTCCTCGCCGGAGTCGACGCGCGCCTTGTGCTTGTTCAGCGTTTCCTGCTTGGACAGGTTGCCCTGAATGAACACGCGTTTGCGCCAGTCGCGATCGAGGCCGTCGAACACGTCCTGCATCTGCTTGCGCGACGAGAACAACACCAGCGTACCGCGACTGCCTGCCACCAGATCCGGCAACTCACGAATGATGGCCGCCGTATGTGCCGCCGCTTCACGTGGGTCGGCCTTGAGATCAGGCACCCGCAACAGGCCTGCATCGGCATGGTGGAAGGGGCTCGGCACAATGGCGGCGACCGCCACCTTGGGCAGCCCGGCACGCATGCGATAGCGGTCGAAGGTGCCCAGCGCAGTCAGCGTGGCGGAGGTCACCAGGGCGCCATGGGCGACGTTCCACAGGTTGCGGCGCAGGGTTTCGGCGGCCAGGATCGGGCTGGCGTTGACCTCGATGTCGAACAGCGCACCACTCTCGGCCAAGGTCAGCCAGCGCGCCATGGGTGGGCTTTCCTCAGGATCTTCGGCGGTGAAGGCCAGCCACAGCTCCCAGTTGCCCTTGGCGCGCGCCATCAGGCTACCGAACAGCGGGTACCACTCCTCGGCCTGGTGGCTGGCGATGCCCACCGCGCCCTCGCCATCCATCGCTTCCTTGAGCAGCTCGGTAACGCCAGTGAACAGGTCGTTGAGTTTGGAGAAGCCCTTCTTCAGCTCCAGCCCCAGTTCGGTCAGGTGCTCCGGCACCACGCCGCCGACGAAGCGGTGACGCGGGCGCTCGCGGCCTTCCATGTCCTCGCCGGCCTTGAAGTCGGCGATCTGCTCGCAGGCGGCGAACATGAACTGTTGCTGGGTTTTCAGCTCGCGGGCCAGTTCCGGCACCTGCTCGATCAGCCGCCCGAGATCGCCTGGCAGCGGGTTCTGCGCCAGCAGCTTGGTCAGGTTCTTGTCGATCTGGGTCAGCCAGTCGGCGGTCGAGCGCAGGCGGGTGAAATGGGCGAAGTGGCCGATGGCCTTGTCCGGCAGGTGATGGCCTTCGTCGAACACATAGATGGTTTCGCGCGGGTCGGGCAGCACCGCGCCGCCGCCGAGCGCCAGGTCGGCCAGCACCATGTCGTGGTTGGTGACGATCACATCGACCTTGCCCATGCCCTCGCGCGCCTTGTAGAAGGCGCACTGCTGGAAGTTCGGGCAATGGCGGTTGGTGCACTGGCTGTGATCGGTGGTCAGCTGCGCCCAGCGCACGTCCTCCAGCTCCTCCGGCCAGCTGTCGCGGTCGCCATCCCATTTGTTGCCAGCGAGTTTCTCGATCATCGCAGTGAACAGCTTCTGCCCCTGTTCATCCACATCGATACGAAAGCCTTCCTCCTCGAACAACTGCGCGGTGGCGCTCTGCGCGGCGCCGTCCTGCAGCAGGTGGTCGAGCTTGGACAGGCACAGGTAACGGCCGCGCCCCTTGGCCAGGGCGAAGCTGAAATTCAGGCCGCTGTTGCGCAACAGATCCGGCAGATCCTTGTGCACGATCTGCTCCTGCAGCGCCACGGTGGCAGTGGCGATCACCAGACGCTTGCCGGCGGCCTTGGCCGTGGGAATGGTGGCCAGGCTGTAGGCCACCGTCTTGCCGGTACCGGTGCCCGCCTCGACCGCCACGACGGCAGGATCCCCCAGACGCTTGCCTTCGTCATCGGTCTTGATGGTGCCGAGCACCTTGGCGATCTCGGCGATCATCAGCCGCTGGCCATAGCGCGGTTTGAGCGACTTGGCTTCGAGAAAGCGCGAGTAGGCGCCCTGGATCTGGGACTTGAGTTCGGTACTGAGCATGGATTCTGAAACGAAAAAGGCTGGATAAATTTTCAGTATTCGCGGAGCGGTCGCTATCATAGCGCGCCTGTCGATCTGGCGCTGACTCGCGTGCCTATCGAATGAACCGAGCTGCCAGACGGCCCCTCCGGAGATACCGCATGACCCCCTACGCACCGCTCTACGCACTTCACCTGTTGGCCGCCGTCGTCTGGGTTGGCGGCATGTTCTTCGCCTGGATGATCCTGCGCCCGGCAGCGGTCGAAATACTGGAACCGCCAGCGCGCCTGCGCCTGTGGCTGAGTGTGTTCAGGCGGTTTTTCGTCTGGGTCTGGCTGGCGGTAGCGGCCCTGCCACTGAGCGGGCTGGGCATGTTGCACATGAGCTACAGCGGTTTCGACGCCGCGCCGCGCTACGTGCATATCATGATGGGCCTGTATCTGGTGATGCTCGCCCTGTTCCTGCGTATTCAGGCACTTCAGTTACCGCAACTGCGGCGCGCCGTGGAGGCCGAGAACTGGCCGGCAGGCGGCGAAGTGCTGGGGCGGATTCGCAAGGTCGTGGGCAGCAACCTGCTGATCGGCCTGGCACTGATGACACTGGCCGCCATGCGTCCGTCATTCTGATTGATGCGGTTGCCTTGGTTTGTACATGAAAACGAAGGCAGCGACGGCTATCTAGAAACGAAACACCTGCACGGCACCGCTGCGACCCGCTGCACCTTCGCGTCCGGGCTGACCGGGTTTGCCATCGGCCGCACCCTCCACGCCGTAGAGCAGACAGCCCTTGGCGGCACCGCCACGGCCGGGGCGCCCCGCCGAGCCGGCTGCACCGCCCGCGCCGCCGTCGAGCAACACCTGCATGCGCTCGACCTCGACATGGTGCGGCACTTCAAGGACCACCTTGCCACCTGCTGCGCCTTCATGGCCATCGGTACCGTCCTGACCATCGTGGCCGGCACTGGCCTGGCCCCAGGTGCAACCACCTGGCTTGCCATGCGCACCATCGAGCCCGGCATAACCCGGCCTGCCTTGCCCACCCCGTACATCGAGGGTCAGCGATTCGAATGTCAGCTTGTGCAGCTTGAGATTGATTTCCCGCCCAGCAGTAGCCGGCCGAGTGTAAGTACCGGCCGCACCTTTGGCGCTGATCCAGGCGCCCGGACCGATATCAGCATCCTCGACTAGCAGACGCAGCGGCTGATCGCTGGGCGCTACGCCAATACGCGCGTCGCGGCCCATCAGCAACTCGCCAATGCGCAACTCGGTCACCGTGGCTGGGATCATCAGGGTCGCCTGGTCCGCCACCTCCAGCCGCTCGAGCTGCAGGCTGCTACTGGCGACCGGCAGACGCATCAAGGTATTGGGCGACACCTTGACCTGCGTAGCGGCCAACGACGTACCTGCGAACAGGCAGAACAACAAAGCCAGACTACGCATGAGCAGCCTCCTCATGCGCTGCAGCCAGGCTCTCGCCCGCCTGCTCGGCCTTCAGCGGATAGAGGTGAAAAATGCCGAATAGCAGGATCTGTGCACGATCCAGCCAGGGGCTGGCGCGACCGGACAGAAGACCAGAGAACAGCCACAACTGCGCCCCATGCAGCAGTGCAAGAAAGGCCCCGAGCAGATAGACGAGTTGCTCGAACGGTGCACCAAAACGCTTGGCAAGCGCCGCCCCGAATACCAACCAGAAGGCCAAGGCCAGCGCCTTGCCCACCCCCAATAATGCTTTCATCCCCGCCCTCTTGCTCTGGTTTTTCTAATAGCGCAGCACGTTAACCGGTCGCGGCGCTGACCACCAGAGCGCGAGATTATTTTCCATGACTTCACCTGTCGCCCGCCACAGAAGCGACACCCCCAGGTCTGCGATGACCTGTGGGGCGCCGCTTTGCTTCAACGGGAAACGTACAACTCGACGCGGCGGTTCTGTGCGCGGCCAGCATCGCTGCCATTGTCCGCCACCGGCTGGCTTTCGCCACGGCCTTCCGTGCTGAGCTTGCCGGCTGGCACACCCTGGGCGACGAGGAAGTCGGCAACACTGCGTGCACGGCGTTCGGACAATGCCTGGTTGTAGGCATCAGAACCGACACTATCGGTATGTCCGACGACCTTGACTGCGACCAGACTGGCGCCGGTCAGACGGGTACTGACATCGGCAAGCAAGCGCCGCGCCTCACCCGTCAGCTCGGCTGAGTCGAACGCGAACAGTACATTTCCCAGATCGCTGAGCACGATGACCTCATCCTGCACCTGCTGCTCCATCGCCGGCTCGGCCGCAACGCTGGCGGGGTACTGCGGCAAAGGGCAGCCGTTATGGCCTACAACAATACCCGCTGGCGTATCGGGGCAGCGATCACGGCGGTCGAACACAGCGTCGCCATCTTCGTCGCCGTCCTGCGCGTAACAGATGATGGTGCCCAGCAGAGCGCCGGCTACCGCACCGCCTGCTGCCCAGGTGGAACTTTCGATTGCGCCGAGGCCGCCACCGGCCAAAGCTCCAATCGCACTGCACAGGGGCCAGTTCCCCTGGTTGAGCGGCGCGTCTCCCGTGCTGGAAGTCGTGGCACAACCCGAGAGAACACTGCTGACCAGGAGAAAGGGTAAAACCCTCGAAAGCTGGATTCTCATGGCGGTGTCTCCTGTGATACCGGCATGTGGCCGGTATCACAGGAGTAAAGACGGCAGCAGGATTTCATACAAGAAAAGGCCCGACCGATGGAAGTCGGTCGGGCCTTCGCGGGTGACACCTGACTTGGCTTACATGAAGCGCCTTACGGCTGAGCTTCGACCTCGGCTTCCACGCGACGGTTGATGGCACGACCATCGGCAGTGGCGTTGTCGGCAACCGGGCGGCTCTCGCCATAACCCACTGCCTGCACGCGGCCGGACTCGACACCGTACTGGTTGACCAGAACTTCACGCACGGCACTGGCGCGGCGCTCGGAAAGACCCTGGTTGTAGGCATCGCTGCCCACGGAGTCGGTGTGACCTTCAACCACGGTGCTGGTCTGCGGATACTGTTTCATGAAGTCGGCCAGAGCTTTGATGTCGCCATAGCTTTCCTGCTTGACCTGGGCCTTGTCGAAGTCGAACTTGACGTCCAGCTCGACACGAACGGCCTCGGCCGGTTCGGCAACTGCCATCTCCTCGACAACGACTTCTTCGACGACGGCAACCTGTTGCTCTTCGGCACCATGTACCCAGCAGTAGGCGGCAGCCATACCGGCACCTAACACCGCACCGCCGCCAGCCCAGGAAGAACTTTCGATGGCCCCTAACGCCGCACCACCAACACCGCCTACAGCTGCGCAGGTGGGCCAGTCGGTTTTCTGCAGGCCGGCGCAACCGGTCAGCAAGGTGCTAGCCAGAATCAGGGGTACTGCGTTCCTTGTGATACTCATACTTTAGGTCTCCAATGTTCATCGGCGCATAACCGACTCGATAGTAGTAAAGACAGGAGTTGTACAATCCGCCAGCTATAGCAGCTTCTGCGGATAATTTTCTCTCACTCTAGGCCTGATACCGACACCACGTTAGTCTTTGCAGACTTTTCGAGGAAGTTCGATGACCGCCAGCCTTAGCACCCGTACTCCACAGCAAGCCATTGCGGCACTGCTTGCCCGCTATACCCCCGAGAAACTGCTGTTACTCGGCGCAAGCGAGCTACCCGCAGTCAACGCCTTTCACAGCGCCCACCCGCAGTGTCAGGTCACCACCGCACCTGCTGCTCCCCTGGCGCCTGAACTGGCCGCACAGCGCTTCGACCTGGCAATTCTGGTCGACTGTCTGGAGCACTTACCCAAACGCGCAGGACTGCAACTACTGGGTGGCATTCGCAACCTCAACGCCAGCCGGGTCGCCGTGTTGCTCGACCTCAAGGCAGGTGAGTGGCAGGAAACCGACTTTTTCGCCCTGGCCATGCAAGCCAGTGAACAGTTCCAGCGCGAGGGACAGACCCTGCATCTGTTCACCTATGATCTACTCGATTACAAGCAAGTTCCCGACTGGTTGAATGCAAAGTTCTGGGCTAACCCGGAAAATTTCGGCAAGTACTGGTGGTAGAACGATGAGCCCACTCGATCCCAACTGCCCCTGCGGCAGCGGCAACCTGCTGAGCCAGTGCTGCGGCCACTATCACGCAGGCACCCACGCACCCAGCGCGCAATTGTTGATGCGTTCGCGCTACACCGCTTATGTACTGGGCCTGGTGGATTACCTGGTGGCCACCACCTTGCCCGCTCAGCAACAGGCGCTCGACCGCGACGCGATGGCCGCCTGGAGCGCGCAGAGCACCTGGTTGGGTCTGGAAGTCGAGGGTAGCGAGGTATTTGGCGGCAAGCCGGAGCACGCCCAGGTCACTTTCGTCGCCCGCTGGCACGATAACAACGGCGAACATCGTCACCGCGAATGCTCCGCTTTCGTTCAGGTGGACGGGCGCTGGTTCTTCCTCGACCCGACGGCACCACTGAAGGCCGGACGCAATGACCCTTGCCCCTGCCTGAGCGGGCAGAAGTTCAAGAAGTGCTGCGCGCCCTACCTGAATGGCTGATTGGCGTTAATCCTGCTTTCTGCTTGAGTTGATACGTCCCGCGAGGACACTCAACAAGGAGAAAGTCATGCACAAGAAAAGGGGTATCGCTCTTATCCTGGCTGGCCTGCTAGTAGGCTGCGCCAACCAGCCCGATGGGCTGCAAGGGGAAACGCTGGATCTGGGCGACAGCCAGCGCGTCAGCCGCCTGTTCGCCTACCCGAATAACTGCAGTGTGATCTGCTACCGCGACTGGACGCTGGAACAGACGGTCGAACACTACCTGCAACAGAGCCTGACACGCGATGGTTACCCCCAGGCTAGCGTGCGCGTAACACGCAACGGGGAACGCATTCATGCCCATTTCGACGGCACGCCAGAGGATTACGGCAAACCCCTGCTGCAATTGCTCGATGCCGGTGACCTGGCCTATCAAGGCGCCAGCCAGCTCAATAGTGACGGCAAATGGCAGTACAACTGGTACTTCTTCCTGCCGCTGGGCATGGCCCTGGAGAATCGCAAGAGCGTCGAGCTGCTGCACTTCCCACCGGACTACTCACTGACTCAGGCTCAGGATTATCTGCGTTCGAGCACCACCGATCGCTGGGCCTCGCTGCTTGGTTTCAATGGTGTACAGGCGGAACACACCCCCGCCTACCAGACCATTATCGACATCGCCCCCATCGCCGCCCCGGCCAGCGCCGGCAGCGCACTGGAGGGCGTGTACAACTACTTCACCAGCTATCAGCGGCGCATGGTCAGCGAACTCAGCGCCGGGCCGAACGATGCCAGCCTGCCAATGGTCGCCTTCGGCAGCCCGGTGCGCAGTTGGATCAAGCAACAGTACGGCGTCAATCTGCCGGTGCTGGGGCTCGGCCAGATCGATGCAGCCCCCGGCCAGCAGGTTTACGTGCTCGGCGCCAATCATCCCAGCTACATCTGGTATGCGGCCGATCCAGCCAATAACAAAGGCAACAAGGGGGCTGCCAACGCAGCCGGGATCAAGGTCATGGGACAGGACTTGAGCGCCGCCTGCTGGCAGGCCGGCATGGGCCAACAGCCGACAAGTGATCCGCAGCAGACGCTCAATACCTGCACCGAAAAATGGCAGGTAACGGAGAAGCTGCAAACCTGCGAACTGTTCTTCACCAGCGTGCGCAACCTCAAGCCCGAGGAAGCCGCAGCCGCGTGCAAGGAGGGTTAGTTGCCCTGAACGCAAAAACGCCGTGGCTGCAGGCTCAACTCACGGCGTTTCAAACCAGGCGAATGAATGCTTAGTCCTGCAGCTTCAGGTGCGATGTATCTGGTGCAGCCGCCGGAGTCGCAGGCTTGGCTTGCCCCATATCGCTACCGACGGGCGCCAGACTGAACTGCGACAGATCGACCTGAGGTGCTGCAGCGTCGGGCCTGGCGTCCTGCAGATCGCTGCCCACCGGAGCGATATCGAAATCCGGGGCATCTACATCACTGAACGCGGCCATGTACTCATCTCGTGGCGCGATCTGCAGGCGCCCTGGCTTGGCCACAACCCGTGCTGATGCCGGAGCAGGCTCCGGCTCTACGGGCGGCGGCGGAGCCAGTTCGACCTCCTCGATCAGCGCGTCCATATCGACGACTTCGACCCGCGCACCGGCCCGCTCCAGGGTCGCGCGGTACTTCTCCGCCCCGGCGGCGTCGAGGTTGTTCTTGATCACGATGCGGCGCCCGGAGAACAACTGAGCGATGCGCTGAGCATCGGCCTGGAACAGCTTGGCCATATTGGCCTTGACCAGCTCTGGCTGGGCGCCCGGCACCAGTTGCCCGGAGAAGGCGATCTCGTAGCGACTCATGGTCACACTCCTGTCCTATTCGCCGCTCAGTATGGCGCAGGTTCCTTTGCCCTGACACTGCAGGCTTCTCATTCATGCTCTCCCGATCACCAGCATCCCGAAACCGCCACAATATCTCATTGAAAATAATGAGTGCTTCCCCGTTGCAGCCAAGCGCTTGCTTGTTACACTGAGCCGCAATGGGGGTATGAAATGTTTTCTCAGGCGCAAATGATAAGAATTATCAGCCTATTGATGTTTTTTGGCCTGCTTTCAGGCCTGACAGGATGCTCCACCTGGATGACAGGTGGCTTCAAGGACCCGGACGTCCAACTCATCAAAGTTGATGTGGTCAAGGCCAGGCTGCTCGAACAGGAGTTCCGCCTGCGCTTTCGAATCGACAATCCCAACGGCGTCAGCCTGCCGGTGCGCGGGCTTGACTATAACGTCCATCTCAACGGTATCCAGCTGGCCGAAGGCTACTCCAACGAGTGGTTCACCGTGCCCGCCCATGGCCACCACACCTTCGACGTGCCGGTGCGCACCAACCTCTGGCGCCATGTGCGGCAGATCGTCAAGGCACTGGAAAAACCGAACGTACCGATTCGTTACAGCCTCAAGGGCGAGGTAAAAACCGGCATGCTGTTCGGCCGCAGCGTGCACATGGCGCGTAATGGCGAGATAATCCCCGGTGATTTCATCCCCGAATAACCTGCATGAGTAACACCATGAGCAACCAACCCCACGTCCACGGCCCTGACTGCAACCATGACCACGATCATCACGATCACGGCCATGTTCACGGCCCGCACTGCAACCATGGCCATCAGGAGCCAGTACGCAACACGCTGAAGGATGTCGGCCGCAACGATCCCTGCCCATGCGGCAGCCTGAAGAAGTTCAAGAAGTGCCACGGCGCCTGAACTGCGCATGGATGCTCTGACCCTTGTCTTGCTGCTGACCGGTCTGCTGTTGATCGTAGCGCTGGCCGCCTATGCCTGGCACCTGTGGCGCCGTGTATGGGCGAACCAGCGCGTGCGCGACGAAGCGCAGCACGAGCGCCAGCAACGCATCGGTGGCGATCTGCACATCCTCGCCAGCAGCCTGCTCGACGAGCAGTTGCCGTTGATCGAAGGCGCCATCCGCATCAAGGTGCTGCTCGACAACTATGACAGCGCCCTGAGCAATGACAGCCGCTGCCAGGTATTCCATCTGCTCTTCGAGGCGACCGCCGAGGTGCCCACGCATGCGGGCTGGAAGGCCCTGGACAAGGCCGAACGGCGCCGCTTCGAAAAACGCTTCAACGAGCTGGAACTGCAGCACAAGGCCGCCGCACGCATCGCCGCTCGCTGGTTGCTGGACGAAGGGCTGAAGAGGCCTCAGACGAGCGTCTGAGGCCTCTTGCCAGGCATCACCAGCCTCATTACCTTGGCGCCTTTGTGGTCGCTCACTGCACGACCGGCCCCGACCGTCCGCACACCAAGGAAATTCGCCATGCGCACGCTGGCTCGCCTGACTATTGCCGCCTCACTGATTAGCCTCGCCGGCTGCCAGTCCCTGCTCAACAGCCGCTATGCCGACAGCGTGCCACCGACGCGCGGTGTCGAGCGCATTCAGGGCGTGGCCGAAAGTGCGTCGGTGCGGCGCAATGCTCTCGGCATGCCGCTGATCGAATCGAGCAATTTCCACGACGCGCTGTTTACCCTGGGCTACGTGCATGCAGGTGACCGTCTCAGCCAGATGGTCGGCATGCGCCTGCTGGCTCAGGGTCGCCTGGCCGAGATGGCCGGGCCCGGCGTGCTGGAAATGGACCGTTTCATGCGGGCGGTCAACCTGAAAAAGAATGCGGAAATTCTCTACGCCGACGCCTCACCACGCCTGAAGCGCTTCTTCGAGGTCTATTCGCGCGGCGTCAATGCCTACCTGTTCCGCTACCGTGATCGCCTACCGATGGATCTGGCCGAGTCCGGCTACCGCCCCGAGTACTGGAAGCCCGAGGACTCGGTGCTGCTGTTCTGTCTGCTCAACTTCGGCCTCGCGGTGAACTTGCAGGAAGAGATTGCCGCGCTGACCATGGCCCAGCAGGTGGGCACCGACAAGCTGCCCTGGCTGCTGCCGATCTACCCGGACGAACCGCTGCCCTTTGCCGAGGCGGAAAAACTCGTCGGCCTCGACCTCAAGGGCCAGTTGCCGGGCCTGCAGGCGATTTCCCGCACTGCGGCGCAGATCGCCGAACAGCACATGCTCGGCGTCGCCGCCTCGAACAACTGGGTCATCGCCCCGCAGCGTAGCCGTGGCGGCAAGAGCCTGCTGGCCAACGACACTCATCTGCCATTGAGCATGCCTTCGCTGTGGAATTTCGTGCAGATCCGCTCGCCCAAGTACCAGGCCGCCGGCGTGTCCCTGGCGGGCGTGCCGGCCGTGGTCGCCGGCTACAACGGCAAGCTGGCCTGGGGCATGACCATGGTCATGGGCGACAACCAGGATATCTACCTGGAGCGTATCAAGCGCGAGGGCAGCCGCCTGATGTATCAGGCCGGCGGCAAGTGGCTGCCGGTCAGCGAGCGCCAGGAGACGTTCTTCATCCGTGGCCAGCGCCCGATCCGCGAAACACTTTACGAGACCCGCAACGGTCCGCTGCTCAACTCGGTACTGGGCGAACGCAAGCATATGCTGCAGCCCCTGGCGCTGCAGAGCGGTTATGGCCTGGCACTGAAAACCACGCAGTTCGAGCGTGACCAGAGCCTCGATGCCTTCTTCGACCTATCGCGCGCGCAGTCGGTGGACCAGGCCTTCGAGGCGACGCGGGAAATCCGCGCCATGCCGCTGAACATCGTCTTCGCCGATGCCCAGCACATCGGCTGGCAGGTCACCGGTCGCTACCCGAACCGCCGCGAAGGTCGCGGCCTGCTGCCCTCGCCCGGCTGGGACGAGCGCTACGCCTGGGATGGCTTCGCCGACCCGATGCTGCACCCTTACGATCAGGACCCGCCGCAAGGCTGGCTGGGCACTGCCAATGAGCGCAGCGTGCCGCCCGGTTATGGCATGCAGCTGTCCAGTTCCTGGTACTACCCGGAACGCGCCGAGCGCATCGCCGAGCTGGCAGGCAATGGCCGTCACGATGGCCGCAGCATGATCGCCATGCAGTACGACCAGACCTCCCCCTTCGTCGCCAAACTGCAGGCCATGTTCAATGACCCGGTCATGCACGACTCGCTGCGCCAAGCCATCACTGCCCTGCCCGCTGGCCAGCGCGCACGGGCCGATGAAGCCCTGAAGCGTCTGTTGGCGTTCGACGGCAAGCTCGCCGCCGGTTCGGCCGATGCCGCCATCTACGGCGCCTTCCTGCATGAAAGCGCGCGGCAGATCTTCCTCGACGAGCTGGGCCCGGAAGACAGTCCGGCCTGGAAGGCGCTGGTGCAAACCGCCAACACCTCTTACTCGGCGCAGGCCGATCATCTCCTTGGCCGTGCCGACAGCCCGTTCTGGAACGACATCCGCACGCCAGAGCAGGAGGATAAACCGACCATACTCGCGCGCAGCCTGGCCGCCAGCATCGAGCTGTTGGAAAGCCGCTTGGGCGTCGAGCGTCGCAACTGGCAATGGGGCAAGCTGCACACCTACGAGTGGGTAACGGACACCACGCGCATGGCGCCTTACATGAGCGCCAGCCAGCGCACCAGCATCAATGCCCTGAAAGGTTATCTGGATCGCGGCCCCTATCCAGCCGGGGGCGACCACAGCACGCTGAACGTATCCGCCTACGCCTGGGGCCAGGATTTCAACACCCTCCTGATCCCGGCGATGCGCATCGTGGTGGATTTTGCCGCGGACGAACCCTTGGTTGGCGTCAACAGCTCGGGTCAGTCCGGTAACCCGGCCAGCCCACACTATGCCGACGGCATCGAATCATGGCTGAAAGGTGGCTACATGAGCTTCCCGTTCAAAGCGCAGAACCTGGACAAGGTCTACGGCAACCAGCGCCTGCTGCTGATGCCGGCCAAGTAATGACCGTTCGTCGGGCGGCGCTGAACCTTTCCCTCAGCGCCTCACTCTGAATGATCGACTTACTCCATAGATCATCGTTTTAAGGCGCCCCTGGCGCCTTTTCTTTTGCTCGTAGAAAAAAGATGGCTTTTTTCTATCATCGGATGGAACTTCCCGAACGAAGCAGTCTCAAAGACCATGCATCGATTGAAATGCTCCCCTGGCGCCTCTGGCGCCTATTTTTTTGCCCGCAATTCAGAGAGCGCCTGCAAACAGGCCGTTGAAAAACGTAGGCGAGGCAGCCAGGGCAATACCGGTGGCGGCCCCGCAACAACAGGCGAAAAACGGTCGGAGTCGCGGTCGACTTTACGAGCTGTAAATGAGCATTTTGACTGGGCTCGCACGCGAGTCTCTTTCTAACGCAGCAATGGCAACGTAGGTAGTTTTTCAATGGCCTGCTAGGCCAGCAGGCTACGGTCGAAGATAAACGCCTCACCCTCTTGCGGGCGATGCTCCAGCAGACTCTGCGGGCGCCCCATCTTCGGATAATTCTTCTCGCCGGTATCACTGATCCAACCCTGCGCCTTCATCCGCTCCAGCCTCCCGCGCAAGGTGGTGTGCTGCACCGGTTCGCCCAGACAAGCCTGGAACGCCGTCAGCGCTTCGGTGACGGTGAATCGCGGCGCCAGCAGGTACAGAGGCAGGGAGCTGTAGACCGACTTGCCGCGCAATCGCTCGGACGCCAGGCGCACCAGTTGCGTGTGGTCGAATGGCAACGCCTGCTGCCCTGCAGTTATGAGCGCCAGATCGGCGAAGCGCAAACCTTCATCTTGCGGTACGGCATCAGGCGCCAGCAGCGCCAGATAGCAGGTGCTCAACGACCAGCCGCGCGGATCACGCACGCCATTGCCCACCGTCGCTACCTGCTCCAGATACTGCGGTTGCAGGCGCGCCTTGTCAGCCAGCGCACGGGCAGCGGCGGCGTCCAGGCTGGCATCGACGCAACGACCATTGACCAGCACGCCCGGTAGCGCCCATTGCCCTGCGTAGGGTTCGCGCTGGCGACGCAGCAGCAGCACCTGCAACGCCCCCTCCTCGCTCAGGCGCAGGGCAACGATATCCACCCCGGCCAGAACCTCCACTGCACTCATCCCGTCACTTGCTCCTTCATATACTTATTCCATCTTGACCAATAACTCATTTTTTTTCACGCAGGATTTGGTGAAAACACTTGACTACATATTTCATCAGATGAAATATGTAGTCACTCACCCACGAGACGGAGGGCGCCATGAAGATCGCCAGCTTCGATGTCGATGCCCAGAAAGGCTTCACCCCGCTGTGCCCCAACGAGCTGCCAGTGCCCGAGGGCGACGCCATCGTCCCGGCACTGAATCAATTGGCCGCTCGCGCCCAGCTGCGCATCGGCAGCAAGGATGCCCACAGCCCGCAAGCCGCCTGGGTGGTGCCAGAACACGCGCAGATGCTGCAGCCCCTGCCATTGGCCAATGCCGACCTGACCTGGGTCAGCCACTGCGTGCCCGGCACGCCTGGCTTCGAATTGCTCGATGGCCTGCCAGCGCCACTGGATTACGACTACTTCGTGTGGAAAGGCGTTGAGCCGGACCTGCACCCCTACGGCGCCTGCTATCACGACCTGGCCGAGAAGCGCAGCACGGGCGTGATCGAATTTCTCCGGCAAAATGACGTCGGCCTTGTACTGGTAGGCGGCCTGGCTCTGGACTACTGCGTCAAGACCACCGCTCTGCAGCTGCGCCGTGCCGGCTTCGAGGTGATCGTGCATCTACCGGCCTGCCGCGCAATTGCCAGCGAAACAGCCGAAACCGCCTGCATCGCCATGCGCGAACAGGGCATTACCCTGGCCGCCAGCCTGGAAGAGCTGGATGGCGCCCTAGCCAAGGAGAATCTGCGATGAGCGAGAGCATCTTCGCCGAACGCACCGTGCAGAACCTGCTGGACACCGACTTCTACAAGCTGACCATGATGCAGGCGGTGCTGCACAACTACCCCAACGCAGAAGTGGAATGGGAATTCCGCTGCCGCAGCAGCGAGGACCTGACGCCCTACCTGGCCGAGATTCGCTACCAGATCGAACGCTTGAGCGAGCTGAGCCTGAGTATCGATCAGCTCGCTTTTCTCGAAAGCATTCCCTTCATCAAGCCGGACTTCATCCGCTTTCTGAGTTTGTTCCGCTTCAACCTGCGCTACGTGCACACCAGCATCGAAGACGGTCAGCTGAACATCCGCCTGCGCGGCCCCTGGCTGCACATCATCCTCTTCGAGGTACCGCTGCTGGCCATCGTCAGCGAAGTACGCAACCGCTATCGCTACCGCGAAGTGCTGCTGGAGCAGGCCGCCGAACGGCTGTACGAGAAGCTCGACTGGCTCAAGGCTGAAGCCTCGCCGAGCGAGCTGGCCGGTTTCCAGCTGGCTGATTTCGGTACCCGCAGGCGCTTCTCCTACCGCGTGCAGGAGCAGGCGGTGCATATCCTCAAGCGCGATTTCCCCGGTCGCTTCGTCGGCACCAGCAATGTGCACCTGGCGCGCGAGTTCGACCTCAAGCCCATTGGCACAATGGCCCACGAGTGGCTGATGGCGCATCAGCAGCTCGGCCCACGGCTGATCGACAGCCAGATCGCCGCCCTCGACTGCTGGGTCCGCGAATACCGCGGCTTGCTCGGCATCGCCCTGACCGACTGCATCACCATGGATGCCTTCCTGGCCGATTTCGATCTGTACTTCGCCAAGCTCTTCGACGGCCTGCGCCACGACTCAGGCGACCCTCTGGTGTGGGCGGAAAAAGCCATCGCCCACTACGAGAGACTCGGTATCGACCCCAGGAGCAAGACCCTGGTGTTCTCCGACGGGCTCGACCTGCCCAAGTCGCTACAGCTCTATCGTGCACTTTCCGGGCGAATCCACGTAAGCTTCGGCATCGGCACCAACCTGACCTGTGACATCCCCGGCGTCACCCCCATGAACATTGTGATCAAGATGATCGCCTGCAATGGTCAGCCAGTGGCGAAAATCTCCGATACGCCCGGCAAGACTCAATGCCGCGACGAGAACTTCGTCCATTACCTGAAACACGTCTTTCGCGTTACCCAGTGAGGAGCCAGACATGAGCAACCGCCAAGCCGAAATCGCCGCCGCCCTCGACGTGGTGCCGCCGTTCGCCGACGACGCCGCGCTGAGCGCAGAGATCGAGCGGCGCAAGACCTTCATCAAGAACACCCTGAAGAATTCCGGCCTCAAAGTACTTGTTCTAGGTATCAGCGGCGGTGTCGACTCGCTGACTGCCGGGCGCCTGGCACAGCTCTCGGTCGAGGAGCTGCGCACCGAAACTGGCGATGCTGCTTACCGCTTCATCGCCGTGCGCCTGCCGCACAACGCCCAGCACGACGAACATGACGCCCAGGATTCACTGAAATTCATCCGCGCTGATGAAGAAGACAAGGTGAACATCGCAGGCAGCGTCTCCGGCCTCGGCGAGCAGGTCACTCACCTGCAGAAACTGACCGACGCCCGTCGCGATTTCGTCGTCGGCAATATCAAGGCGCGCATCCGCATGGTCGCCCAGTTCGCCATTGCCAACGCCAACAATGGCCTGGTGATCGGCACCGACCACGCCGCCGAAGCGGTAATGGGGTTCTTCACCAAGTTCGGCGACGGCGCCTGCGACCTTGCACCGCTTTCCGGCCTGGTGAAGAAACAAGTGCGTGCCATCGCAGCGCACCTGGGTGCACCACAGCACCTGGTAATGAAAACGCCGACCGCCGACCTGGAAGAACTGCGCCCGGGCAAACCGGACGAGGAGGCGCATGGCGTCACCTACGCAGAAATCGACGCCTTCCTGCATGGCGAGAAAGTCAGCGACGAAGCCTACGCCACCATCGTTCGCACCTACGACAACACGCGCCACAAACGCGAACTGCCGCTGGTACCCTGAGCGCCGTAGGGTGGAAAGAAAAAGCCGGGCATCGCCCGGCTTTTTCGTCTGCACTGAAAATCAATGCCACTCCCCGGCCATGTGCCCTGCTGACGCAGCGAGGCGCTCAAAGCCCTCACGAGGCCGACACTGGGCAACCGGAGCCGGCGGTGGTTGATCGGGCAGTGTCGGCTCGCCCGGTTCCTGCGGCGGCAAGGGCCTTCCTGGCTGGTCGGGGATATCGGGCTCGGGCTGGCCGGGAATACCTCCCGCATTGATATCGGGCAAAGACATGAGTCGTTCTCCTGAACGTGGACTGTTACAGGTGGAGCCCCACATGAGCAGGAAATTCAGGCTACCCGACCAAGTGCTAGCGCGCACAAAAAAGCCGGGCTGAGCCCGGCTTTCTGACAACGCTACGGTAATCAGGCCTTGGGCAGGGTTACCCCGGTTTGCCCCTGGTACTTGCCGCCGCGATCGCGGTAAGACACCTCACAAGCCTCGTCGGATTGCAGGAACAGCATCTGCGCCACGCCTTCGTTGGCGTAGATCTTCGCCGGCAGGTTGGTGGTATTGGAGAACTCCAGGGTCACGTGACCTTCCCACTCCGGCTCCAGCGGCGTGACGTTGACGATGATGCCGCAACGCGCGTAAGTGCTCTTGCCCAGGCAGATGGTCAGCACGTCGCGCGGGATGCGGAAATATTCGACCGTACGCGCCAGTGCGAAGGAGTTAGGCGGAATGATGCAGACGTCGCTCTTGATGTCGACGAAGCTCTTCTCATCGAAATTCTTCGGGTCGACGATGGCCGAGTGGATGTTGGTGAACACCTTGAATTCATCCGCGCAACGTACGTCGTAGCCGTAGCTGGAAACACCGTAGGAGATGACGCGACTGTCGTCGGCACCGCGTACCTGGCGCTCGACGTAAGGCTCGATCATGCCGTGTTCCTGGGCCATGCGGCGAATCCACTTGTCCGATTTGATGCTCATGGCGAGGTGTCCTGAGTAGGCGGTTACAAGAAAAGTGAGCGCATCTTACCGATGCAGACGCCACGCTTCAAAGATTGCCGGCGCCCCTATCGACCATTATTTGCAAAAAAGCTGCATCGAGCATTCGCACTTGGCGATAAAAACACGTATGGTGTCCCCACTGTGCTGCATGTGTCACCGCGAATCGCTACTTGATGCCTAGATCTCGATCCAAACATCGTCCGACTCCTAGTACTCGTTGCACTCAGTCCCGGCCTGGGCTTTTCCAGGGCTGTTATTACTTTTGTTAGGAGACATCACATGTCCAATCGTCAGACTGGCACCGTCAAGTGGTTCAACGATGAGAAAGGCTACGGCTTCATCACCCCGCAATCCGGTGACGACCTCTTCGTACACTTCAAAGCCATCCAGAGCGATGGTTTCAAGAGCCTGAAAGAAGGCCAGCAAGTGACTTTCGTGGCCACTCGTGGTCAGAAAGGCATGCAAGCTGAGGAAGTTCAGGTTGTCTAACCTGAGCTGACCTGCTTGAAAAGAGCCCCGCCTAGTGCGGGGCTTTTTTGTGGGTGTCTGGACGGTGCTTGTCTCCCCTCCCATTCATGGGAGAGGGTCATTAGAAAGCCGCTGCGCGGCTGCTGTCAGTCCTCACTGATCTCGATACTGGGCATCGCCGGCTTGCCAGCCAGGACGATACGCGCGCCAACCTTGCGCGCCAGGTCCTGATAGATCATGGCGATCTGGCTTTGCGGATCGGCCACCGTGGTTGGCTTGCCATCATCGGCCTGCATGCGAATGGCCATCGACAGCGGCAACGAGGCCAGCAGCTCCACGCCATACTGCGCGGCCAGCTTCTCACCACCGCCCTCGCCGAACAAATGCTCGGCATGGCCGCAGTTGGAGCAGATGTGCACGGCCATGTTCTCCACCACGCCAAGCACAGGGATATGCACCTTGCGGAACATCTCCACGCCTTTCTTGGCATCCAGCAGAGCCAGGTCCTGTGGCGTGGTGACGATCACGCTGCCAGCCACCGGCACCTTCTGCGCCAGGGTCAGCTGGATGTCGCCAGTGCCCGGCGGCATGTCCACCACCAGGTAATCGAGATCGTTCCAGGCAGTCTGGGTAATCAATTGCAGCAAGGCGCCGCTGACCATCGGCCCACGCCACACCATCGGCGTGTTGTCGTCTGTGAGAAAGGCCATGGACATCACCTGCACGCCATGCGCCTCGAGCGGCACGAACCATTTCTGATCCTTGACCTGCGGCCGCGTACCTTCGGCGATGCCGAACATGATGCCCTGGCTGGGGCCGTAGATATCAGCATCGAGAATGCCCACACGCGCGCCTTCACGCGCCAGGGCCAAGGCCAGGTTGGCTGCGGTTGTAGATTTGCCTACACCGCCCTTGCCCGAGGCCACGGCGATCACGTTCTTGACCCCGGCCAGTGCCGGCACCTGGGCCTGGCCCTGATGCGAGTCGATCACGCAATCGACCTTTACCTGCGCACTGTCGACACCATCGAGGTTCTCCAACGCCATCTGCAGCATCTGCGCCCAACCGTTCTTGAACAGGCCGGCGGCATAACCGAGCTGCAAACGCACGCAAACGCGCGCGCCCTGAATGTCGACTTCACGCAGGCAACCGGCACTGACCGGGTCCTGATCAAGATGAGGATCGGTGAACTGACGCAGACAGGCTTCGACCGCTTCGCGGGTGACGGCACTCATGCATGGACTCCAGAAGGCAGCGCAATAACAGGCCGGCATCATAGCAGCAGCAACGAGCCATGCGCGGTACATCGACCGCGCTTGCCTGGTGCAGGTGGCTTGCAGCTTGCCGCTGCTTTATAGTTGCCGACTTCCCTCGTTTTACCAGTGCAGCCGATCACCATGACCGAAGCCCGCAAGATTCTCGTTACCAGCGCCCTCCCCTACGCCAACGGTTCGATCCACCTCGGCCACATGCTCGAGTACGTGCAGACCGACATGTGGGTGCGCTACCAGAAGCTGCGTGGCAACCAGGCCATCTACGTCTGTGCCGACGATGCGCACGGCTCGGCGATCATGCTGCGTGCGGAGAAGGAAGGCATCACGCCCGAGCAGCTCATCGCCAACGTGCAGGCCGAGCACACCGCCGACTTCGCCGACTTCGGCGTGGACTTCGACAACTACCACTCCACCCACTCGGAGGAGAACCGCGAGCTGTCGGCGTCCATCTACCTGGCACTTCGCGAGGCTGGCCATATCGCCACCCGTGCGGTGACCCAGTATTTCGACCCCGAGAAAGGCATGTTTCTCGCCGACCGCTTCATCAAGGGCACCTGCCCGAAGTGCGCCGCCGAGGATCAGTACGGCGACAACTGCGAGAAATGCGGCGCTACCTATGCACCGACCGAGCTGAAGAACCCGCGTTCGGCCATTTCCGGTGCGGTGCCGGTGCTCAAGGAGTCGCAACATTTCTTCTTCAAGCTGCCCGACTTCGAAGCCATGCTCAAGCAGTGGACGCGCAGCGGCACCCTGCAGGACGCCGTGGCCAACAAGCTCGCCGAGTGGCTGGACAGCGGCCTGCAGGAGTGGGACATCTCCCGCGATGCGCCCTACTTCGGCTTCGAGATTCCCGGCGAGCCGGGCAAGTACTTCTACGTCTGGCTGGATGCACCGATCGGCTACATGGCCAGCTTCAAGAACCTCTGCGCGCGCCGTCCGGAACTGGACTTCGACGCGTTCTGGGGCAAGGATTCCAACGCCGAGCTGTACCACTTCATCGGCAAGGACATCGTCAACTTCCACGCCCTGTTCTGGCCCGCGATGCTCGAAGGCGCCGGTTACCGCAAGCCGACCGCGGTGAATGTGCACGGCTACCTGACGGTGAACGGGCAGAAGATGTCCAAGTCGCGCGGTACCTTCATCAAGGCACGCACTTACCTCGATCACCTGAACCCGGAGTACCTGCGCTACTACTATGCCGCCAAGCTGGGCCGTGGCGTGGACGACCTCGACCTGAATCTCGAGGACTTCGTGCAGAAGGTCAACTCGGACCTGGTCGGCAAGGTGGTCAATATCGCCAGCCGCTGCGCCGGCTTCATCCACAAGGGCAATGGCGGCCTGCTGGTCGCCGCCAACCCGGAGCCCGAGCTGTGGGAAGCGTTCCAGGCCGCCGCGCCGAGCATCGCCGACGCTTACGAGGCGCGTGATTTCTCCCGCGCCATGCGCGAGATCATGGCGCTGGCCGACCGCGCCAACGCTTGGATCGCCGACAAGGCGCCCTGGGCCCTGAACAAGATCGAAGGCAAGCAGGCCGAGGTGCAGGAAATCTGCGCGCTGGGCATCAACCTGTTCCGCCAGTTGGTGATCATGCTCAAGCCGGTGCTGCCGAAGCTGGCCGCAGAAGCAGAAGCCTTCCTCAACGTGAAACCGCAAACCTGGTCCGACCTGGCGCTGCCGCTGGCCAATCACCCGTTGAACCCGTTCAACCCACTGCTGACCCGCATTGAGCCAGCAAGGATCGAAGCCATGATCGAAGCCTCCAAGGAAGACCTGGCCGCCGAAGCGCCCAAGCCACAGGGGAATGGCGAACTTGCCAAGGACCCGCTGGCTGCCGAGATCAATTTCGACGCCTTCGCTGCCGTCGACCTGCGTATCGCCCTCATCGAGAAGTGCGAGTTCGTCGAAGGCGCCGACAAGCTGCTGCGCCTGTCGCTGGATATTGGCGACGAGAAGCGCAACGTATTCTCCGGCATCAAGTCCGCCTACCCGGACCCGAGCAAGCTGGAAGGCCGCCTGACCCTGTACGTCGCCAACCTGGCGCCGCGCAAGATGAAGTTCGGCATCAGCGAAGGCATGGTCCTGGCCGCCGGCCCCGGTGGCGAGGACATCTACCTGCTCAGCCCGGACAGCGGCGCCAAGCCGGGTCAGCGCGTCAAGTAAGCCAAGCGCCAGGAGGCAAGGATGAAACCATGGATGGTAGTGCCGCTGCTGGCTTTGCTGGCCGGCTGCTCGGAGCAATCGGGCGCCCCGCTCGGCGGCGCCCTGCAAGGTGAACGCAACAAGGCCGGCAACTACCTGGCCTACGAACACCATGCAGGCATCGAACTGGCAGCCGAGCAGATCGGCGAGCGTATCGCTGCCACGCGCGAAGCCTGCCTGGCCGAGCGCTTCGGCACCTGCAACCTGATTGCCGCCCAGCACAGCAGCGGCCGAGCACCTCACGGCGAACTGACCCTGCGCATCGTGCCGGACGGCGTCGAGGCCATCACCGCGTTGGCCAGCGAGGGCGGCGAGCTGACCCACCGTACCACCCGCGCCGAAGACCTGGCCCAGGCCGTGAACGACAACCGGCGCCAGCGCGAGCAACTGCTGCGCCAGCAACAGACCCTGCAACAGTTCGAAAAGCGCGATGACCTGGCCGTGGCCGACCTACTGGCTCTGGCCCGTGAGCAGGCCGCCCTGGAAGTGCAACTGCAGGTACTGGCGCAAGAGGCTGCCCAACAGCAGCGGCGTCTGGATACCAACCTCCTGACCCTGAATTTCAGCAGCCCCTACGAAAGCTCGCCCCTGGGCCGCATCGGCGACGCCTTCTCGCGCCTGACGGACAACCTCGCCGAAGGCACCGCCAACCTGATCGAGTTCATCGGCTACAGCCTGCCCTTCCTCATCGTACTGTTCCCCGTGGCACTGGGTTTGCGCAAGCTGTGGAAACGCCTCGCCAGCCGCTGAAAAGATCCATACTGCTTGCGACGCGAGGTCGCCAAGGGTAGGCAATTCGCCGCATCCGGCTTGTATGGCCGGGGCGGCTTCCCGATAATAGGCGCCCTTTTCCTATGGCCTTTGCGCACTCGACGGCAACCCGATGACCGAACTCGTCCTGATCATGGTCAGCGCCATCCTGGTCAATAATTTCGTGCTGGTTCAGTTCCTAGGCCTGTGCCCGTTCATGGGCGTGTCGAAGAAGATCGAAACCGCCATCGGCCTGTCCCTGGCCACCACCTTCGTGCTGACCCTGGCCGCCATGTGCAGCTACCTGGTGCAGCAGTACGTACTCAAACCGCTGGATCTGGAATTCCTGCGCACCATCAGCTTCATTCTGGTGATCGCGGTCACCGTGCAGTTCACCGAGATGGTGGTGAACAAGACCAGTCCGCTGCTCTATCGCGTGCTGGGCATCTTCCTGCCGCTGATCACCACCAACTGCATCGTCCTCGGCGTCGCCCTGCTCAACGCCAACAAGGCCGAGTTCACGTTCATCACCGCCACCGCCAACGGCTTCGCTGCGGGTCTGGGTTTCTCCCTGGTGCTGGTGCTGTTCGCCGCCATGCGTGAGCGCATCGCCATCGCCGACGTGCCGAAATCCTTCCAGGGCGCGGCCATCGGCATGATCACCGCCGGCCTGATGTCGCTGGCGTTCATGGGCTTTGCCGGGTTGATCAAGCTATGAGCCTGGTCCTCATCGCCGTACTCGCGCTGCTCGGCCTGTGCCTGATCGCCGGTGCCATCCTCGGTTTCGCTGCGGTGCGCTTCAAGGTCGAAGGCGACCCCATCGCCGAGCAGATCAACGCCCTGCTGCCACAGACCCAGTGCGGCCAGTGCGGCTACCCAGGCTGCAAACCTTACGCCGAGGCGATCGCCGGCGGCGACAAGATCAACAAGTGTCCACCCGGCGGCGAGGCGACCATCCAGGCGCTGGCCGACCTGCTGGATGTCGAGGCAGAGCCGCTGGATGCGGTGGAAGGCGAGAAGCCGCAGATGGTCGCCTACATCCGCGAGGCCGAGTGCATCGGCTGCACCAAGTGCATCCAGGCCTGCCCGGTGGACGCCATCGTCGGCGCGGCGCGGCAGATGCACACGGTGATCATCAGCGAGTGCACCGGCTGCGACCTGTGCGTCGAACCCTGCCCGGTGGACTGCATCGACATGATCGAGGTCGGCAGCACCGTGCAGAACTGGAAATGGGACAAGCCGCTGGCACCCGGCCAACTGATCGCCAGTGACCGGGAGCAGGCGGCATGAGCGCGCAGGAAAGGATCTGGGATATCCCCGGCGGCATCCACCCGGCCGAGCGCAAGGAACTGTCCAATCGCACGCCGATCCAGCGGGCGCCGCTGCCCAAGCGCCTGGTGTTGCCGCTCGGCCAGCATATCGGTGCCGTCGCCGAGCCCTGCGTGGTCGTCGGCCAACGGGTGCGCAAGGGCGAGAAGATCGCCGAGGCCAGCGGCTTCGTCAGCGCGCCGCTGCATGCCCCGACCTCCGGTACCGTCAGCTTTATCGGCCCGCAGCCCTACCCGCATGCCTCCGGCATGCGGGCGCCGGCCATCGTCATCGACAGCGACGGCCTGGACGAATGGATCGAACTGACGCCGCACACCGACTACCGGCATATGGAGTCGGCCGAGCTGCTGGCGCTGATCCGCGAGGCCGGCATCAGCGGCCTGGGCGGCGCCGGTTTCCCCACGGCGGTGAAGCTCACTGCGCGCCCGACGCAGAAGATTCACACGCTGATCATCAACGGCACCGAGTGTGAGCCCTATATCACCGCCGATGACCTGCTGATGCGCGAGCGCGCAACTGAACTGGTGTCCGGCATCGATATCCTGGTTCAGCTGATCCAGCCCGATCAGGTGCTGATCGGCATCGAGGACAACAAGCCCGAGGCCATCGCCGCCGTGCGCGGCGCCTGCAGTGAGCGCAGCTACCAGGTGCGGGTATTCCCCACCAAGTATCCGTCTGGCGGCGAGAAGCAACTGATCCAGATTCTCACCGGTGTCGAGGTGCCCTCGGGCGGGCTGCCGGCCGATATCGGTATCCTCTGCCAGAACGTCGGTACCTGCGCGGCCATTCACGACGCAGTGGTACTTGGCAAGCCGCTGATTTCGCGCGTCACCACCCTGACCGGCGAGGCGCTGGCACGCCCGGGAAACGTCGAGGCACTGCTTGGCGCGCCAGTGGGCGAACTGCTGGCCTTTGCCGGACTGGATAAGACCAAACTCAACCGACTGATCATGGGCGGACCGATGATGGGCTTTACCTTGCCCAGCCTTGACGTACCGCTGATCAAGACTGCCAACTGCCTGCTGGCCAGCACCGCCGCCGAGCTGCCGCCACCTCCGCCAGCCATGCCCTGCATCCGCTGCGGTGAGTGCGCCGAAGCCTGCCCGGCCAGCCTCCTGCCGCAGCAGTTGCATTTCTTTGCCCTCGGCCAGGAGCACGAGCAACTCAAGGCGCATAACCTGTTCGACTGCATCGAGTGCGGCGCCTGCGCCTACGTCTGCCCATCGAGCATTCCGCTGGTGCAGTACTACCGCGCAGCCAAGGCGGACATCCGCGAGCTGGAACAGAAGCAACTCAAGGCCGAGCACTCCAGGCAGCGCTTCGAGCAGCGCCAGGAACGCCTGCGCCGCGCCGAGGAGCAGAAGGAAGCCGAGCGCAAGGCCCGCGCCGAGAAAGCCGCCCGTGCCAAAGCCGCGCAAGCCGATGCACCAGCTGTAGCGGCAGCCGCGCCGGTCGACGAAGCGCTGAAGAAGCTCAAGATCGAAGCCAGCATGGCCCAGGTCGCGCTGAAAAAAGCGGAAAAACAGCTGGCCGCACACGATACGCCGGAGCTGCAGGCCCAGGTCAATGAGCTGCGCGCCGCCGCCGAGGCAGCGCAGAAGGCCCTGGCCGATGCCCAGGCTGCTGCACCGTCACCGGCACTCAAACCCGCCGGTGACGATGCGCTGAAGAAAGCCAAGATCGAAGCCGCCATGCTCAAGGCCCAGTTGCGCAAGCTGGAGAAACTCGACAGCCCGGACGACGAGCAACAAACCGAAATCGCCCGCCTGCGCCAGCAGCTTGAAGCCGCCGAGAAGGCCCTGGCCGATGCCCAGGCTGCTGCACCTGCTCCCTCACCCAAGCCAGCCGGCGAGGAAGCCTTGAAGAAGGCCAAGATCGAAGCGGCCATGCTCAAGGCCCAGCTGCGCAAGCTGGAAAAGATCGAAGCCCCGGACGACGAGCAGCAAGCCGAGATCGCCCGCGTGCGCCAGCAGCTTGAGGCCGCCGAGAAGTCCCTGGCTGATCTGCAAAACCAGGCGCCTGCGCCAGTTGCCAAACCTGCTGGTGACGACGCACTGAAAAAGGCCAAGATCGAGCTGGCGATGAAACGTGCGGAGCTGAAAAAGGCCGAGAAGGCCGGCAGCGACGAAAGCGCGCTGCAACCACTACGCGATGCCCTGGCCACTGCCGAGCAGGCCCTGCATGCTGCCGAAGCGAATTCGGACAAACCGGCCCCGGAGCTGGTGCGCAGCGAACGCCCCGGCGTGGATACCGAACTGAAAGCCTTGAAAACCGAAGTGGCCTTCGCCCGCGCCGATCTGCGCAAGCTGGAGCGTGATGACAACGCCGCAGCCGATGCGATGGAGCAGGCCCGCACACGCCTGGCCAAGGCCGAACGCAAGCTGGCGGAATACCAGCCGTAACGCCTCTCCCGGATTGCATCCGGGCTACAAAAGAAACCCATCGCGCCGGAACAGCCGGGCGACACAGACAACCGTAGCCCGGATGCAATCCGGGGAATGAACATCAACTGCGATCACTACGAGCGCAGTAACAGAACCACCGGAGCGCCGATGGCCCTGCCCCGCATCACATCGCCCCACGCCACGGGCAGCAACCGTACCCAGCAGATCATGCTGCAGGTGCTGCTGGCCACCGTGCCGGGCATCCTCGCCCTGACCTGGTTGTTCGGCGCCGGCACGCTGTTCAATCTGGTATGGGCCTGCCTCTGCGCGCTGGGCTTCGAAGCCGCGCTGCTGACCGCGCGCCAGCGCCCGCTGGCGTTCTTCCTCAAGGACTACAGCGCCCTGGTCACCGCCGTGCTGCTGGCTTTGGCACTGCCGCCCTATTCGCCCTGGTGGCTGACCCTGGTCGCCTGCGGTTTCGCCATCGGCTTCGGCAAGCAACTCTACGGTGGACTCGGGCAGAACCCGTTCAACCCGGCCATGGTCGGCTACGTGGTGGTACTGATTTCCTTCCCGGTGGAGATGACCAGTTGGCCGGCGCCACACGGCGTCGCCGCGCTGGATGGTCTCAAGCACATACTCGGCATTGCCAGTCTCCCAGACGGCTGGGCGCAAGCCACCGCGCTGGACGCACTCAAGGTCAACAAAAGCCTGACCATCGACGAACTACACGCCAGCCATGCAGCCTTCGGTCACTTCGGCGGAGCCGGCAGCGAGGCGGTCAACCTGGCGTTTCTCGCTGGCGGCCTGTACCTGCTGCACAAGCGTCTGATCACCTGGCACGCACCGCTGGGCATGCTCGCCGCGCTGTTCGTCATGAGCCTGCTGTTCTGGAATGGCAGCGGCTCGGACTCCAACGGCTCGCCGCTGTTCCACCTGCTGACCGGCGCCACCATGCTCGGCGCCTTCTTCATCGTCACCGACCCGGTTTCCGGTGCCACCAGCAACCTGGGGCGCCTGGTGTTCGGCATCGGCGTCGGCGTGCTGGTCTACGTGATCCGCGCCTGGGGCGGCTACCCGGACGCGGTGGCCTTCGCCGTGCTGCTGATGAACCTGGCGGCGCCGACCATCGACTACTACACGCGGCCGCGCAGCTACGGCCACCGCAAGCCCAACAGCGGCTTCAAGCTGGGAGAATGAACATGCTGCCGGAAATCAGCCGCTCGATGCTGAAGAACGCTCTGGTACTCGGCCTGTTCGCCATCGGCACCGTCGGCAGCGTTGCCCTGCTGCAACAGGGCACTGCCGAGCGTATCGCCGCAGCCGAACGTGAGGCGCAAGTGCGCGCGCTGGCCGAAATACTCCCAGCAGGCAGCTATGACAACCACCTGCTGGACAACCGCATCGAACTCAACGCCCCTGAACTGGGTCATCGCAGCCCGCAGTCGGCCTATCTGGCGCTCAAGGGTGGCCAGCCCAACGCGCTGATCCTGCCGGTGACCGCTCCCGACGGTTACAGCGGCGCCATCCACCTGCTGGTGGGCATCTTCGCCGATGGCCGCCTGGCTGGCGTGCGCGTGCTCAGCCACAAGGAAACACCCGGCCTGGGCGACAAGATCGAACTGGCCAAGAGCGACTGGGTACGCAGCTTCGAGGGCAAGTCCCAGAGTGACCCTGGTGAAGACCGCTGGGCGGTGAAGAAGGATCGCGGCGACTTCGACCAGTTCGCCGGTGCCACCATCACCCCGCGCGCGGTGGTCAAGGCCGTGCACGGCGCCCTGCGCTATTTCGACACGCACCGCGCCCACCTGCTGGGCCTGGCGGAGGACGAGCAATGACCAGCTACCGCGAAATCAGCCTCAACGGCCTGTGGAAGAACAACCCGGCGCTGGTGCAGTTGCTCGGCCTGTGTCCGCTGCTCGGGGTAAGCAACTCCACAGTCAACGCCCTTGGCCTGGCGCTGGCCAGCGCCGTGGTGCTGGTGTGCTCGAACACCGCCGTATCGCTGGTGCGCGGCGTGGTCAACACCGCCGTGCGTCTGCCGGCCTTCGTCATGATCATCGCCGCGCTGACCACCTGCATCGAACTGCTGATGCAGGCCTACACCTACGAGCTGTACCAGATTCTCGGCATCTTCATCCCGCTGATCACCACCAACTGCGTGATCCTCGGCCGTGCCGACGGTTTCGCCGCCAAGCACGATCCGGCCCGCGCGGCCTATGACGGCCTGATGATGGGCCTGGGCTTCGGCCTGGTGCTGGTGCTGATCGGCGCCGTGCGTGAACTGCTCGGCACCGGCGCGCTGCTGGCCAACATGCACCTGCTGTTCGGCCCGATTGCCGCCGACTGGAAACTCACTCTGGTGCATGACTACAAAGGGTTTCTGCTGGCCATCCTGCCTCCGGGTGCCTTTATCGTCCTGGGCTTGCTGATCGCCGGCAAGAACCGCATCGACCAGATCGCCGCAGAACGCGCCAAGGCCGTCGCCCCCGATCAGCCGGCACAAAGCCGCCGCGTGCGGGTCACCGGCGTGATCGAATGACACCGCAAGCGAGCGACCGAACCTGGCCCGGATGCAATCCGGGAATGCCAAATACCCACCCCGGATTGCATCCGGGCCACGCCTGAAATCCGACACCATGAATGCTGCCAAACGCCTGGAAATCTTCCGCCGCCTGCACGAAGACAACCCCGAGCCGAAAACCGAGCTAGCCTACCGCTCGCCCTTCGAACTGCTGGTGGCGGTGACGCTGTCGGCCCAGGCCACCGATGTCAGCGTCAACAAGGCCACGGCCAAGCTGTTTCCGGTCGCCAATACGCCGGAGGCGATCTACGCCCTGGGCGTCGAAGGACTCTCCGAGTACATCAAGACCATCGGCCTCTATAACAGCAAGGCAAAGAACGTCATCGAGGCCTGCCGCATCCTCATCGAGAAACACGGCAGCCAGGTGCCGGACAACCGCGAGGATCTCGAAGCCCTGCCAGGCGTCGGCCGCAAGACTGCCAACGTGGTGCTCAACACCGCTTTCCGCCAGTTGGCCATGGCCGTGGACACGCACATTTTCCGCGTCAGCAACCGCACCGGCATCGCACCGGGCAAGAATGTGGTCGAGGTGGAGAAGAAGCTGCTCAAGTTCGTGCCCAAGGATTACCTGCTCGACGCCCACCACTGGCTGATTCTGCACGGGCGCTATGTCTGCACCGCGCGCAAACCACGTTGTGGCGCCTGCCGCATCGAAGATCTGTGCGAGTACAAGGCCAAGACTTCCGATGATTGATCAGCCATAGAATCCGACGATCTCCTGATTGAAAAAATCTTTTTTACCCGCTCAATTTTTGCCGCTATAAGGTGCGCAAACGGCCCCGGTAACTGGCCTGGAGTGGAATAGATGAGTACTGACAAAGAAGACCTCGAGCTGGACGAAGACTTTGTCGCGGAAGAATCGGACGATGCCGAGCCTGTGGTAGAGGTCGCCAAGACCAATCTGACCAAGCGCCGTATCATCGACAACTTCCTCGAAGAGCGTCGCCTGCACAAACAGCTGGCCGAGTATGATTTCGATATCTGATTATCGAGTTGCACAGAAGAAGCCCCGTTGATTGCGGGGCTTTGTGTATCGGGCGATCAGTCGCGGCGAGACGGCGAGAGTAGCTCGACCTTGTAGCCGTCCGGGTCCTCGATGAAGGCCAGGATGCTGCTGCCATGCTTCATTGGACCGGGCTCGCGGGTGATATTGCCGCCACGACTGCGAATGTCCTCGCAGGCCTTGTAGACGTCCTCGACTTCCAGGGCGATATGGCCGTAGCCGCTACCCAGCTCATAGCTGTCCACACCCCAGTTGTGGGTCAGCTCGATCACACTGTTGTGCGCCTCGTCGCCGTAGCCGACGAACGCCAGGGTGAACTGACCGTCCGGGTAGTCCTTGCGCCGCAGCAGGGTCATGCCCAGGACTTCGGTGTAGAAGGCGATGGACTTGTCCAGGTCGCCGACGCGCAGCATGGTGTGCAGCAGTCTCATCGGGTTTACTCCTTTAGAAAGCAGAACCCCGGCACATGGCCGGGGTCCTTGTAGCGCAGTTGACTCAGCTTAGACCAGCTTACGGCCCTTGCCGGCGGCGATGCGCATGCGCAGGGCGTTGAGCTTGATGAAGCCCGCGGCGTCCTGCTGGTTGTAGGCACCGCCATCTTCCTCGAAGGTCGCGATGTTGGCGTCGAACAGCGAATCGTCGGACTTGCGGCCGGTGACGATGACGTTGCCCTTGTACAGCTTCAGGCGTACCACGCCGTTCACGTTGGCCTGCGACGCGTCGATCATCTGTTGCAGCATCAGACGCTCCGGGCTCCACCAGAAACCGTTGTAGATCAGGCTGGCGTACTTCGGCATCAGATCGTCTTTCAGGTGCGCCACTTCACGGTCGAGGGTGATCGACTCGATGGCGCGGTGGGCCTTGAGCATGATGGTGCCACCGGGCGTCTCGTAGCAGCCACGGGATTTCATGCCGACGAAACGGTTCTCGACGATGTCCAGACGGCCGATGCCGTTCTCGCCACCGATGCGGTTCAATTCAGCCAGTACGGTAGCCGGGCTCATGGCCTTGCCGTCGATGGCGACGATGTCGCCGGCGCGGTAGGTCAGCTCGATATAAGTCGGTGCATCCGGTGCTGCCTCAGGGGAGACAGTCCATTTCCACATGTCTTCTTCGTGCTCGGTCCAGGTGTCCTCCAGCACGCCGCCTTCATAGGAGATGTGCAGCAGGTTGGCATCCATGGAGTACGGCGACTTCTTCTTGCCGTGGCGCTCGATCGGGATGGCGTGCTTCTCGGCGTAGTCCATCAGCTTCTCGCGCGACAGCAGGTCCCACTCACGCCATGGGGCGATGACTTTCACACCTGGCTTCAGCGCGTAGGCGCCCAGCTCGAAACGCACCTGATCGTTGCCCTTGCCGGTCGCACCGTGGGAGATGGCGTCGGCGCCGGTCTCGTTGGCGATTTCGATCAGACGCTTGGCAATCAGCGGACGGGCGATGGAAGTACCCAGCAGGTATTCGCCTTCGTAGACGGTGTTGGCGCGGAACATCGGGTAGACGAAGTCACGGACGAATTCTTCGCGCAGGTCGTCGATGTAGATTTCCTTGACGCCCATCGCCTGAGCCTTGGCGCGGGCCGGTTCGACCTCTTCGCCTTGGCCGAGATCAGCGGTGAAGGTCACCACTTCACAGTTATAGGTATCTTGCAGCCACTTGAGGATCACCGAGGTGTCCAGGCCACCGGAATAGGCCAGAACTACCTTTTTGACGTCCGCCATGCCATCACTCCACGGGTTGTACGATAAAACCGGTGATTCTACTGACCCTGCGGGGCAATTTACAGGGGCGCGACAGCTTGTGACGACGAAGCGACGGCGAGAATGGGCGTTTTTGCCTCAGGAGGGCGTACTTCCGGCCGGATCGACCGGGGGGCTCGGTGGAGCGACTTGCGGTTCGCTCTGTACCGGGACTTCCGGAGCGGGCACGCGATCCAGGCGCAGGGTCGCACGACGGTTCTTGGCGCGATTGGCTTCGTTGTTGTTTGGCACCAGCGGGTAACGCTCGCCATGAAAGCGCATGGTGATCTGTTCGACCGGTACGCCACCGGCCACCAGATACTCCTGCACGGCCAGCGCACGACGACGTGAAAGGTCGCGATTGGTCAGACGATTACCGCTGTTGTCGGCATGACCATCAATCTGGAAGCTGTTGATGCTCGGGTCGGCCTTGACGAAGTCGAGGATGATGTCGAGCTTGGCCTTGGCCATCGGATCGAGATCGATGCCCCCCCCCGGGAAACCGATCTGCGCCTGGCGAATCTGATCAAAATTGACCGGCAGCAACTTGGCGATACAGGCCTGGTAATCGTCATAGGCCTTGTGAAACTTCACCGGCAGCAAACGCACTTCCAGATTATCGCCCCCGTTGAGGGTGCGATGACGTACCAGTGGGCTGCGCCCTTCGAGCAAACCGGTGAGCAGCCGCGAACCCTGCTCCTGCGAGCTGTTGAACGGCACCTCACCATTGCCGACGCTGACCACGCCGAGGTTGATGTCGCCGCGCCCTGGCTGCCAGGGCGCAGCCGCCGCCAGCAAGGTCGCCGAACCGGCGCCCATCCAGCGCTCGCGTGCCTTGAGACGAAAGGTGACCTGTTCACCCGCGCGGCGTACGAACTCGCCACTGCCGAAATTGCTGATCGGCTGACTCAGGCGACACTCGAACTGATCACCCTCGACCGTCCACTCCACCTTTTCCAGCCGCGTCTGGAAGCTGATGGCATGCGCTGGCAAGCACAAAGGCATGCCAGCCAGCAGGCTGATCAGAAGGAAATTGGGCGCACGCACGGTCGACTCCACGGCGATTCACGGCATTCTTACGGGGTATCGGTCAGGCGCGCGGAAACTTGACCCCCTGCGTGCAATTGTCGCGTCGCCGCGAGCGCGAACAGGCGCTTTTCAGTTACCATGCGGCCACGTTTTACCCGCCTGGAAGCCTCCATGTCCGACCTCCTGACTCTCCTGCGTCCCGATGACTGGCACATTCACCTGCGCGACGGCGCGGTGCTGCCACACACCGTCGGCGACGCCGCGCGCACTTTCGGCCGCGCCATCATCATGCCCAACCTGGTTCCGCCGGTACGCAATGCCGCCGAAGCCGACGCCTATCGTCAGCGCATCCTCGCGGCGCGCCCGGCGGGCAGTCGCTTCGAGCCGCTGATGGTGCTCTATCTCACCGACAACACCAGCCCCGAAGACGTACGCGCGGCCAAGGCCAGCGGTTTCGTGCATGCGGCCAAGCTCTACCCGGCCGGCGCTACCACCAACTCCGACTCGGGCGTGACCAGCATCGACAAGATCTTCCCGGCACTCGAAGCGATGGCCGAAGTCGGCATGCTGCTGCTGGTGCACGGCGAAGTGACCCGCGCCGAGATCGACGTATTCGACCGCGAGAAGACCTTCATCGACGAGCACCTGACCCGTGTGGTCGACCGCTTCCCGACGCTGAAAGTGGTGTTCGAGCACATCACCACCCGTGACGCGGTGCAGTTCGTCGAGGCCGCCTCGGCCAACGTCGGCGCCACCATCACCGCGCACCACCTGCTGTACAACCGCAACCACATGTTGGTCGGCGGCATTCGCCCGCACTTCTACTGCCTGCCGATCCTCAAACGCAACGTGCATCAGGAAGCCCTGCTCGACGCTGCCACCAGCGGCAACCCCAAGTTCTTCCTCGGCACCGACTCGGCGCCGCACGTCAAGCACGCCAAGGAAGCCGCCTGCGGCTGCGCCGGCTGCTACACCGCCTATGCGGCCATCGAGCTGTATGCCGAAGCCTTCGAACAGCGCGGCGCGCTGGACAAGCTGGAAGCCTTCGCCAGCTTCCACGGCCCGGACTTCTACGGCATGCCGCGTAACAGCGACAGCATTACCCTGGTGCGCGAAGAGTGGACCGTGCCGGCCACCCTGCCGCTGGGCGACAACAGCGTGGTGCCGCTGCGCGCCGGCGAAACCCTGCGCTGGAAATTGCTGGAGGCCCAGGCGTGAGCGAAGACAACTACGACGACGAACTCGAGCCCAGCCTGCCGTCCGGCCCGCGCACGCCCATGGCCGCACGCTTTCGCGGTTATCTACCGGTGGTAGTGGATGTGGAAACCGGTGGTTTCAACTGCGCCACCGATGCCCTGCTGGAAATCGCTGCGACCACCATTGCCATGGATGAGAGCGGCTTCCTCTATCCGGATCACACCCACTTCTTCCGCATCGAACCCTTCGCAGGCGCCAACATCGAACAGGCCGCGCTGGAATTCACCGGCATCAAGCTCGACCACCCGCTGCGCATGGCAGTGAGCGAGGAGCACGCGCTGGGCGAAATCTTCAAGGGCCTGCGCAAGTCGATCAAATCGGCTGGCTGCAAGCGCGCGATTCTGGTCGGCCATAACAGCAGCTTCGACCTCGGTTTCCTCAATGCGGCGGTGGCGCGCTGCGGCATCAAACGCAATCCCTTCCACCCGTTCTCCAGCTTCGACACCGCAACCCTCGCCGGCCTCGCCTATGGCCAGACCGTGCTGGCCAAGGCCTGCCAGACAGCCGGTATCGAGTTCGATGGCAAGGAAGCACACTCGGCGCGCTACGACACCGAGAAGACCGCCGAGCTGTTCTGCGGCATCGTCAATCGCTGGAAGGAAATGGGCGGCTGGGACGAATTCGATCAGTGAGCCTCTGCACATTCACCCTTCAATGAAAAAACCGGCCAAGGCCGGTTTTTTCACATCTGCGCAACGGCGCTCATACACCGTTCGTCAGGAGATGCGAGCATTCGCAATCGATCTTTGACAAGCATTCTCATTAACATTAGTATCCGATCCATCGAACAGAACCACCAAGACGAGCCTTGCTTATGTACGTCTGCCTCTGTGAAGGTGTCACCGATACTCAAATCCGCGATGCGGTCTACGAAGGCTGCTGCAGCTACCGTGAAGTGCGCGGCACGCTCGGCATCGCCAGCCAGTGTGGCAAGTGCGCTTGCCTGGCCAAACAGGTCGTTCGCGAAACCATCGCCGAAGTGCAGAGCAGCCAAGCCTCGCTGGCCTATCCTGCAGGTTTCGTCGCTGCCTGAGACACGACACGAGAATGAAAAAACCGGATCTGAGCATCCGGTTTTTTTTCGTCCTCGAACAGCCAGGGGTCACGTCGGACCGTCGCGCTCCAGGTGATCGAGGTCCACCGCTTCACCCGGCTTGGCGTGCAACTTGGCGCGGATGTCTTCGAAGAGCGCATCGTATTCGGCATGGGCACGCATGATCGGGCTGTGGTTGGGCGGCAAGCCATGCTTGGCTACCAGGCGGGAGATCACGCTGGCGAAGTTGAACGCGGTATCGCGATGCATTTCGAAGACTTCCTCGAATGCCCTGCCCTCGATCTCGCCGACCAGGCGCCCATGCAGCATGGGTCCTTCTTGTGAATCCTTGCGCACCTCATAGTAGAAATCGATGCTGTAACCAGGTTGCCCGCCCAGGCCAGGCGGATTGCTGCGGTGCAGGTGACCAGGTTCGAACATGGGGCTCACTCCTTTGCCGTGGCACTGCGAGAAACTCCCTGACGGGAGCGTGGGAGGAGTCTAGCTCGCTGCTCATAGCCCTGCATTGCACCATCTCAGTGCACAGCTGAATCCCCTGCCCTTTCCTGTACCAACACCCAGGGGGCGACCACGACTGCCCACAACTGGGGGTCGCGCGCGAGCAGATCTCCGGCACGTGTATCTTCGAGCTTGCGCAGCAGGCCTTGGTTCATCCATTGCGCAACTCGAGCCTGATCGTTCTCGGCCAGGGCATGCGCGACCGCCACCAGATCCTCGCCACCCTCGACCCAGAGTAGCGCACCGCGAGCGAAGAACGGCTGCAGTTCCTGCCAACGAATCGGCGCTGTCTCACCGAGCAGCTTGGCATAGAGGGTGCTAGATTGATCCGTCATGGTGTGTCCCGTGTCGATGGCTTTGAATACAGGCGCGCAATGATAGCGTCGGCAACTGCCCTGGCAACCGCGCGACGCTCGCCAGCCGACCCAGGCCACGCCGTTTTTCTATACATTCCTTGCAATTTAGCGACAACCCCACGTATCGCCTCCAGCTGCCGGCTTTTCAAGGCGCAAATCCGCGCTCTACACTGTTCCGGTACAGTTGCCGGAGGCATTACCGGGGTAACAGACCCGGTTCTGCAGCTTCGGCCGCAAGAACTACAACAACGAAAAACACAAGAGTGGAGCACTCATGAACAAGGCTACTAAGCAGATTTCCAAGCTGTTCGCGGCAATGGCACTGGCGGGGGCGGCCAGCTATTCGATGGCGGCCGACAACATCAAGATCGGTCTGGCCGGTCCGGTGACCGGTGCCGTTGCTCAGTACGGTGAGATGCAATTCATCGGCGCCAAGATGGCCATCGAACAGATCAACAAGGCCGGCGGCGTCAATGGCGCCCAGCTCGAAGGCGTGGTCTACGACGACGCGTGCGATCCGAAACAAGCCGTTGCCGTTGCCAACAAGATCGTCAACGACGGCGTCAAGTTCGTGGTTGGCCACCTGTGCTCCAGCTCCACTCAGCCGGCTTCCGACATCTACGAAGACGAAGGCATCCTGATGATCACCGCGGCTTCCACCAGCCCGGACATCACCGCTCGTGGCTACGAGCTGGTCTTCCGCACCATCGGCCTGGATAGCCTGCAAGGCCCGACCGCCGGTAACTTCATCGCCGACCACGTCAAGCCGAAGAACGTCGCCGTCATTCACGACAAGCAGCAGTACGGCGAAGGTATCGCTACCGCGGTCAAGCAGACCCTGGAAGGCAAAGGCGTGAAGGTTTCTCTGTTCGAAGGCATCAACGCCGGCGACAAGGACTTCTCGGCGCTGATCGCCAAGCTCAACCAGGCTGGCGTCGACTTCGTCTACTACGGCGGCTACCACCCGGAGCTGGGCCTTCTGCTGCGCCAGACCAAAGAGCGCGGCCTGAACGTCAAGTTCATGGGCCCGGAAGGCGTGGGTAACAAGGAAATCTCGGCCATCGCCGGCCCGGCTTCCGAAGGCCTGCTGGTCACCCTGCCGAAGTCCTTCGACCAGGATCCGAAGAACCAGGCGCTGGTCGAGGCCTTCAAGGCCAAGAACGAAGACCCGAGCGGTCCGTTCGTGTTCCCGGCCTACGCTGCCGTTCAGGTCATCGCCGAAGGCATCGAGAAAGCCGGCGACACCGATACCGCCAAGGTAGCGGCTGCCCTGCGCTCCAACAGCTTCGACACCCCCACCGGCGCCCTGGCCTTCGACGAGAAGGGCGACCTGAAGGACTTCAGCTTCGTGGTGTACGAGTGGCACCAGGACGGCACCAAGTCCGAAGCCAAGTAAGCTTCCTGTCTGAGCCAAAGCCCACTGCGCGAGCAGTGGGCTTTGTTTATTAGAAGAATTCCGGCCTCGCGCTGCGCCACAAGCGCCGCTTTACGCAAGCGCCCAGGAGTTAGGCAATGCCTGATCTTTATCACTACCTACAACAACTGATCAATGGCCTGACCATTGGCAGTACCTATGCCCTGATCGCCATCGGCTACACCATGGTCTACGGCATCATCGGCATGATCAACTTCGCCCATGGCGAGGTTTACATGATTGGCTCGTACGTAGCCTTCACCGTTATCGCCGGCCTCGCCATGTTCGGCCTGGAAGCCGTGCCCTTCGTGATGATCGCGGCCTTCGCTGCCACCATGATCGTCACCAGCGCCTACGGCTACAGCATCGAGCGGGTGGCCTATCGCCCCTTGCGCGGCGGCAACCGCCTGATCCCGCTGATCTCCGCGATCGGTATGTCGATCTTCCTGCAGAATGCCGTGTTGCTCTCACAGGACTCCAAGGACAAGGCCATTCCCAGCCTGCTGCCCGGCAATTTCGTCTTCGGTGAAAGCGCCGCCAACGGCGTGGTGGTGTCCTACATGCAGGTGCTGATCTTTATCGTCACCTTCGTCACCATGATCGGTCTGACCCTGTTCATCTCCCGTTCACGCCTGGGCCGTGCCTGCCGCGCCTGCGCCGAAGACCTGAAGATGGCCAACCTGCTCGGCATCAACACCAACAACATCATCGCCCTGACCTTCGTCATCGGTGCTGCGCTGGCCGCCATCGCCTCGGTACTGCTGGGCATGAACTACGGCGTGATCAACCCGCACCTGGGCTTCCTCGCCGGCATCAAGGCCTTCACCGCTGCGGTACTCGGTGGCATCGGCAGCATCCCCGGCGCGGTACTCGGCGGCCTGCTGCTGGGCGTTGCCGAAGCATTCGGCGCCGATATCTTCGGTGATCAATACAAGGACGTGGTGGCCTTCAGCCTGTTGGTGCTGGTACTGCTGTTCCGTCCAACCGGCATCCTTGGCCGCCCGGAGGTGGAAAAGGTATGAGCCGCAACATCAAATCCGCGATTTTCAGCGCCCTGCTGGTGCTGATCATTTCCTACCCGGTCCTGGGCCTGAAACTCTCCACCGTCGGCATCAGCCTGCGTGTGGAAGGCGCAAGTGCCTTCGAACTCTGGTGCATCGGCGGCGCTGCTACGCTGATCTTCCTCTGGCAATTGCTGCGTGACCGACTGACTCCGACCTGGGCCAAGCTGCCCAAGCTGCCCAGCGGCTCCGGTCAGGTCGGTAACTTCCTCACCCTGCCCTCCACCCAGCGCTGGATCATTCTGGCAATGGTCATGGTGGCGCTGGTGTGGCCGTTCTTCGCCAGTCGTGGTTCGGTGGATATCGCCACGCTGATCCTGATCTACGTGATGCTCGGCCTTGGCCTGAACATCGTGGTCGGTCTGGCCGGTCTGCTCGATCTGGGTTACGTCGGTTTCTACGCAGTCGGCGCCTACAGCTATGCGATCCTCTCGCATTACTTCGGCCTGAGTTTCTGGATGTGCCTGCCGATCGCAGGGATGATGGCTGCGCTGTTCGGCTTCCTGCTCGGTTTCCCGGTGCTGCGCCTGCGCGGCGACTACCTGGCCATCGTGACCCTGGGCTTCGGCGAGATCATCCGCATTCTGCTGCGTAACCTCACCGAACTGACCGGTGGCCCGAACGGCCTGAGTATCGCCAACGAGAACAAGCCGACCCTGTTCGGCCTGTCCTTCGAGCGCCGCGTGCCGGCCGACATGCCGACCTTCCACGGCTACTTCGAAATCGCCTACAACTCGCAGTACAAGGTGATCTTCCTCTACCTGATCGCGTTACTGCTGGTGCTGCTGACCCTGTTCCTGGTCAACCGCCTGCTGCGCATGCCGATCGGTCGTGCCTGGGAAGCCCTGCGTGAAGACGAGATCGCCTGCCGTGCGCTGGGCCTGAACCCCACCGTGATCAAGCTTTCGGCCTTCACCATCGGTGCCAGCCTGGCCGGTTTTGCCGGTAGCTTCTTCGCTGCCCGCCAGGGCCTGGTAACGCCGGAGTCGTTCACCTTCATCGAGTCAGCGATGATCCTCGCCATCGTCGTACTCGGCGGCATGGGCTCTCAGCTGGGCGTTATCCTCGCCGCCATCGTCATGGTGATGCTGCAGGAGATGCGTGAGCTGAGCGAGTACCGCATGCTGATCTTCGGCCTGGTCATGATCTTCATGATGATCTGGCGCCCGCAAGGGTTGCTGCCGATGCAACGTCCCCACCTGGAGCTGAAGCGATGAGCCGCACGATTCTCGAAGTAAGCGGCCTGTCCATGCGTTTCGGCGGCCTGCTGGCCGTCAACGGGGTGGGCCTGAATGTCAAGGAAAAGCAGGTGGTGTCGATGATCGGCCCGAACGGCGCCGGCAAGACCACCGTCTTCAACTGCCTGACCGGCTTCTATCAGCCGAGCTCCGGCAGCATCCGCCTGAACGGCGAGGCGATCGAAGGCCTGCCCGGCCACAAGATCGCCCGCAAGGGCGTGGTACGCACCTTCCAGAATGTGCGTCTGTTCAAGGACATGACGGCGGTGGAAAACCTGCTGATCGCCCAGCATCGCCATCTCAACACCAGCTACCTGGCGGGTCTGTTCAAGACCTCGGCATTCCGCCGCAGCGAGCGCGAGGCCATGGACTACGCCGCCCACTGGCTGGAGCAGGTCGACCTGGTGGACTTCGCCAACCGTGAGGCGGGCACCCTGGCCTACGGTCAGCAGCGCCGCCTGGAAATCGCCCGGTGCATGATGACGCGCCCAAGCATCCTCATGCTCGACGAGCCGGCCGCCGGTCTCAACCCGCGTGAAACCGAAGACCTGAAAGCCCTGATCAGCGTGCTGCGTGACGAGCACAATGTCACCGTGCTGCTGATCGAGCACGACATGAAGCTGGTGATGAGCATTTCCGACCACATCTACGTGATCAACCAGGGCACTCCCCTGGCCGACGGCACGCCGGACGACATCCGCAACAACCCGGACGTGATCAAAGCCTATCTGGGGGAGGCGTAATCCATGCTGAGCTTCAACAACGTCTCAACCTTCTACGGCAAGATCCAGGCCCTGCACGACGTCAGCATCGAAGTGCAGAAAGGCGAGATCGTCACCCTGATCGGCGCCAACGGTGCCGGCAAGTCGACCCTGCTCATGACCCTGTGCGGCAACCCGCGCGCCACCAGCGGCAGCATCCGCTACCTGGGTGAGGAACTGGTGGGCATGGATACCCCGGAGATCATGCGCAAGAGCATCGCCATCGTGCCGGAAGGCCGTCGCGTGTTCGCCCGCCTGACCGTCGAGGAAAACCTGGCCATGGGCGGCTTCTTCGGTGACAAGGCGGACAATCAGGAGCAACTGGACAAGGTGCTGCACCTGTTTCCGCGCCTGAAGGAGCGCTTCGCCCAGCGCGCCGGCACCATGAGCGGCGGCGAGCAGCAGATGCTCGCCATCGGTCGTGCATTGATGAGCAAGCCCAACCTGCTGCTGCTCGATGAGCCGTCTCTGGGTCTGGCGCCGATCATCATCCAGCAGATCTTCGACATCATCGAGCAACTGCGCAAAGACGGCGTGACCGTGTTCCTGGTCGAGCAGAACGCCAACCAGGCGCTGAAGCTGGCGGATCGCGGTTACGTGCTGGAGAACGGCCACATCGTCATGCGTGGCAGCGGGGAAGAGCTGCTCAACGATCCCAAGGTACGCGACGCCTACCTCGGTGGCTAAGCGCAACCTGCGACATGGAAACCGCCCTTCGGGGCGGTTTTTTATTGGTTATCCGTATTTGGATACGTTTGACACCGGACTGGTAAGTTTGTGTGTTTTTTGCGCTATTTATATCCTGGTAAAGATCGTTAGCGTGTCGATCTCTCGTCTTGGTTTCGCCCGTAAGGGGCGCAACCCAAACGTTCAGCAGACGCGGTAATGGATAGTGCCAAGCCAGCAAGCGATACGCACACAAACTTGCCAGTTCGGTATCGATCTGCACTTTCCCACACCATGCAAAGAACCTCCCCTTTTAAGCGCGATCCAAACCTCACATCACCGAACTCTTAAGCGGATATTTCCACCCTCTTGCGTCAGATGCACCCAGTATTAGTCTCAACAGCTCTACTCTCGCGAGTCCCGTTCATGCGCAAGCCTCTGCTCCTGCTACTGGCCATCACCCTGCTGCTGAGCGCCTGCAGCCGTGTCGGCCTGGCGTATCGCAACCTCGATTGGCTGATCCCCTGGAAGCTGGGCGACTACGTGGCGCTGACCAGCGAGCAGAGCGCCTGGCTCAAACCCCAACTGCAGGAGCACCTGGCCTGGCACTGCAGCGTCGAGCTGCCGCGTTATCTCGACTGGCTGCAACGCAGTCAGCAGGCGCTGAGCAGCCGTGACAGCGAGCTGATGGCCAGCCAGTTGGCCGACTTCGAGCAAGCCATGCAGCGCATCGCCGTGGAGATCACACCCAGCGCCATCGAACTGCTGCGCGGCCTGAGCCCGCGTCAGGTCGACCAGCTATTGGCGGCAATGGACGAACAGAACGCCAAGCTGCGTGAAGAGTTTCTCGAGCCGCCCGTGCAGGAACAGGTCAGTCGGCGCGCCGAGCGCATGGAAGAGCGCCTGCAGCCCTGGTTTGGCACGCTGAACGCCGGGCAGCGCGAACGGGTGCAGAGCTGGGCACAGAGCCTGGGCGAACAGAACAAGATCTGGCTGGAAAACCGCATGGTCTGGCAACAGGCTCTGCGTGAGGCATTGGAAGTACGCCGTGGCGATGACTTCACTGCGCGCATGACCGCCCTGCTGCAACAACGCGAGCGCTTCTATACCAGCGCCTATCAGGCCAGCTATGAAAGCAACCGTCAGGCCATGGCCGCGATGATCGTCGATCTGGTCGAGCAGGCAGACTCACGCCAGATGGAGCGAGCCGACAAGCACCTGGAAAGCCTTCATGCCGACCTGGCTGCGCAGCAGTGCCAGGGAGGCGAGTCAGTAGTCAGTCGTTGAAACAACGGCAGCCGATAGACTCAGGGGATCGTGGGGCTACCCAGGCCGTACGCACCAGATGAGCCGGTGCGCACGGCGCACCCTACGACGCGATCTCGCTACAGCGCCGGCAAGCGCCAGTCGATGGGCGCCATGCCGTTCTGGCTGAGGAACTGGTTGCAGCGACTGAAATGACCATTGCCGATGAAGCCACGATGCGCCGACAGCGGCGACGGATGCGGCGAACGCAGCACCAGGTGCTTGGTCGGGTCGATCAGGCGCTGCTTGCTCTGCGCATGGGCGCCCCAGAGCAGGAACACCAGCTTGGGCTGCTGTTCACTGACCACCTCGATCACCCGATCGGTGAAGAACTGCCAACCCTTGCCCGCGTGCGAGCCGGCATTGGCGCGCTCGACGGTCAGCGAGGTGTTGAGCAGCAGCACGCCCTGGTCGGCCCAACTCTGCAGGTAGCCATGGGCTGGAATGTCGATGTTCAGGTCGCGCTTGAGCTCCTTGTAGATGTTCACCAGCGACGGCGGCGTCTGCACCCCCGGCTGCACCGAGAAGCACAGGCCATGCGCCTGGCCCGGACCGTGGTAAGGGTCCTGACCGATGATCACCACCTTGACCTGATCCAGCGGCGTGGAGTTTAGCGCATTGAAGATCAGCGGCCCCGGCGGATAGATTTCCTTGCCGGCCGCCTTCTCCGCCTGCAGAAACGCACGCAGCTCGCTCATGTAAGGCTTGTCAAACTCCTCACGCAGCGCGTGTTTCCAGCTGGCTTCGAGCTTGATGCGGTCGTCGGTCATGCGGTTTTCCTGCGGGTACAAAACGAGTGAAGGCACGCTAGAGAAGGCAGCAAGGCAAGTCAAGGAAGAGCTTGCCGGCAGGGCGAAGGATGCTTTGCTAGCCTTTCGGGAACCGTATCAATCGATGATGCCAAGCCGATGCCTACTTCTACCGATACCCTGCGCATGGCGTTGCTCAACCGTTTCCTGAAGGGCGAAGCCAGGATTCCGCAAATGCCTGAAGCCGCCGTCCGCATCAGAAAGCTGTTGGACGACCCACGCACCTCGCTGGAACAACTGACCCGCGTGATCACTGGCGACCCGCCGCTGGCCGCGTACCTGATGCAGTTCTCCAATACACCTCTGCTGCGCGGGGAGCGCTCCTGTAGCTCGCTACGCGAACTGCTCGGCCGCCTGGGTACCCGCCAACTGGCAGACCTGGTGCTGGGCTTCAGCCTGCAAAACCTGTTCACCAGCACCGAACCTGCGCTGCAGCAGGCATTTCGCGCTCGTTGGCGCAGCGCCAGGGAGCGCGCCGCCCACTGCGCGGTACTGGCGCAGCGCACAGGCATGTCACTGGACGATGCCATGCTCGGCGGCTTGCTGCAGGACATCGGCAGCCTGCCGCTGCTTTCGGAGCTGGAGCACTGGCCGAACGTGCCGCGAGAGAGCGAAACGCTTCAAGAGCTGTGCGAGCGCCTGTCCGGTGATCTCGGCGCTCTGGTCCTGACCCGCTGGCAACTGCCCTCGGCGATCATCGAATCCACCCGTCTATACGGACAGTGGCAGCGCGAGCATGACGGCGCTGCCGACCTGGCGGATCTGGTCCTGCTTGCCAGCGCCCTGCAGACGAGCCAGACGCTACAGGGGCAGCTACCAGCGCAGGTAAAACTGGGGCTGGAGCAGCCACTTGGCGAGCTGAGGCAGGAGCTGGCGGGCGAACTGCAACTGTGGAAGCGTCTGCTCGCCTGAAGCGCCTGCTATGCAGCCTCATCAGGCACATGGATGCAGCTTGTCCTCCCTCTGGAGCAGGTTGAGACTCTTCTGCACGCCCCATGCAGGAGGTCACATGAGCGACTCGAACGGTATCAGCCGCGAGCGCCTGGAACAGGCGCTCGCCCACTCCACCTTTGCCCAACTGCTCGGCGCCGAACTGCTCGACTTCGCGCCAGGTCGGGTCAGCCTGCAGGTGCGCAGCCGTCCCGACCTGTGCCAGCACCACGGCTATATGCATGGCGCGGTAGTCGGCTTCATGGTCGACAGTGGCTGCGCCTGGGCAGCGGCGTCGATGGTTGGCGATGTGGTCACCAGCGAATACAAGCTCAACCTGCTCGCACCCGCGCTCGGCGAACGCCTGCTGTGCCGCGCCGAAGTGCTCAAGGCCGGGCAGCGCCAGGCAGTATGCCGAGCCGACGTGTTCGCCGTGAAAGACGGCCAGGAAAAGCTGGTGGCCACCGGCCTGGCGACCATCGCGAGAGTGTGACCGCTCAGGGTACGGGCTAGCCCTGATGCAGCGTCCGGTAATGACTGGGCGCCATGCCCACCACCTTGCGAAACAGCCGCGAGAAGTAGTACGGATCCTCATAGCCCAGTTGCTCGGCGACCTGACGCACCTCGATATCGCCGCGATCGAGCAGGCGGCAAGCCAAGGCCATCTTCAACTGAATGAAGTCCTGGATTGGCGCGTGACCGGTCAGCGCGCGGTAGGTCTTGGCGAAGTGAAAGCGTGACAGCTTGAAGTGCGCCGCCAGTTCGTCGAGGTTGAGGCTACCGTGCAGGTGCTCGCGCATCACCGCCTGCACCGCTTCGATATCCAGCACTCGCCCGGATTTCAGACTGACCCGCGCCGGCAGCACCGCCAGCGAGCTGAGCATCGCCTGCAAGCGGTGCGCAGCATGGATGAAGGGCAATGCGTTCAAGCCCTGGCGCTGCAAGCCCAGCAACGCCTCGAAATCGCCGATCAGCCTGGGCTGCACGCCAATACGCCGGTGCGGTTGAGTGCCCATCAGGCGCAGGAAGTCCTCGCCGAGACTGCCGTCGAAGTGCACCCAGTAGATCGTCCAGGGGCTTTGCGCGTCGGCGCCATAGGCATGCGGTGCATCCTTGGGCAGCAACAGCAAATCGCCAGCAACGACCTCGAATCGTCCATCCTCTGTTTCCAGCCAACCCCTGCCGGAACGGCAATAGATCAGCAGGTGATCGTCCGGCTGCAGGCGCCGCATCTGGTGCCCGGCCGCCTCCGGGTAAAAGCCCATGGCCAGGAGATAGCAGCCTGAGCTCAGCGCATGGCGCGCCAGCAGGCGGCGCAAGCGCGGCGGCGTGATGAAGCGCTGCCCGCCAAGCGGCAGCGGCCAATTGGAGGTTTCCACCCGCAGCCCCATACCCACCACTTCCTTCCATAATGAATCGAATGACAAGATCGTCCATCTCAAGACCAAGATCGTCAATCCACAAAGCGGCGGCGAGTGGCTATAAAGAAACCCATACAAGAACAACAGGAGGCGAGCATGCCCATTACCCTGCCGCAACTGATCGACGGTCACTGGCAAACCAGCCAGGCCCATGAGCTGATCGAAGTCACCGACCCGGCCACTCAGGAGGTAATCGCCCTCGCCCCCAAGGCCACTGCCGAGGAAATCGAAGCGGCAGTAAACGGTGCGCAGAAAGCCTTCCTCGCCTGGCGCGAAGTACCGGTATCGGAGCGCGCCCGCCTGATGCTGCGCTACCAGCACCTGCTCAAGGCGCATCACGACGAGCTGGCGGAGATTCTCGCGGCGGAAACCGGCAAGACCTTCGCCGACGCCAAGGGCGACGTCTGGCGCGGTATCGAAGTGGCCGAGCATGCCGCCAATATCGCCAGCCTGATGATGGGCGAAACGGTGGAGAACGTCGCCCGCGAGATCGACACCGCCAGCTGGATCCAGCCATTGGGCGTGTGCGTCGGCATCACCCCGTTCAACTTCCCGGCGATGATCCCGCTGTGGATGTTTCCGCTGGCCATCGCCTGCGGCAACACCTTCATTCTCAAACCCTCGGAACAGGACCCGATGACGCCCAATCGTCTGGCCGAACTGTTCCTCGAAGCTGGCGCACCGGCCGGCGTGCTGCAGGTGCTGCATGGCGGGCGCGAGCAGGTCGATGCGCTGCTGGTGCATCCACTGGTACGCGCGGTGTCCTTCGTCGGTTCGGTGACGGTAGGTCAGCATGTCTATCGCACCGGCACTCAGCATCTGAAACGCGTGCAGGCCTTCGCCGGGGCCAAGAACCATATGGTGATCATGCCCGACGCGCCCAAGGATCAAGTGCTCAGCAACCTGCTCGGTGCCAGTTGTGGCGCCGCCGGTCAGCGTTGCATGGCGATCAGCGTGGCGGTGTTCGTCGGCGAGTCGAAACAGTGGATCGACGAGCTGGCCAAGCAAATGGCCGAGCTGCGCCCTGGTCACTGGCAAGACAGCGGTGCCGCCTATGGCCCGCTGATCAGCCCACAGGCACGCCAGCGCGTACTGCGCCTGATAGAGGAAGGCAAGGCCGAAGGCGCCGACTGCCTGCTCGACGGCTCGCACTGCGCGGTGGACGGCTACCCGGACGGCAACTGGGTCGGGCCGACACTGTTCCGTGGCGTGACGACGAAGATGGGTCTGTACCGCGAGGAGATCTTCGGTCCAGTGCTGGTGTGCATGGAGGTTGCGACCCTGGAAGAAGCCATCGAACTGGTCAACGCCAGCCCCTACGGTAACGGCACCAGCCTGTTCACCCGCTCCGGCGGCGCTGCGCGGCATTTCCAGCACGCGATTGAAGTCGGCCAGGTGGGCATCAACGTGCCGATTCCGGTGCCGCTGCCGTTCTTCTCCTTCACCGGCTGGAAGGGCTCGTTCTATGGCGACCTGCACGCCTACGGCAAGCAGGCAGTGCGTTTCTATACCGAAACCAAGACAGTGACCAGCCGCTGGTTCGACGACACACCGCTCGGCGATGGCCCGAACATGACTATTCAGCTGAAATGAGAACCGAGTGACCGTTTCTTAGACTAATAGACGATCACTCGAACTGGACGAGCGGCGTAAAACTGTTCTCTGCAGAACAAAAACAAGGAGAACTGCAATGCGCCAACTGTCCGCCACACTGGCCCTGTGGGCCGCACTTACCGCCTGTGCGCAGGCTGCCGAGCCTATCACCCTCGGCCTCAACTACCCGCGCACCGGACCATACAAGGAGGAGGGATTGGCGCAGATGCGTGGAGCCCTGCTGGCCATCGATGAAATCAACGCCGCTGGTGGCGTGCTGGGTAGACCTTTGCGCCTGTCCAGCAAGGACACCGCCTCGCGCCCGGCCAAAGCGGAGAAGAACGTCGACAAGCTGGCCGCCGAGGGTGCGGCGATGCTCTTCGGTGGCTCCTCCAGTGCGGTCGCCATCGCCGCAGGCAAGCGCGCCAAGCAGCACGGCCTGCTTTACTTCGGCACCCTCACCTACTCCAATGACACCACGGGCAAGGATGGCCACCGCTACATGTTCCGCGAGTGCAACAACGCCTGGATGAGCGCCCGGGTGCTCGGCCAGTACCTGAGCAAGACCCTGCCGAACAAGCGCTACTTCTATGTCACCTCCGACTACACCTGGGGCCACACCACCGAGGCCTCGCTGCGTCAGGCCACCGCCACCGACAATACCGCCCAACACACCAGCGTACGCATCCCCTTCCCGGGTGCGCGCCTGGCTGACTATCAGGACGCGCTGACCCAGGCCGCCGCCAGCAACGCCGAGATCCTCGCCCTGGTGCTGTTCGGCGAAGATCTGGTGCGCGCCATGCGCATCGCCAAGGACCTGGGCCTGACCGAGCGCATGCAGATCGTCGCGCCGAACCTGACCCAGAGCATGGTCGAACAGGCCGGTCCCAACCTGATGCAGGGCGTGATTGGCACCGAACCCTGGACCTGGCGTGTCCCTGCGCTGGAAAAATCCGCTCGTGGCGAAGCCTTCGTCGAAGCCTTCAAGACCCGCTACGAGATGTACCCATCCAGCTCTGCCGCATCGGCCTACAGCATCGTCCAGCAATGGGCCGACGCCGCCACGCGAGCCAAGAGCCTCGAAAGCGAAGCGCTGATCAAGGCGCTGGAAGGCCACAGCTACACCTTGCTCAAGGACGAGCAGCAATGGCGTACCTTCGACCACCAGAACCTGCAGACGGTCTACGCGGTCAAGGTCAAGCCGCGCGACGAGGTGCTCAAGGACCCGCTCAAGCAGGACTACTTCGAAATCGTCGACCGCCTCGATGCCAGCAGCGCGCTGCCCAACCTCGCCGAGTGGCAGGCCGAACGCCGCGCCGGCGACCAACCCCTGACCTTGCAATGAGATGCCATGGACTTCGAACTCAGTGATGAACAACGCCTGTTGACCGACAGCGCCCGCGCCTTCGCTGCGCGGGAGCTGACGCCCCACGCTGCCGAGTGGGATCGCGAGCAGCACTTCCCTGTCGAAGTGATTCGCCGCGCAGCCGAACAGGGCTACCTGGCACTGTATCTGCGCGAAGAAGATGGCGGCCTGGGCCTGTCCAGGCTCTCCAGCTCACTGATTTTCGAACAACTGGCGGCGGGCTGCGTAGCCACCACCGCCTACCTGACCATCCACAACATGGCCACCTGGATGCTCGCCAGCTTCGCCGACCAGGCGCTGAAGGATGCCTGGTTGCCGGGACTGATCAACGGCCAGTTGCTGGCCTCCTACTGCCTGACCGAACCGGACGCCGGCTCCGACGCTGCCAACCTGAGAACCCGCGCGCGGCGTGACGGCAACGACTATGTGATCGACGGCAGCAAGTGCTTCATTTCCGGTGCGGGAAGCACACAGGTACTGATCGTCATGGCGCGTACCGGCGAGGATGGCGCCAAGGGCGTTTCCTGCTTCCTGATACCTGCCGACGCGCCCGGCGTGCGCTACGGACGCAACGAAGACAAGATGGGCTGGAAAGCGCAGCCGACACGCACCATCAGCTTCGAAGGCGTGCGCATTCCCGCCAGCCACCGCATCGGCCCGGAAGGTGAAGGCTTCGTCTACGCCATGAAGGGCCTCGATGGCGGGCGCATCAATATCGCCAGTTGCTCGCTCGGTGCGGCCCAGGCAGCGCTGGAGCAGAGCCTGCGCTACGTGGAAGAACGCAAGCAGTTCGGCAAGCCGCTCAGCCAGTTCCAGGCCTTGCAGTTCAAGCTGGCCGACATGCTCACCGCCCTGACCGCCAGCCGGCAGATGGTGCGCCTGGCCGCACACAAACTCGACCATGGCCACGGCGAAGCCAGCCTGTACTGTGCCATGGCCAAGCGCTTCGCCACCGACCAGTGCTTCGACCTGTGCAACGAAGCGCTGCAACTGCACGGCGGCTATGGCTATCTGAATGACTATCCGCTGGAACGCTGGGTACGCGACGCCCGCGTGCACCAGATACTGGAAGGCACCAACGAAATCATGCGGGTGATCGTCGCCCGCCGCCTGCTCCTGCAAGGCGGCATGCTCGATCGCCTGCTGTAACCGTTTCCCCCTCTCCCCGCCCTCGCCCATCAATGGCTGAGGGGAGAAGATTGACGAGGACCGTTATGAGCACCGCCATCGAAACCTATAAATCCGGCATCTTCGACCTGACCCACAAGCTCACCGTGGAAAAGCACGGCCACACCGCGCTGATCACCATCAACCATCCACCGGCCAACACCTGGGACCGCGACTCGCTGATCGGTCTCAAGCAGGTGGTCGAGCACCTCAACCGTGACGACGAGGTGTATGCCCTGGTGGTGACCGGCCAGGGGCCGAAGTTCTTTTCCGCCGGTGCCGACCTGAACATGTTCGCCGATGGCGACAAGGCCCGTGCCCGCGAGATGGCCCGACGCTTCGGTGAGGCCTTCGAGACCCTGCGCGATTTCCGCGGCGTGTCCATCGCCGCGATCAACGGCTACGCCATGGGCGGCGGCCTGGAGTGCGCGCTGGCCTGCGACATCCGCATCGCCGAACGCCAGGCGCAGATGGCCTTGCCGGAGGCCGCCGTTGGCCTGTTGCCCTGCGCCGGTGGCACCCAGGCCCTGCCCTGGCTGATCGGTGAGGGCTGGGCCAAGCGCATGATCCTCTGCGGCGAACGCATCGACGCCGAAACTGCCCTGCGCATCGGCCTGGTCGAGCAGGTGGTGGATACCGGCGAAGCCCGTGGCACCGCCCTGCTGCTGGCATCCAAGGTGGCGCGGCAAAGCCCGGTGGCGGTACGCACCATCAAACCACTGATCCAGGGGGCTCGCGAGCGTGGTTCCAACACCTGGCTGCCGGAAGAACGCGAGCGCTTCGTCGACCTGTTCGATGCTGACGACACCCGCGAAGGGGTCAATGCCTTTCTGGAAAAACGCGATCCACAGTGGCGCAACAAATAGCGTGCCCGTAACGCCCCGTAGGGTGGACGTCTCTTTTTACGTCCACCACAAAACCGCACGGTGGATGAATGAAGCGCCATCCACCCTACGCAGGGAGATCCTATGAACCGCAATTCGAAGCTCCGTAGGGTGGACGTCGCTTTTTACGTCCACCACAAACCCGCACGGTGGATGAATGAAGCGCCATCCACCCTACGCAGGAAGACCCTATGAACCTGCAATTCGAAGAACGCCCCAGCCTGCACGGCTACCGCATCGGCATCGCCAGCCTGGACGCGGAAAAGAGCCTCAACGCGCTCACGCTGCCGATGATCGAAGCACTCGACGAACGCCTGAAGGCCTGGGCAGAAGACTCGAACATCGCCTGCGTGATGCTGCGCGGCAACGGCCCCAAGGCCTTCTGTGCCGGCGGCGATGTGGTGCAACTGGTCAACCAGTGTCGCGAACAGCCAGGCGAAATACCGGCCCTGGCGCGACGTTTCTTCGCCGACGAATATCGCCTCGACCATCGCATCCACACCTACCCCAAGCCCTTGATCTGCTGGGCCCATGGCCACGTGCTGGGTGGCGGCATGGGCCTGATGCAGGGCGCCGGCATCCGCATCGTCACCCCGAGCAGCCGACTGGGCATGCCGGAAATCAATATCGGCCTGTACCCGGATGTCGGCGGCAGCTGGTTCCTCGCCCGTCTGCCGGGTCGCCTGGGTCTGTTCCTGGGTCTCACCGCTGCGAGCATCAATGCCCGCGATGCGCTGGACCTGAACCTGGCCGACCGCTTTCTGCGCGACGACCAGCAAGAGGCGCTGCTCGAAGGCCTGGTCCAGCTGAACTGGCGCGAACACGCCGACCTGCAACTGCACAGCCTGCTGCGGGCGCTGGAGAACGAAGCACGCGGCGAATTGCCGGCGGCCCAATGGTTGCCGCGCCGCGAACGTATCGATGAGCTGCTCGACGTCGCCGACCTGCCGGCTGCCGTACACGCGCTCAACGCACTGCAAGCGGTTGACGACGCACTGCTCGCCCGCGCCGCCAAGACCCTGGCCAATGGCTGCCCGCTGACGGCGCACCTGGTCTGGCAGCAGATACGCCGCGCCCGCCACCTTTCGCTGGCCGAGGTGTTTCGCATGGAATACGCCATGAGCCTGAACTGCTGCCGCCACCCGGAATTCCCCGAAGGCGTGCGCGCCCGCCTGATCGACAAAGATCAAACACCGCATTGGCACTGGCCGGACGTGGCCGCCATCCCAGACGCCGTGGTCGAAGCGCACTTCGCGCCAGCCTGGGAGGGCGAACACCCGTTGGCAGATCTGTAAGCGCGGGTCGGTGCGCACGGCGCACCCTACATGTAGCCCGGATGCGATCCGGGAGAGCTCACACGCAATCCTCGAACAATGACAATCGATGCGCGAAGCGCCCAATAGAAAGGAAAGCTGCCATGACCCAAACCGCCTTTATCGGCCTCGGCCACATGGGCCTGCCCATGGCCCGCAACCTGCTCAGGGCGGGCTATCCGCTGACAGTCTTCGACCTGGTGCGCAGCGCCGTCGACACCCTGGCTGGCGAAGGTGCCGTGGCGGCCGATAGCGCCACCGACGCCATCGATCAGGCACAGGTAGTGATCAGCATGTTGCCGGCCAGCCGTCATGTGGAAGGCTTGTATCTGGGCGATGAAGGCCTGCTTGCGCGGCTGCCCGCCGGCACGCTGGTGATCGAGTGCTCGACCATTGCCCCGGAGTCCGCGCGCAAGGTGCACGCCGCCGCCCGCGAGCGCGGCATCGCTCTGCTCGATGCGCCGGTCTCCGGCGGCACCGGCGGTGCAGCAGCCGCCACCCTGACCTTCATGGTGGGTGGTGAAGCCAAAACGCTGGAGAAAGCCAGACCGCTGCTCGCCGCCATGGGCAAGAACATCTTCCACGCCGGCCCCGAGGGCGCCGGCCAGGTGGCCAAGGTGTGCAACAACCAGGTGCTCGCCGTGCAGATGATCGCCACCGCCGAGGCCATGGCCATGGGCGTCGCCAACGGCCTGGAGCCGGCGGTACTGGCCGAGATCATGCGTCAGAGTTCGGGCGGCAACTGGACGCTGGAGAAGTACAACCCCTGGCCCGGCGTGATGGAAACCGCCCCTGCATCGAAAGGCTACAGTGGCGGTTTCATAGCCGAACTGATGGCCAAGGATCTCGGCCTGGCCCAGGAAACCGCCAGCCACAGCGGCAACAGCACACCGATGGGCGCCCTGGCGCTGCAGCTCTACCGTCTGCTGCTCAAGCAGGGCAAGGGCAAGCAGGATTTCTCGGTGGTGCAGCAGTTGTTCGTGGAATAGCGCCTTCAGCCAGTGCGCATGGCGCACCCTGCCTGAAGCCTCTCACACCAGCATCGCAGGGTGCGCCGCGCGCACCAGGACTCCAGCGGCGCAGGTCAGGGTCGCAGCAAGTCACCTGGTGGATGAACAAACGCCGCGTGCCGGGCACGCGGCGGATTGAGGAAGGGCTTACCAGCGGCGCTCGCCGCTACGGCGTTGTTCGCTATGGCTGCGCCCGTTGGAGAAACGATGCTGCGTGTTGCGGCCTGCCTCCCAGCCGCGCTGAATATGCCCGCTGCGATGCTCCTGACGACGCTGGTCGCGGCGATAGTCATGTCGCGGCTGCTGGTGCTTGTAGCTGTCGCGATAACGGCGATCATAGCCGTAGTGATGACGCGGCGGCGGCGCCGGTACGTAGCGCGGAGGAGCCGGGTAGTAATGATGCCGACGCTCCTCGTAGTAGTAGCGCGGCGGCGGGTAGTAATCGCGCCGGTAACCGTCGTGGTAACGGTAGCCATGGCCGTTGTGATAACCACGGTCGTAGCCATCGCCATAAACGGCGCAACCGGAGAGCATCAAGAGCAAGGCGGAAAACAGCAACTTGTAGGGCATGGCGGCCTCCTGTGACCGCTGGGACGACGCCGACCGATGTCGGCCTCCGGGATGGTGATCCCTGACGCATCAGACAGCACCGCACGCAACAGGTGCGATTCATTTCGTCGGCTGTGACCGACGGCGCAAAACCACAAGCACACAGGACAATTGCCCTGTCGCTGGCATGGCATTCGCTTGCCCAGCGCCGCGGAAAGCCGATCCATGCACAGGATCGTCAGTGGTAGCGAATCGTAATGGCCGACTAGGGTTCCGGCTCGTCAGAAGGCGAGTGGCTGGTCCGAGAGTGGGCGACCTCATGCAGCGGCGGGAAGCCACGAGGTTACACGGCGGGATAAAAGCCCGGGAGAACGCGCAGCCAGGCTGCCGGCTTTCCCGCTTTCGTCCATGACCCGAGGTTTCCATGTCCATTCGCTCCCTGCTCACCGTCCTGCTCTGCGCCTGCCTGCTTGGCGCTCCGACAGCCCAGGCCGCGCCAAAAACCTTCACGCTATGCTGGTCCATATTCGCCGGCTGGATGCCCTGGGGCTACGCCGCCGAACAGGGCATCGTGAAGAAGTGGGCGGACAAGTACGGCATTGACATTCAAGTGCAGGAAGTGCCGGATTACGTCGCTTCCATCGAGCGCTACACCGCCGGTCAGTTCGACGCCTGCAGCATGACCAACATGGACGCCCTGACCATTCCCGCCGCTGCCGGCAAGGACAGCACCGCGCTGATCATCGGCGATTTCTCCAACGGCGCCGACGCCCTGCTGCTGCGTGGCAGCGGCCAGAGAATCCAGGACCTGAAAGGCAAGAGCGTGCTGCTGGTGGAGAACTCGGTCTCGCATTACCTGCTCAGCCGCGCGCTGGAGTGGGCCCTGCTCGATGAAAGCGACGTGACCATCATCAACGTCTCCGACACCGAAATCGCTGATGCCTTCCTCGCCGGCCAGGGCGACGCGGTGATCACCTGGAACCCGATCCTCTCCGAGATCCGGCGCAAGGCCGAGGTCAGCCAGGTATTCAGCTCCAATCTGATTCCCGGCGAAATCCTCGACCTCACCGTGGTCGATAGCCAGACCCTGGCCCAGCACCCGGAATTCGGCCGCGCGCTGACCGGCGCCTGGTTCGAGACCCAACGCCTGCTCGGCCTGCCCACCCCCGCCGGTCGTGAAGCCCGGGCCAGAATGGCAGCCGCCGCCGGCACCACCGCGGAAGATTTCGACGCCCAGTTAGGCACCCTGCGCTCGTTCTACTCACCGCGCAGCGCGCTGAACTTCGCGCGCACCGGCAAGCTGCCGGACCAGATGCAACGGGTCGCGCGCTTTGCCGATGTGCATGGCCTGCTGGGCAAGCGCGGCATGGGCCTGACCAATCTGGGTATGGAATTCAGTGGTGAGAAGCCGCTGGGCAACCCGCACCGTATTCTGCTGCGCTTCAACCATCGCTACATGGAACTGGCCGCCGAAGGGGCGCTGTAACGCCCCATCGCACAGCAAACCAGTCACAGGCCGCACCAATAGCGCGCACCTGTTGCGGCAAGCAGCGACGAAAACCCCGAGATAGACACCTTGGCTAGCTGGCACGATGTTCGCTACGGACCTGAGGTGCAGGAACACCCCGGTTCGCCGGGATCGCGGCACCACAATTTGCCAATAGCCGGCTAGGGTTCCGGCTCGCCACAGGCGAGCGACTGGTCCGAGAGCTAGCGACCTCCAGCGAGGTTACACGGCGGGACAAAAGCCCGGGAGAACGCGCCCCATCCGTGGGGACCGCCGCGAACTCCTGCCCGCCCCTGTCAAACTGGAGGTTCATCATGGGTACGCCCCACTCGCATCAGCGGCAGCCAGCCGTCACTCCCAACGGCCCGAGATCAGCACGCCACTGCGCCTGCTAGCTGCGCACGCATTTCGTTCCAGGCCCGACGAGGACTATCCATGCGCCTGATCAACCGCCACCCGGATCGCAGCAGCCGCCTGCTGCTGATCCTGCTGCCCTTCGCGCTGCTGTTGTTCGTCTACTTCAGCGCCTCGACCAGCCGCCTGGCCGAGAACCCCAACGACAAGCTGCTGCCCAGCGCCAGCCAGATGGTCGATGCCATCGACCGCCTGGCCTTCAGCGAAGACAAACGCAGCGGCCAGTATCTGTTCTGGCAGGACACCGCCTCCAGCCTGCAACGCCTGGGTCTGGGCCTTGGCATCGCCGCGCTGTTGGGCCTGGTGCTGGGCATCGCCGCCGGCAGCGTGCCGTTGTTCGGCGCGCCGCTGTCGCCGCTGCTCACGGTGCTGTCGATGATTCCGCCGCTGGCGATCCTGCCGATCCTGTTCATCGTCTTCGGCCTGGGCGAGCTGTCCAAGGTGATGCTGATCGTCATCGGTATCACCCCCTGCATCGCTCGTGACATCGAGCAACGTGCCCGAGAGATTCCCGGCGAACTGCTGATCAAGGCGCAGACCCTGGGCGCCAACTCCTGGACGCTGATCCTGCGCCTGGTGCTGCCACAACTGATGCCGCGCCTGCTGATCTCGCTGCGCCTGATGCTCGGTTCGGCCTGGCTGTTTCTGATCGCCGCCGAGGCCATCGCATCGACCGATGGCCTCGGTTACCGCATCTTCCTGGTACGTCGCTACATGGCCATGGACGTGATCCTGCCCTACGTCGTATGGATCACCCTGCTGGCCTGGCTGATGGATCTGGGCCTGCGCCAGGCGCTGCGCCTGTGCTTCCCCTGGCATGAAGGAGGCAAGGCATGACCCTGTTCAGCCAACACATCGTCCCGCTGAGTGAACCTGCCATGAGCGAACCCCGCACGGCTACCAGCTCGTCGCCAGGCGCTTTCATCGAGGCGCGCAACCTGTGGCAGGAATACGCTGACCTGGTCGTGCTCGAACGCCTCAACATCAAGGTCAACGAGGGTGAGTTCTGCACCCTGGTCGGCGCCTCCGGCTGCGGCAAATCCACCTTCCTGCGCATGCTGCTCGGCCAGGAACGGCCAAGCCGTGGCGAGCTGCTGCTGAACGGTCAGGCGCTGCCCAACGAACCCGATCCGAGCCGTGGCGTGGTGTTCCAGCGCTACTCGGTATTCCCCCACCTGAGCGTGCTGGACAACGTCGCCCTGGGCCTGGAGCTGCCGAAATCGAAGCTGCTGGGTCGGTTGTTCGGCGCGGCCAAACGCGAAGCTCGCGAGCGCGCCGCGGAAATCCTCACCAAGGTCGGCCTCGGCCATGCCCTGAACAAATTCCCCAGCGCGCTTTCCGGTGGCATGCAGCAACGCCTGGCCATCGCCCAGGCGCTGGTGATGCAACCGCGCATGCTGCTGCTCGACGAGCCGTTCGGCGCGCTCGACCCCGGCATTCGCAAGGACATGCACGCGCTGCTGCTGGAGCTGTGGCAGGAAACCCGCCTGACCGTGTTCATGGTCACCCACGACCTGTCCGAAGGTTTCAGCCTCGGCACCCGCCTGCTGGTGTTCGACAAGGTTCGCCACGACCCGCAGGCACCCAACGCCTACGGCGCACGCATCACCTACGACATCCCGCTGAACGAAACGCGCCGGGCACAGGTGCAATTGCCCAGCGAGCTGGCCGAGCGTATCGCTGCACGCAACGAACGGTAGCCCGGATGAAATCCGGGGATCACCAGCACATTTCCCCGGATTGCATCCGGGCTACTGATCGCAAGGCCCCAGATACGTGGCCAAGGCTTCGGTGCGCACAGCGCACCCTACGACGCGCAAACCGCGCGATAACCCGTAGGGTGTGCCATGCGCACCGCCTGCGCCTCCGGTAAGGGAGCCCCCACTAGCTCAACACCTCCAGATACCGCGACAGCGTCTCGCCTTCCGCAGCGAACCAGCGCTGCGCCTCGTCAGTACAAGGCGTGGCCGGGTCCGCCCGCCAGTCCGGTTCCAACGTATCGATGATGAACGTCCGCACCACCGCACGGCCGTCCGGGCGTTGCAGGTGCTGACAGACGCCCCCCGCGCCCGGCAGCTCGAAGCCTTCCAGCGAGATGCTCTGCCCCACCCGCGCCGGCACCGTGGACAGCGCCACCTGATAGCAGCCCTGCTCATCGGCGTAAGCCAGCGAGGTCTCGCAGTCGAACAGCGCGGCCAGGGCCTCGCCATCTCCGCGCGCCCGCTCGGCTCGCTCGCGCAGCTGCAATGCCGATTCACCCGGCTCAATCGCCCGCCCCTGCACCCAGCCAAGCTGCTCGCCACAGAGAATCAGGCCACCACCGCGCTGCAGCACCTCGCCGCTTTCGGCGTCGCATTCTTCCACCAGACGCAGGCCGACCAACGGTCCGCTGCTGGCCTGCAAACGCCAGTCCTCGACATAGGCGCCGCTGGTGCCGAACTCGATCATGCAGTTGCCGATGCGCTGCAACTGCGCCGGCTCCGGCCAGCGGTTGTGCAGTTGCAGGCTCACGCCACCATGCCAGCTCAGGTAGCCGTTCTCCCAGACGCTGTCGGCCACCCAGCCTTCATGGTTGGCAAGCTGGCGCAACTCGGCGGCATCGTAGTCCTGCCAGGCCCTTACCGGCAGCGCGGGTGCGTCCGGCAGGCGCAGGTCGATGGTGAAAGTGCGGCTCTGCAACCAATGCACCTGCGTTCGCTCGTCGCTGCGGCCATCGGCGAAGCTGATGGTGCGCCGGCGAAAGTGCCCGAGCATCCAGTCCGGCACGCCGCCCTCGGCGCGTTGTGGGTAACGTGTCGCCAGTTCCAGCAGGTTCATACCGTCACCTCCCGGCGGCCCTGGCCGACACTGGAGGCGCCGAAACTCGACAAACCCGCCGCGCCATCCGGCAACTTCAGCGAGCCATCCTCCAGCCGCTCGCGCAGATAGCGGAAGGTCTGCGCGGTCTGCGCGAACAGGTGGTCGCCACAGTTCACCGGCGCGTACACCCGCTCACCACGTGGTGCCAGGCCGGCAATCGGTGCGATACGCGTCGGGTAGTCGCAGGCGCAGAACAGCGGGAAGGCGAAACGCTCCTCGCTGACCTTGCGCACGCGGTGCGAGGTGGCGACGAAATGGCCGTTGCTGAGCACCTCGAGCATGTCGCCGATATTGATCACGAAGGCGTCCTCGACCAGCGGCACGTCGATCCACTGCCCGTCGCCGTTGAGCACCTGCAAGCCTTCGGCAGTGGGCAGAAGAATGGTGAAGCACTCGTAGTCGGTGTGCGCGCCGATGCCGGGACGGTCGGCCACCGGATCGGGATCGAGCGGGTAATGGATCATGCGCAACTGGCTGGTGGGCTGCCGGGTGATGCCGGCGAAGGTGTCCTCGGCCAGCCCCAGCGCCAGGGCGAAGCCACGAAACAGCGTGTCGCCCAGCGCCAGCGCCGCCCGGTAGTAAGCGCCCACCTCACGCTTGAAGTCCGCCGAGTCCGGCCACTGGGTCGGGCCCAGCAGCGGATAGACCTGAGGCGCCTCGGTGTAGTCGTAATTGACGTCGTAGGCTTCCTTCAGGTCCTTGCTGCCGCCGACGAACTGCTCCTCGCCTTCCGGCACATAGCCGCTGTGGTTGCTCGACTGGCCGATATGGAAGCGCATCTTCTCCGCGAGCGGACGGGCGAAGAAACGGCGCGCCTGATTGATCAGGCCATCGCGCAGATCGCGGGAAATGCCGTGCCCGGTGATCTGCAGAAAGCCGACCTCTCGAGCCGCGCGTCCCAGCGCGTCGGCGACGCGCTGGCGTTCGGCGAGGCGCTCGGCATACAGACCGGAAACGTCGATCAGCGGGATGGAGGTGAAATGGGTATGCGCCATGGCAATCTCCCTTGAACAAGTGAGTTACCTGGTCGTCCAGACGAGCAGCGGGTCGGGTCGTCCCGAGGGCAGCAGCAAGGCCGTCCCTGCAGCAGGACCGATAGCGATTTCCATGCCACCGCCCTGACGCCGCCAAGCTGCGCTGCCACGGGCCGAATCGCCCCCGAACGGTGCAATGAGCACCACCCTGGCCCCATCAGGCAGCACGCGGACTGCCAACGGCATCGCCAGAGCGCCCAGCCACGGGCTTCGGCGAGCTGGCACGCTATTCGCTACTGCCTGAGTGTGCAGGTTCCAACCGGGGTTTTCCCGGAATCGCGGCACCACAATTTGCGAAATGGATGACTAGGGTTCCGACTTGCCCGGCAAGTGCTGGTCCGAGAGTCATCGACCTCCAGTGAGGTTACACGGCGGGATAAAAGCCCGGGAGAACGCGCCTTTCGAACGGTTCGAAACGTGCCGCGACTCCTGCCCGTACTCACCAAGACTGGAGGTTCCACATGCGCAAGTACCGTCTGCTCTCCTTCGCCGCTGCCGGTCTGGCCGCGGTACTCAGCTTCAGCGCTCACGCCGAGAAGAAAGACAGCTTCAGCGTCTGCTGGACGCTCTACGCCGGCTGGATGCCCTGGGGCCATGCCAGCACCTCCGGCATCATCGACAAGTGGGCGAAGAAATACGGCATCGACATCGATGTCGTGCAGCTCAACGACTACGTCGAATCCATCAACCAGTACAGCGTCGGCCAGTTCGACGGCTGCACCATGACCAACATGGACGCGCTGACCATCCCCGCAGCCGGTGGCGTGGACAGCACCGCGCTGATCGTTGGCGATTACTCCAATGGTAACGACGGCCTGCTGATCAAGGGCGAGGGCAAGACCCTGGCCGACATCAAAGGCATGCAGGTCAACCTGGTGGAGCTGTCGGTCTCCCATTACTTCCTCGCCCGGGCGCTGGAGTCGGCGGGCATGAGCGAGCGCGACGTGACGGTGGTGAACACCTCCGACGCCGACATCATCGCTGCCTACACCACCCCCAGCGTGCAGGCCGCCGCCACCTGGAACCCGATGCTCGCCGAGATCATCGCCCAGCCCGGCAGCACCCAGGTTTTCGACTCCTCGAAGATCCCTGGTGAAATCCTCGACATGATGGTGGTCAACACCCAGACCCTGAAAGACAACCCGGACTTCGGCAAAGCCCTGGTCGGCGCCTGGTTCGAGATGCTCGAACTGATGCAGTCCGGCACGCCCGAAGCCACCGAAGCCCTGACCGAAATGGCCAAGGCCTCCGGCACCGACCTGGCCGGCTACCAGGCGCAACTGGCGACCACCAAGCTGTTCTACACGCCGAAGCAAACCCTGGACTTCGTCACCAGCCCCGCCCTGCCCGAGACCATGACCAAGGTCGCCAACTTCAGCTTCGAGCACGGCATTCTCGGTGAGGGCGCGCGCAGCGCAGACGCCATCGGCATGACCTTCGCGGGCGACGTGACGACCGGCGACAGCGCCAACATCAAGCTGCGCTTCGACCCGAGCTACATACAGATGGCCGTCGACGGCAAGCTCTGAAGCGTACTCCCCCACTCCCTCGCAACGATGATCAGGCGCCCCTGGCGGCGCCTGACGACCAGGCTTTGATCCCGAGGTACCCATGACCACTGCCCTTACCCTGCGCCCGACTGTGTACGAAGAGACCGTACCCGGTGGCGGCCACACCTCCTTCGTGCTCAAGCGCGGCCAGTTGCTGCGCATCACTGATATCGAAGGCGGCGCCAACGTCAGCCTGCTGCTGTTCAACGCCGCCGAGAAAAGCGAGCGCCTGAACCTTCCCGATACCTTGAAATGCCAACACACCGCCAAGCTCACCGCCGGCCACTGCCTGTACTCGGACATGGGCCGCGTGCTGGCCGCCATCACCGCCGATACCTGCGGCTGGCACGACAGCTTCGGCGGCGTGCTGAATGCCGAGGAAGTCCTGGAAAAGTACGGCCAGGGCCGCTACCAGGAGCTGCGCAACGGCTTCTTCCGCAACGGCATGGACAACCTGCTGGTGGAAATGGGCAAGTGGGACCTGAACCTGCTCGACCTGCTGATGAACCTCAACCTGTTCAGCCGCGTGGACGTCGATGCCGATGGTGCCTTCCGCTTCCAGCCCGATAACAGCAAAGCCGGCGACTGCATCGAACTGTATGCGCCGATGGATTGCCTGGTGGTGCTCACCGCGCTGCAGCACCCCATGGACCCCAACCCGCAGTACGCACCCAAGCCGGTGCAACTGACCTGGAGCAGGGTCGACAGCGACGGCATCACCGTGCTCTGCCGCACCTCGCGCCCGGAGAACGGCCGCGGTTTTCACAACACCGAACGCCAGTACATCTGAGGGCTGCCGAAATGACCCTGACCGCCAGCACCCTGCATCCCGAAACCGCCGTGTTCCGCCACACCATCCCGGCGGGCGAACCCTACCTGTTCGAGGTCAAGGCCGGGCAGACCCTGCGCCTGCATGACCTCGAAGGTAACCAGGCGATCGACACCCTGTTCTTCGCCGCACGCAACCCGCGCGAGCGCTTCGACCCGCAACGCACCCTGCGCAGGCAGAACAACGTCTACCTGACCACCGGCACGGTGCTCTACTCCAACCTCGGCAAGCCGCTGCTGACCATCGTCGCCGACACCTGCGGTCGCCACGACACCTTGGGCGGCGCCTGCGCGCAGGAGAGCAACACCGTGCGCTACGCGCTGGACAAACGCTACATGCACAGCTGCCGCGACAACTTCCTGCGCGCCAGCCTGCACGACGGCCGCCTGAGCAAGCGCGACATCGGCGCCAACATCAACTTCTTCATGAACGTGCCGGTCACCCCGGAGGGCGGCCTGACCTTCGAGGACGGCATCTCCGCGCCCGGCAAGTACGTGGAGCTCAAGGCCGAGACCGACGTCATCGTGCTGATCTCCAACTGCCCGCAGTTGAACAACCCGTGCAACGGCTGGAACCCGACGCCCGCCGAAGTGCTGGTGTGGGATTGATTGATGCACTCCCCTCTCCCGCCTGCGGGAGGGGCCGGAGGAGAGGGACATGTCATCAACCGCCCCTCTCCCCAGCCCTCTCCCATGAATGGGAGAGGGAGACAAGCCACCGGGATTTTCTGCCACGGACGACCGTGACACATGACCAATGACGGCGGGACGGCCCGCCGACCTATACGAGGCAGGAGCAAAGCGTCGCGAGCGAACATCAGGCAAGGCGGCAGCCAGTGAGAAAGCGGAGTTTGCTGGAGCAAATGAGCATTTCGAACTGGCGGCCAACGCAGCATGGTGGAGCGCAGCCGCTTTGAACTGTCTCGGGAGCGGATATGTTCGAGAAACTGCTGATCGCCAACCGTGGCGCCATCGCCTGCCGCATCCTGCGCACCCTGCGTGAACTGAATGTCGGCGGCGTGGCCCTGTACTCCGAAGCCGACGCCGCCAGCCTGCATATCCAGCAGGCCGATGAAGCCTTCTCCCTCGGCGAAGGCCCGGCCGCGCAGACCTATCTTGTTGTGGAAAAAATCCTCGACGTCGCCAAGCGCAGCGGCGCCCGGGCCATCCACCCCGGCTACGGCTTTCTCTCCGAGAACGCCGCCTTTGCCGAAGCCTGCGAAGCCGCCGGCATCGCCTTCGTCGGTCCGACGCCGGAGCAACTGCGCGTGTTCGGCCTCAAGCACACTGCCCGCGCCCTGGCCAGGCAGCACGGCGTGCCGATGCTCGAAGGCACCGAGTTGCTGGAAAATCTCGACGCCGCACTGACTGCGGGTGAGCAGGTCGGCTACCCGGTGATGCTGAAAAGCACCGCCGGCGGTGGCGGCATCGGTATGCGCGTCTGCCGTTCGGCGGCCGAACTCGGCGAAGCCTTCGAGGCGGTCAAGCGCCTGGGACAGAACAACTTCAGCGACAGCGGCGTGTTCATCGAGAAATACATCCAACGCGCCCGCCACCTGGAAGTGCAAGTGTTCGGCGACGGCCAGGGCGAAGTGCTCGCCCTTGGCGTGCGCGACTGCTCGGTACAACGGCGCAACCAGAAAGTGCTGGAAGAAACACCGGCGCCGAACCTGCCGGCCGGCATGGCGGATGAGCTGTGCGCAGCGGCGATCAAGCTGGCCAAGGCGGTGAATTACCGCAGCGCCGGCACCGTCGAATTCGTTTACGACGGCGAGGCCGAGCGTTTCTATTTCCTCGAAGTGAACACCCGCTTGCAGGTCGAGCACGGCGTCACCGAACAGGTGTGGGGCGTCGACCTGGTGCGCTGGATGATCGAGCTGGCAGCCGGCGACCTGGCGCCGCTGGGCGAACTGGCGGCAAAGCTAAACCCCAGCGGCCACGCCATCCAGGCGCGGCTGTATGCCGAAGACCCGGGCCGGGATTTTCAGCCCAGCCCCGGCCTGCTGACTGCCGCAAGCTTCCCCGCAGCCGATGGCAAGGCCCTGCGCATCGACACCTGGGTCGAAGCCGGCTGCGAGATTGCGCCCTACTTCGACCCGATGATCGCCAAGCTGATCACCTGGGCGCCGACCCGCGAACAGGCCAGTGCGGCGCTGGACAAGGCCCTGGCCGACTCCGTGCTGTACGGCGTGGAATGCAACCGCGACTACCTGCGCCAGATTCTCAGCGATGCGCCCTTCGCCAGTGGCAAGCCCTGGACGCGCTGCCTGGAAAATCTCGTCTACCAGGCGACCACCTTCGAGGTGCTCAGCGCCGGTACCCAGACCAGCGTGCAGGACTTCCCTGGCCGACTCGGCTACTGGGCGGTCGGCGTACCGCCATCAGGCCCGATGGACGACCGCGCCCTGCGCCTGGGCAACCGCCTGCTCGGTAACGACGAAGGCGCCGCCGCGCTGGAAATCACCATGAGCGGCCCGCTGCTGCGCTTCAACTGCGACGCCGTGGTCGCCGTCACGGGCGCCGAGATTCCGCTGGCCGTCGATGGCCTGGAACGACCGATGAACACCGCCCTGCTGATCCAGGCCGGCAGCACCCTGGCGCTCGGCACCATTGCTGGCAGCGGCGCACGCAGCTACCTGAGCATTCGCGGCGGCATCCAGGTGCCAGACTACCTGGGCAGCAAAAGCACCTTCACCCTCGGCCAGTTCGGCGGCCATGGCGGTCGTGCCCTGCGTGCCGGCGATGTGCTGCACCTGCTGCCGCTCACCAACCGCGAGGCCGGCGCGCAACTGCCCGCCGAATGCTGCCCGGCCCTGCCGGCCGTGCGCGAATTGCGCGTGATCTACGGCCCGCACGGCGCGCCGGAATACTTCAGCGAGCGCTACATCGACACCTTCCTCGCCACCGACTGGGAAGTGCACTTCAACTCCAGCCGCACGGGCGTGCGTCTGATCGGGCCGAAACCGGAATGGGTGCGCGACAGCGGCGGCGAAGCCGGCCTGCACCCGTCCAACATCCACGACAACCCCTACGCCATCGGCGCGGTGGACTTTACCGGCGACATGCCGGTGATCCTCGGCCCGGACGGCCCCAGCCTGGGCGGCTTCGTCTGCCTGGTGACCATCATCGAGGCCGACCTGTGGCAGCTCGGCCAGCTCAAGGCCGGCGACAAGGTGCGTTTCGTACCGGTGGATGTCGATTCGGCGCGGGAATTGGCCAAACTGCGCGCTCTCGAAGTCAGCGAGCTTGCGCTTGTCTCCCCTCTCCCATTTATGGGAGAGGGGTCGGGGGAGAGGGTTCTTGAAAACAGCCAAAGCCCCTCTCCCCAGCCCTCTCCCGCAAGCGGGAGAGGGAGCCGCTCAGTGTTGGCTTCTCCCATCGTCCTCGACATCGGCGAAGCCGACACCCGCCTGGTTGCACGTCTGTCCGGCGACACCCATCTGCTGCTGGAAATCGGGGCGCCGGAACTCGACCTGGTGCTGCGCTTTCGTGGCCATGCGCTGATGCAGGCGCTGGAGGCCAAGCAGCTCGATGGCGTAATCGACCTGACGCCAGGCATTCGCTCACTGCAAGTGCACTACCAGCCGGAAACCCTGCCCCTGCAGACGCTGCTCGACATCGTCGCGGGTGAATGGGACGCCGTGTGCGCCGCACGCGATCTGAAGGTACCCTCGCGTATCGTCCACCTGCCGCTGTCCTGGGACGATCCGGCGTGCCAGCTGGCCATCGACAAGTACATGACCACCGTGCGCAAGGACGCGCCCTGGTGCCCGAGCAACCTGGAGTTCATCCGCCGCATCAACGACCTGCCGAACCTCGACGAGGTGTACCGCACGGTGTTCGACGCCAGCTACCTGGTGATGGGCCTGGGCGACGTCTACCTCGGTGCGCCGGTGGCCACCCCGCTCGACCCACGCCATCGCCTGGTCACCACCAAGTACAACCCGGCACGCACCTGGACGGCGGAGAACTCGGTCGGCATCGGCGGCGCCTACATGTGCGTGTACGGCATGGAAGGCCCCGGCGGCTACCAGTTCGTCGGTCGCACCCTGCAGATGTGGAACCGCTACCGTACGGTCGAAGCCTTCGATGGCAAGCCCTGGCTGCTGCGCTTCTTCGACCAGATTCGCTTCTACCCGGTGAGTGCCGACGAACTACTGCGCATCCGCCGCGACTTCCCGCTCGGCCGCTACCCGCTGCGCATCGAACACAGCGAACTGGCCCTGGCCGACTACCAGCAGTTTCTCGATGACCAGGCGCAAGGCATCGACGCCTTCCGCCAGCAGCAGCGCGCCGCCTTCGATGCCGAACGCCAGCGCTGGATCGACAGCGGCCAGGCCCACTTCGAGGTCGAGGAAGCCGCGCCGGAACAGGGCGAGGATGCGCCACTGGCGGCCGGGCAACATGCCATCGAAAGCCATGTCGCCGGCAACCTCTGGCAGGTGCAGGTCGAAGCCGGCGCGCAGGTGCAGGCTGGCGATGTGCTGGTGATCCTCGAGTCGATGAAGATGGAAATCCCGCTCACCGCGCCGATGGCCGGTACCGTGCGCGAAGTGCGTGTGCAACCGGGCTCGCCCGTGCGCGCCGGGCAGCGCGTGGTGGTGCTGGAAGAAGCCTGAAAGCTCGCAGGCGCCTGAACGCTTGCTCCCCTCTCCCGTTTACGGGAGAGGGGCTGGGGGAGAGGGTCAAGACCGCCACGCAACTCGACATCCCTTAGGAAAACCAGCCCCCCGGTTAAATGCCGATACACCCAACCTGCAGGAGCGGCATCCCGCCGCGAAGGTGCCGGACCCGGACGCGCAAAGCTTCGCCCCGGGACAGGGCGCCTACGCAAGGCTGCTTTGCTCGCCTTGCCGGATTGGCATTACCCCCAACTTTCATCCACCCCATAACAGCACCGATCAGGATCACAACTGGCGCTATCCCCTCCCGGCACACGAGCATCGCGCCATTAGCCCGCTCCCGGATTCACCCATGTCCCTGCGACCCAAGCGGCCGCAAACCTCGTTGGTATTACTGCACCTGTTCCTGCTCGGCAGCGGCTTTCTCGCCACCGCGCTGCTGAGCGACCACGCCTCGCGCGATTCCATCCGCGACAGCATCATCAACACCCAGCTGCCGCTGATTTCCGACAGCGCCCATCAGAAATTGCAGAAGGACCCGGTGCGCGCCAGCCTCATCTCTTCAATGATGGCCCGCGACGTCGTTCCGGCGTGACGGAGTGCTGGCCGGCAAGCGGCTGTTGCACGACTTCGTCCAGCAACTGCGCAGTACACTGCGTCAGTCCGGTATTCTCTGCAGCTGGGGTGGCGAGGCATACAACCTGCTGCTGAACAACACCGCACGCACGCTGTACCGCGCCATACGGGCCGGGCGCGAGCGTGTCTGCCGGGATCGCTGATGGACACACAACACTGCCCGCTATGCGGCAAGAGCAACCAGTGCAGCGTCGCCGCCGGGCGTGACGAGCCCTGCTGGTGCTTCGACGCGCAGATCGACCCGGCCGCGCTGCAGCGCCTGACGCCCGAGCAACGCAACCAGGCCTGCCTGTGCCCGGCCTGCGCAGGTGCGCTCAAAGCCACTGAGCCCCGCGAGCGCGACTGAGCCATGCGCCTGGATCGTTTCCTCAGCAACTTCCCCCGCTTCAGCCGCCAGGACAGCCGCCTGCTGATCAGCGCCGGCCGCCTGCGTGTCGACGGCGCGGTCGTCCACGACCCGCGCCATGAAGTGCGCGACTTCCAGCGCGTCGAGCTGGACGACGAACTGCTGCAAGCCGGACGCAGTGCGCGCTACTGGATGCTGCACAAGCCGGTCGGCGTGGTCAGCGCCACCGAGCACGACGCGCACCGCACCGTACTCGATCTGCTCGACGAGCCGGACAAGCACGACCTGCACCTGGCCGGGCGCCTCGATCTGAACACCAGCGGCCTGCTGCTGATCACCAATGACGGGCGCTGGTCACGGCGCATCACCCAGCCGCAGCAGCGCAAGCCCAAGGTCTACCACGTCACCACCGAGCAGCCGATCACCGCCGAATACGCCGAGGTGTTCGCCCAAGGCCTGTACTTCGCCTTCGAAGACCTCACCACCCTGCCCGCCCAGCTCGACGTACTGAGCAGCCACCAAGCGCGGCTGACGCTGTTCGAAGGTCGCTACCATCAGGTCAAACGCATGTTCGGCCACTTCCGTAATCGCGTCGTCGCCCTGCACCGTGAAAGCATGGGCGAAATCATCCTCGACCCGCAGCTCGCGCCCGGCCAATACCGCGCGCTGACAGAGGCGGAAATCGCCAGCGTTTGATCCCTTCCTCGCAGCAACACACACGACCCGACCAACGGCACCCATAAAGCCCGATAAAGATGTGACTCACCCTTGCGTGGCTGCAAGGTAACTGCTTGAATCGAACCATAAGTCTTGAGATGACCAGCCGGTCACTACGAGACAGCGATACGTTCTTTCAGTTGCTGGCGCCCTGCGCCGACTGGATTCCTGCCTGGTAACACCGCCCTCTCCACGGCCTTGCAAAAGGCCTGGAGCGCTCGCCTGTTTCGATCCTAACTGCTTGAAATTCCTATATTTATAAAAATCTCCAGCCTGACATCATGCTGTCACGCTCAGGCGCTTTTCTGACTGCTCAATCAAATGCGAACGGCCACCCGCTCGCCTTGACACACTTGCGCCAGGAGGAAACGACATGAGGCCAGAAACCGCAGTCGTCGAGATCAACAGGAAGCACAAGGTTCACACGGAGTTCTACGGCAACCCGGCAGCAAGCAAGACCATCATTCTGGTCAATGGCTCTCTGGCGACCACCGCCTCGTTCACGCAAACGGTCAAGTACCTGCAGCCGCAGTTCAACGTGGTGGCCTTCGACCTGCCCTATGCCGGCCAGTCGAAACCGCACAACAGCGACTTCACGCCCCTCACCAAGGAAGACGAAGCGGCGATCCTGCTCACGCTGATCGACCACTACGGCGCCAACTACCTGATGTCTTTCTCCTGGGGCGGTGTCGCCTCCCTGCTCGCCCTGGCCCAACGCCCGGCGACGCTGGAGAAGGCCGCCATCTGCTCCTTCTCACCGATCCTCAACGTGCCGATGCTCGACTACCTGCACAAGGGCCTGCGCTTCCTTGGCTCGGTAGACCGCGACAACATCGCCCTGCTGGTCAACAGCACCATCGGCAAGCACCTGCCGTCGCTGTTCAAGCGCTTCAACCACAAGCACGTCAGCACCCTCGACGAACACGAGTACCGGCAGATGTACGCGCACATCAAGCAGGTGCTGAACATGGAAGCGCATTGCGGCAAGGAATGCCTGCAGGCCATCGACATCCCGCTGATATTCGTCAACGGCGACCGTGACGAATACACCTCGGTGGAAGACGCCTGCCTGTTCGCCCAGCACATCGACCACGCCCAGTTCGCCGTGATCCACGACGCCGGCCACTTCCTCGACATGGAACACAAGGCCGCCTGGCTGCAGACCCAACGCGTGCTGCTGGACTTCTTCAACGCCCCCGGCAAGCGTCTGCAACTGCCGACACGCGGCGAGCTGCAGGAACTGCAGGCCATGGCCATATGAACCGGCCCAGACGCGAACCGGCTGCACGACCAGCGCCGGTTCGCCCTTCATTTCCCCGCCGAGTTCCGGTATAAAGGCACCCGCTGCGGGTGTCGTATAATGGTAATACCCTAGCTTCCCAAGCTAGAGCCGTGGGTTCGATTCCCATCACCCGCTCCAGACAACCAGGAAAAAGCCCCGTCATCGATGACGGGGCTTTTTCGTTTCTGGCGTTTGAAGGGCTCGACCGCAAGGGCGTGGGCTGGGCAAAAGGGCGCGTTGCGATCAGATAAAAAGGTGCTGGCGGACAACCCATCAGTCACCTTGGCCGCACCGACGTCCCTGGCGCTTCGTGCTGGATACCTGGCTTACCGGTGGTCGCACTGCCCGTCACTGATCTGGCCCTGGAACAGCGAAGGCAGCGGCAGGCAGCCCCGCGCCTTGGCGGTTGTGTGACGATCACGAACGACCCGGATGGTGTTGATGCTGTCGAAGTAGACCTCCAGCGGCAGGTCTTCGCTGCCATCGAGCGGCATGATCAGGAAGTAGCCGTGGTCGAACACGCCCGGCACCGGCAGCACCACACCCACGATGTGATAGCAGCACCAGAGCATGTCGTCGTCATCGTCCCAGCGCAGCTCCATGAGCACCGTCTGGCCGATGAAGCCGATTGCGGTAACGGGGTCGAACACCAGGGCAGGCTTAGACATGGGCGTAGGCCTCCGCGCTCAACACGGCCCTGCTCTCCTCCGGACCCGCGCGCAGATGGGCGAGACTCACCGTGCGCCAGTCAGCCAGCGTCGTGCTCGGGATGGTCTGGCGGCCCACCCCGTCGATGTCCCCTTCGACCGACACACCGCTCAGCGCGGCGGTCTGCACGCTACACGGGTCGAGGCTTACGTTCGTCGCGGTCATGGGTGCCCTCCTTGGCGGCGTTGTCCTGGGCGTAGCTCGCTTCCAGGCGAATGACGACTTCCGCGTTCATCAAACGGCGCGAGGCGGAGGCGGACTGTTCGATCGTGGCGCGCAGCTCGGGCGGTACGCGCAGCTTGAATTGCGGGTCTGTTCGGCTCACAGCGTCCACTCCTGTTCCAGTAGCTGGCGGGTCAGCAACGCCACGTTGACCATGGTGCGTTTGCCGACCTTCTGCGAAGGCAGGTAGTTACGTTCTACCCAGGTGCGTACCACGATGGGTTCGTCGCCCATGCCGATCCACTCGGCGAACTTCTGCCACGGCATCAAGGGCGGGGCACCGTGCAGCTTTTGAGGGTCGAGACCTTCCGTATCCATCAGCTTTGATCCACTATGTTCGGCATTGTCAGTGCTTTGCGATCAGTGAAATATGTTCACTGAACAAAGCATATCAACGCGCCCGCCGTGGTGAAATAGTTTCAGTGGAGTATTTTTAGATCGTTATGGAATCAATCCAGCAGCGCGCTAGAACCTTGATTGCTAAGGCAGGCTTTGACCTGCTGATCAAGCACAGCGATATCGGCCTAAATCGCTGGCACACCGTGAGATTCAAAGACGTGCGTATGAGCACGGAAGAGCTGGAGGTACTGGTAAAGCTGTACCCGCAGTATGTGATGTGGCTTGCCAGCGGCCAAACCGCACCCGAGATCGGCCAGACCAGCCCAGCCTATGACGAAGCCAACCGAAACTTGAGCCAACCCAACGCGGGATAGCGATCACCCAGGAAGCAGCTAGGCGCTGGTATGCCCGTACGGAAAGGAATCAGAGCAAGTAACCAAGGAATGATCAGAGAACGATTGATAGACGTATGGGACAGAAAGAAGCTCTCAGCCCCTAAGCTTGAGAAGCTGACAGGCATTGATCGCAGCAGCTGGTATCACCTGAGAAATGGAAAGCGACGAGCCAACGAGCAGGACATTGAGGCCATTGTGCAGATGTTCCCTCAATACGCCTTCTGGATCGCGAGCGGGCAAATAGCGCCCGAGATTGGCCAGACCAGCCCTGACTACGATGAAGCCAACCGAAACTTGAGCCAACCTAACGCGGGATAGCGATCACCCAGGAAGCAGCTAGGCGCTGGTATGCCCGAATAAATGGAGGCAAGCGCGAGTGAAGCAATCGAAGTGAGCGCTTTGAGCCGTTTGTTAGGCATTAGATAGACGCTTCGCATATTGCCTGCAAGCCTCAATTTTCTCTGTAATTTTCTCGCTACCTAATTCTTTTGGAAGAGAGCCCCCCAACACTAGGGCGGGAATATCAAGGCGGGTTGGTTCCCCAGATAGGACTAGTTCTGACCTAATTTCGCTTAGTAGCCAAGCGATTTTTCGCGCAAACTCCTGCTCTGATTTTTCAACCAGAACCTCGCCACTATTTAGCATTTGTGTATTCAGCTCAGTCCAGTATTTATCGTGACAAACAATGCCCCATATCATCTGGACTAACTCAAGCTTAGAGATCATACGTTGGAGCCTAACAGTTGAGCTAACCGGCGAGCAAAAGCGTAGCTTTTGCGAGTCCAGTGAGCGAAGCGAACGAGGTTGAGTGAGTTGTTAGGCGTCAGACCGCCAGCTTGCCGGAGCACCAACCGTCGACAAGCTCCATGATCGTAACCGCCATGAGTTGGAACTCCTGATCGATGGGATGGAAGGCCCAGAGGCCCATATGCCCCTTTCGATACCCGAAATCGATACTATCCACTCCGGAGCGGCCGATGGCAAAGAAGCCGATCTCTCGATCTTCATATGCCTCACCGAGAGGTGTAACGATTTGGGTTTGCGATTTATCGTCAAAATATCCGCACTCAGCCCAGCAGTCGACAAAGTACTCGGCGCACTCGTAGCCATGATATTTATCCGGAACTTTCAACAGGGCCTCCAAGACGTCTACCGTTTGGTTAAGGGGCGAACTTTAGCCCGTCCCAATGAGCGAAGCGAACAATTTGAACCACTAGTTAGGTTTCATATCTCAGCGCCGAAGGCGGAATTGCTTCCCCGGTCTCGATCAGAAAATCCAGCCAATTTGAGAATTTCACGAAGATCATTGCTTCACTCGCCCAGATGTCAGGTTGACCCCACGCTTCATGATCTAAGATGCCGAAATGCACATTGCTCTCATGACAGTATAGGCAGAGCATGTCATCGGTTGAATCAAAGCCAAATATCACGTACCTCGGGAAAAACTGCTCCTTAAATTCCTCCATGCCGATATTTGTTTCATATATTTTTTGGAAAGGCAGGATTTTTATACCAAGACCAAAGCTATCAACGAACAATTCAGTGCCACCAAAAATACTTATGAAGGTAGCGATTTCATCGGGGATTTTGTAGCCAAGATGGTGCTCAAGCGCAGAACGGCCATCCGATTGTGCCGAGAGAGAGCCGTTGAACAACAAGTGTGCAGTACCAACAGAGTGTGCTCCCAATGCGAATATGCGTTCTAGATGAGCAAGTGAGCGCATTATGAGACCTAACGTTTGGTTAAGGGGCGGGCTTTAGCCCGTACCGGTGAGCGCAGCGAACGATTTGAACGCATTATTAGGAGTCCTTGCTGAAAGCTATTTTCTCGAACTCATGCAGTGTATGCGCCCCCTGAATGTCATCGCCAGAGCGATAGGCTAGAAGCGCCTTATCCAAGATTGCATTAAGCTTGCTATCAACCTCAATTTTTGAGTTAGATGAGGCTAAGACAGTTACGCCTTTTCTGAGCTCTGCAAAAGCCCGCTCAAGATTCAGTTGCTCATCAGCTTTCAGATAATCTTCTTCTGGAAAATCATCTGGTGCATGAACTATTACCAAGGACAGAAAGTCTTTGAGGGTTTTTGAGTCTCGCACCCAGTTCATACAGGGCTCCTAACGTAGAAGTGAGGGGCGGTCGGAGCGAAGCGCAGGGAACCACAAGCGAAGCTTGTGGCCGGCCCTCTCGGCTGCCGGGTTAGGCGTTTTTGCTGGCTTCATAACTGGCGAATGGGCCGACAAACGAGAAGCCACTATCAAGCTCGCTTACCACCTGGGATTGCTTGGGAAAGTATTGCTCGAAATCTGCCCAAGCTTCCTTCACGAAGGCATCCCACTTGCGAGGATCAAGCTCTTGAATTTTTCCGTCGGAGATATCGACGAACTCGAACCCTTGAGAAGTGAGCTTTGAAACCGCGGCGAAAGCCGCAGCCTCATGATCTGCCGCGGCGACGAATACTGGAACGTGCGCTCCGACCAAATTTTGAGGCATTTCTTTATTGCTCCCACGCAAAACATGCAAAGTGAGCCTAAAGAGCTTGGCATTGCTAGGTGATTGTTTGGGTTTGAACAGTCCAAGCATGATGATCTAAACGCCTACCACCGGAATTAAGCCGAGCCGCGAAGCAGGTTCGGCTTGAATGAATTGTTAGGCATCTGCCCGAGAGAACTGAGTTGTCCCTCAAGCCATGCCAAAAACTCCTGCTCTGAGATTGGATTGGGACAATGGCCCCACTCGTTCCAACGCCGGTCAACCATAACGGACCAATCGGCAGCGATCTGAGCGAGCGCAGGGTGACCACCCCAGAACTTTGCTGCTGTGGCGAGCTCACTGACGCGACCATTGAGCTCCTGGATCGAGCACGTCCCTGTCAAATAGCGCCGACCGGCATCAAGCATTTGGCGGAACTCTCCGATCTCAGTGGTCATCTGCTGATGCCTAACTATTAATTAGGCGACATTACTGTCGCATAACACACCTTGGCGATGTCGGATAACGTTCCTTGTCATGCAGTAAAGCCTTGATTCGCTTGAAGACAAGACGGAGGAACGCGACTCCGGGTTGGCGGAAAACGACAACGCAGCCGATCAGCCAAGGCAACGTAATGGCCAGACGCTACTGGCAGGCTTGAAAAGTGTCCAGACGGCGTGTCGAAAAAGTGTCGAAATCACTGCAAGGGATAGCGGAAAAATGCTGTATTGGCTGGGCTACGAGGCCAGTAAAGCCGTGCATTGCAGATCACTGCATGGGGCTGGAAAGGGTTCGATTACCTCGGCATGGATGGCCGTGCCCCAAAAGTGTCGCAGGCACAGCAAGGCATAGCCGGCCAATTCGGTAGCGCGCAGGCCGCAACAGGCTGATTTACTTGGGAAAGCGGACGACTGCGGAGCAATGTCGAGCCGTCGGCATGAGTTCAAATCCTCCAGACGAACCACAGTTAAAAATACATCTGCCTCCTTCTACTTTGGTTCCGTCTCAAAAAGATACATTTGCAAAGATGCTGTCGGTGCAAACGTAATGATATGTTTTCGCGTTACGTTTTTTTTGACAGCCCAATGAGTAGATCTACATGGAATATCCATCAAATGACTCAGAGGTAACATTTCGACGGGTCACGTCAGCAAATGTTTCTGAAATTTGCGAGCTTAGCGACACGCTATCCGACGAACAGAGAGAGTTTGTCGCAGACAACGGGACATCGATTGCGGAGGGGTTTTGCTCGCAATCGGCTTGGTTCCGTGGTGTTTATGCGGACGAGTTCCTAATCGGGTTCGTCATGGTGCATGAAGGATCGGACTGGGACGACGGCATCGATTGCCCAGGCCCATATTTATGGCGTTTCATGATCGCGAAGCCCTTTCAGGGCCAAGGGTTTGGAAAACAAGCGATCATAAAAATCGCAGCACTTCTGCGGGCAAAAGGTGCTAGAGAACTTTACACCAGCTATGGCGTTGGACCGGGAAGTCCACAGGTATTCTATGAAAAGCTCGGATTTTCTCCTACTGGCGGAATGTTCGACGAGGAGGTCGAGGCAGTTCTAAAACTCGTCTAGCAGCGAGCATGGAAAACAGGGGACAGATTTATTTTTAGACCAGTGGCGCTGTACCATAAATAAATCTGTCCCCTTTTCCTCCGTGGTGATACGGGAAAAGCGATATTGATAGGCGAAAAGCCAGAGGACATATAAGCCCTACCAGAGTCTGATAGGGCTTGGCCTAATCAATGGCAGTGAAAAGGCTGAGAACCAGCGTGGCAGCATTTCCCAGGCGGCGAGTCTTTACGGCAGCCGCCCCCATGGGCCACCGGCTCACTTCCTGCAGAAGCAGTAACGACAAACGCAGACTGCGCCAAACCAACCTGGCAGCCAACAGCAAAAACCATGGCCATCGCCACCTTGGCGATATTCTTGATTCGCATACTTCCTCCTTAAAGCTTATGTGGTGTTCTAAAGCTATAAGGCAAAGCCTGATAGCCAAGAGCCATTATAGCGAATTTGCCTCGTCAAGCCTGTGTGTCGAAAAAGTGTCGAAGCCACTGCAAGGCATAGCGGGAAAATGCTGCACCGGCAGGGCTCCAAGGCCAGTAAAGCCGGGCGTTGCGGATCACAGCAAGGGGCCGCAAAGGGTTCCATTACCCCTGCTCTCAACTAACCAAAACCGCTCACCCTTTCCCAGGAACTTCTGCCCCTCAACGCCACCAGAACCCTGTACGTCTTTTTTCTGGAGGCCCCGGCGATGGAACAGTGGACTATCTGGCTCGAGCGTGATCTCTGGCTCAACGTGGCGATCGTGGTGGTCGCCACGGTACTGATCTACAGCGTGCTGCGTACCCTGGTGAATACGCTGCACAAGCGGCTCAAGGCCTGGTCGAAGGACCAGGACGGCAACTGGCAGCACTTCGTCGCTGTGGTGATCGGCCGTACCAACCGCCTGTTGCTGCTGGCCTTTTCCCTGTTACTGGCGCTGCGCCTACCGGAGTTGCCCGGCAGTTGGCACAGCGCACTGAGCCATACCTGGTTCGCTGCCCTGGCCTTGCAGGTGGCGCTGTGGGTCGATAGCGGCGTACGCCTGTGGTCGCGCAGCCTGGTGATGGGCAGGAACGGTGGCAGTTACAACCCGGTGATGACCACCATCATCAGCATCATGATTCTGATCGTGGTGTGGTCGGTGATGCTGCTGTCGATCCTGGCCAATCTGGGGGTGGATATCACCGCGCTGGTGGCCAGCCTGGGTGTCGGCGGTATCGCCGTGGCGCTGGCGGTGCAGACGGTGCTCGGCGATGTGTTCGCCTCGCTGTCGATTGGCGTCGACAAGCCCTTCGAGATCGGTGACTTCGTGGTGTTCGGCGAGGTGGCCGGGACCATCGAGCATATCGGCCTGAAGACCACGCGCATTCGCAGCCTCAGCGGGGAGCAGGTGGTGTGTGCCAACGCCGACCTGCTGCGCCAGGTCGTACACAACTACAAGCGCATGGACACCCGCCGCATCGTCTTCAAGTTCGGCATCAACTACGACACGCCCAGCGACAAGGTCCGCCAGGTATCGGAGACGGTCGGCGATATCATCCGCGCCACGCCCAAGACCCGCTTCGACCGCGCGCATTTTCTCGGTTTCGATGAAAGCCAGCTGACCTTCGAGGTGGTCTATATCGTGCTCACGTCGGATTACAACCAGTACATGGACATCCAGCAGGAGATCAACCTGCAGTTGCTCGATGCCCTGCGCGAGCTGGATGTGCGCTTCGCCCTGCCCCGTCGCGATCTGCGCCTGGTGGGCGAGAGGATGCCGGTGCTCAAGGTCGCAGGCCTACCGCAGCCGGCCCAGAGTGAGGGCAACGAGGCCGATCAGCGCTTACCGAGGTTCAGCTGAGTGCAGGGCGAGAGGGCGCCCGTGCTGCTTGCAGGCTGACGGCCTGAGCAACAGCCGGCGCGTCGGCCAGCCCGCAATCAAGGCCTCTAGCCATCACGCAAGCATTTGAAAAACCTGAAATTTCCGTCTTCACATCGACAGCGGTGACGGCTACTCTGCCGCCCCATGATTCGACGCCTACTGCCCCTGCTCTGCTGTTTCACAGCCCTTTCCCTGCACGCCGCACCCGCCACTTTCGCCGAGGCCAAGCGCCTGGCCTGGCCGCTGTATGAGCAGCAATCCACCGAGTTCTATTGCGGCTGCAAGTACAGCGGCAATCGGGTCGATCTGCGTTCCTGTGGTTACACGCCACGCAAGAACGCCAATCGCGCCCAGCGCATCGAGTGGGAACATATCGTCCCCGCCTGGGTGATCGGCCATCAGCGCCAGTGCTGGCAGAAAGGCGGGCGCAAGCACTGTGCAGCCAACGATGCGCAGTTCCGCAAGGCCGAGGCGGACCTGCACAACCTGGTGCCGAGCATCGGCGAGGTGAACGGGGACCGCAGCAACTACAGCTTCGCCTGGCTGCCGCAGAAGCCACATCAATATGGCCGCTGCCAGACGGTGGTGGACTTCAAGGCGCGCAAGGTGATGCCGCGCCCGACCATTCGCGGAATGATCGCACGCACCTATTTCTACATGGCCGACCGCTACACGCTGCGCCTGTCGAAGCAGGATCGGCAGCTCTACCAGGCGTGGAGCAAGGCCTACCCGGTAGAACCCTGGGAGCGCCAGCGCAACCAGCAGGTGGCGTGCGTGATGGGCTGGGGCAACCCCTATGTGGGTAAGGTGGATATGAGCCGCTGTGCGCGCAAGCGGTCGTAGCGCGTAGGGTGTCGCGAGGCCACCTGGACCGTGCGCACCGATGTACGGCTGGTGCGCGCGGCGCACCCTACGGACCTCCCACACGCCTGCGCCCTGGTAGACCGGGGGCAATCCGGGCTAAGAAAGGCGCTGCAACTCGCGGCGCACCATGTTGGCGAATTCCGGCGGGCTGAGCTGGTACAGCTCCTGCGCCACCCAGGGCAGCCAGCGTCCTTGCAGCTCGGATTTGCGCGCCAGCAGGCGCTGGGCCTCGGCTTCGGCGCGGGCCTGGTGCTCGCGGTGGTAGTCGGCGCGGCTCGGTTTTTCTGTACTCACGCGGTTGCCCTTTTCCTCATGTCGGGCAGAGCAGGCATAATCGCCGCCTGTTCGCCCATTTCGACCGTCATCAATGCGCATCCACGTCAGTTTCATCGACCGCGTCGGCATCACCCAGGAAGTCCTGGCGCTGCTGGGCGGGCGCAATCTGAACCTCGATGCGGTGGAGATGGTACCGCCAAACGTCTACATCGACGCACCGACCCTCAGCGCGGCGGTGCTCGAGGAACTGCGCGGCGCGTTGCTGCAGGTGCATGGCGTGCAGAGCGTGGAAGTCGTGGACATCCTGCCCGGCCAGCGCCGTCGCCTGCAGCTCGATGCCTTGCTGGCGGCCATGCCCGACCCGGTGCTGGCGGTGGATGACCGCGCCACCGTGCTGCTGGCCAACCCGGCGCTGGTGGACATGTGCAACCGCCCGCCCGAAGGCTTGAGCATCGCCGCGCTGTTCGCCGATGACGCACTGCAGCAATCGCTGCTCGCCGCCGGTTTTCATCAGCCGCTGCGCGAGGTGCATTTCGCCGGCCAGCCGCTGCTGCTCGATGCCCAGCCGATCACCGAAGACGGTCGCCTGACCGGCGGCCTGCTCACGCTCTACGCACCGAGCCGCATGGGCCAGCGTCTGGCCGCGCTGCATCATGATCATGCCGAGGGTTTCGACTCGCTGCTCGGCGAGTCCGCGCCGATTCGCGCGCTCAAGGCCCGCGCGCTGCGTGTGGCGTCGCTCGATGCACCGCTGCTGATCCACGGCGAAACCGGCACCGGCAAGGAGCTGGTGGCACGCGCCTGTCATACGGTCAGCGTGCGCCGCACTGCGCCGTTCCTGGCGCTGAACTGCGCCGCCCTGCCGGAGAACCTGGCCGAGAGCGAGCTGTTCGGCTACGCCCCCGGCGCCTTTACCGGCGCCCAGCGCGGCGGCAAGCCGGGGCTGCTGGAACTGGCCAACCAGGGCACGGTGTTTCTCGACGAGATCGGCGAGATGTCGCCCTATCTGCAGGCCAAGCTGCTGCGCTTTCTCAGCGACGGCAGCTTCCGCCGCGTCGGTGGCGACCGCGAGGTGAAGGTGGACGTGCGCATCCTCAGCGCCACCCACCGCGACCTGGAAAAGATGGTCGCTGAAGGCAGCTTCCGCGAGGACCTGTTCTACCGCCTCAATGTGCTCAATCTGGAAGTGCCGCCGCTGCGTGAGCGCGGCCAGGATATCCTGCTGCTGGCCCAGCATTTCATGGCCCAGGCCTGCGCGCAGATCCAGCGCCTGCCCTGCCGCCTGGCGCCGGCCACCTTCCCGGCGCTGCTGGCCGGACGCTGGCCGGGCAACGTGCGCCAATTGCAGAACGTGATCTTCCGCGCCGCCGCGATCTGCGACAGCAACTGGGTGGAGATGGATGATCTGGATATCGCCGGCACCGAAGTGGCACCGAAGGTGGTAGGTGAAGTCGCCAGCCTGGAACAGGCCATGGACGAATACGAGAAGGCGCTGCTGGCAAAGCTCTACGACAGCCACCCGTCCAGTCGCCAGTTGGCCGTCCGCCTGGGCACCTCGCACACCGCCATCGCCAAGCGCCTACGCAAGTACGGGATACCGGGCAAGCACTGACGCACTCGCCCGGTGGGTGGGTTAGGCGCCTGTCTTGAATACGAAAAATCCCACAGGGTCCGATGCGCCATAACCCTCCATTGGCGCAACGCGGAAGATCGCCCGGTGGGTTACACGGCGCACCACGACCGCAGCGTCTGAGAGCTCACCTATTGGCGCCGCTAACCCACCCTACGGTTCTCGGCATTAAGTCAGATCGGCGTGGTGCTGGTCGGCACCTTGATCACCCCGCAGGCCACACGCGCCCCGCCGCCGCCCAGCGGTTGCGGGTGGTCGGCATGGTTGTCACCGCCGGCATGAATCATCAGCGAACGGTTATGCAGGTCCTCCAGGCGCTTGAGTCGTGGCGCCAGTACCGGCTGGCTGGCTTGGCCGTCTTCGGTGACGAGCAACGCCGGCAGATCACCGAGGTGGGCGTCGTCCTCCCAGGGGAAGCCGTGGCGCCCGGCATTCTGCGGGTCCCAGTGGCCGCCGGCAGCGCCAGCGGGTGTCAGCTTGCCGTCCACTTCGACTGCATTGCAGTTGGCCGCGGTGTGCACGTGAAAGCCATGCACGCCCGGTTCCAGGCCCTGCAGATCAGGGGTGAACACCAGTCCATGGGGCGACTGGCTGATGGTCACGGTGCCGACAGGCGCGTCGGTGCCGTTTTCGGTGGCCTGTTCGAGGGTCACGGTGACGGTCTCGCTGGCCTGCAGGCTGGTGGCGCCAAGCAGCGCGAATGCCAGGGGAATCAGGGGTCTCATGGTCGGTCTATCTCCTTGTTTACAAAGCATCCCGGTTACCGACCCTCGATACCCGTGAGCGGTTCCACCCAGATGACGTATCGATATCATTACACCGTAACGATTCAGCAACAGACCAGCGAAAGCCACGCCCTGCCTGGCGCGACTTCAACTTTTCCATTTGCGACACCTGGATTCGTATCGATATCGTTCCAGTTGACTGTGTACAACCCCCAAGAAACATCGTAAGTAATTGATTTTATTAACTATTTATACATTGGCACCAGCATTGCTATAGCTCGACTTACCTGTTCGCCACCTAGAAGCGAACACCATTACCCCTGAGGAATTGACATGAGCGAGTTGCGTTTCACCGCCGATCACGAATGGCTGCGTCTGGACAACGATGGTCTGGTTACCGTCGGCATCACCCATTACGCCCAGGACGCGCTCGGCGACGTGGTGTATGTGCAACTGCCGGAAGCCAAGTCCTACGCTCAGGGCGAGGAAGTAGCGGTGCTGGAGTCGGTCAAGGCCGCCAGCAACATCGTCATGCCGCTGGACGGCGAGATCGTCGAAGTCAACGCCGACCTGGAAGGCAGCCCGGAGCTGGTCAACGAGTCGCCGCTGGACAAGGCCTGGTTCTTCCGCATGCGCCTGGCCGACAACGCCGTGCTGGCCGACCTGTTGGACAAGGCCGGCTATGATCGTCTGTTGAATGCCAACGCCGACGCCTGAGTGACCGCCATGACCAAGCTCGATACCCAGAACGAATTCATCGCCCGCCATATAGGCCCGCGCGATGCCGACACCGCCGCCATGCTCGAACTGCTCGGCTATGACTCGGTCGACGCGCTGACCGGTGCCGTGATTCCCGAGAGCATCAAGGGCACCAGCATCCTCGGCGAGCAGCCGGGCCTGTCGGAAGCCGACGCCCTGGCCAAGATCAAGGCCATCGCCGCCAAGAACCTGCAGTTCAAGAACTACATCGGCCAGGGTTACTACGGCACCCACACGCCGAGCCCGATCCTGCGCAACCTGCTGGAGAACCCGGCCTGGTACACCGCCTACACCCCGTACCAGCCGGAGATTTCCCAGGGCCGCCTGGAAGCGCTGCTGAACTTCCAAACCCTGATCAGCGACCTCACCGGGATGCAGATCGCCAACGCCTCGCTGCTCGACGAAGCCACCGCTGCCGCCGAAGCCATGACCTTCTGCAAGCGCCTGTCGAAGAATAAGGCTGCCAACACCTTCTTCGTTTCCCAGCACTGCCACCCGCAGACCCTCGACGTGCTGCGCACCCGCGCCGAGCCGCTGGGCATCGACATCGAAGTCGGCGACGAAGCCGCCATCACTGACGCCAGCGCCTACTTCGGCGCCCTGCTGCAGTACCCGGCAAGCAACGGTGACATCTTCGATTACCGCGCCCTGGTCGAGCGTTTCCACGCCGCCAATGCCCTGGTGGCCGTCGCCGCCGACCTGCTGGCCCTGACCCTGCTCACCCCGCCGGGCGAGTTCGGCGCCGACGTCGCCCTGGGCAGCGCCCAGCGTTTCGGTGTGCCGCTGGGCTTCGGTGGCCCGCACGCCGCCTACTTCGCCACCCGCGACGCGTTCAAGCGCGACATGCCGGGCCGCCTGGTCGGCATGTCGGTCGACCGTTTCGGCAAGCCGGCCCTGCGCCTGGCCATGCAGACCCGCGAGCAGCACATCCGCCGCGAGAAGGCCACCAGTAACATCTGTACCGCTCAGGTGCTGCTGGCCAACATCGCCAGCATGTACGCCGTGTACCACGGCCCGAAAGGCCTGACCGAGATCGCGCAGCGCATCCACAGCTTCACCGCCATCCTCGCCCTGGGCCTGACCAAGCTGGGCCACAGCGTCGAGCAGCAGCACTTCTTCGATACCCTGAGCATCAAGACCGGCGCCAAGACCGCCGAGCTGCATGCCAAGGCCCGTGCTGCCGGCATCAACCTGCGCGAGATCGACGCCGAGCGTCTGGGTCTGTCGCTGGACGAAACCACCGACCAGGCCGCCGTCGAGGCGCTGCTGAACCTTTTCTCCGCTGACCAGGCTGCACCGGCCGTCAATGATCTGGCCGCGCAGATCGCCAGCCGCCTGCCGCAAGGCCTGCTGCGCCAATCGGCGATCCTGCAGCACGAAGTGTTCAACCGCTACCACAGCGAAACCGAGCTGATGCGCTACCTGCGCAAGCTGGCGGACAAGGACCTGGCTCTGGACCGCAGCATGATCCCGCTGGGCTCCTGCACCATGAAGCTCAACGCCGCCAGCGAGATGATCCCGGTCACCTGGCCGGAATTCGGCAACCTGCACCCGTTCGCTCCGGTCGAGCAGGCCGCCGGTTACACCCAGCTGACCAGTGAACTGGAAGCCATGCTCTGCGCCGCCACCGGCTACGACGCCGTGTCGCTGCAGCCCAACGCCGGCTCCCAGGGCGAATACGCCGGCCTGCTGGCCATTCGCGCTTACCACCTGAGCCGTGGCGACGATCAGCGCGACATCTGCCTGATCCCGCAATCGGCCCACGGCACCAACCCGGCGACCGCCTCCATGGCCGGCATGCGCGTGGTGGTGACCGCCTGTGATGCACGCGGCAACGTCGACATCGCCGATCTGAAGGCCAAGGCCGAAGAGCACAAGGATCGCCTGGCCGCGATCATGATCACCTACCCGTCCACCCATGGTGTGTTCGAGGAAGGCATCCGCGAGATCTGCCAGATCATCCACGACAACGGCGGCCAGGTGTACATCGACGGTGCCAACATGAACGCCATGGTCGGCCTCTGCGCGCCGGGTCAGTTCGGCGGCGACGTGTCGCACCTGAACCTGCACAAGACCTTCTGCATCCCGCACGGCGGTGGCGGCCCGGGCGTCGGCCCGATTGGCGTCAAATCGCACCTGGCGCCGTTCCTGCCGGGCCATGGCCACATGGAACGCAAGATCGGTGCAGTCAGCGCCGCGCCGTTCGGCAGCGCCAGCATCCTGCCGATCACCTGGATGTACATCACCATGATGGGCGGCAACGGCCTCAAGCGTGCGTCGCAGATGGCCATCCTCAACGCCAACTACATCGCCCGTCGTCTGGAAGAGCACTACCCGGTGCTGTACTCCGGCGAAGGCGGCCTGGTGGCGCACGAGTGCATCCTCGACATCCGTCCGCTGAAAGACAGCAGCGGCATCAGCGTCGACGACGTGGCCAAGCGCCTGATCGACTTCGGCTTCCATGCTCCGACCATGTCCTTCCCGGTGGCCGGCACTCTGATGATCGAGCCGACCGAGAGCGAGTCCAAGGAAGAGCTGGATCGCTTCTGCGACGCCATGATCGCCATCCGCGAGGAAATCCGCGCGGTCGAGCAGGGCCGTCTGGACAAGGACGACAACCCGCTGAAGAACGCGCCGCACACCGCCCTGGAACTGGTTGGCGAGTGGCACCACGCCTACAGCCGCGAGCAGGCCGTGTACCCGCTGGCCAGCCTGATCGAGGCCAAGTACTGGCCGCCGGTAGGCCGCGTGGACAACGTTTACGGCGATCGCAACCTGGTCTGCGCCTGCCCGTCCATCGAGGCGTATCAGGACGCGTAAGGCGCTTGTCTCCCCTCTCCCATTTATGGGAGAGGGGCCGGGGGAGAGGGTAAAGCGGTTGTCTACGCAGCCCCCTCTCCCTAGCCCTCTCCCCGAGGGGAGAGGGAACCGTTCTTCGCTTCATCCAGTTCCTTTCGGCTCCCCTCACCGGGGCGGGCCGTCTGCATCCCGAGAAAAACGATAAAGAGGGCCTCACCATGTTCAGCAAGCACGACCAACTGCAGGGCTATGACGATGCCCTGCTCGCGGCAATCCAGGCCGAAGAACAGCGCCAGGAAGACCATATCGAGCTGATCGCCTCGGAAAACTACTGCAGCCAGCGCGTGATGCAGGCGCAAGGCAGTGGCCTGACCAACAAGTACGCCGAAGGCTATCCGGGCAAGCGCTACTACGGTGGCTGCGAGCATGTGGACAAGGTCGAGGCACTGGCCATCGAGCGCGCCAAGGCCCTGTTCGGCGCCGACTATGCCAACGTCCAGCCGCACTCCGGTTCATCGGCCAACAGCGCCGTGTACCTCGCACTGCTGAGCGCGGGCGACACCATCCTCGGCATGAGCCTGGCCCATGGCGGCCACCTGACCCACGGCGCCAAGGTGTCGTCCTCGGGCAAGCTGTACAACGCCGTGCAGTACGGCATCGATGAGAACGGCCTGATCGATTACGACGAGGTCGAGCGCCTGGCCATCGAGCACAAGCCGAAGATGATCGTCGCCGGTTTCTCGGCTTACTCGCGTGTGCTGGACTTCCCCCGTTTCCGCGCCATCGCCGATAAGGTCGGTGCCCTGCTGTTCGTCGACATGGCCCACGTCGCGGGTCTGGTCGCGGCCGGTCTGTACCCCAACCCGGTGCCGTTCGCCGATGTGGTCACCACCACCACGCACAAGACCCTGCGCGGTCCGCGCGGCGGCCTGATCCTCGCGCGGGGCAACGAAGAGATCGAGAAGAAGCTCAACTCCGCCGTATTCCCGGGCGCCCAGGGCGGCCCGCTGATGCATGTGATCGCGGCCAAGGCCGTGTGCTTCAAGGAAGCGCTGGAGCCGGGCTTCAAGACCTACCAGCAGCAGGTGATCGACAACGCCCGCGCCATGGCGGCGGTTTTCGTCGAGCGCGGTTATGACGTGGTCTCCGGCGGTACCGACAACCACCTGATGCTGATCAGCCTGGTCAAGCAGGGCCTGACCGGCAAGGCGGCTGACGCAGCCCTTGGCGCTGCCCACATCACCGTCAACAAGAACGCCGTGCCGAACGACCCGCAGTCGCCGTTCGTTACCTCCGGCATCCGTATCGGCACTCCGGCGGTGACCACTCGCGGCTTCAAGGAAGGCGAATGCCGGACCCTGGCTGGCTGGATCTGCGACATCCTCGACGACCTGGAAAACCCGGCCGTGAACGAGCGCGTGCGCGGTCAGGTCGCCGACCTCTGCGCCACCTTCCCGGTCTACGCTGACTGATACCCGACTGACCACGGGCCGCGCGGCGGCCCCAACCGGTGCGCGCGGCGCACCCAACAGGAAATCGACATGACCACTGAAACTCTCGCCAAGACTCCGCTGCACGCTCTGCACCTCGAACTCGGCGCGCGCATGGTGCCCTTCGCCGGCTACGACATGCCCGTGCAGTACCCGCTGGGCGTGATGAAGGAACACCTGCACACCCGCGAGGCCGCCGGCCTGTTCGACGTTTCGCACATGGGCCAGATCCTGCTGCGTGGCGAGCACGCCGCGCGCGCCCTGGAAACCCTGGTGCCGGTGGACATCATCGACCTGCCGGTGGGCATGCAGCGCTACGCCATGTTCACCGATGCCCAGGGCGGCATCCTCGACGACCTGATGGTCGCCAACCTGGGTGACGACACCCTGTACCTGGTGGTCAACGCCGCCTGCAAGGATCAGGACCTGGCACACCTCACGAAGCACATCGGCGAGCAGTGCCAGATCGAGTGCCTGTTCGAGGAGCGCGCCCTGCTTGCCCTGCAAGGCCCGAAAGCGGTCGAGGTACTGGCGCGCCTGGCACCGGAGGTTAGCAAGATGACCTTCATGCAGGTTGCCCGCGTGCGCCTGCTGGGCAGCGAGTGCATCGTCAGCCGCAGCGGTTACACCGGCGAAGACGGTTTCGAGATTTCCGTCGCCGTCGACCAGGCCGAAGCCCTGGCCCGAAGCCTGCTGGCCGAAGTGGAAGTCGAGGCCATCGGCCTGGGTGCGCGCGACTCGCTGCGCCTGGAAGCCGGTCTGTGCCTGTACGGCCACGACATGAGCAGCGCCACCACGCCGATCGAAGCCAGCCTGCTGTGGGCCATCTCCAAGGTGCGTCGTGCCGATGGCGAGCGCGCCGGCAACTTCCCGGGCGCCGAGCGCGTGTTCGAGCAGCAGCAAAAAGGCGTGGCGCGCAAGCGCGTCGGCCTGCTGCCGCAAGAGCGTGTACCGGTGCGTGAAGGCGCGGAAATCGTCGATGCAGACGGCCAGGTGATCGGCCAGGTGTGCAGCGGCGGCTTCGGCCCGACCCTCGGCGCGCCGGTGGCCATGGGTTACGTCAACGCCAGCCACACCGCCATCGACAGCGATGTCTGGGCCGTGGTGCGCGGCAAGCGCGTGGCGATGAAAGTGGCCAAGACCCCGTTCGTGCCGCAGCGCTACTACCGCGGCTGATTCGCTCACTTTCCCGCTCATGGGGAAGGGCAATGGCGTAGGGCGGGTGAAACCCGCCGCATGGATCTGGCGGGTTGCACCCGCCCTGCGCATCGCCACTCTCGTAGCCCAAATGCAACCTGGGGATGCCCTCAAGAGCTCCCGGCTTGTATCCGGGCTACGGCGTTTCTACCCTCTGATCCGCTCATAGGGCACACGCTCGCGTCCGGCGCGTAGTGTCTGTGCCCACCAGTTCAACTGCACCAGCGTGTGGGCCAACGCCGAGTTGGCACGCCGCGGCTCACTCAATCGTCCCTGGTCATCGAACTGTTCCCAGGCATTGGTGAAACTCACCGAGCCGCGCACCGTCATCGCATGCAACTCGGCCAGCACCTGGCGCAGTTGCTCCACCGCGCGCAATCCGCCGGATACTCCGCCATAGCTGACGAACCCCACCGGCCGCGCCTCCCAGGATGCCGGCACCTCGTCGATGAACTGCTTGAGCGCGGCCGGATAGCCGTGGTTGTACTCCGGGGTGACGATCAGAAAGGCGTCGGCGCGCAGCAACTGCTGCAGCGATTGATGCCGGCGTTCAGCAAGCGCCTGCGACTCGCCAGGCTGGCGAAACATCACGGCCGGATCGACCAGGCTCAGCTCGAATTCGCTGCGCTGCTCGATCTGTTCGCGCGCCCACGCCACCACCTGGTCGCAAAAGCGCTCTTCACGCACGCTGCCGTAAATCAGTACCAGTCGGATGCGGTCCTGCATGGAATTGCCCTCGGTGTTGTCTATCAAGGCCAGCGAGGGTAAAACCTCAACTTAACTTGAGGTCAACAGGAATTTATCATGGACATGCACCGCGCCTTTCACGAACGTCCGCTGAGCGTCGGCCAGGTCGCCGAGCGCAGTGGCGTGGCGGTTTCCACACTGCATTTCTACGAAGCCAAGGGCTTGATCCACAGCCAACGCAATGCCGGTAATCAGCGGCGTTATCGACGCGATGTGCTGCGCCGCGTAGCGCTCATCAAGGTGGCGCAGCGCCTGGGTATTCCCCTGGCCGATATCGGTTTGGCGCTGAGCACGCTGCCTTGCAACCACATCCCCACGGCTGCGGACTGGCAGCGACTGTCAGCGCAGTGGCAGCACGACCTGGACGCGCGCATCGAGCAAATGACGCGGCTACGCGACCAGCTCACCGGCTGTATCGGTTGCGGTTGCCTGTCGATGCAGGACTGCCCACTGCGCAACCCCAGCGACGAACTCGGTGAACAGGGTGCGGGGGCACGTCTGCTGGAGACGGATTAATCGTCCAGGCAGTTGCGCCTGTTGCTGAACACCTCGCGGCAAATGTCGCGCACGTCCAGGGAGATCGCCGGCACCTGCGGCAGGCGCTCGACCAGTGCGCGCACGATACGCCGCGACAGCGCCCGCTTGTCGTCATCGCTGCGCCCGGCCAGCACGTAGAAGATCAGGTGCACGAACAACCCCGGCTCGCCACCCACGCAGTGGTGCTCGTACAGGCTCAGGCGCACCTTGACCTCGCCGGGCTGGAACAGCCCCGCCTCAGCTGCCTGGTCATGCACCAGTTGCACCAGCTCCTGCGGTGCAATCAGCTCACTCACCTCGCGGGCGGCTTCGATCAGGCAATGCGGCATGGATAAACCCTGGACGTAAGTGAATTTGTCATACGTTATCACACAACAAATTCGATACCAGATGGCTTACCGGTTCTGCACGGAACCGCGCTGAAAGCCCATGACATCGCCAATAGCACCGCTATACGGGGATAACCTCCTCAGACTTTCGTCTAGCCATACGTTGACAAGCAATAAAAAGGCTGTCGATAATCCAGCAAGTTGTATGACGACATATAACAACGATAACAACAAGAATCAGGGCCATGACATGACTATCCTTGCCTCTCCCTCAGCGCAGCAGCCCCTCGCCTGCTCGGCACCCATCGCCGCCACACGCCATAGAACCGGATTCGCCGGAGGCTGACGTCAGCCACCAGCAATGACCGGCCGCGTTCGGCCGGGCTATCGCCCTCTACGGGGCAAACACAACATTCCCATCATGCAGGTCCTGATGCAGACCGGCAGGGGATGGTTCGTTCAAAAACTGGGAGCACAACAACAATGACCGCACGCAACATCATTCCATTGGCCCTGCTTGGTAGCACGGCTCTGGCCCTGGTTATGCCGACCACCACGCACGCTGCCGGCTTCGTCGAAGACGCCAAGGTCACCCTCGGCCTGCGCAACTACTACTTCAACCGCAACTACCTGAACGGCACCGACCCCGTGATCCGCGGTGAGCGCCAGGGCCAGGCCGAAGGCTGGACGCAGAACTTCATCCTCGATGCCCGCTCCGGTTTCACTCAGGGCACCGTCGGCTTTGGCCTCGATGTGCTCGGTCTGTACAGCATCAAGCTGGATGGCAACCGTGGCGCCGCCAACACCCAACTGATGCCGATCCACGATGATGGCCAGGCCGCCGACCAGTTCGGCCGCACCGCCGTGGCCGCCAAGGCCAAGATTTCCAAGACCGAGCTGAAGGTCGGCGAATGGTTCGCCGTGCTGCCGATCCTGCGCGCCGACGACGGTCGTTCGCTGCCGCAAACCTTCCAGGGTGCCCAGCTGACTTCCAACGAGATCGACGGCCTGACCCTGTACGGCGGCCAGTTCTGGAAGAACAGCCAGCGCAACGATGCCAGCCGTGAAGACATGTCGTTCGGTGGCGTGGAGGGCGATGATTTCAACTTCGGTGGTGGTGAGTTCCGTTTCAACGGCAACAACACCATGGTCGGCGCCTGGCACGCTCGCCTGGAAGATGTTTATCAACAGAGCTTCCTGCAGTTGACCCACAGCCAGCCTGTCGGTGACTGGGTACTGGGCGCCAATCTCGGCTACTTCAACGGCAAGGACGAAGGCGCGGCCAAGGCCGGCGACCTGGACAACAAGGTGTATCAAGGTGCGCTGTCGGCCAAGAGAGGCAACAACACCTTCCAGGTCACCTACCAGCGACTGAGCGGTGACACCAAGTTCCTGCGTATCGACGGCGCCAGTGGCGGCACCCTGGTCAACGACGGTTTCCTGTCGGCGTTCGACAGCCCCGAGGAGCGTTCCTGGCAGTTGCGTCATGACTACAACTTCGCCGGTCTCGGCATCCCGGGCCTGACCCTGATGAACCGCTACACCAGCGGCTCCAACATCCATGCCGGCGGCCGTACCGATGCCGAAGAGTGGAGCCGAGAGACCGAACTGGCCTACACCATTCAGGAAGGCACTCTGAAGAACCTCAACGTTCGCTGGCGTAACTCCAACGTCCGCCGCGACGTTGGCCAGGATTTGCACGAGAACCGCCTGATCTTCAACTATCCGCTGTCGATTCTGTAATACCGGACGCCTCACTGCGTCCTATTGACTCCTGTGTGTTAACGGCACTTTACGCCCGTCCTCGTGACGGGCTTTTTTTGCCTGGAAAATGGCTGCCTCTCCCCAACCGCACAGGCAGCTTGCCTTGGGAAAACGTAGGGTGGATGTCGCTCTTTACATCCACCAGAGCGGTGGACCGGTGAAGCGTGGTCCACCCTACCTGTCATGCGCATCGATGATGCGGAACACATGGCACCCTACCTCAAGGTCGCGACCATCTGCGCCAGCACGGTCAACACGTCCTGTCCCAACTTCTGCGAGCGTGCGCCATTCCAGGCGGTGCGCGGCTGTGGACTGTCGTCGTGGTCCTTGAACGGCATCTCGATGGTGAACGACAGGCAATCGAAGGCCTGGCCCACGGCATTGCAAGCCAGGGTCAGGTTGGCCTTGCCTGGCTCGTCACGCGGATAACCGAAACGGGTCTGGAACTCGGCACCGATACCAATCAGGCGGCTACGGAACTCTTCTTCCAGAGCAGCCAGCCGTGGGGTATAGCCCGGATTACCCTCGCAACCGGCGGTGAACACGTGAGGGATCTCTTCGTCACCATGAATATCGAGGAACAGATCGACGCCGATGCGCTGCATGTGCTGCTGCACGAACAACACCTCAGGGCTACGCTCGGAGCTGGCCGACTGCCAGGCGCGATTGAGGTCCTGCCCGGCATGGTTGGTGCGCAGATGACCGCGATAGGCGCCGTCAGGGTTCATGTTCGGTACCAGATAGAACTCGGCCTCGGCCAATAGCGCGGCGATCTCGGCATCCTGTGGGTCCTGTAAACGCTCGATCAGCCCCTCCATGAACCACTCGGCCATATGCTCACCCGGGTGCTGCTGGGCGATGATCCACAGTTTGCGCGCAGCGCCCGCCTGGCCACCGATGCGCAGCAACTGGATATCACGGCCTTCCAGGCTTCTGCCGCTGGCCACCAGTTCGGCGCCGCGCTCCAGTGCGTTGGCAATCAGGCGTTCATGCCGTGCTCGCGGGTAAGGCTCGAAATAGGCGAACCAGATGCGCTCGTGCTCGGCCTGCAATTCGAAGTCCAGCTGACCATCCTGATAACGGGTCGGTACGCGAAACCAATCCTGCTGATCGTAACTGGCCACGGCCTGGTAACCGTCCCAGGCGCGGTTGTAGGCCGATTGCCCGGCGTTGGTCAGACAAAATCCATAACCCTGACCAGGCTGGAGGCCATCGACCTGAAAGTGAAACCACTGGAAATGATGGCTGTTGAGGTCCGGCCTCATGGCCAGCAGTACGCGCTGCGGGTCACTGGCATCGATGACCTGAATGTTGCCACTGTCGAAATCCGCGCTGATCTTCATGACTACCTCGTAAGCGAAATCAGCGCTCAGGATTGCAGTTCAGGACGCGAGTGTGAAGTCGACACTGCACAGACGGATCGGAGCGAACTATGGTGAGCAAGGCAGGCCTAATAGCGACTTGCCCTGTTTCTTGCCTACGGAGTCACTGCCATGCCCAGCCCGATCAGCCCGCGTCACGCTATCACCGCCCTGCTCGCCCTCGCGCTGCTGGCGGGCTGCGCCGGGCGGGAAGCCGACTCCACCGCACCGGAAAAACAGCCGCAGGTCGAACAGCCCGTCACCCAGACCGAGCAGGATCAGCTGCGCCAAAAAGCCCAACGCGGCGATCTGGAAAGCCAGTTCCAACTCGGCAGCAGCTACTTCGTCGGTCAGCCGGAGAAGAACCTCAAGCAGGCCGAATACTGGTGGAAGCAGGCTGCAGACAAGGGCCACGCCATGGCTGCGGTCAGCCTGGCGTACCTCTATACCGGCCGTGACGCCCCAGAGTTCGCCAACCAGCGTGACATGCTCAAGTACCTCAACCAGTCAGCCGCCGCAGGTAACCCGATGGCGCAGCATGTGCTGGGCAACCTCTACCGTCGCGGCGAAGGTGGCGTATCGCGTGACCCAGACCAGGCCCAGCGCCTGTACCAAAGTGCCTGCCAGCAGAACTACGAGCCGTCCTGCATGGCGCTGGGTCGTCAGTAGCTCGTTGCCGCAAAGCCAACTGGAATCCGCTCAGCGCCTCACGAGCGAGCGTCAGGCGGGGGCGAAAAAGCGCAGCTTACTGGCTGTACATGAGCACTTTGATGGGGCGGCTGGCTCGGACTCGTGCACGAGCCTTGCTTCAACGCAGCCTGGCCGACGCCCAGCAGGCTTTGAACGGGCGCTCAGGGCTGCAGGTCGAAGAGGGCCTTGCCGCTTTCCATATCGCAAGGCGCCGAGAAGTGCTCGTGGAAAATCAGCCAGCGACCACCCTCGCGACGCAGGCACTGGGTCACGCGCATCCAGCAGGTTTCCAGTTCGCCCTTGTCATTGGTACCGCCGCAGTGCAGCAGGTAGTGGGTCACGCCCAGGTCGCCACTGGCGGTGAAGGTCGGCTCGTGCGGTTCGAAGCGGCCCTCACCACTGCACATTTCCATGCAGGCCTGCCAATGCGCCTGGTACGCCGGGCGCCCCAGGAAACGTAACGGCCCGACGGCATCGTAGGCGACCAGATCCTCCACGTAATGACTCATGATGCGTGCCACGTCCTTGCTGCGGCAGGCTTCGGTCCAGCTGTTCAGGGCATCTTGCAGTTCGTGCTGACTCATGTCGTTCTCCTTCGCTGAGGTTCAGGCCTTGTGGCCGCAGCAGTCGTGGGTGGGCGCGCTCTGTTCGTACTCGTCGTGCAGGCGCGTCCAGTTGAGCCCCTTGCCGTCCAGATCGGGCATGCCATCCCAACCCTCGCCGCGGCCAAAAGGCGTGAAGTCGAGGAAGTGGAAACTGCTCATCAGCATCTCCACGCCTCGGCCATAGGTGGAATAGGTGTGATAGATGCGCCCACCGTCGCGTAGGAACACGCTGACACCGGGCTGCTCGCCCTGAATGTGATAGGTCAGGCCCAGGCGCTTGAGCTCGTCTTTGTCGCGGTAGTTGTATTCGACCGGCGCGACCTGCTCATCGGTGGTGGCGTGGTAGTCGTAGTTGAAGCGACTGCCGTAGGCGCTGTACCAGGGCAGCGTCCAGCCCATGCGCCGCTTGAAGGCTTCGAGATCAGCCAGCGGCGCCCGCGAAACCAGCACCAGATTGGTGTCACGGGCATGCAGGTGGGACTGGTGGCCGATGTTATCCACCAGACAGGAGCAGCCGTCGCAGCCTTCGCCACGGTCCATGTGATACATGAAGTGGTAGACGATCAACTGGCTGCGCCCGTCGAACAACGCCTCCAGGCCGACTTCACCTTGTGGGCCCTGGAAGCGGTAGTCCTCTTCCACCAGCACCATTGGCAGGGCACGGCGGGCGCGATTGAGCGCGTCACGCTGGCGGGTCAGCGCCTTTTCATGTTCGAGCAGCGCCTTGCGAGCGGCCAGCCACTGCTCACGCGTGGCGACCTCGGGGATATAACGACGGTCCATGAAGGTTCTCCTGCTGAACGAGGGCAGCTCAGTGTTGAGCGGCCGGGTCGACATCCAGTTGGCGAACCGGCCTCACTTCCACACAGCCGACACGGGCGGCGGGAATGTGACCGGCGATTTGGATGGCCTCGTTGAGGTCGCGCGCCTCAATCAAGTAGAAGCCGGCGAGCTGCTCCTTGGTTTCGGCGAAGGGGCCATCGGTGATGTCCAGCTTGCCGCCACGCATGCGCACGGTAGTGGCGGTCTGTACCGACTGCAGCGCCTCGGCGGCGAGCATCCGCCCGCTCTCCTGCACACGCTGGGCATAGGCGTGACACTCGCTGTCATGCGGGCTGTCGGGAGAGCTGTGCAGCGCCTGTTCGTTGGCGTAGACGAGACAGAGGTATTTCATGACGCACTCCAGTTCCTTGGCGGTGGATACTGGATAGTCGAACGCGGCGCGCTCATTTCGACATTGGCCGAAAAAACATCTTCGCAGCCGACGAACGGTAGGGTGCGCCGTGCGCACCAGCCTCCCCGGATAGAACCCGCCCCTTCTTGCGCACTGGCGATTCGAAATCTGCCGGCCACCCCGGTGCGCGCGGCGCACCCTACTCCGGGACTTCGACGCTGACGTGAATAGCGTCGTGGCGCCAGAACTCCAGATCGCAGTCGATGATGCGTCCGTGCTGGTCACGGTTGACGCGGGTGATGCGCAGCGCCGGGCTGCCGGGTGAAACTTTCAGGCTGGTCGCCGCCTCGGCATGCAGGGCCGTGGGCACCATGTCGAAGCGCACACGGCCGTAGTGGATACCGTATTCGCTGGCATAGAGGTCGGTCAGCGAGCGAGTCAGGTCGAACTCGAGAATGCCTGGGAAGTAGGCCGGATTCAGGTAGTGCTCGACATACAGCACCAGGCGCCCGTCGATGCGCCGTGCGCGGCACACCTGATAGACGCTCGACAGCGCCGGCAACTCCAGAACCTGGCAGATCTGCGCGCTAGCCGGCATCAGGCGCGCACTCAGGACCTCGGTCGCCGGCACCCGCCCCTGCTCGGCCACCATGGCGTGGAAGTGGGTACGTACCAGAGGGTTGTAGGCCACCCGTTGCGGCGAAACGAACCAGCCACGTCGCTCCTCGCGATAGACCAGCCCCTGCGCCTCCAACTGGCCGAGCGCCTCGCGCAGGGTGATACGCGTGGTGTCGAACAACTCACTGAGCTTGCGCTCGGCCGGCAACTTGCTGCCGGAGGGCAACAGGCCCCGGTCGATCTGCTCCTGCAACGCGCGGCAGATGAGGGTTACGGCCCGTGGCGCTTCTTCGCGCATCAACATTTCCCCTTTTGGACTAGTCCAGCCCCATTACAGGGCAAAAGTCACTCACTCAAACGGGTTACAAGACTAGGCAGTCTAGATGACCGATAGATGACAGCCTTGCTGCAAGCACGCTGCATGCCACCGCCACATCCACTCACAGCCCAATAAATCAGCGACTTATCCATGGTCTACGCTTGATGAGCGCGCCAGCTGACTGCAGCTAGACATCTGCCCGCCGTGGCTGGACATAAAACTGTCATCGAAGGCGCTTAGATTGGCTCGGGTATTGCTGATCTAGACCAACACTCTCACTGCAAAGGAGTTTCCAATGAAACAACTGCTGCTGGCTTCACTGATGGGCTCGGCCATCGCTCTGGCAACTTCCGCCATGGCCGAAGGCACCGACTTGCAGGCACTGGAAAAGGCCGCACGCGCCGAAGGCGCGGTGAATAGCGTGGGTATGCCCGACAGCTGGGCCAACTGGAAAGACACCTGGGCGGACCTGGCCAAGCTCTACGGCCTCAAGCACCAGGACACCGACATGAGCTCGGCGCAGGAAATCGCCAAGTTCGCCGCCGAGAAGGAAAACGCCACCGCCGACATCGGCGACGTCGGCGCAGCCTTCGGTCCCATCGCCGTACAGCAGGGCGTGACCCAGCCGTACAAGCCGAGCACCTGGGCGCAGATTCCCGACTGGGCCAAGGACCAGGACGGTCACTGGATGCTGGCCTACACCGGCTCCATCGCCTTCATCGTCAACAAGCAACTGGTCAAGGACATCCCGCGCTCCTGGGCCGATCTCAAGACCGGCACCTACAAGGTGTCCGCCGGTGACGTGAGCACTGCCGCGCAAGCCGTGAACGGTGTTCTGGCCGCCGCCATCGCCATGGGCGGCAACGAGAGCAACGTGCAGCCGGCCCTGGATTTCTACGGCGAACTGGCCAAACAGCGTCGCCTGTCGTTGGCCAACCCGACCATCCAGACCCTGGAAAAGGGCGAAGTGGAAGTCGGCATCGTCTGGGATTTCAACGGCCTGTCCTACCGTGACCAGATCGACCCCGAGCGCTTCGAGGTACTGATCCCGTCCGACGGTTCGGTGATCTCCGGCTACAGCACCATCATCAACAAGTGGGCGAAGAACCCCAACGCCGCCAAGCTGACCCGCGAGTACATCTTGAGCGATGCCGGGCAGATCAACCTGGCCAAGGGCAACGCCCGCCCGATCCGAGCCGAGCACATCGATCTGCCGGCCGAGGTGCAGGCCAAGCTGCTGCCGCAAGAGCAGTACGCCAAGGTCCAGCCGATCAAGGATGCCGCTGCCTGGGAAGCCACTTCCAAGGCCCTGCCGCGCCTGTGGCAGGAACACGTGATCATCAATATGAATTGACGCGGCCGCGACACCATTGATCCGTAGCCCGGATGAAATCCGGGGCAATCGTCAAGTACGCCCCCGGATTGCATCCGGGCTACGAGCGAAAGAGAGAACCCCATGAAGCACAACGTCATCCTGGTGGTACTGGATGGCCTGAGCTATCAGGTGGCCCAGCATGCGCTGGGCCACCTGTTGGCTTACTGCCAGGCCGGGCGCGCCGCGCTGTACAAGCTGGACTGCGCGCTGCCGGCACTGTCCCGTCCGCTCTACGAATGCATCCTCACCGGCGTCGCGCCCATCGACAGCGGCATCGTCAATAACGATGTGGTGCGTCTGTCGAATCAGCGCAGCGTTTTCCACTACGCCCGTGACGCCGGCCTGAGCACTGCCGCTGCCGCCTATCACTGGGTCAGCGAGCTGTACAACCGCGCGCCCTTCCAGGCCGCTCGTGACCGCCATACCTGCGATGAGTCGCTGCCGATCCAGCACGGCCACTTCTATTACGCCGACCATTACCCGGATTCGCACCTGTTCGCCGACGCCGACAGCCTGCGCCAGCTTCATGCGCCGAACCTGCTGCTGGTGCACCCGATGAACATCGACGATGCCGGCCACAAGCACGGCCTCGACAGCTCGCAGTACCGCAACGCCGCGCGCATGGCCGACGTGCTGCTGGCCGAATACATCCAGACCTGGCTCGACGCCGGTTACCAGATCCTGGTGACTGCCGACCACGGCATGAACAACGACCGCAGCCACAACGGCGTGCTACCGGAAGAGCGCGAAGTACCGCTGATCGTCCTCGGCAGCGCATTCAGTCTCGATCCTGCAGCCCGCCCTCAACAGACCGAGTTATGCGGCACCATCTGCCAGCTACTCGGCGCGGCCCACGACAAACCCTGGTGCAGGGAGCTGCTTGCATGAAGTCGACCATTTCCAGCAAGGGCTGGGCACTGCTGTGCCTGGTACCCTTCGCCCTGTTCTTCTTCGCCTTCCAGATCGCACCGCTGGTCTGGGTGGCAAGTAACAGCCTGAATACCGCAGAGGGCTGGGGACTGGGCAATTTCCAGCAGGCCTTCTCCTCGGCCTTCTACCGCCAGGCCATGCGCCACAGCCTGGAGGTCGCCTTCTGGTCGAGCCTGTTCGGCATCGTCATCGCCATCATCGGCAGCTACTCGCTGCGCCAGGTCAGCAGCCGCCTGCGCGATTTCGTCATGGCGTTTTCCAACATGACCAGCAACTTCTCCGGCGTGCCACTGGCCTTCGCCTTCATCATCCTGCTCGGCTTCAACGGCGCGCTGACCATCCTGCTCAAGCAGATGGGCGTGATCGAGGACTTCAACCTCTATTCCAAGACCGGCCTGATCGTCCTCTACACCTACTTCCAGATTCCCCTTGGCGTATTGCTGCTCTATCCGGCCTTTGACGCCCTGCGCGAAGACTGGCGCGAGTCGGCCGAACTGCTCGGCGCCAGCACCTGGCAGTTCTGGCGCCACATCGGCCTGCCGGTGCTCACACCGGCGCTGCTCGGCACCTTCGTCATCCTCCTGGCCAACGCCCTGGGCGCCTATGCCACGGTGTACGCGCTGACCACCGGCAACTTCAACATCCTGCCGATCCGTATCGCGGCGATGGTCTCCGGCGACATCTTCCTCGACCCGAACATGGCCAGCGCCCTGGCCATGGTACTGGTCGGTCTGATGACCCTGATCACCCTCGTCCACCAATGGCTGCTGCGCCGGAGCTACCATGTCACCCGCTGAAAAACGCTCGCCGCTGTTCCACCAACTGGTGGTCTACCTGCTGTTTCTGATCCTGCTGCTACCGCTGCTCGGCACTCTGGTGTACTCGCTGTCCACCAGTTGGTCGGCGACCATCCTGCCCAGCGGTTTCACCTTCAAGTGGTACGTGGCACTGTGGAGCGACACGCGCTTTCTCGCCGCCTTTGGCCGCTCACTGCTGGTGTGCATCGCTGCCCTGGCACTGGCGCTGCTGCTGATCCTGCCGCTGCTGTTCGTGGTCAACTACCACTTCCCCAAGCTCGACGGCGTGATGAACGTGTTGATCCTGCTGCCGTTCGCCATTCCGCCGGTGGTGTCCTCGGTGGGCCTGATGCAGCTGTTCGCGTCCGGCCCACTGCCGATCCTCGGTACGCCATGGATCCTGATCGGCTGCTACTTCACCATCGCCCTGCCCTTCATGTACCGGGCCATCACCAATAACCTGCAGGCGATCAACCTGCGCGACCTGATGGACGCCGCCCACCTGCTCGGCGCCAGCACCTGGCGCGCTGCCTTCATGGTGGTGCTACCGAATCTGCGCAAGGGCTTGATGGTGTCGGTGTTCCTGTCCTTCAGCTTCCTGTTCGGCGAATTCGTTTTCGCCAACCTGCTGGTGGGCAGCCGCTACGAGACGCTGCAGGTGTACCTGTACAACATGCGTAACGACAGCGGCCACTTCACCAGTGCCCTGGTGATTTCCTATTTCATGTTCGTGCTGCTGATGACCTGGGCAGCCAACCGTCTGAACAAGGACAAGTCATGAGTTTTCTGCATATCCAGAACCTGCACAAAAGCTACGGCCCGACCCGCATCTTCACCGACATCAATATCGAGATTGGCCAGGGCCAATTCATCACCCTGCTCGGGCCGTCCGGCTGCGGCAAGTCCACCCTGCTGCGCTGCATCGCTGGCCTCACTGCAGTCGACGGCGGGCAGATCCTGCTCGATGGCCAGGACCTGGTGCCGATGCCGCCGCAAAAACGCGGCATCGGCATGGTGTTCCAGAGCTATGCGTTGTTCCCCAATATGACCGTGCAACAGAACGTCGCCTTCGGCCTGCGCATGCAGAAAGTCCCAGCCGCCGAGGCCAGCAAGCGCGTCGCCGAGGTGCTGGAACTGGTGGAGCTCAGCGACTACGCCAATCGTTACCCGCAACAGCTCTCCGGCGGCCAGTGCCAGCGCGTGGCCCTGGCCCGTTCGCTGGTCACCCGCCCGCGCCTGCTGCTGCTCGATGAGCCGCTATCGGCCCTGGATGCGCGCATCCGCAAACACCTGCGTGAACAGATCCGCGCCATCCAGCGCGAACTGGGCCTGACCACCATCTTCGTCACCCACGATCAGGAAGAGGCATTGGTCCTGTCCGACCGCATCGTGCTGATGAATGGTGGCCAGATCGTCCAGAGCGGCGACGCCGAGACCCTCTACACCGCACCGGCCGACGCCTTTGCCGCTGGTTTCATCGGCAACTACAACCTGCTCGATGCCGAGGCCGCCAGCCGCCTGCTAGGCCAACAGATCGGCAGCCGCGTGGCGATTCGCCCGGAAGCCATCCACTTCGCCGACGGTGGCATCGAGGCGCAGATCTGCAGCCACAGTTTGCTCGGTAACGTCATCCGTTACCGCGTCGAAGCGCGCGGCGTGGAACTGCTGGTGGACGTACTCAATCGCTCCGCCGCTGACCTGCACCACGACGGCCAGCACGTCAGCCTGGCGATTGGCGCCGATGCGATCCGGGAGGTGGCGTGATGGCCCTGGCGATTTTCGACCTCGACGAAACCCTGATTAACGGTGACTGCGCCAGCCTGTGGACCCAGGAAATGGTGAAAATCGGCTGGGCCGATGGCGACTCCTTCCTCGCCCACGAACAGGAGCTGATGCGCCAGTACGCCGCCGGAACCCTGGCCATGGAAGACTACATGGCCTTCACCCTGTCACCGCTGGTCGGTCGCACGCCCGAGGAGGTCGCCCATGTGGTCGAGCCCTTCGTCGAGGACGTGATCGAGCCGATCTTCTACAGCGACGCCAGTCGCACGCTGGCGGCACACCGCGCTGCGGGCGATCGCCTCTTGGTGATCTCGGCCTCGGCGCATTTCCTGGTCAGCGCCATCGCCGAACGCTTTGGCATCGACGAGGTGCTGGCCATCGACCTGGAGCAGCAACACGGTTTCTATACTGGCCGCACCCAGGGCGTGCTGACCTATCGTGAGGGCAAGGTCACGCGACTGAACGCCTGGCTCACCGAGCAGGACGAAAGCCTGGCCGGTGCCAGCTTCTATTCCGACTCGCGCAACGACCTGCCGCTGCTGCAACGAGTGGACAAGCCCTTCACGGTCAATCCCGATCCGACTCTGCGCGCCCACGCCGAACAGGCCGGCTGGCCGATTCTCAGTTGGCGGTAGGGTGTCGCGGGGCCGCCCAGGCCGTGCGCACCCGCGACCGTCGACGTGTACGGTCAACGAGACGAAACACTGGTTTCAAGGTGCGCACGGCGCACCCTACCCGGCCATGATCCCTTCGCAGGCCTCGATCAACGCCGCCGCCAACTCCCGCGCGTAACCGGGCAACTGGTTGCGCGCGTGCAGGGCCACCTCCACTGGCGCCGCCGGAGCGAAACCTTCAGCCTCGCCCAGCTCACGGTGCGCGGCAGTGATCAACCGGCGCGGCAACAGGGTCAGACCCAGCCCACCTTCTGCGGCCGCGCTGACGCCGGGCAGGCTGCTACTGACGTAGGCGATGCGCCAGGGCTTGCCCATGGCGTCCAGCGCGTGAGTCATCTCCAGACGGTACAGGCCATTGGGCGGGAACACCGCCAACGGCACCGGATTACGCGCCAGCACCGGACGCGCACGGCTGTCGAGCCAGGCCAGCGGTTCCGCCCAACTGGCCAGCCCCTTGGCGCTGCCAGCGCGCTGCTTGATCAACGCCAGATCCAGTTCGCCAGCATTGAACGCGCGCCACACGTCATGACTGAGACCGCTGGTGATCTCCAGGCGAATGCCCGGGTGCGCGTCAGCGAAATCCGCCAGATAAGGCGTCAGGCTGTTGGCGGCGAAGTCATCCGGCACGCCGAGGCGTACTTCGCCTTCCACCGCACTTTGCCCCAATGCCAGCATCGCTTCGTCCATCAGTGCGACGATGCGATTGGCGTAACCCAGCAGGCGTTCACCCTCGGTGGTGGTCACCACGTAGCGGCCACTGCGGTCGAGCAGCTCCGCACCGAGCTGCTCCTCCAGACGCCGCACCTGCTGGCTGACAGTAGATTGCGTCAGGTGCAGACTGGCAGCCGCACGGGTGAAACCACCGGTCTGCACCACGGCGAGAAAACTGCGTAACAGCACCGGATCGAGCATATCGCCACCCATCATGAAAGCCACTGACAGGCATTCTACTATTTAATTTCAGAATCCAGCCGTGAATTCCTATAGTGCTTGGGAGTCAATTTCCCGCTCGGGGATCGAACCCCGCGCCATTCACCCGCCGAGGCAATCTCTCGATGAGCAAATCGCCCTACTACTACGCACCGCATGGCGGTCACCCAGGTCAGGATCAACTGCTGACCGACCGCGCCATGTTCACCGAAGCCTACGCCGTGATCCCCAAAGGCGTGATGCGTGACATCGTCACCAGCCACCTGCCGTTCTGGGACAACATGCGCATGTGGGTCATCGCCCGCCCGCTGACCGGCTTCGCCGAAACCTTTTCGCAGTACATCGTCGAGGTCGGCCCGAACGGCGGCAGCAACAAGCCAGAGCTGGACGCCACTGCCGAAGGCGTGATCTTCGTCGTCGAAGGCGAATTCAGCCTGACACTCAACGGCACCCAGCACGCCATGCGTCCGGGCAGCTACGCCTTCATCCCACCGCAGAGCGATTGGTCGCTGCGCAACAACAGCAACGAAGCCGTGCGCTTCCACTGGCTGCGCAAGGCCTATCAACCGGTCGAGGGCGTGCCTTACCCGGAAGCCTTCGTTACCAACGAGCAGGACATCGAACCGATCGTCATGCCGGGCACCGAAGGCCGCTGGAGCACCACGCGCTTCGTCGAGATCAGCGACATGCGCCATGACATGCACGTCAACATCGTCAACTTCGAGCCGGGTGGCGTGATCCCCTTCGCCGAAACCCACGTCATGGAACACGGCCTGTACGTGCTCGAAGGCAAGGCGGTGTATCGCCTGAACCAGGACTGGGTCGAAGTGGAAGCCGGCGACTTCATGTGGCTGCGCGCCTTCTGCCCGCAGGCCTGCTACGCCGGCGGCCCGAGCCGCTTCCGCTACCTGCTGTACAAGGATGTGAACCGTCAGATGCCACTGACCCTGGGCGGCCTGAAGCGCTGAGGGATGCCCCACTCGTAGGGTTCGCCATGCGCACCAGCAGACCCGAGGCACCGGTGCGCGCAGCGCACCCTACGAAGCGGCTCCTCGGGTAGCCATAAAAAGAAAGGCCACCCCATGGGGTGGCCTTTTCATTTCTGCAACGCCCGATCAGCTATGGCGGATCAGGTGGTCGAAGGCGCTCAGCGATGCCTTCGAGCCTTCGCCCATGGCGATGACGATCTGCTTGTACGGCACGGTGGTCACGTCACCAGCCGCGAACACGCCAGGGATATTGGTCGCGCCCTTGGCATCGACGATGATCTCGCCAAAGCGGCTGAGCTCCACGCTGCCCTTGAGCCAGTCGCTGTTAGGCAGCAGGCCGATCTGCACGAAGATGCCTTCCAGTTCGACGGTGTGCAGCTCCTCGGTGGTGCGGTCCTTGTACACCAGACCGGTGACTTTCTGACCGTCGCCCTTGACCTCGGTGGTCTGCGCGCTCTTGATCACGGTCACGTTAGGCAGGCTGCCCAGCTTCTTCTGCAGTACCGCGTCGGCACGCAGGGTGTCGGCAAATTCCAGCAGGGTCACGTGAGCAACAAGACCGGCCAGATCGATGGCCGCCTCAACGCCGGAGTTACCGCCGCCGATCACTGCCACGCGCTTGCCCTTGAACAACGGGCCGTCGCAGTGCGGGCAGAAGCACACGCCCTTGGCCTTGTATTCCTGCTCCCCGGGCACTCCCATCTCGCGCCAGCGCGCGCCGGTGGAGAGAATCACGGTCTTGGCCTTTAGCGAGGCGCCGTTCTCGAACTTAACCTCATGCAGACCGCCTTCGCTGCTGGCCGGTACCAGAGCCGAAGCGCGCTGCAGGTTCATCACGTCGACTTCGTATTCCTTGACGTGCTCCTCCAGCGCGCGCACCAGTTTCGGGCCTTCGGTTTCCTTGACGGAGATGAAGTTCTCGATGGCCATGGTGTCCAGCACCTGACCACCGAAGCGCTCGGCGGCAATGGCGGTACGGATGCCTTTGCGCGCGGCGTAGATGGCAGCCGCCGCACCGGCCGGGCCACCACCGACTACCAGTACATCGAAGGCGTCCTTGGCGCTCATCTTCTCGGCGTCGCGGTTGGCAGCGCCGGTGTCGATCTTGGCAAGGATTTCCTTCACTTCCATGCGACCGGAAGCGAAGACCTCACCGTTCAGGTAGATGCTCGGCACAGCCATGATCTGGCGACGTTCGACTTCTTCCTGGAACAGCGCACCGTCGATGGAGACATTGCGGATATTGGGGTTGAGCACGGCCATCAGGTTCAGCGCCTGGACCACGTCCGGGCAGTTCTGGCAGGACAGCGAGAAGTAGGTCTCGAACGCGAACGTGCCTTCGATGCTCTTGATCTGCGCGATGGTGTCAGCGTCCAGCTTCGACGGATGACCGCCCACCTGCAGCAGCGCCAGCACCAGCGAGGTGAACTCGTGGCCCATGGGGATACCGGCGAAGGCAACGCCGGTGTCTTCACCCGGACGGTTCAGGGCGAAGGACGGACGGCGGGCATCGCTGCCGTCGGTCTTGAGAATGATCTTGTCGGTCAGGCCGACGATGTCCTGAAGCAGGCCCAGCAGCTCCTGAGATTTCGCGCTGTCATCGAGGGACGCGACGATCTCGAACGGCAGGGTGACCTTTTCCAGGTAGGCCTTCAACTGGGCTTTAAGATTGGCGTCCAACATGGCGGAAATTCCTCAAATACGAAAATTCGGGCAATAAAATGCCCGGGCGGATCGCGCCCGGGCATCGGGCACCACAAGGGCCGGTTAATGGCCCAAACAGCGCAGGTAGCAATTGCAAAACGGATTTCAGAGCGTCGCGAACGACGGCTAGGCTAGGCGTAATCTGGCGAGGGCGCGGAGTGTACTGAAGTACATGACAAGCCCGAGTCTGATTACAACGCTGCCTAGCCGAGCGCAGCAGCTCTGAAGCCGTTTTTAGATCTTGCCAACCAGATCCAGCGAAGGAGCCAGAGTGGCTTCGCCTTCTTTCCACTTGGCCGGGCAAACCTGACCCGGGTTAGCGGCGGTGTACTGAGCGGCCTTCAGCTTGCGCAGAGTCTCGGAAACGTCGCGAGCGATTTCGTTGGAGTGGATCTCAACGGTCTTGATCACGCCTTCCGGGTTGATCACGAAGGTGCCACGCAGAGCCAGACCTTCTTCAGCGATATGCACGCCGAAAGCGTTGGTCAGCTGGTGGGTCGGGTCGCCGATCAGCGGGAACTGTGCCTTGCCAACGGCCGGCGAAGTTTCGTGCCATACCTTGTGCGAGAAGTGGGTGTCGGTGGTCACGATGTAGACCTCGGCACCAGCCTTCTGGAACTCGGCGTAGTTATTGGCAGCGTCTTCGATTTCGGTCGGGCAGTTGAAGGTGAAGGCAGCCGGCATGAAGATCAGTACCGACCACTTGCCCTTCAGGCTCTGCTCGGTGAGCTCGACGAACTCGCCAGCGTGGAAAGCGTTGACCTTGAACGGTTGTACCTGAGTGTTGATGAGGGACATCTCTGACTCCTTCTGAGGTTTCTGTGAGGGTTTGAAATCTACAGGACGTATCTTAGCGACCTAACGAAAAAAAGCTTATTGATTACGGCCATGATATTGATTGAATGAGCCAATCGTTGGCCGAGCCCGCGCCAGGCGCGGGCTAGCAGGCTGTTGAAAACTACCTGCGTTGCCATTGCTGCGTTAAAAACAAGCTCAAAATGCTCATTTACAACTCGTAAACTCCGCTTTTTCGCCTGTTTTTGTGGGGCCGCCATCGGTATTGCACTGGCTGCCTCGCCTACGTTTTTCAACGGCCTGCTGGAGCTCTCGCTCAGACAAGATCGGGATCGATAAGCAGCGCGATTTTACCCGCAACCTGATTACCGGCGAGTGTCTCGAATGCCACTTCGCTGTCTTTGAGCGCAAAACTGCGCTCGAGTTGCGGCTTCAAGCGCCCTTCTGCGAACAGCGGCCAGACCTGCTGCTGCAGATCGCGCAACAGATCGGCCTTGAACTGATCGTCACGATTGCGCAGTGTCGAGCCGATAAGTTGAATGCGCTTGCCCAGCACCTGGGCCAGGTCCAGGGTGGCCTCGCGTCCGCCCATCAAACCGATATTGATCCAACGACCATCACGGCCCAGCAATTCCAGATTGAGTGCCGCGTACTGCCCGCCAACCGGATCGAGGATCACATCGAACGGCCCGAAATCACGCAGCGCTTGCAGATCTTCGCCGCGCAAGGCGCCGCCCTGGGCACCGAGCGCTTCGCAGTAAGCCAACCGCTCTGGTGAGCCAACGCTGACCCAGCAGGGGCTGCCGAATGCCTTGCACAGCTGGATGGCGGCCGAGCCGACACCACTGGCGCCGGCATGTAGCAGGACTTTCTCGCCGGGACGCAGGGCCCCGAGCTGGAACAGATTGAGCCAGGCGGTGGCGTATACCTCGGGCACCACAGCCGCCTCTACCAGGCTCAAACCCTCTGGCACCGGCATGGCGTGGCGAGCATCGAGTACGACCTCATCGGCCATGCCACCGCCCGCGAGTAGACAGCAGACGCGATCCCCCACTTGCCAGGCACTCCCGGCGCCCACTTCGACCACCACCCCGGCGCACTCCAGGCCCAGCGCCTGGCTGGCACCCGGCGGTGGCGGATAAAGCCCGGCGCGCTGCAACAGGTCAGCACGGTTTAGCCCGGCTGCAGCCACCTTGACCCGAATCTGCCCCGCGTCACAGGCCTGCGTCGGTTGTTCCAGCCACTCTGCACGCCCTTCGACGCCTTGCAATGCCTTCATGCTGCCTCCATAGTGCAAGTGAACCGAGCCCAGCGCAGACCGCCGGGCTTTTGCCTAGCGCCAACGGAACCTGGCGCCCTCAAATACGGCCTAATATGCGTTATCAACTGCCACTACGTCGAATCAGCATGAAGCGCTCTCTTGCAAGCACCGCCCTCGCCCTCGTAATCGGCTTCAGTGCCCTGCCGCTGGCGGCCAAGACCACCACAGCGACCAGTTGGGACTATCTGCAGCCGGACCGCGAGCAGGTGATCGCCAGCCTCAACGTAGTGGAGCTGCTGCGCCGCCACCACTACAACAAGCCGCCGCTGAATGACGAGCGCTCGATTCAGATCTATGACAACTACCTGAAGTTGCTCGATCCATCTCGCAGCTATTTCACGGCGGCTGACATCGCCGAGTTCAACCAGTGGCGCAGCAAATTCGATGATCTGCTGAAAAGCGGCGACCTCGAGCCGGGCTTCACCATCTATCGCCGCAACCTGACCCGCATGGAAGAGCGCCTGAACTATGCGCTGACGGAGCTGGGCAAGGGTGTAGACAAGATCGACTTCACTGCCGACGAGCAATTGCAGGTTGATCGCGAGAAAGCGCCCTGGGCCAAAGACAGCGCTGAACTCGACGAACTGTGGCGCAAGCGTGTCAAAGATGAAGTGCTGCGCCTGAAGATCGCCGGCAAGGAAACCAAGGACATCCAGGAACTGCTGAGCAAGCGCTACAAGAACCAGTTGGCGCGCCTCAAGCAGACCCGTGGCGAGGACGTGTTCCAGGCCTACATCAATGCCTTCGCCACCACCTACGATCCGCATACCACCTACCTGTCGCCGGATAACGCGGAAAACTTCGACATCAACATGAGTCTGTCGCTCGAAGGTATCGGCGCCGTTCTGCAAAGTGACAACGAGCACGTCAAGGTAGTACGCCTGGTACCGGCCGGTCCGGCCGAGAAGAGCAAGCAGATCGCTCCGGCAGACAAGATCGTCGGCGTTGCCCAGGGCAACGACGAAATGGTCGACGTCATCGGTTGGCGCCTGGACGAAGTGGTCAAGCTTATTCGCGGCCCGAAGGGCTCAACCGTCCGTCTGGAAGTGATCCCGGCCAGCAATCCGCCCAGCGACCAGACCAGCAAGGTGGTCACCATCACCCGTGAAGCGGTCAAGCTGGAAGAGCAAGCCGCCAAGAAGAAGGTTCTGGAGCTCAAGCACGAGGGCCGTGACTATAAGCTCGGTGTGATCGAGCTGCCGGCCTTCTACCTCGATTTCAAGGCTTTCCGTGCTGGCGACCCGAACTACAAGAGCACCACCCGTGACGTCAAACGCCTGCTCGACGAGCTGCAGGCCGAGAAGGTCGATGGCGTGGTCATTGACCTGCGCAACAACGGCGGTGGCTCGCTACAGGAAGCCACCGAACTGACCAGCCTGTTCATTGAACAAGGCCCCACCGTACTGGTACGCAACGCCGATGGTCGTGTCGACGTACTCGCCGATGAGAACAAGGGCGTCTACTACAGTGGCCCGCTGGCCGTATTGGTCAACCGCCTGTCCGCCTCGGCCTCGGAGATCTTCGCTGGCGCCATGCAGGACTATCACCGCGCGCTGATTCTCGGCGGCCAGACCTTCGGCAAGGGCACGGTGCAAACCATTCAGCCGCTCAACCATGGCGAACTGAAACTGACCCTGGCCAAGTTCTATCGCGTTTCCGGCCAGAGCACTCAACATCAGGGCGTGATTCCCGATATCACCTACCCGGACGTGATGGACACCAAGGACATCGGCGAAAGCGCGCTGCCTGCGGCTCTGCCCTGGGACAGCATTCGCCCGGCGATCACCCCCGAACTGGACCCGATCAAACCCTTCCTGACCGAGCTGAAAGCTCGTCACGATCTGCGCACGGCGAAGGACCCGGATTTCGTCTTCACTCGTGACCGCCTGACTCTGGCCAAGAAGCTGATGGCGGAGACCACCGTCAGCCTCAACGAGCAAACCCGCCGGACGCGACAGGCTGAGGTCGAAGCCAAGCAGCTGGCACTGGAAAATCACCGCCGCCAGGCCAAGGGCGAAGAGCCGCTCAAGGAACTGGAAAAAGAAGACGAGGACGCACTGCCAGTCGCCGATGAGAAGAGCACGCCGGAAGATGACGCCTACCTGGCAGAGAGCGGACGCATCCTGCTCGACTACCTGGGCCTGAACCCGTCACTGGCGCTGCATTGAGACGACTCATCGAGCGTCATCAAATCGTCATCGAACTGTCGTGAAATAAAGGGCCGGCCATAAGCCGGCCCTTTCGTTTCCGGCAGATCGAGCAAATCATGACCGTCACCGAGCAGTTGAGCGCACTGGGAAATATCCTCGCTCACGGCGACCTCAGCAGCCTGTTCCAGCCTATCGTCTCGCTGTCCGAACAGCGCATTCTCGGCTATGAGGCACTGACCCGTGGCCCCTCCAACAGTCCACTGCACTCGCCGTTGACGCTGTTCGCCGTCGCCCGTCACGCAGGACGTCTGAGCGAGCTGGAAATGGCGTGCCGCAAGAGCGCCTGCAAGGGCTTCAGCTCAATGGGGCTGGAGGGCAAACTGTTTCTCAACGTCTCGCCGGAGTCGCTGCTGGACCCCAGCCACCAACCAGGGCGTACCCTAAAACTGCTGCAGGCTTACGGTATCCCACCGAGCCAGGTGGTGATCGAACTCACCGAACAATCGCCCACTGAAGACTTCGCCCTGCTCGACAATGCGCTGCATCACTATCGCGCCATGGGCTTCTCGATTGCCCTGGATGACCTCGGCGCGGGCTATTCCAGCCTGCGTCTGTGGTCGGAACTGCGCCCGGACTACGTGAAGATCGACCGCCATTTCATCGACGGCATCCATCAGGATGGGGTGAAACGCGAGTTCGTCGGCTCAATCCTGAAGATGGCCGAAGCCTCGCGGGCTCAAGTGATAGCTGAAGGCATCGAACTGCCCGAAGAGCTGGCCGTACTGGCAGAGATGGGTGTCGACCTGGTGCAGGGTTACCTGCTCAGCAGGCCCCAGGAAAAGCCGCCACGCGATGCACGCCAACTGCTGCCTCAGGTCCTGAGCAATCAGGTCAGTCTCAGTGAGGATAACCATGACCTCAGCGCCCTGCTCAACGACCAGCCCGCGGTCGATCAGCACACGGCCATCGCTGAAGTGCTGGACGTATTTCGTGCCCAGGCCAACCTGAACTCCCTGGCCGTACTGGACACGCAGCACCAACCGGTCGGTATCGTCCACCGTCACTCGCTGTCCGAAGCGCTGCTCAAGCCCTTCGCCACCGACCTGTTCGCGCGCAAACCCATCAGCCGCCTGATGAGCCAGGACTTTCTCGCTGTGGAACTGACGCAGTCCCTGCAGAAGGTCAGTCGCCTGCTCACCAGCCGCGCGCGCCAGCGCATCGAGGAAGACTTCATCATCATCCAGAACGGTCGCTACCTGGGCCTGGGCAGGGTGATTGACGTCCTCAAGCTGATCACCGAGCAGAAGCTGCAGCAGGCCCGTCACGCCAATCCGCTTACGCTGCTGCCGGGTAACGTACCGATCCAGCAATGCCTTGGCCGCCTGCTACAACAGCAGCGCGAAGCTGCGGTGTGCTATGTGGATCTCGACAGCTTCAAACCCTTCAACGACCTCTACGGCTACGCCAAGGGCGACGAGGTGCTGCTGTGCCTGGCGCAGTGCCTGAATGATCGGGTCGATCCGGCCCGCGATTTCGTCGGGCATATCGGCGGTGATGACTTCATGCTGGTGCTCGGCTCGCCAGACTGGCGCGAAAAGCTCGGCAAGCTGGTCGAGGATTTCCAGAATCAGTGCCGACGCTTTTATCGCGACGAGCATCTTCAGGCCGGCTGCTTCATCGCCCACAACCGCCACGGGCAACGCCAGGAATATGCGCTGCTGTCGCTTTCGATCGGCGTGGTGCACGTAAAAGCGCAAGATTGCGCCCAGCTAGATGCCTCGCGCCTGGCCGAAATGGCCTCTGAAGCCAAGCGTCAGGCCAAGGCCGTGCCTGGCTACAGCCTGCATATCCTAGAAGGCTCAACGGCCTGAGCGAGTAGCCTCATCCGCCATGGCGGCATAGCGCTCGGCGACTTGCAGGTCTGCGTCCAGCCCGGCAGCGCCATCGCGATAGAGCTGACTCAGACGGCTGGCAGCCAGAGGATGGCCGGCAGCCAGTGCCATTTCCCACCAACGGACTGCTTGCGCGGCATCCGGCGCATGCCTGGTATCGCCCTGCAAGGCCAGCACACCCAGTTGATAGGCGGCCTTGCCGTCACCGCCATTGGCAGCCAGGCGTAACAACCTCAACCCTTCCTCGCGCGCACCGAGGCCCTGCCCCCTGAACAGCAGAATATGGCCGTAAAAGCTCTGCGCCGTGCTGTCACCGAGATTGGCCATACGTCCGTATTGGCCCTGCATCCATTGCCACAAACGTGGCTGACGCAGCGCCGCAGGTAAATGAAACAGACGTCGGGCCAGCCAGTAGCCCAGGCGTGCGCGTAACTGCCAGAGCCACCTAGACATCGGCGGGGTAATCGAACTCGAACACCCTGACCACCTCGGCAGCATGCCAGGATGCAGCCGCCACGCCATCGGAAGCGCCACTGAAGCGTCCCAGGCTCGTCACGCAGTCGAAGAATCCGGTACGCGGCAGGCGACTGGCGCCCTGGCTGATCACCAGCGCGCTGCGCAGCGGGCGCTCAGCGCGGGCATCCAGTGCCGCCAGATGCTCCAGTGCAGCGGTCAGCGTCTGCATGGCCGGCGTGGGTAGATCGAGACGCTCGATCAGCGCGCGGTAGGTCAGTAGATGACGCTGACGGCGAGCGTCGTCAAGCTCCGTCAGCAGTGCCTGCCAGTGTTGACGGCTGATACGTACGCTCAAGACCAGCCCTCCAAACCCAGCTCCCAGGCCAGCGAACGTAGAATCGCGGCATCGGGTTGGCGCTCGCCGCTCTCGATCATCGCCAGGTAGTGCGGGCTGATCCCGACGCTACGCGCCAGACTCTCTGCTGCCAACCCCTTGGCCTCACGCAGCGCGCGCAGCTGACCGAGCGCTGGCCGCCTGGCCTCGACCGGCTGTTCAACGGCGCTGGCCTGTGCCGCCGGCTGATGACCTGCGGCCTGCAACAGGGCCTGATACTCGGCCCACGGCAGCACCGCATATTCCGGTTCGCCATCACGGGCAATGATTTGCACACTCATGAGTCTCTCCGTTGGAAAGCAGGGCCGACAACCTCGACCCCTTCCTTGCACGCGGCCATCTTAACAGGCGTGTGGCGCCTGAGGCGTGCTCTATACTGCCGGGGCATCAAGCACGGTTCCAACACTACGGCGCCAGCCATATCTGTGCGGAAACGACCCCGTAAACTTGCGTGGGGAGTCGCCTTGAGAAGATCATGCGCATTGTCGCTCGGGTTGCTGAGCAACTTCTGTAGCGCCGAAAGCCTGATGTGGGGTTACGGCCCAGCCGACTCCATGCCCTATGTGGGCCTGGAACAACAGCACGTGGAACATGGGCTGGCCTATCAAGTCAGCCAGCAAATAAGCAAACGCTTCGGCCTGCCCGTTGAGTTTCTCGAAACACCCAACAACCGGCTTGAGCCCTACCTGCAACAGGGCCGCCTGCACCTGATCTGCAACACCAACCCCGAATGGGTCAGCCAGCCGCAACAGTATCACTGGTCACCGGCACTTTATGACGAACAGGACGCCCTGCTGCAGCGCACGGACCAACCGGAGCTGACCAGCCTTGCCAGTCTTTACGGCAAGGTGCTTGGTACCAGCCTCGGCTACATATATAGCCAGCCCCTGATGACCGCATTCAGCACTGGCAAGGTCGCCAGGCAGGACGTACGCGACCTGGATACCAGCCTGCACATGCTCGACAGGCAGCGCCTGGACGCGGTGATCGACATGCAGCGCAACCTGGCCTACAAGCTCGCTCAGCATCCACAGATGCAGCTGCACTTCAGTCCCTGGGTGGTGCAGCGCTATGAGGTCTACTGTGCCTACAGCAGCCACCTGCCCATCCCGGCAGAACGACTGGACGCCTTACTGCTGGAGCTGCGTGATGAACGCATGATCGACCAATGGCTGGATGAAGCCGTCAGGAGTGCAGCGGATCGACCCGCTCCGCTGTCGGCAGTTGCTCGATGAGCGCCAAACGCTCCGGGCTTTGTTGGTCGCGCCAGGCCCTGAAGGCTTCGAGCTCGCCATGCCAGGTGCGCATTACCCAGGCCAGCACGGCGAGGTCATCGACGAAACCAACGCCGACCAGCCAGTCGGGAACGGCATCCAACGGGGTAAGGAAGTACAGCAGTGCAGCCACCACCATCAACAGCGCCTGACTGCTGATCTGCCGGTACTCACCCTTGAACCAGGCCAGACTGAGTGCACGCAGCAGCTGCAGGTCCTCTTTGAGAGCAGCGAAGCGTTGTCCTTGGGGCGTGCGCTTGTCAGCCAGCGCGCGGAGCAACTCCGGCAACCGGCCTTCACGCAGAAAGCGGGCCGCCAGCGGCAGGTAACGCGTCAGTTTCCAGGAAGTTTTCATTCGGCCTCCTCGGCAAGCCAGGCAGTATCAGGGCTTGCCTCGCTTATCCACCGAAGCTGTGGATAAATCTGTGCAAAGTCTTTCGACAAGCTTATCAAAGCCCCGTGGCATGGGGCCTGGACTTAGATCGGATATTTTTTATACAGCATATAAAATCTATGAAAATCAATAGGTTGCTGATTGACACAAGCATGACTCAGTTGTAGCCCAGATTTGTTAGGAATGTTTCCCGAGATGTGCATAAGCGTAACACCCTGATCTCCACATCCTTGTTTACAACCCCCAGAAACGACAGCGCCCCGTCAAGACGGGGCGCTGTAAACGAGTACCGAGTGTTACTGCTCGGTCGGCTCGGCTGCCTGATCCTTGATGGCGATCAGTTCCAGGTCGAATACCAGTACCGAGTTGGCCGGAATCGCCGGGGACGGGCTCTGCTCGCCGTAAGCCAGCTCGCTGGGGATGTACAACTTGTACTTCTCACCGACATGCATCAGTTGCAGGCCTTCGACCCAGCCCGGGATCACGCCGCCGACCGGCAGATCGATGGGACTACCACGCGCGACGGAGCTGTCGAAGACGCTGCCATCGGTCAGTTTGCCTTCGTAGTGAACGGTCACCACGTCGCTTTCCTTCGGCTGCGCGCCGTCGGCCTTCTTGACCACTTCGTACTGCAGGCCGGAAGCGGTGGTCACCACCCCTTCACGCTTGCCGTTCTCTTCAAGGAACTTCTTGCCGGCTTCAGCGGCTTCCTTGTTCAGCGCAGTCATGCGCTCTTCAGCACGGTTTTGCAGGAAGGAGAAGGCCTCGACCATCTCTTCGTCCTTGATGCGCGGCTCCTTCTTCGCCAGCGCATCCTCGATACCCTGAGCGACGGCCTTGGAATCCAGGTCATCCATGCCTTCTTCGGACAGACTGCGCCCCATGTTGAGGCCAATGCCGTAGGAGGCTTTCTGCGCCGGGCTCTTGAGTTCGACTTCGCTGGTTTGCGAATCGCAACCGGCAAGCACCAGGCCCACCAGGGCAACCGCTGCCGCCAAACGATGCTGTTTCATGCTTGTTCCTTGTAGATGCGCCCGAAGGCCGTCGTGTGAAAGCGCGAGCTTAGCAGTACGCCGCAATCACTGGCTACGGCATAGGAGCCGAGCAATGCGCATAAGTTCAAGCAAACAAAGGATTTTTTCGAAGATTTCGGCGTATGCCGAGGCGTTGTCACAGGAGGGGATGAAGCGAGGTAAGAATGGCGCAGCGGACGGGACTCGAACCCGCGACCCCCGGCGTGACAGGCCGGTATTCTAACCGACTGAACTACCGCTGCGCGTAACTGCGAGATTGGTGGGTGATGACGGGATCGAACCGCCGACCCTCTGCTTGTAAGGCAGATGCTCTCCCGGCTGAGCTAATCACCCTTCACTCTCGAAGTGGGGCGCATTCTAGAGAGCGATCCCGACCTTGGCAAGCCCTCTTCACAAAAAAATTTATCGCCGCAGCAAGAACTTAGGCGAGACCAGCGAATTTCCTCAGCGGCTCGTTGTCAGGGTTGGCCTGAGCACGCCAGCGGAGAATAATGCGCGCTCTGTGCCGGCGGACCGATCATGATCCTGTTGATGGCCCGCCACCTTCATCCGTCGCTGCGCGCCGGCTTTCCCGAACGGGAGAGCCCGAGGATGGCGCCAACCCTCGACTTCATCATCAATGGAGAATCACCCGCTCATGTGGTTTCGTAACCTGCTGGTCTACCGTCTCACCCAGGACATTCCTTTCGACGCCGAAGCACTGGAAACCGCACTGGCCAGCAAGCCGGCACGTCCCTGCGCCAGCCAGGAGCTGACCACCTACGGTTTCAACGCGCCCTTCGGCAAGGGCGCCGATGCTCCGCTGGTGCATGTCAGCGGGGACTTCCTGCTGATCGGCGCACGCAAGGAAGAGCGCATTCTGCCGGGCTCGGTGGTGCGCGATGCGCTGAAGGAGAAGGTCGACGAAATCGAAAACACCCAGATGCGCAAGGTGTACAAGAAAGAGCGCGACCAGATCAAAGACGAAATCGTCCAGGCCTTCCTGCCGCGCGCCTTCATCCGCAAATCCGGCACCTTCGCTGCCATCGCGCCGAAGCAGGGTCTGATCCTGGTCGACAGCGCCAGCGCCAAGAAGGCCGAAGACTTGCTCTCCACACTGCGTGAAGCCATCGGTTCGCTGCCAGTACGCCCGCTGTCGGTGAAGATCGCACCGACTGCCACCCTCACCGACTGGTTGAAGAATCAGAGCGCTGCCGAAGGCTTCTTCGTACTCGACGAGTGCGAGCTGCGCGACACCCACGAGGACGGCGGCGTGGTGCGCTGCAAGCGCCAGGACCTGACCAGCGAGGAAATCCAGCTGCACCTGTCCACCGGCAAGCAGGTCACCCAGCTGTCACTGGCCTGGCAGGACAAGCTGTCGTTCGTGCTCGACGACAAGCTGACCATCAAGCGTCTGCGTTTCGAAGACGTGCTGCAGGAGCAGGCCGAACAGGACGGCGGTGACGATGCCCTGGCTCAGCAGGACGCCAGCTTCATCCTGATGATGATGACGCTGGTGGAGTTCTTGCCGGAGCTGTTCACCGCACTGGGCGGCGAAGAGATTCCGCAGGGCATCTGATGCCCCCTGGGTGGATGACGCTTTTTTCATCCACCATTCGGACAGACGGTGGACAAGCTTCGCGTTGTCCACCCTCCCCCTCAGATCAGTGACTCGAGACTCTCGGTAAAGGCACTGGCACCCTTCTCGGCCGAACTGAAGTTGTGGCGCATGAAGGCGAACAGCTCACGCCCACAACCCATTGCCTGAGCAGGCCGCGCAGCCGGCTCGCGCGCTGCGAATTCGGCATCGTCGACCTGCAGCAGCAATTCTCCCGTCAGACCATCGAGGCGTATCAGATCGCCATCGCACACCCGCGCCAACGGCCCGCCATCGAATGCCTCCGGGCACACATGAATGGCCGCCGGGATCTTGCCTGAAGCACCGGACATGCGCCCATCGGTTACCAGCGCCACCTTGAAACCGCGATCCTGCAACACACCGAGATAAGGCGTCATCTTGTGCAGTTCCGGCATACCATTGCTGCGCGGCCCCTGAAAACGCACCACGGCGACGAAATCGCGCTCCAGCTTGCCGGCCTTGAAGGCTTCGACCAGATCCAGCTGATCCTCGAACACCAGCGCCGGCGCTTGCACCACCTGATGCTCGGGCGCCACCGCAGACACCTTCATCACCCCACGCCCCAGGTTGCCCTGCATCAGGCGCAGCCCCCCCTCAGCCGAGAACGGCCGCGCCACGGGACGCAGTACGCTCTCCTCCAGGCTTTCGGTCGGACCGTCGCGCCAGACCAGCTTGCCCTCTTCCAGGAAGGGCTCGCGGGTGTAACGCGACAGCCCGCGCCCGGCCACGGTGTTGACCTCTTCATGCAGCAACCCGGCGTCGAGCAGCTCACGAATCAGGAAGGCCATGCCGCCTGCGGCCTGGAAGTGATTGATGTCGGCCTTGCCGTTGGGATAGACGTGCGCCAGGGTCGGCACCACCTCGGACAGATCGGCCATGTCCTGCCAGGTCAGCAGAATGCCGGCGGCACGGGCGATGGCCGGCATGTGCAGGGTGTGGTTGGTGGAACCACCCGTGGCATGCAGCGCAACGATGGAGTTGACCAGGCAACGCTCGTCGACGATCTCGCCGATGGGCATGAACTGGCCACTCTGCCTGGTCAGGCGCGTGACCTGCTGCGCGGCTTCACGGGTCAGCGCATCACGCAGCGGCGTACCCGGATTGATGAAGGAAGCTCCCGGCAGGTGCAGGCCCATCACTTCCATCAGCAACTGGTTGGTATTGGCCGTGCCGTAAAAGGTGCAGGTTCCCGGCCCGTGGTAAGCGGCCATTTCCGCAGCCAGCAGCTCGTCACGGGTCGCCTTGCCCTCGGCGTAACGCTGGCGCACATCGGCTTTCTCCTTGTTGGATAACCCCGAGGTCATTGGCCCTGCCGGCACGAACATGGACGGCAGATGACCGAAACGCAGCGCCCCCATCACCAGCCCCGGGACGATCTTGTCGCACACACCCAGGTACAGCGCCGCGTCGAACATGTTGTGCGACAGCGCCACGGCGCTGGCCATGGCGATCACCTCACGGCTGGCAATCCCCAGCTCCATGCCCGGCTCACCCTGCGTGACGCCATCGCACATGGCTGGCACGCCACCGGCGAACTGGCCCACCGAGCCCATCTCGCGCAGGGCCTGCTTGATCTGTTCGGGAAAGGTTTCGTAGGGCTGATGGGCCGACAGCATGTCGTTGTAAGCAGACACGATGGCCACGTTCGCCGCATCCATCAGCCGCAGGGTCTGCTTGTCGTGACCACTGCAACCCGCTACACCGTGAGCGAAGTTGGCGCACTGCAGCTTGCCACGTTGCGGCCCCTCGCTGGCAGCCGCACGAATCATCTCAAGGTAGCGCTGGCGCGTGGCGCGACTGCGCTCGACAAGCCGTTCGGTAACTTCAACAACGCGGGGATGCATGTGGAATCTCCAGGCTAGATTCTAGCGTCTGTTCGTATTTACAACAAAATACTGCCACTCAGCGGGCTTGATTTCTAGAGCAATGGGAATAATCTTGTAATTACAACAACAATTTGACGAGACCCTCACCATGACTCTACGAATCGCCATCAATGGCTTCGGCCGTATCGGGCGCAACGTGCTACGCGCACTCTATACCCAGAATTATCGCCAGCACCTGCAGGTCGTGGCGATCAACGATCTGGGCGACAGCGCGATCAATGCCCACCTGCTGCAATATGACAGCGTCCACGGCCATTTCCCCGAGGAAGTTAAAGTGGACGGCGAAAGCCTGTGGATCAGGGGTGATCGCATCGCCGTCAGCGCCATTCGCAATCCGGCCGAACTACCCTGGAAGACCCATCAGGTCGATGTGGTGCTCGAATGCACCGGGCTATTCACCGAACGCGACAAGGCCGCTGCGCATCTCGCAGCCGGCGCACGCAAGGTGCTCATCTCCGCGCCCGCCAAAGGCGCCGATGCCACCGTGGTGTATGGCGTCAACGAACAGGTGCTGACGCCTGACATGCAGATCATCTCCAACGCGTCCTGCACCACCAACTGCCTGGCGCCGGTGGCGCAGGTGCTGCATCGCGAGCTGGGCATCGAACAGGGGCTGATGACCACCATTCACGCCTACACCAATGACCAGAACCTTTCGGACGTTTACCACAGCGATTTGTACCGTGCGCGTTCGGCGACCCAGTCAATGATCCCGACCAAGACCGGCGCCGCAGAAGCGGTCGGCCTGGTATTGCCGGAGCTGGCCGGCAAGCTCACCGGCATGGCCGTGCGGGTGCCGGTGATCAACGTGTCCCTGGTCGACCTGACTCTACAGGTCAAGCGCGAGACCACTGCCGAGGAAGTCAACGCCCTACTCAAGGCCGCCAGCGAGAAGTCCCCGGTGCTGGGCTACAACGCGCTGCCGCTGGTGTCCTGCGATTTCAACCACAACCCGCTGTCATCGATCTTCGACGCCAACCACACCAAGGTCAGCGGCAAGCTGCTCAAGGTAATGGCCTGGTATGACAACGAATGGGGTTTCTCCAACCGCATGCTGGACAACTGCCTGGTCCTGGCCCGCCTGCATTGAACGAGGAGGCTCGATGAGCCGTATCAGTTTCACCAGCGCCCAGTTGCCGTCGCGCAAACGTATCGCCCTGGTGGCGCACGATCACTGCAAAGGCTTCCTGCTGGATTGGTGCGAACGCCAGCGCGAGCGGCTGGCCAACCATCAACTGCTGGCCACTGGCACCACCGGCCTGCTTTTGAGCAAGCGCCTGGGTTTGCCGGTAGAGAGCATGATCAGCGGCCCGCTGGGCGGCGACCAGCAGATCGGCGCGCGCATCGCCGAACAGCGCGTGGACATGCTGGTGTTCTTCTGGGACCCCTTCGAGCCGCAGCCACACGACCCGGACATCAAGGCCCTGCTACGCGTCGCAGCAGTGTGGAACATCCCGGTCGCCTGCAACGAGAGCAGCGCCGACTACCTGCTCAGCAGCAGCCTGCTGGAGCAACAGCATGAGTATCGCATTCCCGATTACCAGGCCTACCTGGCGGCACGCGGATAGGGTGTCGCGGGGCCGCCTAGGTCATGCGCACCAAAGCCGACGCGCGCGGCGCACCCTACGCAAAGCCGCTGTCATCCTCTGCGGCACCTGACTGCTGACGCGCCACTAGAAATCCACCCTGCCCCGTCCCGCCTTGATCACCCCACGCTTGCTCTTGCCGTCCAGGCGGCGCTTTTTCGAACCCAGGGTCGGCTTGGTCGGGCGACGCTTCTTTTCCACCTTGCCGGCGCTGCGGATCAGCTCGACAAGACGTTCGAGAGCGTCAGCGCGATTCTGCTCCTGGGTTCGATACTGCTGCGCCTTGATGATCACCACGCCATCAGCGGTGATACGACTGTCAGCGAGCGCCAGCAGGCGCTCCTTGTAGAACGGTGGCAGCGACGACGCCTGGCTGTCGAAGCGCAGATGCACCGCACTGGATACCTTGTTGACGTTCTGCCCGCCGGCGCCCTGGGCACGGATGGCGGTCAGTTCGATTTCATCATCGGGAAGGTGAATACTGTTGGAGACGATCAGCATGGCCGTGATTTCTTGAAAGGCATGGACATCAGGATACCCGCCGCAGCTGTAATCTTTGCTTGAAATTTCCCCACGGCATTCGCTCGACACCTCGGCTAACGTAGCGGCCAGACTTTTTCCGGAAGCACTCGATGGACTCCATAACCCAGGCGGTACTCGGCGCCAGCATCCAGGGCGCGTTGCTCGGTCGCTGGCAGGGCCGCAAAGCTCTGCTCTACGGCGCGATGCTCGCTACCGTTCCCGATCTGGACGTGGTCATGGAATACGGCGATGCCGTGGCCAACATGACCTACCACCGCGGCTTCAGCCATTCGCTGTTCGTCCTCAGCGGCGTTGCCCTGCTGCTGACCTGGCTGGCCAGGCGCTTTCGCCCTCACCCCGGCTACTCGGCCAATCGCCTGCTGCTGACATTGTGGCTGGTGCTGATCACCCATCCGCTGCTTGACGCTTTCACCAGCTATGGCACCCAGTTGTTCTGGCCGCTGATGCCAACGCCCACTGCCTGGTCCAGCCTGTTCATCATCGATCCGCTGTATACCGTGCCGCTGATCGCAGCGGTGTTGATCAGCCTGTTCACCGGGCTGCGCGAGCAGAGTTGGCGTGTACCGGCCGTGGCGCTGGCCGTATCGACGCTGTACATCGGCTTCAGCCTGACCGGCAAATTCATGGCCGAGCAGCGCGTGGAGCACCAACTGGCGCGCCAGGGCATCCAGGCCGAACAGCTGTTCACTACGCCGACGCCGCTCAACACGCTGCTGTGGCGCGTCATCGTGCTCGATGGCGAGGACTATCACGAAGCACTGGTCGGCTGGTTCGATGACGAGGCGCCGCAACTGCAACGCCTGCCGCGCGGCACGCACCTGCGCGAGCAACTGACGGACTCGTCCATGCACCAGCGACTGGAGTGGTTCACTGGCGGCGTGCTGCGCTACGACCAGGTGGGTGATCGCTTGATCGTCACCGATCTGCGCCTGGGCATGACCGGCTTTCATCCCTTCCGCTTCGATTTTGCCCGCCTGCAGGACGGTCAGTGGCACGTGCATGAGCGCATCGACCGCCTGCCCTTCGAGCGCGGCGAGGCCGAACACCTGGCTCTGCTGTTCAAGCGCATCTGGCAACCCGAACTGAAGGTTCCACTGCTGGCCTGGGCCGGCGAGTTGCAGAAACCACTTTTAACTGAGACCCGCTCGCACTGACAGCGTTACTATCGGCGTCCCATCCTATTGAGGCAGGACGCCTGCAATGCTGTTTCGCCGCTTCGAGTCCCTGATCGACGTCTTCAAACCAAGCTCCGACGTCGCCCCGCCAACTGGCATGCTGCGCTTCTACGGCCACTACCTGAAACAGGTGTGGCCGCTGATGCTGGCGGTGCTGATCATCGGCTTCTTCGCCGCCCTGATCGAGGTCGCGCTGTTCAGCTTCCTCGGTCAATTGATCGACATGGCCCAGGCCAGCACGGATGCCAGCAGCTTCTTCAGCGAGCACCAGAACGCGCTGCTGTGGATGGTGCTGGTGGCACTGGTCATCCGCCCCGTGGTGTTCGGCCTGCACAATCTGCTCACGCACCAGGCAGTCAATCCGGGCCTGACCAACCTGATCCGCTGGCAGAACCACCGCTACGTGCTCAAGCAGAGCCTGAGCTTCTTCCAGAACGACTTCGCCGGCCGCATCGCTCAGCGCGTGATGCAGACCGGCCCCTCGCTGCGCGACTCGGCCATGCAGGTGATCGATGCGCTGTGGCATGTGGTGGTCTACGCCGGCAGCGCGCTGTATCTGTTCGCTGCCGCCGATCTGCGCCTGGTGGTGCCGCTGTCGTTGTGGATAGTCGGTTACAGCGCAGCGCTCTGGTACTTCGTGCCGCGCATCAAGGCGCGCTCGGCCGCCGCTTCCTCGGCGCGCTCCAAGGTCATGGGGCGCGTGGTCGATGGTTACAGCAACATCGCCACGCTCAAGCTGTTCGCCCACTCGCAGGAAGAGGAAAGCTACGCCCGCGAAGCCATGCAAGACTTGCTCGAGAAATTCCGCCTGCAGTCGCGCACCATCACCGCCCTGGACTTTCTCATCACCTGCCTCAACGGCGTACTGATCGTCGGCACTGGCGCCCTGGCCCTGTGGCTGTGGAGCCAGTCGCTGATCACCACCGGCGCCATCGCTCTGGCGCTGGGCCTGGTGATCCGCATCAACAACATGGCCGAATGGATCATGTGGGTGGTCAACGGCATCTTCGAGAACGTCGGCACCGTGCAGGACGGCATGCAGAGCATCGTTCAGCCACGCCTGGTGCTCGACCACGCAGATGCCAAGCCGCTGCAGGTGACGCAAGGCAGCGTGCGTTTCGCGGACATCCACTTCCACTATGGCAAGAAGGGCGGCGTGATCAGCGGCCTGGACATCGCCATTGCACCCGGCGAGAAAATCGGCCTGGTCGGCCCATCCGGTGCCGGCAAGTCGACCCTGGTCAACCTGCTGCTGCGGCTGTACGACCTGGAAAGCGGGCGCATCCTGATCGACGATCAGGACATCGCCACGGTGACCCAGGAAAGCCTGCGCGCCAACATCGGCGTGGTGACCCAGGACACCGCCCTGCTGCACCGCTCGATCCGTGACAACCTGCGCTACGGCAAACCCGGCGCCAGCGACGACGAACTCTGGCAAGCAGTACGCAAGGCCCGCGCCGATACCTTCATCCCCACCCTTGATGACAGCCAGGGCGGGCGCGGCATGGATGCTCAGGTCGGTGAGCGCGGCGTGAAGCTGTCAGGTGGCCAGCGTCAGCGCATTGCCATCGCTCGCGTGCTGCTCAAGGACGCGCCGATTCTGGTGCTGGACGAAGCCACCTCGGCACTGGACTCGGAAGTGGAAGCGGCCATTCAGGAAAGCCTGGACAGCCTGATGGAAGGCAAGACGGTGATCGCCATCGCCCACCGCTTGTCCACCATTGCACGGATGGATCGCCTGGTGGTGATCGATCAGGGACAGGTCATCGAAACCGGCACCCACGCCGAACTGATCGCTCACGGCGGCCTGTATGCGCGCCTATGGCAGCATCAGACCGGTGGTTTCGTCGGGGTGGAATGAAAACCACGCAGTAGGGTGCGCCGTGCGCACCGAGAGGATCAGCCGTAGCCCCGGATTAGCCGCAGACGTAATCCGAGTATCCGGAAGCGGCCAAGGGATCTGGTGCGCACGGCGCACCCTACGGTTCCGGGCTGCAACATTAGTCAGCCGGACAGATCACTCAGCAGCCGGCTTCTTGCGCTTGAGCGGCGCGCTGCCATCGGCGCTGACCAGCACAGACGGTTTGCCAGCAGGACGCGGGCCGGTCTTGCGCTTGGAAGCGGTGGCTTTCTTCGGGTCTTTCTTCTCGGTCTTTTTCTTCTTGCTGCCGGCAGCCTTGCCGGACGCCTTGAGGTTCTTCGGCCCCTGGTAGATGCCTTTCAGCTCCTTGATGGTGCGACGCTCGAAACGCTGTTTGAGGTAGCGTTCGATGCTCGACATCAGGTTCCAGTCGGTGTGGCAGATCAGCGATACCGCCAGGCCTTCGCCCCCGGCGCGGCCAGTACGGCCGATACGGTGCACGTACTCATCGCCTGAGCGCGGCATGTCGAAGTTGATCACCAGGTCCAGGCCTTCGACGTCCAGGCCGCGTGCAGCCACGTCGGTGGCCACCAGGACCTTGACTGCACCCTGGCGCAGGCGGTCGATGGCCAGCTTGCGATCCTTCTGGTCCTTCTCGCCATGCAGCACGAACGCCTTGACCCCGGCGGTCACCAGCTTGCCGTAGAGACGATCGGCCTGCACACGGGTGTTGGTGAAGACGATGGCCTTGTCATAGGCCTCGTTGGTCAGCAACCAGTCGACCAGTTGCTCCTTGTGGTAGTTATGGTCGGCCGTGATGATCTGCTGACGGGTACCTTCATTGAGCTGGCTGACGCTGTTGAGCATCAGGTGCTGCGGATCCTTGAGCACCTTGGCGACCATCTCGCGCAGGCCGTTACCGCCGGTGGTGGCGGAGAACAGCAGGGTCTGATGCGGACCGCAGGCCTCGGCCAGACGCTGAGCGTCTTCGGCGAAGCCCATGTCGAGCATGCGGTCGGCCTCGTCGAACACCAGCACCTCGACTTCGTTCAGCGGCAGGTTGCCGGCGTTGGCGTGCTCGATCAGACGGCCCGGCGTGCCGATCAGGATATCGATCTTGCGCATCATCGCGGCTTGCACCTTGAAGTCCTCGCCACCGGTCACCAGGCCGGCCTTGAGGAAGGTGAACTGGGCGAAGCGCTCGACTTCCTTCAGCGTCTGCTGGGCCAGCTCACGGGTCGGTAGCAGGATCAGCGCACGAATGCTCACGCGCTGCTGCGAGTTGCCATCACCGAGCAGGCGATTGAGCAGCGGCAGGACGAAAGCGGCGGTCTTGCCACTGCCGGTCTGGGCGATCACCCGCAGGTCCTTGCCCTCCAGCGCAGGCGGAATCGCTGCCGCCTGCACCGGAGTTGGCTCGACGAAATTAAGCTCGGCCACGGCTTTCAGCAGGCGTTCATGCAGGGCAAATTGGGCAAACACGGGGGCACTACCTCAAAGAAATCGACAAAACGATGCATAGCCTAACGGTTTCCGCCGTCGGGGCCGAATTTCTTTGCATGAAACTCGCGCTCAGGCGACGACGGACGGTTGCCTGAAGTCGCTATACGGCAGGAGCGGACCGGAACCGAGACCGCTCGCCAGATATCCAATCTGCATCACCACCCGAAGAGCGCTACCCCATGCCCATCAAACCCCAGACCACTCTCAGTATCGGCCTGTGCGTCCTTTTGGCCGCATCGCCAGCGCTTGCCAACCCGCCTCACGGCAAAGGCAAACCGGGCCAGCATGATGGCGTTCAGATCGATCTGCGCGGCCCGACCGTGGATGTTGGAAGGGTGCGCATCATCCTCGGCGACAATCGTCAGTGGATCGGTCCGACCTCCTCCCTGCCACCGGGCATCGCCAAGAACCTGGCTCGCGGCAAACCGCTGCCACCAGGTATCGCCAAGAACTTCGACAGCCGCCTGATCTCGCGCCTGCCCTATTACGAGGGCTACGAATGGAAGCAAATCGGCCGTGACGTGGTGCTGGTCGCCATCGCGACCGGGATCGTCTACGAAATTCTGCGCAACGTCCTCGACTGAGAGACTGTCGCGCGGCCATCCGACAAGCGGTACGGCGCGCGACGAACTTGTCTCGGCGGCGCCACTCCAATCTTCAGATGGCCTGTCCGAGGTGCAACGATGAACCCGTCACTGATCTATCACGTCACCTCCAGTCTCGATGGCTATATCGCTCGCCCCGATGGGCGCATCGACTGGTTCAACTCGCTACGCCAGGCCGATGAAGAGTACGCCTTTCAGTACTTCTACTCCGGCATCAACGCGCTGCTGATGGGCCGAGGTACTTACGAGGCACTACTCAAGCGCGGCGGTCCATGGCCCTACCCCGGAAAACCCTGCGTGGTGCTGACCCGCCTCGCCCTGCCGCGCGCCACAGACGAAGTCCAGCTGACCCACTGCACACCCGCTCAAGCCGTGGCGGCACTGAGCGAGGCCGGCTTCCAGCGTATCTGGCTGGTCGGTGGCAGCCTCCTGGCGGGCAATTGCTACACCGCCGGACTGATCGACGAGGTGGTGATCAACCTGGTGCCGCACCTGCTCGGCGCTGGCATCCCGCTCCTGGCCACGGGCATGGAACGCAGCCTGAGCCTGAGCGACCAACGCCGCTTCAACAGTGGCACCTTGCAGGTGCACTATCGGGTGCAGAAGCAGGCCAACGTGCCGACGCAGATCCCCGCGCCGCGTTTCAACGCGGCCTGATGCTATCGCGCTGCTGCTTGCGCAGCAGCCGAGCGCTGTCCCAACCGACCAGCAGCACGGCTCCCCAGATCGGCAGGTACGTCAGCCATTGCCCGCTGTCGAAGCGCTCGCCCAGCACCAGCAACGCCACGACGAACAACAGTACCGGCTCGACATAACTGAGAATGCCGAACAGCCCCAATGGCAACAGCCGGCTCGATGCCATGTAGGCGGCGAACGCCAGGGTGCCGATCAACGCCATCACCGGCACCAGCAGCCATAGCCAGGGGCGATCGCTGAACGCCCCCACCGGTCCGTACGCGACGATCAGCCAGATCGCCAACGGCGCCAGCACCAGCATCTCCAGCACGAAACCGGACAACGCATCCAGGCGCATCCAGCGACGCAGCATGAAGTAAGGCGGGTACCCCAGCGCGGTGATCAGCGTCAGCCAGGAAAACGCCTGGGTACGCCACAACTCATGCAACACACCAAGCATGGCGCAGGCCACCGCCAACTGCTGCAGCGGGCGCAGACGTTCGCCATAGAACAGCCGGCCAGTCAGCACCATCGCCAACGGCAGAAGGAAGTAGCCCATGGACACTTCCAGCATGTGCCCGGCCAATGGCGCCCAGAGAAACAGCCCCCACTGCACGCCGATCAACGCCGCCGCCAGCGGGCAGGCGGCCAACAACAGCGGTTCGCGGCGCAGACGCACGAAGGTCTCGCGCAGCAGGGTGGTCTGCCGTGCCAGCAGCACCAGCAGCAAGACCAGGGGAATCGACCAGAGCACGCGCTGAGCGAATATCTGCACACCATCGAGCGGCGTCAGCCACTGCACGTAGCCAGGCAGCACGGCAAACAGCATCGAGGCGCCAACCGATAGCGCCACACCCCGTCCGGACAGTTGCATCAGTGCACCTCGGCAGGTGTATGGCGCGTACGCCCCAAACGAACCAGAGGCAGCGAAGCGGCGATCACTGCACCGCCCAAGGCCAGGCGTAACAGGTCAGCGTCGTGATTCCAGATCAGCAGATTGACCAGCAAGCCGGCAGGCACCAGTGCATTGTTCATCACCGCCAGGGTGCCACCATCGACCAGGCTGGCGCCTTTGTTCCACCAGTACAGCCCCAATCCGGACGCCACCACACCGAGCCAGACCAGCACGCTCCACTGCAGCATGGTGCTCGGCAGACGCTCGCTGTTGCCCAGCAGCAGGAACGCCGGCAACGCGATCAGCAGCGCGCCCAGGTAGAAAAAACCAAAGCGCTTGTATTGCGGCTCGGTGGAGGGGTGTTTGAGCAGCAGATGCTTGTACAGCACCTGCCCGGCTGCGAAGGTGAAGTTGGCCACTTGCAGCAACAGGAAACCGAGCAAAAAGCCGCTGCTGATACCGTCGTAGCGGATGATGCCGGCGCCCAGCACCGCTACCAGAGCGGCGACCAGCGCCCAGGGGTTGAATCTGCGATTGAGGGCATCCTCGATCAGCGTCACATGCAGCGGCGTGAGGATGGTGAACAGCAGCACCTCCGGCACCGTCAACACCGAGAAGCTCAGGTACAGACAGACGTAGGTGATGCCGAACTGCAGGGCGCCGATTAGCAACATGCCGCGCACGAACGCCGGAGCATGACCGCGCCAACGGGTCAGCGGCACGAACAGCAAACCGGCAATGACGATGCGCGTCAAAACCGCAAAATAGCTGTCGACCCGACCGGCCAGGTACTCACCGATCAGGCTGAAGGAAAAAGCCCACAGCAGGGTCACTATCAGCAGATATCGCACAGCCACCTCCGAAGGAAGGCGGCGACCTTAGCGCGTTCCCCTGCGCCGGACAATCCATGCGTCGGGCTGCGCTGACCGGCCACATAAAAAAGCCGGTCACTTCATCGCGAAGCGACCGGCATAGCACGCCCGCGAGCGGGCGCTCAGGAGAGTCGGATTGGCTAATCAGGCCACCTCAGCCAGCTTGGCCTTGGCCTTGGCCAGGCCTTTTTCGCTGAACTCGGCGCCCAGGTTCAGGCCTTCGGCATGGATGAACTGCACGTCATGGATACCGATGAAGGCCAGTGCCTGGCGCAGGTAAGGCTCCTGATGATCCAGCGCGCTACCGGCGTAGATACCACCGCGAGCGGTGAGCACGAAGGCGCGCTTGCCGGTCAGCAGGCCCTGGGGGCCGGTGTCGGTGTACTTGAAGGTGAGGCCGGCGCGCAGCACATGATCCAGCCAGGCCTTGAGGGTACTTGGGATGGCGAAGTTGTACATCGGCGCAGCCAGCACCAGCACATCGGCGGCCAGCAGTTCATCGGTCAGTTGATTGGAGCGCGCCAGGGCAGCTTTTTCGGCATCGCTCTGTTGCTCGCTCGGGGTCATCCAGCCACCGAGCAGCGTAGCGTCGAGGTGCGGAACCGGTTCGGCCGCCAGGTCGCGTACCTGGACCTGATCAGCTGGGTGCGCAGCCTGCCAGTTGGCGATGAATTGCTGAGTCAGTTCGCGGGAGACCGAACCTTGCTGGCGGGCGCTGCTTTCGATTACGAGAATACGGGACATGGCTGATGCTCCATCGAGGGGGTTACGAGTCGATGGAGCATAGAATAGAGATACAAATTTCGATTAAAAAGCGTAAATATCCGCTTACATGTATCGGTTAAATTGATTTATCAAGCCATCGCATCTAGGCTTTCATCACTTCAGGTTGCAGGTCAGGTTGATCCGCAGGCGAATCACGCTACGGGTGAACTTGACCGTCATGTTGTTGCTGGCGCCAGGTGCCAATACGGTACGCCGGGTGCGTGGCGCTTCGGGGCCATTGCGAAACACCGCACTGCACTCGGCCTCGCTCTGACCATAGTTGTAGAGCATCAGCGCCGCCATGTTGTGGTCGATTTCCTGGGTGGTCGCGGAGACCTCGGCGCCGTTGAACTGTTTTTCCATCTCGATGGGATAGGCATTGGCGGCCAGCGGCACAAAGGCGAACAGCAAGCAGATTATTTTTTTCATCGGTGCTCTCCAACATGGGATCGCCAGTGTAGGTGGAGATCGTCGGCGATAACAGCCGACTCAAGCAGGATGATGTGATGAAAGCTCCTCGTGTAACCCTGGATCAATGGCGCACGCTGCAGGCCGTGGTGGATCAGGGCGGCTTCGCTCAGGCCGCCGACGTGCTGCACCGTTCGCAATCCTCGGTCAGCTATACCGTGGCGCGCATGCAGGAACAGCTCGGCGTACCGCTGCTGCGCATCGACGGGCGCAAGGCCGTACTCACCGAGGCCGGCGACGTGCTGCTGCGCCGCTCGCGGCAATTGGTCAAGCAGGCCAGCCAGCTGGAAGACCTGGCTCACCACATGGAACAGGGCTGGGAAGCCGAAGTGCGTCTGGTGGTGGATGCCGCCTACCCCACCGCCAACATCGTCCGCGCCCTGACCGCCTTCATGCCGCAGAGCCGTGGCTGTCGCGTGCGCTTGCGCGAGGAGGTGCTGTCCGGAGTCGAGGAAGTACTGCTCGAAGGCACCGCCGACCTGGCTATCAGCGCACTGAACATCACTGGCCACCTCGGTATCGAACTGGGTGAAGTGGAGTTCGTCGCCGTCGCAAACCCGGAACACCCACTGCATCGCCTGCAACGCGAGCTGAGCTTCCAGGATCTTGAAGGCCAGATGCAGGTGGTCACCCGCGATACCGGCCGTCTGCAGCCACGGGATGCCGGCTGGCTGGGCGCGGAGCAGCGCTGGACGGTAGGTAGCCTGCCGACTGCGCGCACCTTCGTCAGCAGCGGCCTGGGCTTCGCCTGGCTGCCGCGCCATCTGATCGTCCGTGAACTGCAGGATGGTCTGCTGAAACCTCTGCCGCTGACTCAGGGCGCTATCCGCAAACCGCGCTTCTTCCTCTATAGCAACAAGGAGCGCGTGCTCGGCCCGGCCACACAGATTCTCATCGAGTTGATCAAGAACTTCGACGCTGCCCCTCTGGACGCGCCCTTCGCCGCACCGCAGTCGACCAACTGAGAGCTCCTCCATGCCCTATTTCGACAACGATGGCTGCCAGTTGCACTACGAGGACTATGGTCACGGCGCGCCGCTGCTGCTGGTGCATGGGCTGGGTTCGAGCACGCGCGACTGGGAATACCAGATTCCCGTGCTCGCCCGGCATTATCGGGTTCTGGCGCTGGACGTTCGCGGCCATGGCCGCTCGGACAAGCCGCGCGAGGCTTATCACATCGCCGACTTCGCCGAGGATGTCGCCGCCCTGATCGAACACCTGCAACTGCCATCCGTACATCTGGTGGGCATCTCCATGGGCGGCATGATCGGCTTCCAGCTTGGCGTCGACCGCCCCGAGTTGTTGCGCAGCCTGACCATCGTCAACAGCGGCCCGGAGGTGAAGGCCAAAAGCGCGCGGGACTGGCTGGAAATTGGCAAGCGCTGGACGCTGTCGCGCCTGCTCAGCCTGGAAACCATCGCCAGGGCGCTGGGCAAGCTGCTATTCCCCAAGCCCGAGCAGGCCGATTTGCGGCGCAAGATCGAAGAACGCTGGCCGCAGAACGACAAACGCGCCTACCTCGCCAGCCTCGACGCGATCATCGGCTGGGGCGTGCGGGAACGCCTCGATCACATCACCTGTCCTACCCTGGTGATTACCGCCGACCGCGACTACACGCCAGTTGAACGCAAGCGCGAGTACGTGGCAGAAATGCCCAACGCGCGCCTGCTGGTGATCGAAAATTCGCGCCACGCCACACCGCTGGATCAACCGGAACGCTTTAATAACGCCCTGCTCGCCTTTCTCGGCGAAACTGCCAACAAGGAAAACTGACCATCATGCTCAAGCAACTCGTTCTCGCCGCCGGCGCCCTGCTGCTGTCGACCAGTCTGCTCGCCGCGGAAAACCCCAAGGTGTTGCTGACCACCAGCCTCGGCGAAGTGGAAATCGAACTGGCCGCCGACAAGGCGCCGATCAGCACGCAGAACTTCCTCAAGTACGTCGACAGTGGCTTCTATGCCGGGACCCAGTTCCATCGTGTGATTCCGGGCTTCATGGTCCAGGGCGGCGGCTTCGATGCCGACATGCGCCAGAAGGACACCGAGGCCCCGATCAAGAACGAGGCCGACAATGGCCTGCACAACGTCCGTGGCACCCTGGCCATGGCCCGTACTCAGGTACGCGACTCGGCCACCAGCCAATTCTTCATCAACCACAAGGACAACGCATTCCTCGACCACGGCTCGCGCGACTTCGGCTACGCCGTGTTCGGCAAGGTAACCCGTGGCATGGACGTGGTGGACAAGATCGCTCAGGTGCCCACCGGCAACCGCGGCATGCACCAGAACGTACCGCGCGAGCCGGTGTTGATCATTGATGCCAAGCGCTTGTAAACCTTAGGGTGTCGTGGGGCCGCCCAGGCCGTGTGCACCGCGCTCAAACGAACAACCCTCGGTGGGCACGGCGCACCCTACAACGACAAAGCCGCCCCTTGGGCGGCTTTGTCGTTTGACCAGGCGCTTATTTTTCGACGAAGGCGCGCTCGATCAGATAGTCACCCGGCTCACGCATGCGCGGGGAAATCTTCAGACCGAAGCTGTCGAGCACTTCGCTGGTTTCGTCGAGCATGCTCGGGCTGCCACAGATCATGGCGCGGTCGTCCTGCGGGTTGATCGGCGGCAGGCCGATATCGGCGAACAGTTTGCCACTGCGCATCAGGTCGGTCAGACGGCCCTGGTTCTCGAACGGCTCACGGGTCACGGTCGGGTAGTAGATCAGCTTGTCCTTCAGCGCATCACCGAAGAATTCGTTCTGCGGCAGGTGCTCGGTGATGAACTCGCGGTAGGCCACTTCGTTCACGTAGCGCACGCCGTGAACCAGAATCACCTTCTCGAAACGCTCGTAGGTTTCCGGGTCCTGAATCACGCTCATGAACGGCGCCAGGCCGGTGCCGGTGCTGAGCAGATAGAGGTGCTTGCCGGGGTTGAGATCATCGAGCACCAGCGTGCCGGTGGGCTTCTTGCTGATGATGATCTCGTCGCCTTCCTTCAGGTGCTGCAGCTGCGAGGTCAGCGGGCCGTCCGGCACCTTGATGCTGAAGAACTCCAGATGTTCTTCCCAGTTCGGGCTGGCGATGGAATAGGCGCGCATCAGCGGGCGGCCATTGTCCTGTTGCAGACCGATCATCACGAACTGACCATTCTCGAAGCGCAGGCCCGGATCACGGGTGCACTTGAAGCTGAACAGCGTATCGTTCCAGTGGTGGACGCTGAGCACGCGCTCGACGTTCATATTGCTCATGATGATTTCCTCGAAGAACTTCAGCGCCAAAGACGCGATTGCGCGGCATTCTATTCGCGGCAACAATATCTGTTAAGTGGATTATCAAGATATAGGTTATCGGTTATATCGATATGCGATTTACACTCAGACAACTTCAGGTATTCGTCGCCGTGGCGCAGCATGAGAGCGTTTCTCGTGCCGCGCAATCGCTCGCATTGTCGCAGTCTGCGACCAGCACTTCGCTGACCGAACTCGAACGTCAATCCGACTGCCAGCTGTTCGATCGCGCCGGCAAGCGCCTGGCGCTGAACGCCCTGGGCCGACAGCTACTGCCCGAGGCCGTAGCCCTGATCGACCAGGCGCGCGAGATCGAACGCCTGCTGGGGGGCAAGAGTGGTTATGGCTCGCTGAACGTCGGCGCCACCCTCACCGTGGGCAACTATCTGGCCACCCTGCTGATTGGCAGCTTCATGCAGCACCACCCTGAATGCCGGGTGAAGCTGCAGGTGCATAACACCGCTCATGTGGTGCAACAGATCGCTCACTACGAGTTGGACCTGGGCTTGATCGAAGGCGACTGCCAGCACCCGGATATCGAGGTGCAACCCTGGGTCGAGGACGAACTGGTGGTGTTCTGCGCGCCACAGCATCCACTGGCCCAGCGCGGCAGTGCCAGCCTGGAAGAGCTGACGCATGAAGCCTGGATTCTGCGTGAGCAGGGCTCGGGCACGCGACTGACCTTCGACCAGGCCATGCGGCATCACCCGCGCAACCTGAATATCCGCCTGGAACTGGAACACACCGAGGCGATCAAGCGCGCCGTGGAATCCGGCCTGGGCATCGGCTGCATCTCACGCCTGGCGCTGCGCGACGCCTTTCGCCGTGGCAGCCTGATGCCAGTGGAAACTCCGGAGCTGGACCTGCGCCGACAGTTCTACTTCATCTGGCACAAGCAGAAGTACCAGACAGCGGCCATGCGCGAGTTTCTCGAACAGTGTCGCGCGCTGACCGCTGGCGTCAGCCGCAGCGATCAGATCGTCCTGCCGCCGATCATCTGAGTTTCAGTTCAAGAGGACGATTGCCCAGACCGAGCAGCGCGACGAACTGCGCGGCGCTACCTATGTCCTTGGCGTGCTTCGACAGCAGGCGGCGCTCCAGGGAAATGCGCTCGATGGTCGCCTCACCGAAGAACGCGGCGCGAGAGCCTATATACGAGATCGCGAGCTAGAGAGATGCAAGGTGAAAACAAGTGAGACTGCAAAGTTCACTGGCTGTACATGAGCAAGCCGAGCTTGCTTTCAACGCAGCAGCACCGACGCGCAGCACAGTTCTCACTGCGTGGGGATGGACTCCATCTGCTGCAACAGTAACGCCGCCTGCGTGCGAGTGCGCACGCCCAGCTTGCGGAAAATCGCCGTCACATGCGCCTTGACAGTCGCTTCGGAGACGCTCAGCTCGTAGGCGATCTGCTTGTTCAGCAAACCCTCACAGACCATGGTCAATACGCGAAACTGCTGCGGCGTCAGGCTGGCAAGACCGGCACTGGCTGCCTTGGCCTCAGCGGAAACCGGCGCGCCCTCCTCGGCCAGTGGCGGCCACCAGGTATCGCCATCGAGTACCTGGCGCACGGCTTGCTGCAGGGTTTCCAGCGGACTGGATTTGGGGATGAAGCCGCTGGCCCCGAACTCACGAGAGCGGTTGACCACCGAAGCCTCTTCCTGGGCAGAGATCATCACTACCGGAATGTGCGGGTACTGACCGCGCAGCAGCACCAGACCGGAAAAGCCGTAGGCACCAGGCATATTGAGGTCGAGCAGGACCAGGTCCCAGTCGCTCTTGGCGGCCAGGTGGCCTTCAAGCTCGGCGATGCTGGCGGCTTCTACCAGTCGCACTTCAGGCCCCAGCCCCAGGGTCAGTGCTTGTTGCAGCGCGCTGCGAAACAGCGGATGGTCGTCGGCAATCAGGATTTCGTAGGCGGCCATTGGCAGATCCTGTTCTTGTTATGAGTGGCACTGAGGTGAGTATGGCAGTGCTTTTCGCCTGAAGATCCGTTCAAGACTGCACATCCAGCATCACAGACTCCCCACTCGGACCGACGGCGGCGCCCAGCATGCCGAGCTGTGACGGGGTGGTCAAGCTCAATGCTTTGCGGCACGATGCCCAGCTTTACCGCCGAGACGCTCCAATGCGAAGCCAAGCCCTGCGCGCCGACCTGTTGATGCTGATTACCGCGATGATCTGGGGAAGCGTGTTCGTCGCCCAGCAACTGGGTATGGAAAATATCGGCCCCTTCCTTTATTCCGGTCTGCGCTTCGTCCTCGCCAGCCTTGTGCTGATCCCGGTGATCATCCTGATACAGCGACGCAGCCAGCAACCCCGGTCGGCACCGAGTCGCGGGCTGCTGCTGGGTGGCGCCATCATGGGTCTGGCTCTGGCGATCGGTATCAACTTGCAGCAAGTTGGCCTGATGTTCACCACCGTGACCAACTCCGGCTTCATCACCGGCTTGTATGTGATCGTGGTACCGCTGCTCGGTTTGTTCATCGGCCAGAAAAGCAGCCTGGGCATCTGGCTGGGCGCCAGCCTGGCGGTAGTCGGCATGTTCCTGCTCAGCGTTGGCGAAGGCTTCACCGTGGCATCCGGCGACTGGTTGCAGCTGGCTGGCGCCTTCGTCTGGGGTATCCACGTGCTGTTGGTGGGTTTTTTCGCCAGCCGCCACGACCCGCTGCGTCTGGCACTGATCCAGTTCGCCACCTGCGCCGTGATCAGCCTGTCACTGGCCATGGTGTTCGAGACGGCAACGCTGGAGGGCATACTCAAAGCAGGCCCGGCCATCCTCTATGGCGGCATTTTCGGCGTGGCGATCGGCTTTACCTTGCAGGTCATCGCCCAGCAGCACGCCATTGCCTCGCATGCGGCGATCATCCTCTCGCTGGAGGCCGTATTCGCCGCTGTCGCCGGTGCCCTGCTGCTCGGTGAAATGCTGGAACTGCGTGGCTATCTCGGCTGCGCGCTGATGTTCGCCGGCATGCTATTGGCCCAACTATGGCCAAAACCACTGCCGCTCGAACTCAGCGGTATGCCTGTAAACGCTGATGCAAAGGATCGTTGAGATCCAGCGGCAGACGCCGTTTGGCAGCCAGATAATGTTGGCTGAAAACGTCGAGATAATCGTCCAGCGCCTCGCTGGCGCGCAGGTCACCAGCCAACTCCAGGCACATGGCAGCCACCTCGGCGGTGCACAGGTGCTCGCCGCGAGTAGAGCGGCGTAGTCGATAGCGCGATAGCTGCGCTGGCGTCAGGCTCAGCACCGGCAGTGCGTCCAGATACGGGCTCTTGCGAAACATCTTGCGCGCCTCGGTCCAGGTGGCATCTAGCAGCACGAACAACGGCCGCTTGCCGGGCGCCAGCGCCACCTCCTCCACCACGCGCTGCGGCGCAACGTACTCGCCGGGAAAAACCAGATAAGGCTGCCACTGCGGATCGGCCAAGAGCTCCAGCAGCGCCGGGTCGACGGCAGTGCGCGCCCAGCCGAAGGCGTGGGTTTGCGGCACCACGTCGGCAATCAACCAGCCGGTATTGCTCGGTTTCAGCGCCTCGATGTCATGCATCACCAGACACATGGCGGCATTGGCCTCGACCAGCGGGCGCCAGGCGCACAGACAATGAGTAGGCTGCACCCGGCAGTGCGGGCAGCGCTCGGCACGCGAGCCACGGGCGATGAAGGGTTTGACGCTGCGCGCCAGGCGCTCTGTGCGCAGGCGGGCGACGGCATGTGGGGCTGGATGGGTCATGGCGGTAACGACAGCGAACGGGGGGGGCGATTCTAGCACCCCCGTTCGTCACTCAGATGGCTCAGAAGCTGTGGTTCAAGGCCAGACCGATGAAGTGGATGTGGGTGTTGTACTCACCGGTGTAGTTGCCACCGTTGCCGGTGCAGCGCACTCCACTGTCCTGATACAGCCCGCCGGCACCTGGCACCCAGCCGGCCGGGGAGCAGCCGTCCTGGTAGTCCATCTTGCCGCTGGAAAACTGCACGTAGCTGTAGGCGAAATCCAGCGAGGTGTCGCGCATCACCTTGTAGTTGGCGCCGAGCGAAAGCCAGTAGCGATCCGCATCAGGAAAGGCCGGATGGCGTAGCTGCGGCGAGTTGACGGGAGAGCGGTCGTAAGCAACGCCGGTACGCAGCAGCAGATCATCACTGTACTGGTAGTTCATGCCCAGAGAGATCTTGTAGCTGTCCTTCCAGTCCTGCTTGACGCTCAGGTCGCCCTCGGTAACGCCATTGAAGTAAGGATAGCCAGCCACCTGATCGATACCGATGCGCACCTCGTCGAGCCGCGAATGGCGAGTGAAGGTCAGATCCGCCATGAGCGCGATCTTGTCGTTGAGCTGGTGGAAGGCGTTGAAGGAGAGCATCTCCGGTGTATCGATGGCGGTCTTGGCCTTGGAGTTGGGGTGCAGCCTGGAGCCGGCGAAATTGCCGGGATTGACCCAGTTGTCCGGGTCCAGCACCTGCCCCAATGCATCGGCTGGCGGCAAGGTGATGATGCCGAGATCGATGCCACCGCTCAAATCGGTATCGGGTGAAGGCACGCGGCCGGACACACCGGCGAAGCTCCATTTTGTCTCGCCTTCAAGGGTGTGGCGAATGTTGGAACGATAGGCCACGCCAAAGCGCGTCGCTTCGGTCGGCTCCCACAGGTAGCCGATATTCCAGCCGAACCCCCAATCATCGCCCTTGACCCGGAAGTAACCGTCGCCCTGGACGTTGTCGGCGAAGTTCTTCGCCACACAGTCGACGAAAGCGTCATCGGCCTGACCGTCGCAACTGCTGATCTCACCGGGCACATCGATACCGTAGAGCAAGGGAATGGCAAACTGACCAAGCGGTGATGCAGCCAGCTCGGTCAGATCCTGATTGGCAGTGACGAACTGCCCAGCCAATTGCCGCGACGCGCCTTTGACATCCGCTGCACCGCGCTGCACCGACTTGATGTATTGCGCCGACACACCGAAGCCAATGCTGTGGTGTTCGTTGAAGCGAAAGGCAATGCTCGGATTGAAGGTCACCGTCTCCAGGCTGGCCGACTGGATGCCGTAGCGCCCGGCCCAGTCTTCCTTGTAGTCGAGCTTGGCGCCGAACGGGGTAAAGATCCCCAGGCCGACCGTCACTCGGTCGTTGATCTCATGGGAAAAATAGAAGTTGGGCGCAGCGGCGGCATCAGGCAGGAATTCGCCAGCATCTCCCGATACCGGATTGCCGAACACGTCGCGACTGCCCTTGTCCTTGTAGTCGCCGTCCGGCAGCAGGATGCTCAGGCCTGAGCTCACCTGGGTGCCCTTGAGCCGGGCAAGGCCAGCCGGGTTGTAGAAGATGGTCGAAGGGTCGGCCGCCTCAGCACCGTTGGCGTGCGCCGAACCCTGCGCCACTACCGATTGCGAACCAAAGTGATAACCGGATGCCTGCACCTGCGCAACGGGCAATACCAGTAAACTGCCGACCATCACCCGCGATGGCCAGCGCCGAAAGAGCATTGTCATTGTTATTCTCCTGCACGCTGCTTGAACACCGCGCAGTCTTTCCTGCACCAGCGGCAGACTTCAGGCAGGTCTTTACTGGCGACGTCCGACTGCGACGGCGGCTCAATGCCTGTGACGTGCAGGTTTGGCCGATGATCCCCGGCCTTTGGTCGTGGTGACGGGCGGCGGCCACAGGCCACCATGTCCCCATCAGTAACACTTAGTTTCAGGCGGGCAAATGGCCAGCAGCGCGAACATTCGCTGCGAGGCTCTGTCCAATCATCGTCCACGCTTTCAGGAGTCACATGACATGCTGCGTTACATCCTCCCCGCTCTCGCGCTCAGCCTGATGCTCCCCACTGCCCAGGCAGCCTCGCTGAAGGAGATGGAGCTGACTCGCACGCTGGAGCAGGTCGCCCGGCAAAGCAGCGAAGGCACGCCGCGGGCGATCAACGAGGACATTCTCGATCAGGGCTATACCGTGGAAGGTCACACGCTGATCAACCACCTCAGCGTGCGCGAAGCGCATGCGGCGCAGATGCGCGGCAACCCCGATACCGTGCGCGCGCAACTGGCCGCCAGCGTCTGCCGCAATCCGGGCTATCGCAACCTGTTGGCCCAGGGCGCACAGCTGCGCTACCAGTTCAGTGAGTACCGCAGCAACCGCCCGGTTACCGTCGAAGTGTTCGACAAGAGCGACTGCGGCCTCTGATCCAGGGCTGCCGTCAGTCCCTTTCCGCTCGGCGCTGCGCCTCATCGGCGCGCAGCTCGGCGAGCAAGGCCTCCATATAGCGCGAACGTCGTACACCGCCCTCAAGGCGACGTCGACATTCATCCTCCAGACTCAGTCGATTGGTTCGCGCCGCCTGCTGCAGCAGGCGATGGAGGTCCGTTTCGATCTCCAGAATCAACTTGGGCATAGCTGCCTCTCCCTTGCCATTGACCCAGTCCGCCGGCTCAACGCAGGGAGAGAGGATTGCCTCTGCCTGCCAGAGCCGCACGCTCCTCAACCGTCAGCCAGGCGTCGATCGATACGCCGAGCACCTCGCCAACGCTTTGCAGGACATGTGCCCAGGTACAGCCATTGGCGAACAACATGCCGGCTTCGTCGAAAGTGCCGCCACGATTACGATAACCAAGCGCACGACACGTAGCGGCATCGCCAAGCACCGTAGACAGATGCCCCAAGGCCGCTTCCGGCCGCATGTGGCCAAGCAAAACGCGCCGCCGACAGGCAATCGGGAACAGCGCTTCGCGCTGAGCGGCGCTGGCCACACTCGACGCCTCCCAGGCATCACGCGGCATACGAAAGCGCCCTGGTTCCTGCAAGTAAATCAGACGCCAGGCCACACCCTGCTCGCTCAGACGAACGGCGGCGCGACGCATCTCGTGCAGCTGATAGCTGCCGCTGGCAATCAGCAGCACCGGTTCACCATCGCCTTCGGCATCAACCAGCAATGCCCCCTCTCGGGCCAGTTGCTGCGCCTGTTCGACGGTGAAGCTGCAGGGTTGTTCACGTTTGGCCACCACCAGGCAAGCGAGCCGGCCGCGTTCCTGGTAGATGCCAGGAAGCAGGGCCAGCAGCGAATTGTGGTCGGCCGGAAACAGCACTCGCATGACATCGTGCATCTCGCCCAGCAGCGCCTCGCAGAAGGCGGTGTCCTGATGCGACTGCTGGTTCTTGCCGTTCTCCCAGGTGTGCGAAGTGGCCACCAGCGGCCAGCCCAGCCAGCCGGCTGGACGTCCCGCCTCTTTCTGCTGGCGGGCGAAGATCAGACTCTGGCGCACGGCACCGAGCATCTTCACGCAAAACGCCTCATAACTGGCCACCAGATTCAGGCCGCCCTGATTGGCCAGACAGGCAGAGACAACAGCCTCCTCGTTGAGCGCGGTGATCACCGCACCGTGCAGAGACTCCTGTTCACTCTCTGGCTGGCTGACGCGGTGCTTGAGCGCTGCCAGCACGCCGCTCAGACGGTTGCTGGCCAGTTCGTCCGGGTTACCGACACGCGGCCGCAACTGTGGGTTGGCGCGCACCAGATCGACAAAATAACGATCAAGCGCACTCATGGGCGAACAGGGCCGATCATGAAAGTGCAACTGCGGCTGCACTGGCAGCGCTGGCTGACGCCGAGCCAATGGATTGTCACGCTCCCGCACCCGCCCTGCACGCAATGCAAACAGGCTACAGGCCTCGGACAATGCCTGCGGCTCTACCCACAAGGCCGCAGCATGCTGGTTGAACAGCTCGCGCGCGTGCTCATCCTGCGCCGGGCTGGCCGGTAGCGGCAGGTTATGAGCGGCGTTGCTGCCAGCGCCAAAGAAGCCATAGCCCTTGGTGGTCTCGGCAATGCCGTAGGGCATGGGCAAGGGATAACCGATCAACTCGTTGCTCAGCTCATTCACCCGGCGCGCCAGGCGCTGCTCCATCTCCCACAGCGCACAGACGAAGGCTGCCGGATCGCGCCCATCGAAGGTCACCGGGTCGAAACCACAGCCACGCAGATGTCGGCGAAAGCCTTCCAGCCCTTCCAGCGTGCCCAACTCGGTACGCTGCTCGATACGCCGGCCGTTGGCGATCATCACCGGCAGCGCCACGCCGCAATCCTCGGCACGCCACCAACGCGGCATCCAGTCACTGCCACGCTGCTCCTCGGCAGCGCCGTCGGACAGGAACGCCACCAGTTTCTCCCCCGGCAATGGCAGATGCGCGTACTGCAACTCAGCGAAACCCAGGTATCCGCCTTCGGCGATACCGCCAGCGGTGTGCGGATTGACGTGACTGCCCAACGGCACACCGGGGCTGCCATCCGCAGCCTGGGCGTAGCTATAGAAGTCCGCCACCATGCGGCTCATGCCCATCTCGTCACACGCGTAGCGGGCAGCCTGCTCAGGATGCTGGTTACCGGTCAGCAGGTTCAGCGCCTCGATCGCCGCCACGCAATGGCCCTGACCCATCAACCAGCCGCGCGTTTCCCCCGTCAGCGCATTGAGCGTCAGATAGCCGGCATAGGCCGGCACCATGTTCAGCGCACCGCCGGTATGGCCTTCGGGCACGGGCTTGAAGTCATCGGCCTGCAGCGGCTGGCCATCGAGCCGAACGCGCTGGGCATAAGTCATGTGTACCACCAGCCAGAGGCCGGCTGCCGTGAGCGAGTCCAGAGCGCGCAACAGGCGATAGACGCTCGGCAGATCAGGCTGCATACCATTCTGTACCAGTTGATGAGCCAGACGAAAGACAGCGGCACGGGTCTGCGAGCTATGCTGGACAGGTCCGTGGCCAGCTTGCCAGCGGGCAAAGTCGGGATATTGCTGGGCGTGCTGAGCCAAGGTGGCGGCGTCGGGCAATAGCTGAGTCATGAGTCATCTCCTGAATGTCTATCTCCAGTCTAGGCATTGGGAGAAAGCGCCAGCTGACCTGCATCAAGACCCGCTCCCGCTCGAAGCGGCAGACTCGCTTCATCATCAAGACAAGGAAAAAACCATGGCCCTGCTCACTTTTCTCGGTGCGATTCAACAGGTCACCGGCTCCTGTTACCTCGTGGAAAGCCGTGATGGCGCCAAGGTGCTGCTTGAATGCGGCATGCATCAGGGACGCCGCCAGGAAGAGGATCAGAACCGCAGTGCGTTTCCTTTCGACCCTAGCAGCCTGGATGCGGTGGTGATATCCCACGCCCACCTCGATCACAGCGGGCTGTTGCCGCGTCTGGTCGCCGAGGGCTATCGCGGCCCAGTCCACACCACCGAAGCCAGCTGCGAGCTGCTCGAGCTGATGCTGTTGGATTCGGCCTTCCTGCAGGAAAAGGATGCCGAATGGGAGAACCGCTGGCGCGCCCGTCAGGGCAAGCCGGCGATCAAACCGCTCTACACCATCGCCAATGCCGAGCAGGCCCTCAGCCAGCGCCGCGCGCATGCCTATGGCGCAGCGGTCGAGGTTGCCAAGGGCGTGCACGTCACCTTCCACAATGCTGGCCATATCCTCGGCTCGGCGATCGTCGAGATGCAGGTAGAGGATCACCACCTGCGACGTCACCTTGTCTTCTCCGGCGACCTGGGCAACACCTGCTCGCCGCTGATGCAGGCGCCGACACAGCTGAACCAGGCGGACGTGCTGCTGATGGAATCGACCTACGGCGACCGCGACCATCGTCCCAGCGACGAGACCCTGGAAGAGCTGGCAGACATCCTGCAGCAGGCTCACAAGGAAGGTGGCAACGTACTGATCCCGTCATTCGCCGTTGGGCGCACGCAGGACCTGATCTACTACCTGGGCCGCTTCTACCAGGAAGGCAGACTGCCGCAGCAGGCCGTATTCCTCGACAGCCCCATGGCCATCCGTGCCAACGCCATTTACAGCCGTTTCCATGACCAGTTCGCAGCCGAGGATCGCGCCGCACTGACTGCCAAGGGCGTCAAGCGCATCGAGGACTGGCTGCCAGTGTTGCGCTGCACACCGACAGCCGAAGAATCGATGGCGATCAACCGGATCAAGAGCGGCGCGATCATCATCGCCGGTGCCGGCATGTGTAATGGCGGACGTATCGTCCATCACTTCAAGCACAACCTCTGGCGCGAGAACTGCCACCTGGTGTTCCCCGGTTTCCAGGCCAAGGGCACGCTGGGTCGCCTGATCGTCGATGGCGCCGAAACGGTCAAGGTGTTGCACCAGCGCATCGCGGTGAAAGCCAAGGTGCATACGCTAGGTGGTTTCTCCGCGCATGCCGGGCAATCGCAACTGCTCGACTGGGCCAGCCAGTTCGTCCATCACCCCGAGCTGTACCTGGTGCATGGCGAACTGGAAAAGATGCAGGCCCTGCAAGCCGCTCTGCGCGAGCGCCTGAACTGGATCGCCAACATTCCCGAACCGGGTGAACAGATCGCCCTGTAACCGCCGCTTACGAAAAGGGGACAGCGAAACGGCAACCTGGCTGTGGCAAGCTCCATGAAACTCCATAATCAAGAAACCGGCCCGGGCGTGAGCAGCATCAGCCGCCCGCCCGGCTCAGAACAGGAGAGCCCTCATGCCTTACGAAGCCGACGACTATCTGTCTCGCCATGTGCAAACCAGCGAAGTCGACCTGACCAGCAAGGTCGACGAGCTGGTGGCGCTGGCAGCGCCCGGTAACAGCCCGAACCTGCAGCTGTACCGGGAAATGCTAGGCACCGTGCTCCATATGGCTCAAGCGGATCGCAACCGCTGGGACGCCAAGATCATGCTGCAGACCCTGCGTGAGATGGAAAATGCTTTCGGCGTGCTCGAACAGCTGAAACGGCGGCGCAAGGTGACGGTATTCGGCTCGGCACGCACCCCTGCCGACCATCCCCTGTACCAACAGGCTCGCGAGCTGGGCGCACGGCTGGCGCACCGTGACCTGATGGTAGTCACCGGCGCTGGCGGCGGCATCATGGCTGCTGCGCATGAAGGTGCCGGGGTGGACAACAGCCTGGGGTTCAATATCACCCTGCCCTTCGAGCAGACGGCCAACTCCACGGTGCGTGGCAGCAACCACCTGCTGTCGTTCCACTTCTTCTTTCTGCGCAAACTGTTTTTCGTCAAGGAGGCCGATGGCCTGGTGCTGTGCCCCGGCGGCTTCGGCACCCTCGACGAAGCCCTGGAAGTGCTGACTCTGATACAGACCGGTAAAAGCCCGCTGGTGCCCGTGGTGCTGCTCGATCAACCGGGCGGCAGCTACTGGGAGGATGCCTTGGGCTTCATCCGTCGTCAGCTTGGTGACAACGGCTATATCCTGCCCACCGACCTCAACCTGATGCACCTGGTCTACAGCGCCGAAGAGGCGGTGGAAGAAATAGCCCGGTTCTACCGCAACTTCCACTCCAGCCGCTGGCTCAAGGATCGCTTCGTGATCCGCCTCAATCATCCGCTCAACGAGGCAGCTCTGGCCAAGTTGGACAGCGACTTCGCCAGCCTGTGCAAGGAAGGCGGCTTTACCCAGCAGCCCCATTGCGAGCAGGAGCGCGACGAGCCGGAACTGTGCCACCTGACCCGCCTGGCGTTCGTTTTCAACGGGCGCGACTACGGCCGCCTGCGCGCGCTGCTTAATGTGGTCAACGAGCCGGAAAACTGGGTGAGCTAACGCAGCCGACGTAGCCCGGATGCAATCCGGGCTACGTAAAGCAAGAAGCCCAGCATTGGCTGGGCTTTGTTTTGACTAGTGTCAGTCAGGCGTTGCCGGCGACCTTCATCCGCGCCGCCTGGGTGAAGTCGAGCATGCGCTTGAGCGGCTTGATCGCCTTGGGAATCAACGCCGGGTCGACGTGAATTTCGCCAGTCCCCTGACGCAAGCCAGTCAACACGCGCTCCAGGGTATTCATCGCCATCCACGGACAGTGCGCGCAGCTGCGGCAGGCGGCACCATTGCCGGCAGTCGGCGCCTCGATGAAGGTCTTGTCCGGGCACAACTGCTGCATCTTGTAGAAGATGCCGCGGTCAGTGGCGACGATGAAGGTGGAGTTCGGCAGCGTCTGCGCCGCCTTGATCAACTGGCTGGTCGAGCCCACCGCATCGGCCAGCTCAACCACATTCTGCGGCGATTCCGGGTGCACCAGAATGGCGGCGTCCGGATACAGCGCCTTCATGTCCAACAGCTGTTTGGACTTGAACTCCTCGTGCACGATGCAGGCGCCATCCCACAGCAGCATGTCGGCGCCGGTCTCGCGCTGGATGTAGTTGCCCAGATGCTTGTCCGGCGCCCAGATGATGGTTTCACCGTTGTCCATCAGGCTCTCGACGATCTCCAGCGCACAGCTGGAGGTCACCACCCAGTCGGCACGCGCCTTCACCGCGGCCGAGGTGTTGGCGTACACCACCACGGTGCGCTCAGGGTGCTGATCGCAGAAAGCCGAGAACTCGTCCACCGGGCAGCCCAGGTCGAGCGAGCAGGTCGCCTCCAGGGTCGGCATCAGCACGCGCTTTTCCGGATTGAGGATCTTCGCCGTCTCGCCCATGAACTTGACCCCGGCCACCACCACGGTCTGCGCCGGGTGCTGATTGCCAAAGCGGGCCATTTCCAGGGAGTCGGAAACGCAGCCACCGGTTTCCTCGGCCAACGCCTGGATGACCGGATCGCAGTAATAGTGCGCCACCAGTACCGCGTTCTGCTTCTTCAGCTCGGCGGCGATTTCACGGCGATAGAAGGCCTCTTCCTCGGCGGTCAGCGGCTTGGGCTGTTTGGCATCGAGGTGGGCCTGAACCAGAAGGCGTTCGGAAATCTGCGTCATATCATCGAACCTGCGGCGCTCTTGAGCGAGCTGCGAGTATACCCCCTGGTTGCCCATCGCCACAGGCGGTACGGCATTGGCCAGAGGGCTTTTCCGAGAGCAAAAAAAAGCCAGTCTCACGACTGGCTTTTGCGATCTGGTGGGTCGTGTAGGATTCGAACCTACGACCAATTGGTTAAAAGCCAACTGCTCTACCAACTGAGCTAACGACCCAACGCGAGGCGCATGATACTGATTTAATTCAGGAAATCAACACTTCGCGAAATTTTTTTCAGAAGTAGCGCGTTGCATCAGGCACACCGGCTGCGGCGAAACCGGCTGCACGCAGGCGGCAGCTGTCGCATTTGCCACAAGCGCGACCATCATCATCGGCCTGGTAGCAGGAGACCGTAAGTGCGTAATCCACGCCCAGACGCATACCGGCCTGGATGATCTCGCCCTTGCTCATCTGCTGCAGCGGTGCGCGGATGGTGAAGCCCTGCCCTTCCACCCCCGCCTTGGTCGCCAGGTTGGCCATACGCTCGAAGGCGTCGACAAACTCGGGGCGGCAATCCGGGTAACCCGAGTAATCCACCGCGTTGACGCCAATGAAGATATCGCGTGCCGCGAGCACCTCGGCCCAGCCCAACGCGAGCGCCAGGAACACGGTATTGCGCGCCGGCACGTAGGTCGCAGGAATGCCCTCGGTCGGGGATTCCGGTACGGCGATGCTGCTGTCGGTCAACGCCGAGCCGCCGATACCGTTGAGGTTCAGGCCGATCACCTTGTGCTCGACTACACCCAACTGCCGCGCCACACGCTCGGCTGCCTGCAACTCGGCGCGATGACGCTGGCCGTAATCGAAACTCATGCTGTAGCAGCTGTAGCCCTCGGCCTTGGCCATGGCCACCACGGTGGCCGAGTCCAGGCCGCCGGAAAGGAGGATGACTGCTTTCTTGTCGTTCATGTTCAGTGTCCCGGCTCATCGTTCCAGAGAATCTTGTGCAGCTGCAACTGCAGGCGTACAGGCAGGTTGTCGGTCACGATCCAGTCGGCCAGCGCACGCGCATCGACCTGTTTGTGACTGGGCGAGAACAGTACTTCGCCGGCTCGGCTGACCAGGTCGTACTCGATCAACTTGGATACCGCCCAGTCGTAGTCCTCACGTGAGCAGATGACGAACTTGACCTGATCGTTGCGTGTCAGCCACTGGACGTTCTCGTAGCGGTTGCGCTGCACCTCGGCAGAGCCTGGGGTCTTCAGGTCCAGCACCTTGCTGACCCGGGGATCGACCGCAGAGACGTCGAGCGCGCCACTGGTTTCCAGCGACACCTCGAAACCGGCGTCGCAAAGACGCGTGAGCAAGGCAATGCAGTTGGGCTGAGCCAGCGGCTCACCACCGGTAACGCAGACGTAACGCGGGCGATAAGCAGCCACTTGATCGAGGATACTGTCCAGCGTGACGATCTCGCCGCCACTGAAGGCATAGGCGGTATCACAGTACTGACAGCGCAGGGGGCAGCCGGTAAGGCGCACGAATACCGTTGGCAAGCCAGCGGTACGCGTTTCCCCCTGCAGCGAGTAGAAAATCTCGGTGATGCGCAGGGTTTCTTGCATGGTAGCCACGAGCGTGATGACGAAACAGGCCATCCGCCTCCGTTGCGTGGAAAGACAGGAACGCCGGCAGCGGCCGACATTCGACAAGGCACTGCGACAAGGACATCAGCCGAGCTGAAACCCTGCCACCTGGGCCGCCGCGCATTCTAATGGATCACGCGAGGCCAGATAAGAAAAACCCGCGACGGGCGCGGGTTTTTCGTCAACTTTGGGCTTACAGCCGCTGCAGATCACGCTGGGCCAGTTGAGCGGCCGAGCTACCCGGGTACTGCGCGATGACCTGCTGAAGGATGCCACGGGCCTTGTCGTTGTGACCCAGGCGACGTTCGACGTCGGCCAGTTTGAACAGTGAGTCCGGCACCTTGGCGTGGCTCGGATAGGCCTGACTGACCTTGGCGAAGGCCTGGCCGGCTGCTTGCAGGTCGCCTTTGGCCAGATTCACTTCGCCCAACCAATACTGCGCGTTGCCTGCGTACTGGCTGTTGGGATAGCGATTGAGAAAGGCAGCAAATGCCTGCGAGGCCTTGTCGAAATCCTTGGCCTTGATCAGGTCGAAGGCGGCGTCGTAATAGAGTTTTTCCTTGGCCGGATCTCCCGGCTCAGCGCTGGCCTGCTGCTGCGCTGCAGGGGGCGTCGGGGTGCCATTGGCGTTTACCGCGCCATCGGCTGAATTCTGTGCAGGAGCTCCACCGGCAGCAACACCGGAAGAAATGCGTTGATCCAGATCCTGGTAACGCTCCAGGCCTTCCTGCTTGAGGCGCTGAATTTCATTTTGCTGCTCTTCGACCATGCCACGCAGTTGCGCAATTTCCTGCTGCATCTGCTCGAGCTGGTTGAACAGCATACCCTGCGCAGAAGCGGGTGCTTGCGCACCCGCCCCGGCGGAGGCGCCGGCCGTACCATAACCCGCCGGTGGATAGCTGCTGCCCTGTTGCATGGAGCTGCTTTCCAGTACGGGAACCTCCGCCATTGCCACGAGCGGCAAGGCGAGTGTCAGAAGGGTCAGGATACGGCGGCAATCTCGCATGGCAGCTTACTTACGCAGCTCTACGCGACGGTTCTGAGCCCAGGACTGCTCGTCGTTGCCAGTGGCAACCGGACGCTCTTCGCCGTAGGAAACCAGCTCCAGCTGAGCCGGGGAAACGCCTTGCAGAACCAGGTAACGCTGAACGGCCTTGGCACGACGCTCGCCCAGAGCCATGTTGTACTCACGGGTACCGCGCTCGTCAGCGTGGCCTTCCAGAACGACGCGAGCGCCGTTGCCTTTCAGGTCCTTGGCGTGTACGTCCAGAGCGCGCATGGCTTCGGCCTTCAGGTCGGAGCTGTCGTACTCGAAGTAGAAGGTGGTGATAGCGCGCAGAGCAGCTTCTTCGCTCAGGCTGCTGTCAACAGCGCCAGTGTTGGCACCGTAACCAGCATTCGGGTCAACAGCACCTTCACCAGCAGCGTCGCCGCCTTTGGAGGAGCAACCTACGGCAACGGCGAGAGCCAGGGACAGTGCAGCGAACTTACCGAATTTCAGCATTTCCATCATGTAACTCCTAATGAACCCCAGTTGTGTTAAGCAATAAAGGTGTAACGCCGCATCAGTTCAGGTAAGGGGACCAAGAAGGCTCTCGAACTTCGCCTTGAGCGGTAGGAAGAGGGAGCCTCACACGTCCATTGGTGGACGCTAACATCAAGACTCCCCGGCCCTGCTGGCGGGTGGCGTAGATTAGCATGGCGCCATTGGGCGCAACAGTGGGCGACTCATCCAAACTTGTGTCTGAAAGAATACGCAAACGGTTGGTTTCCAGGTCCTGCGCAGCCACCTTGAACACGGTAAAACCATCCTGGCGATGGATCATCACCAAGGTCTTTTCATCAGCCGACAATTTCGGGTTGGCGTTGTAGTTACCGACGAAGGTCACTCGCTCCACTGCCCCGCTATTGATGTTGGTCTTGTAGATCTGCGGCTTACCCGCACGATCCGAGGTGAAGTAAAGAGTCTGACCGTCCTTGCCCCAAAAGGGTTCGGTATCGATCGCGTAATGGTTAGTGACGCGGCGCATCTGCCGGCTGCCCATATCCATCACATAAATTTCCGGATTGCCGTCCTTGGACAGCACGAAGGCCAGGCGGTTGCCATCCGGCGACCAGGCCGGAGCGCCGTTGAGACCTTCGAAGTTGGTAACCTGCTCGCGGCGACCGGTATCGATGTGCTGCACGAAGATGCGCGGGCGACGCTGCTCGAACGACACGTAGGCGATGCGACGACCATCCGGCGCGAACGACGGCGACAAGATCGGCTCGCGCGATTGCAGCAGAGTGACCGCGCGGGCACCGTCATAGTCGGAGCGCTGCAGGGTGTAACGAGTATTGCTGGTCCCCATGCGCTCGGCAGTGACATAGAGCAGGCGCGTGGAGAACGCACCCTTGACGCCGGTGAGCTTCTCGAACGACTGGTCAGCGATGTGGTGAGCCATGTCACGCAGTTGATCAGTGCCCCCGCCGACATTGCCGGTCATGACCTGCTGCTCGGTACTGACGTTGAACAACGCGTACTGAATCTGCAACCGACCACCATTGGGCACGATGTTGCCCACCAGCACGTACTGCGCACCGAGGGCTTTCCAGTCACGGTATATGACTTCACTGGCCTGAGTCGGTAGGCTGATCATGTTCTGCCGCGGGATCGGCTCGAAGTAGCCGGAGTTGCGCAGATCGTTGCCAATGATCTGCGACATGTCTTCAGGCAGTACCGAACCGCCTTGCCAGCCAAAGGGCACGACGGCGATGGGCGTGGCACGGTCAGCGCCTTGGGAAATCACCAGCGGGTCGGCCGCCTGGACGCTACCGACCAGCATGACCAGCCCCAGCAGGGCGGTACGAATCAGGGTATTCACAGAGCTCAATCCTCCGGTTTGAAAATGACGCGACGCTTCCTGTACATACGGTCGAAGGTAGCGCGATCCAATTGTTGCATCTCGGGAATACGCCCGACGTTACGTACAGCTGCAACGGCCGAGTTGTCGAACGGCGCATCGCCACTGGAGCGCGACACGCTGGCGTTGGTCACGGTGCCGTCGGGCAGCATCTGAATCAGCAGCTCGACGCTCATGCCACGGCGCGCCGACATCGGTCGCTGCCAGTTCTCGGTAATCAGCTTGATGATCAGGTCATCAAGGTTGCCGGCCACCTGGTCGCCATGCGTCTCGGCCAGCGCCTGCTGGTTCTGCACGTTGTCAGACAGCAGCTCAGCCAGCGCGGCTGCCTTCTGATCCTCGGCGGCCTTGCGTCGTGCATCTTCGGCCTTGCGCTTGGCGTCCTCGGCGGCTTTCTTCTTCGCGGCGTCAGCAGCGGCCTTTTTCTTGGCCTCCTCCGCCGCTTTCTTCTTCGCGTCCTCAGCAGCCTTCTTCTTGGCGTCCTCAGCGGCTTTCTTCTTCGCTTCGTCCTCGGCACGCTTCTTCGCGATATCCGCCTGACGTTTCTGTTCGGCGGCCTTCTCGGCCTCGGCTTTCTTCGCCGCTTCGGCCTTTCGAGCCTCTTCAGCCTGCTTTTGTTCCTCGGCCTTCTTGGCTGCAGCTACCTTCTGCTCTTCAGCCTTCTTCTGCTCCAGGCGTTCGGTCTCGAATTGCGGTGCCGAGGTTTTCTGCGCCTCGCCGGCCACCTTTTGCGTGGTCTGCGTGGTGGCCTGGCTCTGCGATTGCAACTGATACAGCGTAGCCTGCACCACCGGGCGCGCCGGCGGCAGTTCGGGTGTGAAGGCGAAGCTGACGAACAGCATGGCGAACATCAGGACGTGCAGACCCACCGCCCAAACCACGGGCCAGAAGTAGCTTTCCGATTGCGGACGCTCGGTTTGCTGCATCAGGGAGCCTCGGTAATCAGTCCGACGTTGCCCACGTCGGCCTGCTGCAGACCGCCCATAGCCGACATCACGGTGCCGTAATCGACCGTGCGATCACCACGCACGAACACCTGCACCTGCTTACCCTGACGACGGTTCTCGGCGATGATCGCCGAGACTGCCTGCGTCATCTGCTCGAGGGTCGAGGCGCGCTCCTGCTCGGTGTCGACGTCAACCTCGCTGCCCATGTTCCAGTAGTAGGTCTTGTCGGCCTTGATGGAGATGGTCAACACCTGGGCGTCGTTGTCCTGCGGCAGCGCTTCACTGCTGACCTTGGGCAGATCGACCTTGACGCCCTGATTGAGCATCGGCGCGGTGACCATGAAGATGACCAGCAGTACCAACATCACGTCGATGTAGGGCACCACGTTCATCTCGGCAACCGGTTTGCGTCTGTTGCGAATTCTCGCCATGGTTAAAACCTGTCCTCTTCGCTCGCCTTAGTCTTCCGAGGTGTGCACTTTGCGGTGCAGGATGGCCTGGAACTCGTCGGCGAAGGTGTAGTAACGACCGATCAGCATCTCGCTGCGGGCAGAGAAGCGGTTGTAGGCGATAACCGCCGGAATCGCCGCGAACAGGCCGATGGCGGTAGCGATCAGCGCTTCGGCGATACCCGGCGCCACGGTTGCAAGCGTGGCTTGCTGCACCTGAGCCAGACCTCGGAAGGAGTTCATGATGCCCCATACGGTACCGAACAGGCCGATGTACGGACTGGTCGAACCAACGGTGGCGAGAAATGGCAGCGCGGTTTCCAATTTCTCTTCCTCACGGGAGATGGCCACGCGCATGGCACGAGCCACGCCGTCCATCACCGCGTCCGGGTCAACTCCCTGCTGCTGACGCAGGCGGGAGAATTCCTTGAAACCGGCACGAAAGATCTGTTCCAGACCAGAATCCGGATCGGGGTTGCTACCCGCCTGGCGATATAGTTTGGACAGATCGATACCGGACCAGAAGCGATCCTCGAAGTTGTCCAGGGCACGCTTGGCGGCGCGAATCGAATTACTGCGCTGGAAGATCATCACCCAGGAAATGACCGAAGCGGCCACCAGGGTCAGCATCACCAGCTGAACCACGAAGCTGGCGTTACTGATCAGACTCCACATCGACATATGGTCAACGGCGTTAGCTTCCACGCTTACTCTCCTGCTGCAATTAAGCCCGGCGCCTGCGTCCCGGCGAACGCGTGTCGCAGGGTCTCGGGGATGGCCCGGGGTTTCAAGTTGTCGGCGCGCACACAGGCCACCAGAAACTGCCCTTCGCAGAGCAGCACATCATCCGCAGCCCGCCTGACCTGTTGACGAAAACGCAGGCTGGCACGGTTCAATTCGATCACATCGGCGCTGATCACCAGTTCGTCATCCAGGCGCGCCGGCGCGTGATAACGCGCCTCGGCAGAATGCACGACGAACAACAGGCCCTCACCCGCAAGCGTCGACTGGGCATAACCCAGCTCACGCAGACGCTCGGTGCGAGCCCGCTCCATGAATTTGAGGTAGTTGACGTAGTAGACGATGCCGCCCGCGTCGGTGTCCTCGTAGTAGACCCGGCAACGGTGGCTGAACGGCTGCACTTCGTTTGGCGCGCGCATACTCTAGTCCTCGGCCTGCTGCTTGCCAATCCGGCCCGGTAACAATTTTTTCGTCATTCGTCACCTGCCGAGAAAAGATCGCCACCGGCCTGCTCGCCAGCGCGTTTGGGAATGTTCAACCCGAAGTGCAGGTAGGCGTGACGGGTGACCACACGCCCGCGCGGGGTGCGCATCATATAACCCTGCTGAATCAGATAAGGTTCGAGCACGTCCTCGATGGTATGACGCTCCTCGCCGATGGCTGCCGCCAGGCTATCGAGCCCGACCGGACCACCATCGAACTTCTCGATCATGGCCAGCAGCAGGCGACGATCGGAATGGTCGAAACCACGCTCGTCGACATCCAATAGATTAAGGGCCTGATCGGCAGTGGCCTGGGAGATCTGCCCGTTACCGCGCACTTCGGCAAAATCGCGCACACGGCGCAACAGTCGGTTGGCGATACGCGGAGTGCCACGGGCACGACGGGCAATCTCGAAGGCGCCCTTGGCCTCGATGGGCAGGCCGAGAATACCAGCCGAGCGCGAGACGATGGTGGCCAGGTCGTCGATGCCGTAGAACTCCAGGCGCTGGACGATGCCGAAACGGTCACGCAGCGGGTTGGTCAGCATGCCGGCACGGGTGGTGGCGCCGACCAGGGTGAAGGGCGGCAGATCCAGCTTGATCGAACGCGCGGCAGGACCTTCGCCGATCATGATGTCGAGCTGGAAGTCTTCCATCGCGGGATACAGCACCTCTTCGACCACCGGCGAAAGACGGTGAATCTCGTCGATGAACAGCACATCGCCGCTTTCCAGATTGGTCAGCAGCGCGGCCAGATCACCCGGCCGCTCGAGCACCGGACCGGAGGTGCTCTTGATTGAGCTGCCCATTTCCTGGGCGATGATATTGGCCAGGGTAGTCTTGCCCAGGCCTGGCGGACCGAAGATCAGCGTATGGTCGAGCGCTTCCGCCCTGCCCCGTGCAGCCTGGATGAACAGCGCCATCTGCTCACGCACCACGGGCTGACCAATGTAGTCAGCCAGGCGCAGCGGACGAATGGCTCGGTCCTGCTGCTCTTCGCGCTCACGCGGGCTGGAGGTTATCAGGCGATCGGCTTCGATCATCGAGGGGTTCCACTAGAGTCCATTGAATTGCAATGCAGGGTGGAAAACCGCGCAGCGTTTTCCCCCGAAAAGCTGGTGGATGAAAAAGGCGTCATCCACCCTACGCCATGCCGCGCAGCGCACGTCGAATCAAATCTTCACTGCTCAGACCGTCCTCCTTGACCACGGCAACTGCTCGACTGGCCTCCTGCGGCTTGTAGCCAAGGGATATCAGGGCACTGACGGCGTCATTCTCCGCGCTTGAGACTGCCTGAGCCAGTTGAGGTTCAACCACCAATGGCGCAATGGACGGTATCGACTCCCAGGCCTTGAAGCGGTCCTTGAGCTCGACCAGCAGACGCTCGGCGGTTTTCTTGCCGACACCCGGGACCTTGACCAGGGCCGCCGTGTCCTGAGACTGCACGCAGCGCACCAGCTCGTCGACCTCAAGACCCGACATCAGCGCCAGCGCCAGCTTGGGGCCAACGCCATTGAGGCGAATCAACTCGCGAAACAGCTCACGCTCACGCTTTTCGAAGAAGCCATACAGCAGGTGTGCATCTTCACGCACCACCAGGTGAGCGTGCAGGGTGACCGGCTCGCCCACCGCAGGCAGACGATAAAGGGTCGTCATCGGCACTTCCAGCTCATAACCGACACCATTCACATCCAGAAGCAAATGCGGCGGCTGCTTCTCCGCCAGGGTGCCGCGCAAACGTCCGATCACCACTGTTTTCCTTTAATCCGATTACAAACGAAGACGGCCGCCACGCCGCTTGGCGCCGGCGAGCCCATGGGGAATGAGACTCTGTCGGTGATGGGCATGACACAGTGCGATGCCCAATGCATCGGAAGCGTCGATCTGCGGTTTCTGCACCAGCTTGAGCAAATGCATGACCATCATCTGCACCTGCTGCTTGTCAGCCGCCCCGGTACCGACCACCGCCTGCTTGACCTGGGTCGCGGTGTACTCGCTGACCTCAAGCCCGGCCTCCACCGCCGCGACGATAGCGGCGCCACGCGCCTGCCCCAGCTTGAGCGCCGAGTCGGCATTGCGCGCCATGAACACCTGCTCGATGCCCATGGTCACCGGCCCATGAGTGCGAATCACCTCGCTGACGCCACGAAAGACGATCTGCAGGCGCTCGGCCAATGGCCCGTTACCGGTACGAATGCAGCCTGACGCCACGTACTCGCAACCACGCCCGGTATCGCGCACCACGCCATAGCCGGTAATACGCGAACCTGGGTCGATGCCTAGAATCAGGGTCATATCAGCAACTGTCTATTTATCCAGTTGGCGAGTATACGGGGGTCCTAATGCGCCGTCACTCGTGACGCACCGGTGGAACCCGAGAAAACCGTAGGGTGGCCGTAGGGTGGGCTTCAGCCCACCAGGGTTGTTTGCCATGGTGGGCTGAAGCGGATCGCCGCCCGTCCCACCCTACTCGTCCGGGCGACAAGCTGCTTCAGCCGAGCTGCTCCATGATCTCGTCGGAGACTTCGGCGTTGTGGTAGACGTTCTGCACGTCATCCAGGTCTTCAAGCATGTCGATCAGCTTGAACACCTTCTGCGCAGTTTCCAGGTCGGCAATCGGCGCACTGATCGAGGGGATCATGGCGATTTCCGCTTCCTCGGCTTTGAAACCGGCGGCGCTAAGTGCTTCGTTGACGGCATGGAACTCGGTGAAGCTGGTCGACACCAGGCCCGAACCGTCCTCGCCCATTTCCACATCGTCGGCACCGGCCTCCAGAGCCGCTTCCATCAGGGCATCTTCATCGACACCCGGCGCAAAGCTGATCTGCCCCTTGCGGTCGAACATGTAGGCGACCGAGCCGTCGGTGCCGAGGTTGCCACCGCATTTGGTGAAGGCATGGCGCACTTCGGCGGCGGTGCGATTACGGTTATCGGTCATCACCTCGACGATGATCGCCACGCCGCTCGGTGCGTAACCTTCGTAGCTGAACTCGACGACATTGTCGGCTTCGTTGTTGCCGGCACCACGAGCAATGGCGCGGTCGATCACGTCACGCGACATGTTGTTGGTCAGCGCCTTGTCCACCGCCAGACGCAGACGCGGGTTGTCCGCCGGGATCGGACCGCCGTGCTTGGCGGCGACCGTCAGTTCACGAATCAGCTTGGTGAAGATCTTGCCGCGCTTGGCGTCCTGACGCCCCTTGCGGTGCTTGATGTTGGCCCATTTGGAATGACCAGCCATAACTCACTCCATCTATAAGGTTTCACAATTGCCGGGGCGTAAGCACTTGAGTCTCTCCACCCCATAACGAAGAAGCCTGGGATCACCAGGCTTCTTTTGCAGGCTTATTCGGCCTTGGCTTGCTCGCGCAGGCGGATGTGCAGCTCGCGCAGCGACTTGTTGTCGACGACGCCCGGCGCCTGAGTCATGACGCAGGCTGCGCTCTGGGTTTTCGGGAAGGCGATCACTTCGCGAATCGAGCTGGCACCGGTCATCAGCATCACCAGACGGTCCAGGCCGAAAGCCAGGCCTCCATGAGGTGGTGCGCCATACTTCAGCGCATCGAGCAGGAAGCCGAACTTCTCCTGCTGCTCTTCTTCGCTGATGCCGAGCACACGGAACACGGTCTGCTGCATGGCCTTGTCATGAATACGGATGGAGCCGCCACCCAGTTCGGTGCCGTTGAGCACCATGTCGTAGGCGCGCGACAGCGCAGCGGCCGGGTTGGCCTCCAGCTCCTCGGGGCTGCAGCTCGGCGAGGTGAACGGGTGATGCATGGCGGTCAGGCTGCCGTCGTCGTTCTCCTCGAACATCGGGAAGTCGACGACCCACAGCGGCGCCCACTCGCAGGTCAGCAGGTTCAGGTCATGACCCAGCTTGATGCGCAGAGCGCCCAGAGCCTCGCTGACGATCTTGGCCTTGTCGGCACCGAAGAACACGATATCGCCATCGACGGCCCCAACGCGGTCGAGGATGACATTGATGTTGTCCAGCGGGATGTTCTTGACGATCGGCGACTGCAAACCCTCAACGCCGGCAGCGCGCTCGTTGACCTTGATATAGGCCAGACCCTTGGCACCATAGATGCCGACGAACTTGGTGTAGTCGTCGATCTGCTTGCGCGGCATGCTCGCCCCGCCCGGTACGCGCAGCGCGGTAACGCGGCATTTCGGGTCGTTGGCCGGACCGGCGAATACCTTGAACTCGACGTCCTTGAGCTGATCTTCAACATCAACCAGTTCCAGCGGGATACGCAGGTCCGGCTTGTCCGAACCGAAGCGACGCATGGCTTCAGCCAGAGTCATGTGCGGCAACTCGCCGAACTCGACATCCAGCACTTCCTTGAACAGGTTGCGCACCATGGTCTCGGTGATGTCCATGATGTCTTTTTCATCGAGGAAGCTGGTCTCGATGTCGATCTGGGTAAATTCCGGCTGACGATCAGCGCGCAGGTCTTCATCGCGGAAGCACTTGGCGATCTGGTAGTAGCGGTCGAAGCCGGCGACCATCAGCAGTTGCTTGAACAGCTGCGGCGACTGCGGCAGGGCGAAGAAGCTGCCGGCGTGGGTGCGGCTCGGCACCAGATAGTCGCGCGCACCTTCCGGGGTGGCGCGAGTCAGAATCGGTGTTTCCACGTCGAGGAAGCCGTTGTCGTCGAGGTAGCGACGGATGCTCGAGGTGATGCGCGAGCGCAGCTTGAGCTTCTCGGCCATTTCCGGGCGACGCAGGTCGATGAAGCGATAACGCAGGCGGGTTTCTTCGCCAACGTCGGTGTACTCATTGAGGGGGAACGGCGGGGTTTCCGCTTCGTTGAGCACTTCCAGCTCATAGCCCAGCACCTCGATGGCGCCGGACGCCATGTTCGGGTTGACCGCGCCCGCTGGACGCAGACGCACCTTGCCGGTGATCTTGACCACGTATTCGCTGCGCACGCGGTCAGCCTTGGCGAAGGTATCGGCACGATCAGGATCGAACACCACCTGGGCCAGACCTTCACGATCACGGATATCGAGGAAGATCACCCCGCCATGGTCACGGCGACGATGTACCCAGCCGCAAAGGGTGATTTCCTGGCCATCCAGGCTCTCGTTCAACTGGCCGCAATAGTGGCTGCGCATCATGATCGTGTTTCGCTTCTCTAAGGTCTTGGATAGGTCAGGCAGCCCCCAACGCCCTGGGCAGGAGCTACACCACAGCGAACGTCCAACCGTACGCCGCGCTTCGATAAAGAGCGGGATTATATAGCGTAAATCGTCATGACGCAGCCGCTCGGCAGATGGCTTCTATAATGAAGGTCGCCTCCTGTCTGGAGAACGACCATGGCCCGACCCCATCGCAGCGACCTGTCCAGCGATCTACTGGAAGACTTTCGCCTTGACGCCGCCGAGCAGTTTCCCCGCTGCGAGCAACTGCTGATCGAACTGGAGCGAGCGCCAAAGAGCACGGAACGGCTGCGCGAGCTGTTTCGCCTGATCCATACGCTCAAGGGCAATCTTGGTTACGTCGAGCTCAACGAGCTGATGCCACTGCCACAAGCCATGGAAGACGTACTCGATGCCCTGCGCTCGGGCCGCCTGACCTTCGACAGCCTGCTCGGGGACATATTGCTGCTCAGCCTCGACCATCTGCGGGCATTGGTCGCTCAGGCCCTGGGCGGCGCCGAAGCCACCCCGGACAGCACGCAGCTCAGCCGACTCTGCGGCGCGCTTCAGGCGCTGGCCATGACGCCGAATGAGCGACAGACCGAGGTACGCCTCGAACTGCTGCAGCAGATGGACCCCAGCACTCGCCTGCAATTCACCGAAGAAGTGGAACCCAGCAAAAGCGCAGCACTGCTTGCACGCCACGCAATCGTGATCCAGCCCGACCTGCAGTTCTTTTGCGCACTGACCGAGGCCGCCGAACAGCGCTCCCCCTACTGGCGAGGCCGCAACCTGCGCCTGCTGGAACTGGCACTGAGCATCAATGCAGCGGGCGGATACGCTGAGCAGCCAGAGCAACTGGCGGCCGCAGTCTGCTTGCACGATCTGGGCATGGCCTTCCTGCCACTGGAGCTCCTGCACAAGCAAAGCCATTTCAACCGCGAAGAACGACGCATGATGCAAGGCCACCCACGCCTGGCCAGCGACCTGCTCAAACGCATGCCTGACTGGTCAGCGGCCATGGAGATCATCCTCCAGCATCAGGAACACGCTGACGGCTCTGGCTACCCCAAAGGCCTGCGCGAAAAGGAGATTGCCCCAGGCGCACTGATCCTGCATATCGTCGACACCTTTGACGCAAGGACCCATGAACGTGCACACCAGACTTTGAGCAAGCGTCCATTGCTACGCGCCATACTGGAAATCAACAACCTTGCCGGCCAGCAATTCAGCGCCCATTGGGTGGAGGTGTTCAATCGCACTCTGCAGCAGAAGCCTAGGCTGGCGCACGGCTGAACGAGCATTGCGCCACGCACAGGATTGACGCCGCCAAAGCAGGATTTATTGAACCGTCCGCTATCAATAGCCTCTAAACATCGCTCTCATTGATATAAGCCAAGATCATCTCGACGCCCTGCGTGTTAGGCTTTCACCAACACTGCGGGATAGACACCCTGGGCTCACCTGAAAGGAGAAAAACCATGGAAATCAATATCGGAATCGCCGAACAGGATCGCGCCGCCATCGCCGAAGGCCTCTCGCGCCTTTTGGCCGACACCTACACCCTGTACCTGAAGACCCATAATTTCCATTGGAACGTCACCGGTCCGATGTTCAACACCCTGCACCTGATGTTCGAAGGTCAGTACACCGAACTGGCCCTGGCGGTTGACGCAATCGCCGAACGAATCCGTGCACTGGGCTTCCCGGCGCCAGGCACCTACGCCGCCTACGCCCGCCTGTCCTCGATCAAGGAAGAGGAAGGCGTACCCAGCGCCGACGATATGATCAAGCAACTGGTGCAAGGCCAAGAGGCCGTCGTACGCACTGCGCGCGGCATTTTCCCGCTGCTGGACAAGGTCAGCGACGAGCCGACTGCCGACCTGCTGACCCAACGCATGCAGGTACACGAGAAAACCGCCTGGATGCTGCGCAGCCTGCTCGCTGTTTGAGATACTCAGAGGCCCGGTGATCCGGGCCTTTTCATTAGGCAGGCAGCCTTGCCCTGATCTATGCTCTGGCCATTCGCCATTGAGTTTTCGACACCCATGAGTCAACCAGCCAAACCGCCCAGCATCATCGATCTGTATCCGGAGGAAACCCGCGAGGCGGCCGAACTCCTGAAGCAGGCCGTACCGCTGATGATGCGCCACGACATACCGCCAAATCCGGTGCACTACGCGCTGTGGTACACCTACAGCAGAGGCGGCGAACCCGAGCTCAACCGCCGCCTGGACAAGGTGGTCGAAGACTTCGACGTGTTCCCGCCGGAAACCGCCAGCCGGCTGTTTCGCGACTACATCATCCGCGGCGAGCTGGAGGAAGCGCGCGCCGGCCAGCAGCAGGTAATCGAGCTGGTCGATGATATCGAAGGCGACGTCTCACGCAGCGTGATCGGCGGCCTGCATTACCAGCAGAGCCTGAGCCAAGGCCTCAGCGCACTGCAGGAACCCATCACCGACGATCTACCCAGCGTGCTCAGCGAGCTGCAGGAAAGCACCCAGCTGATGCAGGATCAGCAGGAAAAATTCCTCTATCGCCTACGCGCCGCTCAGCAAGAGATCACCCACCTGCGCAGCCAACTGGAACGCGCACATCTGGCAGCAACACTCGACAGCCTGACCCGCGTATTCAATCGCCATGCCTTTACCCGCCTGCTGGAGCGCGCCCTGAACGAGTCGCAGCAGGGCCTGGCGCTGGTGATTCTGGATATCGACCATTTCAAGCAGTTCAACGATCAATATGGCCACCCACTGGGTGACCGCGTACTGCAACACGTCGGACAACTATTACGCGACCTGCTGCCACCAGAGGCCTTTGCTGCGCGCTACGGCGGCGAAGAGTTCTGCGTGGTACTGCGCAACTGCGCCAACCTCAACGAAGTTCTCGATTTCGCCGAACAACTGCGCCACAAGATCCAGTCACTGAGGATCAAGGTAAGACGAACGGACCAGATTCTGGACAGCATCACCGCGTCCTTCGGCTGCGCCATGGCCGAAGAAGGCGACACATTCGAATCCTTGCTCACTCGGGCCGATGACGCGCTTTATCAGGCCAAACGCGCCGGCCGCAATCAGGTCCACCCGATTATCAGCGAAACGATGCTAAGCGCTTGATTTGAGAAGCCCCCGCCTTTGCTGTTAAATAGCCTTGCACGCCGCATTACCGTTCTGCGGCGTCGCTACCCCTGTATACCGGCGCGCGTCGTTGCCGCTCGACTGGCAGCCCTTGAAGCGCGCTCTCTCCGCAACACCTTGAGTCATCATTCAATCAGTGAGTTCATCGAAGATGTTGAAGATTACCCATCTCGTGACAGGGTTTGCCGCCCTGCTGCTGTCTGCCTTACCCGGTTTTTCCACTTCGTTCCTGACCACCCCGGATGCCATTTATCTGGTCCTCATCGGCCTGCTCAACCTGCTTGCCGCAGCGCAACAACAGAACACCCACGCCGCGCGTCAGCAACTGCAGGGGCTGTCATCGGCTCTATTGATACTGGCTGCCGTGGTACAGAGTCTGATCCTGCTTGCCCCGCTGCCAAGCATCGGTAGCCAACCCGCCATCTGGCTGCCGCTTCTGGCCTTGGTAATCGCCGTGGCACTGAGCCTTGCAGCGCAACTGAACACGCAGCCGCGCAGCGCAGACCAACGTGTGTCCGCACCAAAAGCCAGTATCAGCACCAGCGTGACGCCAGATGATCGCGAGACCGGCACCGTCAAATGGTTCAACACATCCAAGGGATTCGGCTTCATTTCCCGCGACTCGGGTGACGATATCTTCGTGCACTTCCGTGCCATTCGCGGCGAAGGTCACCGCGTACTGATCGAAGGCCAACGCGTGGAGTTCTCGGTCATGCAGCGTGACAAAGGCCTGCAGGCAGAAGACGTGATCGCTGCAGCCCCTTCGCGGCGCTGAGCTGCACGCAAAGAAAAGCCCGGGAAACCGGGCTTTTTCATATCAGTAATGAGGTGGCGGCGCTTCATCTTCGGCAATACCCGCCTGACCACTCAACTCCTCCTGGCGTCGCGCCAGAACCGTCAATTGCAGCTGCATCCGCTCGATGCGTCTGTTCTGCTCGACCAGCTCATCGCTGAGCGCCTGAATGGTGTCATCCTGAAAAGCCAGGCGGCTCTCCAGCTCCATGATCCGCGACTCGAGACTCATGCTGGCTCTCCGGCAAACTGAAAATCCTCGGTCAGCACCAGGCGCAGCTTGTCGATGATCTGTCCCACCTTCTGCCCGGCATAAGGCTGCGCAGGATGCCGCCCCCACACCGGAGCGGGCCAAGCGACATCGTCACGTCGACGCACGATCACATGCATATGCAACTGACCGACCACATTGCCGAGCGTAGCCACGTTCATCTTGTCGGCGGCAAAAGTGTCCTTGAGGATCTCTGCCAGCAACGTGGTTTCCTGCCACAGTTGACGCTGATCGTCAGCGTCGAGCTGGAACAGCTCACTGACCTCCTCACGTCGCGGCACGAGGATGAACCAGGGGTAGTTGGAGTCATTCATCAGCAGCAAACGACACAGGGGAAAATCCCCGACCCACAGGCAATCCTGCTGCAGACGCGAATCCAGAGCGAACATGACGGCTCTCCTCCATATAAAGGAATCAATCAAGCGTAGCCCCAGCGAGGGCCAACCTATGGCGCGCAGCATACGCTGGCTCAGTCGAGACTTCATCCGCCGACCACGCACCAACGCAAGGCAGCCCGAATGCACGCGCACCGCAGGTGTGCACCATTTTGTTTCTTCCCGTAATAAACACTGCTAAGCGTTACCGGGGCAGCAATATGAACGCAGACGATAACGCCAGCCGCTGTCCGGACGCGAAGAACTGGCATCGCTCAGGCAAACCCGCGCCAGACGCGGGATCAGCGTCGCTGCTCGACACACTGCATGCCAGAAAATCAAGGTTTTAGCGGGACATCCAGGTTTTGAGCACGACTTTTGCTATCTGTGAAAGCAATGCTCGGCTAGCCGCGCAGTCGATCAATAACAGCGGCCCCAGACACCTCAGAGCCGCGAAAGCGTTGGCATAACGAAACGCAAGGACAGAGCTACAGATTTGCGACATTCCTCCTAATGCGATGCGACACCAGCATGAACGAAGTCGTAATGAATAGACTGCAACTATCGCCAATATTGGCTGCGTGCTATAAGTTACCGCCGACACAAAAAGAAAGAGCCGCCCATATAACAAAACAGTGGGCAGCGCAACTCTTCTAAACCAAAGGAGCAATCACGATGCAAGTGATGAAGTGGAGCGTAATCGCCCTGGCAGTAGCCGCGGGCACCAGCCAACTGGCTTTCGCCAGCGCGCAATCCGAGTCCAACGGCTTTGTCGAAGACAGCAGCCTGAACGTTCTGAGCCGCAACCTGTACTTCTACCGCGACTTCCGTAACGCAGGCCCAGACCGTAACGATGATCCTCAAGAGTGGGGTCAAGGTTTCATCGCCACCTACGAGTCCGGCTTTACTCAGGGCACCATCGGCTTTGGCGTTGACGCCATCGGCCTGCTGGGCATCAAGCTCGACAGTGGTAAGGGCCGCTCCGGTTCCGGCTTGTTCCCCACCGGCAGCGACGGTCGCTCGCAGGATGATTACTCCGAAGCTGGTGGTGCAGTAAAACTGCGTCTGTCCAATACCGTGCTGAAATACGGTGATCAATTCACCGCTCTTCCGGTTCTGAGCACTGACGACAGCCGCCTGCTGCCTGAAGTAGCTGAAGGCTTCCTGGTCACCAGCAATGAAATCGAAGGTCTTGAGCTGCATGCTGGCCGCTTCACCGCCATCAATGCACAGGACCAGACCTATCACGACAGCCTCGGCCTGAAAGGTGCCGACGTATTTGGCGGCAACTATAGCTTCACCGATGATCTGTCGGCTGCGCTGTACTACTCCGACGTGGAAGACTCGTTCAAGAAGTACTACGGTAACCTCAACTACACCTTCGGTATCAGCGAAGGTCAGTCCCTGAACTTCGACTTCAACATCTACAAGACCGATTACGATAAAGAGTACACCAACACCGGCAAGAGCGAAGACAACACTATCTGGAGTCTCGCAGCAGCCTATAACCTGGGTGCTCACACTCTGACTGCTGCTTATCAGAAGTCCCATGGCGGCTACACCTTTATCAACGATGATGGCGACGTTGAAACCCGCGGCTATGACTACGGCGTTGACGGCGGCGGCACTGTTTGGCTGGCCAACTCCGTACAGCGCTCGGACTTCAACAGCAAAGATGAGAAGTCCTGGCAGCTGCGTTACGACCTGGACTTCGCTGACTTCGGCGTCCCCGGTTTGAAGTTCATGGCTCGCTACATCAGTGGCTCGGGTGCTGATACTGGCACCACCAATAGCGGCAAAGAGTGGGAACGCGACATCCAGGTTGGCTATACCGTTCAGAACGGTCCGGCCAAAGACCTCAACATGCGCGTTCGTCAAGCCACCTATCGCAGCAGCGACGGTGTCTACTACGGTTCTCCGTCGATCGACGAAGTTCGTGTAATCCTCGAGTACCCGCTGAGCATCCTGTAATTTCAGGACTCTGTTAGTGCTCGAATAAGAAAGGCCCGGTTTTCCGGGCCTTTTCTTTTTATCCAAGATTTACAATGGAAGAGCATAAGTCCCCGTCACATGCGCCACCAATTCATTCTCATTACCAGCCGAATATAACGAAACCTCACAAACTGCCTGACGTCGGCTCAAGCGTAATATGCGCGCCTCGGCCAACAAGTCCACCGGCTTGGGTTTGACCAGAAAGTTGATATTAAGATTGGATGTTACCGCCATTTCCACCCGGCCGAGACGACCCAGCACCACCGCATACATCGCCGCATCCCCCAGCGCCATGATGGTCGGGCCCGATAACGTGCCACCCGGACGCACCAATTTGGCGTGAAAAGGCACACGCGCCAACACACCGTCTTCATCGAGACGGTCGATCCGCAGATCGATATCCTCGGCCATCGGTAACCCAGCTCGAATCAGGCTCTGAACCTCAAGCGCAGTCAATCCCACTCTTTAATCCTCCCGGCACGCGCAGTAGCACTTTCGCGCCTGCACCCGTCCTGTACGCCACTGTATAGGCACCGTACAATGCCGGCCTATTCCAAGCCCTAGCAACCGACAGAACGGCCAAACATGCGTACCAGTCAGTTCCTGCTCTCGACCCTGAAAGAAACCCCTTCCGATGCCGTGGTGATCAGCCACCAGCTGATGCTGCGTGCCGGCATGATCCGCAAGCTGGCTTCCGGCCTGTACACCTGGCTGCCGATGGGCCTGCGCGTACTGCGCAAGGTCGAGACCGTGGTGCGCGAGGAGATGAACGCCGCTGGTGCACTTGAAGTGCTGATGCCAGCCATTCAGCCGGCGGAGCTGTGGCAGGAATCCGGTCGCTGGGTGCAGTACGGCCCCGAGCTGCTGCGCGTCAAGGACCGTCATGATCGCGAATTCTGCGTCGGCCCGACTCATGAAGAAGTGATCACCGACCTGGCCCGCAACGAGCTGAACAGCTACAAGCAGCTGCCGATCAACATGTACCAGATCCAGACCAAGTTCCGTGACGAGATCCGTCCGCGCTTCGGTCTGATGCGTGGCCGCGAGTTCATCATGAAGGACGCCTACTCCTTCCATGCGGATCAGGCATCCCTGCAGGAAACCTATGACCGCATGCACCAGGCGTACTGCAACGTATTCAGCCGTCTGGGCTTGAACTTCCGCCCGGTACAGGCCGATACCGGCTCCATCGGCGGCACCGGCTCGCATGAGTTCCACGTACTGGCCGACTCCGGTGAAGACGATATCGCCTTCAGCAATGTCTCCGACTACGCCGCCAATATCGAGAAGGCCGAAGCCATCCCGCGCGAGAAAGCGCGCGGCGCTGCGACCGAAGAAATGCGCCTGATCGACACGCCCGACACCAAGACCATCGACGCGCTGGTTCAGGGTTTTGGCCTGGCAATCGAGAAGACCATCAAGACCCTGGTGGTACACGCCGCCGAGGAAGGCAAGCTGATCGCCCTGATCGTGCGCGGCGACCACGAACTGAATGAAATCAAGGCCGCCAACCTGGAGCTGGTTGCCAGCCCGCTGCAGATGGCCAATGAAACCGAGATTCGCGCCGCCATCGGCGCCGGCCCTGGCTCGCTGGGCCCGGTCAATCTGCCGATACCCTGCATCATCGACCGCAGCGTTGCCCTGATGAGCGATTTCGCGGCCGGTGCCAACATCGAAGACAAGCACTACTTCGGCGTCAACTGGGAGCGCGACCTGCCGCTGCCAGAGGTTGCCGACCTGCGCAATGTCGTCGCCGGCGATCCCAGCCCGGATGGCCAGGGCACCCTGGAAATCAAGCGCGGCATCGAAGTCGGCCACATCTTCCAGCTCGGCACCAAGTACAGCGAGGCGATGAACTGCCAGGTGCTTGGTGAGAACGGCAAGCCGGTCACCCTGACCATGGGCTGCTACGGCATTGGCGTTTCCCGCGTGGTGGCTGCTGCCATCGAGCAGAACTTCGACGAACGCGGCATCCGCTGGAATGACGCCCTGGCACCGTTCCAGATCGCCCTGGTACCGCTGCGCTACGAAACCGAGCAGGTGCGCGAGGCCACCGACAAGCTGTATGCCGAGCTGACCGCCGCTGGCTACGAAGTGCTGCTGGATGACCGCGACAAGAAAACCAGCCCCGGCATCAAGTTCGCCGACATGGAGCTGATCGGCATTCCGCACCGCGTTGTCGTCAGTGACCGAGGCCTGGCCGAGGGTAACCTCGAGTACAAGAGCCGCGCCGAAACCGACGCGCAAGCCGTGCCGCTGGCCGATATCCTGCCCTTCCTGCAAGCCCGTATCAGCCGCTGATCGCGCCCTACCGAGATATCATGTACACGAGCAACAACCTTCGCCTGACCGGCGCCGCCTTGTGCGGCGCCCTCCTCCTCGGCGGCTGCGCCAATCAGCTGCCGCAACGCAGCGAGCATGAGGAGCGCGTCGAACGCAAACTGCTGGATCACCAGTTGCAGATCGATGCCGGCGAACCCAAGGTGCTGGAGCTACCGCAACGCCGCGTGCGCGTGCATGACCAGAAGAGCTACGAAGTCACAGCCTTCGAGGTGACTCGTCGCTACGACCGCTATACCCCCTACCAGCCCTGGCGCGAGATCTATGAAGTACCGATGGGTGCGGTAGCGGTGGTTGCGGGCGTGGGCGCCAACATACTCAACGTCGCGCTGCTCGGCAGCCTGCCGGAAACCGCTACCCGTGGCTGGATCAGCTACGGTATGGCCGGCATGAACCCCTTCATGAACGTCGAGTCGAACGGCCGCGCCGAGCAGAACCTGGCGAACATCGAGGAGCTGCAGCGGGACCGTCGTATGGAGTACACCAACCTGCCCTGGTCCGAGCGCCCGGTACAGGTCAAGGCGGGCGATCAGCAATTCGAACTGCTCACGGACAGCAGCGGGGTGCTGCGCCTCAACCTGCTCGACAGCCCGTTCAGTGAACAGGACATCGCGCGCCTGAACATGCTGCAGTTGAGCGTCGAAGATCGCCTGGGCGACGATGTCGCGCGTGCGGAAACGACCCTTATGGTCAGCCATACCCTGCGCGGCAAGCTGCGTGAAGCGCATGACCTGATCTTCGATGACCTCGAAGGTGGCGATGTTGACCAGTGGGTACACCGGGTCAAACGCCTTTCCGATCTTGGCCTGGAAGAAGAGGCCAGCGAGCTGGAGCAGAGCCTGATCGAGCTGACCCGCAACGACCCTGAGTTGCAGGATGCCTTCCTCAAGGCACTGCTCAAGGATGCCGGTCGCCTGGCTGCCGACCCTGCCAACTAAGCGCCCCACCCGGTTCCGCGGGGTGTCGCGGGGCCGCCCTGGCCATGCACACCCAGCCCCTTCGGCTGGCACCCGCTTGCCGTGACGCGGGGCGGACTCCAGACCTTCCGGTGGCTCGGTGCGCGCGCAGCACCCTACCGGCTGGCGTTGCTCTCTATACCATCTGCAATTCTTGCTTGCGGCGCGGTGGCGGGAAAGCCGCGTCGAGCAAGGCCAGATCATCCGCAGTCAAGGTAATGGAAGCTGCCGCAGCGTTATCGCGTAGATGTGCGCTGCCCACGGCCTTGGGAATGGCGATGACGCCCTCCTGCCTGAGCACCCAGGCCAGTGCGACCTGAGCCGGCGTAACCCCATGCCGCTGGGCTACCTCAAGCACTGCGGGTTCGTGAAGCAGCGTGCCGGCCTGGCCTAGCGGACAGTAGGCCATCAGCGGCATACCGGCGCGCTGCTGCCAGGGCAGCAGGTCATACTCGATACCGCGCGCCTCCAGGTTGTACAACACCTGATTGGTTCGGCAAGCCGCCTGATCCAGTTCGAGCAGATCATCCAGATCCAAGTTGGAGACACCCCAGGCGCCGATCTTGCCCTGCTCACGCAGGCGCTCGAAGCCTTCGACTGTTTCAGCCAGCGGGTAGCGCCCGCTCCAATGCAACAGATAGAGATCGAGACGCTCGCAGCCCAGTCGTTTGAGGCTGCGCTCACAGGCCGCCTGTACGCCCTCCCGACTGGCGTTGTGCGGATACACCTTGCTGACCAGAAACACCTCGTCTCGGCGCCCGGCGATAGCCTCGCCCACCACACGTTCCGCGCCGCCCTCGCCGTACATCTCGGCGGTATCGATCAGGCTCAAGCCCAGGTCCAGCCCCTCACGCAGCGCCGCAACCTCACGCGAGCGCTGGCGCTCATCTTCACCCATGCGCCAGGTCCCCTGGCCTATCATCGGTACCTGCATGCCGGCCAATTCAATTCTGCGCATCGTTTTCTCCCAAGTGGGTGCTGACCCGGTCGTACCCTTCGCCACGCCATTGCAGCAAGCACAGCCCGTGGCCGAAAGGGTCACTCAGCGTGACCAGACGCCCCCAGTCATATTCATTGGTTTCGCCTTCAGCTCGGGCACCTGCGGCGAGTGCCCGAGCGAGCGCTGCGTCGAGGTCATCGACCACGACATCCAGGTGCAGTGGCATCCAGTGACGGCGGTAATCACGTTGCACGCCTGCCTCGGGGCAAGGTCGAGTGGCTGTGGCCTTGTGCAACAGATAAAGCGGTACAGCTGCGCCGAGCAGCTCGACGACCGTACCATCGAACAACAGGCGCCCAACACTGAAACCGAACGCTTGCTGGTAGAAAGCAACCGCCGCCGGCAGATCGGGAACGTCGAGATTGAGCAGCACCTGCATGATCAGAGCGGCTTGAGCAACAGCAGCAGGGACACCGGCTGAACGCTCTCGGGATGCAACGGCTCCTGCAGCCACTCCAGGCGCCAGCCGGTTTCACCGATGAGCGTCAGCCAGGATTGCAGGGTACGGAAGAACCAGGGCATCGGCGCCTGGAAACCCTCGCCGAAACCGACGAAATCCTCGACCCGCCAACCATCCTGATAAGGCTCGCCATGGCTGGCCCGCCAGGGATGCAACGTCTGGATCAGCAAACTGCCCCCCGGCGCCAGCAAATCGTGCAAGCTGCGCAGGATAGGCTGCAGCGGCTCCTCGAGCAGTGCGAAGTTACAGACCAGCACCTCGAAACGCCCGAGCTGCTCGGCATGCTCTTGCAGCTCGGCATAACCACAGACGCGATACTGGCTACGCCCGTCGCATGCCGCGCGAGCTGCCTCGATCAGCGGCGCCGAGGCATCCACCCCTACCGGCTCGATACCATGCTCAGCCAGGCCTCGGCACAGCCAGCCCTCGCCACAGCCAACATCCAGCACCCGCCTGGGTTGCAGCGCCAGGACAGCCTGAATGATCGCGGCATCGGTAACCAGGCGCCGGCTTTCGATGCGTTGCTCACGCACCGCAGCGGCCCAGGCATCGGCATTGGCCTGCCAGCTTTGCTGAAGCTGTTCTCGGTGGTCGCGCTGCATGCTGATTCCCTGCATTTGTGCGTTGCCGCGAGTCTAGCGCCAACGGGCCGCCCCGACACGCTTTGCGTCAAAGCCGCCGGTCAGCCCCGTTCACAGCGGCTAAGCTGATAACTAAGTAGACGAGGCGCCAGGGGTAGAGCCCGGCGAGTGACAGTCTCGTGTTTTCCGTGGAGCAGATAGGCCAAGCCGGTGGATTATGGGCGCGTTATGGCAATCGGATCCTCAACACCGCGAACTTGCGTCGAACGTCTTGCCGGCGGTCGATGACAAGCCGGCCCCGCGACCACGCCGCTGGCGTCTGGTGCTTTACCTGCTACTGGCATCGGTGTTGGCCACTGCAGCCGCTGTGCTGTTTTTCGAGCTGCGCAGCGCGCACTTCCAGGCCCGTGAATTGAGCCGCTATGCCGCTACTCTCACCTACCGCGTTGAGCCAGGGCCCAGCCCGGATATTCTCTACCCGGCTGATGGCCCCTTCGACAAACGTCAGGGTTACACCTACCTGCCACTGATGCTGGAGCGCCTGCAACAACGCGACTTCCTGATCAGCGAACAGGCGCGCTTCTCTCCGGCACTGATGGCCTACAGCCGTCGCGGCCTGTTCCCGCCCTTCGCCGAGAAAAGCCAAACCGGCCTCAGCATCAGCGACTGTCGTGGCACCCCCTTCTACGAGTTCCGCTATCCACAACAGGGTTATGCCGATTTCGCCAGCATTGCGCCGCTGGTAGTGAGCAGCCTGCTGTTCATCGAGAACCGTCATCTGCTCGATAGCGATCAGCCACTCGCCAACCCGGCGGTGGACTGGCCACGGTTCGCCATGGCCGCGCTGTCGCAGATCGGCAAGGTGCTCGATGTGCAGGATCAGTCTGCTGGCGGCAGCACCTTGGCGACCCAGCTGGAGAAGTACCGGCACTCTCCCGACGGCCTGACGCTGTCGGCGAAAGAAAAGCTGCGGCAGATGATCTCCGCCAGCGTGCGTGCCTACCAACAGGGACCTGAGACCCTCGAAGCACGTCAGACCATCGTGCGCGATTACCTCAACAGCGTACCGCTGTCCGCAGCGCCGGGGCATGGCGAGGTTCATGGCCTGGCCGATGGCCTGCGCATCTGGTATGGCGCGGATTTCGAGCGCAGCAATGCGCTGCTCGACCCTGGCCGTACGCCCGGCGCCAGCATGGCTGAACGTGGCCTGGCCCTGCGCCAGGTGCTGTCGCTGATGATTGCCCAGCGTCGTCCTTCCTACTACCTGGCGCAAGGACGCAAGGAGATGGAGGCGCTGACGGAGAGTCATATCCGCCTGCTGGCTGCCGGCGGCCTGATCGACCCCGTACTGCGTGACGCGGCGCTGACGCAGAAGCTGCGATACCGCGACTGGCAACTGGAGCCCAATCTACGGCCGGTGGAAAGCGACAAGGGCATCAGCGTAGCCCGCTCACGCCTGTCCAACCTGTTGGGCATGCCCCTGTACGACCTGGACCGCCTCGATCTGGCCGCACGCAGCACCCTGCAACGCGACCTTCAGCAGGATGCCAGCCTATACCTGCAGCGCCTGGCCGACCCCGAGTTCACTGGCAAGATCGGCCTGTTCGGCGAGCGCCTGCTGTCCCCGGAAAAGACCGCCGAGGTGCGCTACAGCTTCACCCTGTTCGAACGCACGGCAACAGGCAGTCGAGTGCGCGTGCAGACCGACAGCACCGATCAACCGTTCGACATCAACGAAGGCAGCAAGCTGGAGCTGGGCTCCACCGCCAAGCTACGGGTGCTGGCGACCTATCTCGAAATCATCGCCGAGCTGCATCAGCGCCATGCCGACAAGAGCCTGGCCGAGCTGCGCAACGTCGAGATCGCCACGCAGGACTACCTGAGCCACTGGGCCGTCGCCTATCTGCAGGCCAACCCCGGCGGTGATCTGGCCAGCATGCTGGAGGCCGCACTGGAACGACGCTATTCGGCCAGCCCGCATGAACGTTTCTTCACCGGTGGCGGCCTGCACACCTTCGGCAACTTCCGCCGCGAGGACAACGGCCGCAACCCGACCCTGCGTGAATCCCTGCGCGAGTCGATCAATCTTCCGTTCGTCCGTCTGATGCGCGACCTGGTGCGTTACAGCACCTACCAGAACAGCGCCGAACTGCTCAAGGACGACAAGGACCCACGCCGTCAGGAATACCTGCAACGTTTCGCCGACCAGGAGGGGCGCACCTTCCTGCTGCGTTTCTGGCGCAAATACCAGGGCCAGCCGCAGCAGCAGCGCCTGGAGACCTTCATCAGCGGCTTGCGCCAGACCTCTGTGCGCCTGGGCGCCGTGCACCGCTACCTGCTGCCGCAGGCCGATGAAGAAACCTTCGCCGCTTTTCTGCGGACGCAACTGCCACAGGAAAAACTCACCGATCAACGCATCGCGCGTCTGTACAAGGACTACGGCCCTGGCGCCTACAGCCTGCCGGATCAGGGCTATATCGCTCGCGTGCATCCGCTGGAACTGTGGCTGCTGGGCTATCTGATCGACAACCCGCAGGCCACCTTCAGCGACGCAGTGGCAGCCAGCGTCGACGAGCGCCAGGAAGTCTATGGCTGGCTGCTGCGCACCCGGCACAAGAGTGCCCGCGACAGCCGCATCCGCATCATGCTGGAGGTGGAGGCCTTCTCCGACATTCACCGACGCTGGAAAAACCTCGGCTATCCCTTCCAACACCTGGTGCCCTCCCTGGCCACTGCCCTAGGCAGTTCCGGTGACCGGCCGGCAGCGCTGGCCGAACTGATGGGCATCATCCAGAACGACGGCATTCGCCAACCAGTGCTGCGCATCGACGAACTGCACTTTGCTGCCGACACGCCTTACGAGACGCGGGTCGAGCGCAACACCCACGGCGCCAGGCGGGTGATGCCCTCGGAAGTTGCCGCCGCGCTGCGCAATGCACTTTCCCAGGTGGTCGAAGGCGGCACCGCAAGGCGCTTGCAGGGCACCTTCAAGTTGCAGGACGGCCGTGATCTGACCCTGGGCGGCAAGACCGGCACCGGCGACAACCGCATCGAAAGCGTCGGCGCCGGCGGGCGGGTGATCAGCTCGCGGGCGATGAACCGCACAGCTACCTTCGTGTTCTTCCTCGGCCCTCGTCACTATGGCACCCTGACCGCCTTCGTACCGGGACGCGAGGCGGAGCGTTTCACCTTCACCTCGGCACTACCGGTACAGGTGCTCAAGGGCATGGCGCCGATCCTCGCACCCTATCTCGAACCAGGCAGCGCCACGCTCTGCAGCACCCCGCTGAGTGCAACGCAGATCAGCCGGCGGTAATACCTGGTAACCACAGCGACCAGCGGCTGGCGAAACCCGGCACCGGATATGCAGTCCATGGCAGCATCATCCGTTGTCGTTCATGAGTATCGCCGATGTCCTCATCCAGGTTCGCCCTGCTCCGCCGCCGTCGCCTGAGCCTGATCATCCTGGCCTGCCTGCTGGTATTGCTGCCGATTGGCTGCGCAAAACTGGAGCAGACCGAGCGCGAGCTGGTGTTTCGCATCGAACCCGGCACCGCCCGCTGGTTCAGTGGTCTGCCCGCTGGCCTCGAGGAGGTGCAACTGCAGTCCGCGAACCTGACGGCCGATGAAAGCCTGCATGCCTGGTGGTGGCCCGCGGCGCGCAAGGATGCCCCGGCACTGCTCTACCTGCACGGTTCGCGCTGGAACCTGACCGGCCAGCTGTTTCGCATCGAACAGTTGCATGCCATGGGCTTCTCGGTACTGGCAGTGGACTACCGCGGCTTCGGCCAAAGCCGAGGCGCCCTGCCCTCCGAGCGTAGCGTCTACCAGGACGCCCTGATCGCCTGGCAGCACCTGGCACGCCTGCAGCCAGAGGCGGACAAGCGCTTCATCTACGGTCATTCACTGGGTGGCGCCGTGGCGGTCAACCTGGCGCACGAACTGGCTGGCGAAGATGAGGCTGCTCAGGCCGCCGGCCTGATCGTCGAGTCCAGCTTCACCAACCTGGGTGATGTGGCGGCAGCGGTAACCAATACCTCGCTGCCCGTGCGCTGGCTGCTGTCGCAGGAGTTCGATTCGCTGGGCAAGATCGGTGATGTCGGTATCCCGGTGCTGATCGCCCACGGGCGAGACGACCGCTACGTGCCCTCGCGCTTCAGCGAGGCGCTGTTCGCCGCCGCCAACGAACCCAAGCAGCTGCTGCTGATCGACGGCGCCAACCACAACAACGGCCTGCGCATGGCCGGCAACAGCTATCGGCAGGCGTTGCGGGCGCTGGGGCTCGAATTCAACTGATGGCCTGAGCGACCTCAGGACTTGAATTGCTGCAGATAGAGTTCCTCGACCTTGGTCCGTGCCCAGGGCGTCTTGCGCAGAAAGGTCAGGCTCGATTTGATGCTCGGCTCGTGCTTGAAACAGCGGACATCGACCTGACGGGCCAAGCCCTCCCAGCCAATGCGCTCCACCAGAGCGGAGAGAATCGCCTTCAAGGTCAGGCCGTGGAGCGGGTCGTTGCTGGTCATGAAAGCATCCGTCAAAAAAGAGTGGGCCTATCTTAGAACCCCCATAACGAAAAAGGCGATGACTGCCGAGCAGTCATCGCCTTTGGGTCAGGCCGGCAAGGTTACGCCGACTTGTATTCGCTCTCGGCCTTGTCGAAGCGGCTCAGCATCGACTGGCTCGGCGCCTGACCGATACGGCTGAAGATGACGATGGCCAGGGTAGCGAGGATGAAGCCCGGGATGATCTCGTACAGACCCAGACCGATCCAGTTTTTCCACACGATCACGGTAGCGGCACCGACCAGCATGCCAGCCAGGGCGCCATTGCGGGTCATGCCCTTCCACAGCAGAGACAGAATGACCACCGGACCGAACGCAGCGCCGAAGCCGGCCCAGGCGTAGGACACCAGGCCCAGGACGCGGTTGTCCGGGTTGGCCGCCAGGGCGATGGCGACCAACGCGACCAGCAGCACCATGGCGCGGCCGACCCAGACCAGCTCGGTCTGCGAAGCGTCTTTACGCAGGAAGGCCTTGTAGAAGTCTTCGGTCAGCGCACTGGAGCACACCAGCAGTTGGCAGCTCAGGGTGCTCATCACCGCAGCCAGGATGGCGGACAGCAGGATACCGGCGATCCAGGGGTTGAACAGCAACTTGGCCAGCTCGATGAACACGCGCTCCGGGTTCTCGGCGACCGGGCCAGCCACTTCCGGGTGCGCCGCGAAGTAGGCGATACCGAAGAAACCTACGGCAACGGCACCCGCCAGGGTCAGGATCATCCAGGTCATCGAGATACGGCGAGCAGCCGGGATCGACTTGACCGAATCGGCGGCCATGAAGCGCGCCAGGATATGCGGCTGGCCGAAGTAGCCAAGGCCCCAGGCCATCAGCGAAATCACCCCCACGAAGGTGGCGCCCTTGAGCATATCGAAGTTGGTGGCGTCGACAGCCTCGATCGCCACCATGGCCGGATCGAAACCACCGGTGGCGATCATCACCACGATCGGGGTGAGGATGAGGGCGAAGATCATCAGCGTGGCTTGCACGGTGTCGGTCCAGCTCACCGCCAGGAACCCGCCTATGAAGGTGTAGGCGATGGTCGCTGCGGCGCCGGCCCACAGCGCAGTCTCGTAGGACATGCCGAAGGTGCTTTCGAACAGGCGAGCACCGGCCACCACGCCGGAGGCGCAGTAGATGGTGAAGAACACCAGGATCACCAGCGCCGAGAAGATGCGCAGAATGCGGCTGTTGTCTTCGAAGCGATTGGTGAAGTAGTCAGGCAGGGTCAGGGCGTTGCCGTTGTGCTCGGTCTGCACGCGCAGACGACCGGCGACGAACAACCAGTTCAGGTAGGCGCCGATGACCAGGCCTATGGCGATCCAGCTTTCGGAAATGCCGGCGACGAAGATCGCGCCCGGCAAGCCCATGAGCAGCCAGCCGCTCATGTCGGAGGCGCCGGCGGACAGCGCGGTAACGAAGCTACCGAGGCTGCGGCCACCCAGGATGTAGTCGGAAAGGTTCTTGGTACGCAGATAGGCGATCAGGCCGATCAGCACCATGGCTGCGATGTACACCACGAAGGTGACGAGCATTGGAGTACTAGCTGTCATTTTGGGGGGCTCCCCTCTCGTTTGTTGTTCTCGGGCACCGTGCCCTGATTGGCAAAGTGCACCCGCTTTTGCGGATGCGGGGCTCCGGTCTCTCTTCCTCGTCACACCGATATCGAGTGGGCATGATCGAGGCAGATACCGGTGCAGTGAAACCTCCACCACCTCGTCACTGCATCGGCAAGTGCCTGAGCACTTTCCCTGACCTCCCTGGCTTGCGCCTGCGGCCACCGAATCGCGTTACCACCACAGTTCGACTGCAAGAACCTCTCTTATCGGTCTAGCCCAGCAATGCTGGTCTGACCAATAGACGCAGACAAAAACGGTCGTAACGAAAGTGAAGGGCGGAATTTAGTGGCAGAAGCGAGCGGGCTTCTTGCTGAAAGCTCTGGAGTTTTTACAGAAATCTCCGACTCGGGGAACTTCCGGCAAACAGCTGTTTCGGCCCTCCGCCGATAACCTGATCGCTCGATCAGCCGTTGTCAGGCTGGCGAAAAGGCAGATAGCTTCGCGCCTCTTGCGCGTAAACCCGCATGCCAGAGCGCTCCTGTTCGAGAAAATCGACAACGGCAGCATGCAGTCCCGGGTGACGGAGATAGTGCCATGAGCGGGTGAGAACCGGCTCGAAGCCCCGGATCAGTTTGTGCTCGCCCTGCGCCCCGGCATCGAAGCGCTGCAGACCTTCGGCGATGGCCAACTCCATGCCCTGATAGAAGCAGGTTTCGAAATGCAGCCGATCGAATTCGGCCAGACAACCCCAGTAGCGGCCATAGAAGGTATCGCCATCGGCGAGGCTGAAGGCCATGGCCAGCGCACGGCCACGCTGCATCGCGAACACCACCCGAATCATCTCGGGCATGCGTTCAGCCAGCAGACTGAAAAAGTCCCGCGTCAGATAGGGCGCCTGGCCACGTACGTGGTAGGTGTTGGCGTAGCAGTGATAGACGAAATCCCAGTCCGCCTCGCTCAATTCGCCGCCCAGGCGCCTGTCGAACTCGATGCCCTGCCCCGCCACCTGTTCACGTTCCTTGCGCATCTGCTTGCGCTTACGCGAACTGAGCGCATCGAGAAAGTCCTGGAAATCCCGGTAACCCCGATTGTGCCAATGGAACTGGCAACCCAAGCGCTCCAGCCACCCCGGTCGTTGTGCCATCACGGCATCACAGGCCGGGCTGGTGAAATTGATGTGCAGGCTCGACAACGCTTCCTGGCTCAATCCGGCTGTCAGCGCGTCAAGCAACTCCCCGGCCGCACGGGCATCACCCAGCAAGCGTGCTCCGCTCACCGGAGAGAACGGCACGGCGCCCAGCAGTTTGGGGTAGTAGCCGATACCGGCGCGCCGGCAAGCATCGGCCCAGGCATGGTCGAACACGTATTCGCCGTAGGAATGCTGCTTCAGATAAGCCGGCAATGCTGCCTGCACCTTGCCGTGCTCATCGCACCACAGCCGGTGCGAGGGCTGCCAGCCACTGCGGCCACCGACGCTGCCGCTGTCCTCCAGCGCACTGAGAAAGGCATGACGCAGAAAGGGTTGTGGCTGTATCAGCAGCCCATCCCAGACGTCGGCGGGTAACGTTTGAAGCGAGTCGATGATGGTGAGGGGCATGAACTGAATCCCAGAAGCCAGACTGCAATATATCTCTAACAAGGCGCCAGCAAGATGGCTGCCGGCTTATTACCCCTCAATCTTCTCTGGACTCATCATGCGTAAATCACTGTTTGCCCTCGGCGTTGCCATCAGCTTCGTCGCCCCCGGCGCCCTCGCAGCGCCTGGTATCGTTCATCCCTTCCATGCAGCGCAGGCAAAAGACGCACCGAATCAAGTGCACATGGCAGTCGAGATTCCAGCCGGCAGCATCACCAAATACGAGATCAACGAAGAAGGTCTGGTTTTCGTCGACCGTTTCCAGTCGATGCCGGTTGCCTATCCAGCCAACTATGGCTCGCTGCCACGCACCCAGGGTGGCGACGGTGATCCGCTCGATGCGCTGGTACTCACCCGCGAAGCGCTGCATCCAGGGGTGCTGATCAAGTTCCGCCCGGTCGCGGTGCTGAGAATGATCGACGGTGGGGAGGCGGACGAGAAGATAATCGGTGTCCCCAGCAGTGATGTCGATCCGACTTACGACAAGATCCTCGATGTCGATGACCTGCCTCTGATTGAACGCCAGCGCATCGAAGCTTTCTTTCGCGTCTACAAGCAGTTGCCGGAAGGTCGCAAGAAAGTCGAACTCAATGGCTACGGCAATGCAGCCGAGGCGCGACAGCTTATCGAAGAAGCACTGGAGCGTTTCCAGAAGCAAAACTGATCGCAGAGGTCAGAGAGCCCCAGCAGGTCTGGGGCTTTTTTGTTCAGTTGAAATGTACGGCGAATGAAATGGCGATGTTTTCGGCTACATGGCGCCAAGCTGGTAACAATAAAAAACCCCGCACATGGCGGGGTTCAAAGGAGCAACCAGGTATTACTTAGAACGCATACTGAGCACGGAATACCATGCCGTCGCCGTCGTCGTCGCCATTGGCGTTGGTGGAGTTGTCGACCTTGGCCTTGACGTAGACACCGCTGATCTTGACGGAGTCGTTGACGTACCAGTTGACACCCAAATTGTGGACCTTGGCTTCAATGTCACTGATAGCTGCACGAGCACCGTTGTCGTCGTCTACCGACAGGTGGTCATAGCGGTAGAAAAGCTCCCAGGCGCCAATCTGCTTGTTGCTGGGCTTGATGCTGTCGAACTTGCCGAGCTTGTAGCCACGGGCTTCACCGGTAAGGGTGTACGCCACCTGAGCGTAGTAGCCATCACCTTCGATATCGTCGAAGGCAGCGCTGTCAGCTTCCATTTCACGCTTGATGTATTCGCCTTGAATCGAGAACGGACCCATGGCGAATGCGGCTTCAACACCGAGGGCGCTATCGTTGTCGTAGGAGCCTGCCGGCGAAACGTTGGTACCACCCAGAACCAGACGGTTGCCGTTGGTACCCGCATCGTTACCACCGCTGGTGCTCACGCCACGCATGCCCATACGGCTGCGAATACGGGCGTCGAACGCGGTGTCGGAGAGGTCACGCTGGGCGTAGTTGACACCGAAGTGCAGAACGTTGCCGGCTTCGTGCATCGGAGCGAAAACACCGCGCAGGTTGAATTGCTTGGTGCTTTCACCATCGACATCGTTCTGGTCTTTGGCGCTCAGACCGAAGGAACCGTACAGCGAATCACCTGCGCTGCCAGAAACCTGGATACCGAGACCATTCTGATGGGCGTTGGCCCAGTCAACCAGATCGTAAGCAGCGTTACGCTCCTGAGCAGTCACCCACTTGGAGCTCGTGGCTTTTTCAAGACCGAATTCAGGGTCGAAACGACCTACCTTGATGGAGACCGGAGCGAAACCGTTGTAGGCGATGGAAGCTTCGTCGAAGTAACCATCTTCAGAGCTGCCGGCGTTGTGAGAGAAATCGTAGCTGAAGGTGTAAGCCCAGTCCTTGTAGACATAGCCCGACAGCTCGAGGAAAGCGCGGCGGAAGTAGGCAGCATCGGCGTTGTCACCGTTCACGGTATAGATGCCGTCGAAGGTGCTGTAGTCTGCTTGCAGACGGCCGCCAATCTTGAAACCGAACTGCTTGTCGGTGGTACCGACTTCCAGACCGCCTTTGGTCTTGATCACGATATCGGCGCCGTCAGTGGTGACAGTACCGGCGAAAGCCTGGGCGGAAACGGCCAGAGCCAGGGCGCTGGCTACGAAACCGGCGAAGTGCTTACGGATCATCGAGAAATTCCCCTGTTGGACTTTTAGTGTTGAAAACACCCGAGCTATTGGCTCGTTCGTGCTGGGGGAATCTTGGCGAGGGGTTATTTCAGCTCAGTTGCTGATATATAAAGATTTGATGACAGCGGAACTTTTTACTTCCGATACTTATAAGAAGATCAGGAGGCATGCAGCCGCGGTCCCAGCAGGATGATGGTGGCGCCTGCCAGGCACAGCGCAGCGCCCAACCAGTCGCTGAGCATCGGCCGGGTCTTTTCGATCAGCGCCAGCCACACCAGCGAAGCGACGATATACACACCGCCATAGGCGGCATAGGCGCGACCGGCGAACGAGGCTTCGACGCGGGTCAGAATCAGGCTGAACAGCGCCAGGCTGACCAATCCAGGCAGCACCCACCAGGCACTGCGATCGAGCCGCAGCCACATCCAGAAGGCGTAGCAACCGGCGATCTCGAACAAGGCCGCCAGCAGGAACCACAGATAGTTGATCATTCTCGTCCCCTAACCGCGCAAGGCGCCTTCACGCTCCCAGGCGCAGCGCACGCGTAACCCCCCCTCCTGCGGGCTGTGAAAGCCGCTATCGGACTCCCAGCGGAAGGTGTGCATGCCATTGAGCTCGGTTTCCAGGTGCACAACCGCGCTGGCCCAATACAGGCGCTTGAGCAGCGCCTCGAAGGCTTCGATCCACAGGTTCCACTCGTACTCGATCGCGCCATAGCTGGCACCGAAGTGAATCACCTGGGTCTGGTAGAGCCCGGCACCGGGCAGGTCGCAGAAAGAGAACATCTCGCGGCCGAGAAACGGCCAGAGCTCGCCGGCCGGCAACTCGGCCAGCACGCCATGGTTGGTTTCACGGCGCAGGCGACGCAACTCGGGATCATCCGAGGGCCAGTCGCGGATGCAGCCATAGACGATGGATTCGGACTCCACACCGGCACTCCTGAAAAAGCAGAACGCCTTCTAACACAGCACGTCTGGGCAAGAAAGGAACTGCTGCCAATTCTTCAGCGAGCCTGGCGTCGGCTACGGCCCAACAGCCAGGCCACTAGCGTCATCACCAGTGCCAGTCCGGTGAGCACCGCGAATGGCAGACGGTAGCTGCCGGACAGATCACGTGCCAGCCCGGTGAGAATGGGCGTCAGGCAGCCCAGGCTGTAACCGGTGAACAGCATCATCGCTGTCCAGCGGCTGACCGCCAGCGGCGAGCCGGCTTCGTACAGCGGCAGCACCAGCGACAGGGCGAAGGAGCCGCCCAGCGAAAAGCCCAGAATCACCGCCCACAATTCGGGAACGAAGCGCGGCGTGAAGGTGACCATCGCCAGGCAACCGCAGGTGACCGCCCCGCACGCCAGCAGCAGTGGATAGCGCGCATTATAGCGCTGTGCCAGCCAGGGCAGCAGAAACGAGCTGGGCAGCCCCATGAGCATGGCCAGACTGAGCAGCGAGTTACTGCGCAGCATGCTCAGCCCAGCTTCGTGATAGCGCGCTACCGCCCAGGTCGCGATGGCATAAAACAAGCCCGCCTGAATGGCGAAGAAGCAGCTGATCAGCCAGGCGCGTGGCTGCCGCCAGGGCAAACCACCGCCCTCCTGCTCGTCAGCGGCGCTGGCCTGATTGGGTAACCACAGCCAAAGCATCACCCCGAACAACGCAGGCGCGGCCCACACCGCCAGCCCCAGGTGCCAGGCATCGCCAAACAGCGCCGTAGCCGGAGCCGTGAGCACCGCACCGCCAGCACCGCCGATGGCCATGCCCAGTGAGTACCAGCCCACCACACGGCCCATCTGGCTGGCGAAGTGACGCTTGATGAAGCCCGACAACAAAGGCCCGGCAACCGCGATGGCGGCTCCCAAAGCGATGGCACTGCCGATCAGCACCACGCTCTGGTGCGCAGCCAGACGCGCCAGCAGCGCCAGGCCAATAAGCCCAAGGCAAAGCACGATGGTGCGTTCAAGGCCCCAGCGCATCGCCAGGCGCGGCGCCAAGGGCGCGAGCAGACCCATGCACAGCACCGGCAAGGCCGTGGTCAGGCTGATGAAGCTGCGGCTCAGCGACAGCTCCGCAGCGATGCGCTCGATCAGCGGCGCGAGGGAAGTGATGCCGGGGCGCAAATTGATCGCCGCCAGCACCAGGGCCACCAGCAACAGGGCCCGAGGGACAGGTTTCACGAGTTATCCGAAGTCATTACGGCAGGCAGGCCGGGGCGGCCACCCTACCCCTGCAGGCCATGCCAGGCAAGCCTGCAGGTGCAAATAGCTGACCTTGTGATCAGCTGGCAGGCTTGGCCTTGCCACGCATTTTCTCGGCCATGCTGGCCATTTCGTCGTACAGCGCCTGCGGGTTCTTCTGCTTCAGCGCCCAGGCCATACGACCCATTTCGTGCGGCAGAATCATGAAACTGCCCTTGGCCATCTCATCGTGGATGTAATTGGCGATATCAGACGCGCTGATCGGTGAGCTTTCCAGCAACTTGCCAACCTGCGCCTTCATCGCCGGGGTCGGGCCACGGAAGGAATCCAGCAGATTGGTCTGGAAGAACGACGGGCAGACCACATGCACGCCAACCTCCAGTTGACGCAGCTCTACCAGCAGACTTTCCGACAGGGCCACCACGCCGGCCTTGGCAACGTTGTAGTTGCTCATGCCCGGCCCCTGCATCAGCGCGGCCATGGAGGCGATGTTGACGATCTTGCCCTTGCTCTTTTCCAGCAGCGGCAAAAATGCCTTGCAGCCTTTGACCACGCCCATCAGGTTGATCGAGATTTGCCAGTCCCAGTCCTCCAGCGACAACTCGCTGAAGAAGCCGCCGGAAGCGACACCGGCGTTGTTGACGACGATGTCGATGCCACCGAACTGCTCTTCGCAGGCTTGCGCCAGGGCGGTCAGCTGGCTGTAGTCACGCACGTCGCAGCGACGAGTGAAGCCGTCGCCACCGGCCTCGCGTACCAATTTCAAGGTTTCGGTCAGGCCGGCCTCGTTGACGTCGGCCAGCGCCAGTAGCCAACCCTCGCGCGCCCAACGCAGGGCAATTTCGCGTCCCAGGCCGGAGCCTGCGCCAGTGATCATCATGCGGTTTTGCATAGCAGCCCTGCCTTCAATGTCTGGTTGCAATGGCTGCCAGTGTAGCGAAGGCAATAAAGCTCCCGCGCCTTCATCAGACTTATGAATAGGCAGGGCAAATCGGGATCAAGCCTTATTGCGCCAGCGCCAGATCAGCCAGACGTAAACGATCAGGTTGACCAGCACCACGATCGCGCCCAGCCAGAGCTGAATCTGTGGCGTGAGCCCAGCCGGATAGATCAGCGGTATCAGGTAGTGCTCGATGAAGCCGCCCTCATAGCCCGCCTGCCCGGCCATTCGGCGCATCTGGTTTTCCCAGGGCGTCAGCGGGCAACCCAGATGCAAGCACTCCACCACGATGCCCCAGACTACTGCAGGCAGGTGCAGCCAGAACAACCGCGGCCAACGCAGCAGCAGCAAGCCACCCAGCAGCACGAACAGGATGAAGCCCAGGTGCACCAGAACCAGGGCGTCAGCAGCCATGCGCCACAGCATCGCGGCTCAGTCCACCACGAACAGGCGTGCGCCGGATGTTGTCGAGGAACGATGGGCCTCGGCCCCATCCGCCACCTGATAACTCATACCGGGCTTGAGCACGAATACCCGGCCATCCTCGAGCTCGGTGGTCAACTCACCGTCCAGGCACAACAGCACATGCCCTTTGTGACACCAGTGGTCGGCGAGATAGCCCGGCGAATACTCGACCATACGCACACGCAGCGCGCCGAACTGACCCGTGCGCCAGCGTGCCACGCCACGCTCACCCGGATGTTCGGTCGTCGCTATCGCCGCCCAGTCCGTCACGCCAAAGGGAATATCACTGATCTGCATCGTCCGACTCCATCGAAGTAGGGCACCACCTTAACGCAGCCACCCTGGGGCAAAATAAATAGAAAGAGACTTTATGAACACAAAAATCGATTGACCTTGACTATCAAAACCATGCAAAGCCCACATTTCCCAGCGCTGGCGAACAGGACTAGTCTGTTCCACATGACGAAATGATTCTCAACGAGGTGCAGCATGCTCAAGACACTGACCTTCACCATCATGCACTTCTGCATTGCCTTCGGTGTCACCTATGCACTGACCGGCAGCGTGGCAGCCAGTAGCCTGGTGGCAGCGATCGAGCCGCTGTGCAACTCGGTGGGTTTCTACTTCCACGAGAAGGTCTGGCAACGTTTCGAGCGCCGTCGTCAGCCGTCGGCAGAGCGTCCCAAACATGCCTGGCTGCACCATCACGCCTGACTGGAAAAGCCTGCAACCGGCCAGACGCCAGCGACGCCTCACTCAAATTACTCAAGTTCCCCTGCGATAAGGCAGGATAGTCTGGCACTTTGCCCAGCTTGTTGCTGTCATAAGCCAGCTGTTCAATCCAGACGCTCTCTTATTCAAAGGGACTTAGCACATGCCCAGCATTGTCCGACTCGCCGCCTTGCTCGGTGGCCTGGCCTTCTGTGCCTCAGCGATGGCCGCCGATGTGGATGCGCAAAGCTACGGCTATCCACTGGCCAACCCGTTCGAGGCGACCATCGCCACCACGCCACCCGAGCTACGCCCGGAGCTCCCTGCCGACGGTGACATCAGACAAAGCGACTACTCGGTACGCCTGCGCCCGGATCGCGAGTTCGAGTTGCTGGACAATTTCTGGCCGGTGACCAAACTGCACTACCGTCTGGCCCAGCAGAATGGCCGTGCGCCGCTGATCTTCATCATCGCTGGCACTGGCGCACACTACGCCAGCGGCACCACCGAATACCTGAAGAAGCTGTTCTACGGCGCCGGTTTCCACGTCGTGCAGCTGTCATCGCCAACCAGCTACGATTTCATGGCCGCCGCCTCGCGCTTCGCCACACCTGGCTACAGCCCGGACGATGCCGACGACCTATACCGCGTGATGCAGGCCGTACGCGCCCAACACCCGAAGCTCGACGTCAGCGAGTTCCTGCTAACCGGTTACAGCCTCGGCGCGTTGCATGCCGCCTTTGTCAGCCAGCTCGATGAAACCCGCCGCGCCTTCGATTTCAAACGCGTGCTGCTGCTCAACCCGCCAGTCAACCTCTACACCTCCATCACCAATCTGGACAAACTGGTGCAGACCAAGGTCCAGGGCATCGACAACAGCACCAACTTCTATGACCTGGTATTGAGCAAGCTGACCCGCTACTTCAATGACAAGGGCTATCTGGACATCAATGAGGCCATGCTCTACGACTTCCAGCAGTCCACGGAGCGGCTCTCGGACGAACAGATGGCCATGCTGATCGGCACCTCGTTCCGCTTCTCGTCTGCCGACATCGTGTTCACCTCGGACCTGCTCAACCGCCGTGGCCTGATTACCCCGCGCGACTACCGCATCACCGAGAGCACCAGTCTCACGCCGTTCTTCCAGATGGCTCTGCGCTGCGACTTCGATTGCTATATCGCCGAGCAACTGATGCCCATGTGGCGTGCTCGATACGATGGCGGCAGCCTCAACCAGTTGGTCGACAAGAGCAGCCTGTATGCGCTGGAGGACTACCTCAGAGGCAGCGACAAGGTCTCGGTGATGCACAATGCCGACGACCTGATCCTCGGCCAGGGCGACATCGGCTTCCTGCGCCGCACCTTTGGCGACCGCCTGACCCTTTACCCGCGCGGCGGGCACTGCGGCAACCTCAACTATCGCGTCAACGCCGACGCCATGCTGGAGTTCTTCCGTGGTTAAACACAGCACGCTTATCATCGCCCTGCTGCTGGCCAGCGGGCAGACACTGGCCGAGGGCCAGGTCGACGCAGACGGTTTCACCAACCCGCTGCAGAATCTGCAGTTCAATCCGGGGCTGGATCAACAGGAATTCGAGCGAGCCTCCAGCGACGCCCTGCAGGTCTATGACCCGCTGGAGTCGTGGAACCGCCGCGTCTACCACTTCAACTACCGTTTCGATCAGTGGGTGTTCCTGCCCGTGGTTGACGGCTACCGCTATGTCACGCCGGACCTGGTGCAAACCGGCGTACACAACTTCTTCAACAACCTCGGCGAAATTCCCACCTTGGCCAACAGCGTGCTGCAGCTCAAGGGCCAACGCGCGATGAACAGCACCGCGCGGTTGCTGTTCAATACCATCCTGGGTGTCGGCGGTATCTGGGACCCGGCGACGAAAATGGGCCTGCCACGATCGAGCGAAGACTTCGGCCAGACCCTCGGCTACTACGGTGTACCCGCTGGGCCTTACCTGATGCTGCCGTTGCTAGGGCCGTCGAACCTGCGCGACACCGGTGGGCTGGTGGCGGACTACGGCCTGGAGAATGCGGTCAATTACCTCGATGTGGCCGACGCCAGTCGCAGCAATCCCGGCATCACCGCACTGCGCATCGTCGACACCCGCGCCAATACCGGCTTCCGCTATGGCCAACTCAACTCGCCGTTCGAGTACGAGAAGATCCGCTACTTCTATCACGAGTCGCGCAAGCTGAAGATTGCTGACTGACCTTCGCCAATGCATCGAAATTATCGATGCATTGGCGGTGAATTTTCCACCCAAATATCGATTCAATGCGACTAGCATGGCGTCATTCCTACCCTTCAAGGAGCCCGCCATGACCTCGCAACGCCGCGTCATCAGTATCCAGCCTGGCCAACCCGCCTCAGACGGCGCCGGTGTGCGCCTCAACCGCGTGATCGGCGGGCCTGGCCTGGAGCGTTTCGACCCGTTCCTGATGCTCGACGAGTTTTCCACCGACAATCCCGACGACTACATCGCCGGCTTCCCGCCGCATCCGCATCGCGGCTTCGAAACCATCACCTACATGCTCGAAGGGCGCATGCGCCACGAAGATCACCTGGGCAACGTCGGCCTGCTCGGCAGCGGCGGCGTGCAATGGATGACGGCTGCGCGCGGCATCATCCACAGCGAGATGCCCGAGCAGGAGTCCGGCGCCATGCGTGGCTTCCAGCTCTGGCTCAACCTGCCGGCCAAGGACAAGCTGGGTGAAGCGGGCTATCGCGACATTCCAGCCACCGACATCCCGCGCATCACCACGGCGTCCGGCGCCGAGGTGGTGGTGATCGCCGGTGAATTCGATGACGGCGAGATTCGCCAGGCCGGCGCCGTGCAGCGTCCACACACCCAGCCTCAGCTGTTCGACCTGCACCTGCCGGCCGGCAGCAAGGTCGCACCGCGCCTGGCCGATGGTCAGCGGGTCATGCTGTACGTTTACCAAGGCCTGCTCGAGCTGCCCGAGGCCAGTGCACAACCGGTCAGCGCCGGGCGTCTGGTGCGGCTATCCGACGAAGGTGAGCTGCACCTGGCCAGCACCCATGGCGCACGGGTATTACTGATCGCTGGTACACCACTGAACGAACCCATCGTGCAGTACGGACCGTTCGTGATGAACAGCCGCGAGGAAATCGAGCAAGCCATGCGCGATTTTCGTGATGGCGTACTGGCCTGAAACACCAGAGCCGACAAGCCGTAGGATGCGCCGCGCGCACCGCCTGCCAGCAGGGGAGCCACCCGGTGCGCGCAGCACACCCTACCAACTATCAAACGATGCGGCTCAGGCAGGCTGCGCCACTTCGACCAGCCCGAGAAAACGACAGAGTTCGGCCTTGCGCGTCATCGCATCCTGATAGCCCAACTCGATCAGTTCACTGCAGTAACCGGGCTCGAACAGCAGATAGCTGAGTACGCCTGCACCGCCGGCCTTGGTCGCCCCTGGGCCACGCAGAAACAGGCGTAGCGCCTTGGGCAGCTCACGCTGATGACGGGCGGCGATCTGATCCAGCGGCTGGCTCGGCGCGATCACCAGCACGTCCACCGGGTTCAACCCCAATCCACGGGGACGCCGCTCCGGCGGCACCAGTGCGCTCATCTGGTTGAGTCGTTCGAGCAGCTCGATATCGGTTTCCAGGTTGTCGATGAAGGTACTGTTGAGCATGTGTCCGCCGATCTGCGCCAGGCTCGGCGGCCGGGTGCTCATCACGCGCGGCAGCTCGGCATCGGGTTCGAGCTGGGCATTGCCGCTCACGCCGATCACCAACACGCGACTGGCACCCAGGTGCAACGCCGGGCTGATCGGCGCCGCCTGGCGCACCGCGCCGTCCCCAAAATATTCACGGTTGATCTTCATCGGCGGAAAAATCAGCGGAATCGATGCGCTGGCCAGCAAATGATCCAGCTGCAGACGAGTCGGTACACCGACGCGACGATGGCGGAACCAGGGGTCGATGGTGGCGCGGCCCTGATAAAAGGTCACCGTCTGACCGCTTTCGTAGCCGAAGGCCGTCACTGCTACCGCTCGCAGCTGGCGATGGCGCACGGCTGCGGCGATGCCGGAGAAGTCGAGTTCGCGCTCCAGCAACTCGCGCAACGGCGAACTGTCGAGCAAGGCCACCGGAACATCGCGGCCCAGGCCGAGCAAGCTATGGCCAACGAAACGCGCCGCCTGACGCAGCACGCCAGGCCAGTCGCTGCGGTACACCATATGGGTGTGAAAGCCCTGCCAGACCGAGGTCAGGCGCCGCACCGCCTCGCCGAACTGCAGCGCGCCACAGGCCAGGCCGACGGCATTGATTGCCCCGGCCGAGGTGCCGACTATCACTGGAAAGGGATTGTGCGAGGCGTCCGGCAGTAGATCGGCGATGGCTGCCAACACCCCGACCTGATAGGCCGCCCGCGCTCCACCGCCGGAAAGAATCAGCCCGGTGACGGGCTCATGGGGGTGGGCAGCTGCTGTCATCGGCCAATCCTGATTTTCTGTTGAGTATAGGTGCGCTACTTGCGCGTACCGTACAGCTTCGCTTCGCCCTCGGGGCGCGTCTTGAAACGCCGGTGCGCCCACAGGTATTGCTCGGGGCAGGCACTGACCACCTGCTCGATCCACTGGTTGATGCGCAGGCAATCGGCCTCTTCGCTTTCACCGGGGAAGCCTTCGAGCGGTGGATGGATTACCAGACGATAACCACTACCGTCAGCCAGGCGCTGCTGGGTGAAAGGCACCACGCGTGCCTTGCCCAGACGTGCGAACTTGCTGGTGGCAGTCACCGTCGCCGCCGCAATGCCGAACAGCGGTACGAAGATGCTCTGCTTGCGGCCGTAGTCCTGATCCGGCGCGTACCAGATAGCGCGGCCGGCACGCAGCACCTTGAGCATGGCGCGAATGTCCTCGCGCTCGATGGCGCTGGCATCGAGGTTGTGGCGCTCACGGCCACGACGCTGGATGAAGTCGAACAATGGGTTGTCGTGCTCGCGGTACATGCCGTCGATGGTGTGCAGTTGACCGAGCAGCGCCGCGCCGATCTCCAGGGTGGTGAAGTGCACCGCCATCAGGATCACGCCCTGCCCCGCGGCTTGCGCCCGCTGCAGATGTTCGAGACCTTCCACATGCGCCAGCCGCGCCAGGCGTGCCTTGGGCCACCACCAGCTCATGGCCATCTCGAAGAAGGCGATACCCGTGGAGGCGAAGTTGTCCTTGAGCAGGCGCTCGCGCTCGGTAGCGCTCTTGCCGGGGAAGCAAAGTTCCAGATTGCGCGCGGCGATCTGCCGGCGCGAGCTTGCCGTGCGGTACATCAGCCAACCCAGCGCCCGCCCCAGTTTCAGCTGTGCGCCATACGGCAGCTGCACCACCAGCCATAGCAACCCTAAGCCCAGCCACAGCGGCCAGAAGCGCGGATGAAGAAAACAGGCGCGAAAGCGGGGGCGATCCATGAGACGTTTCCGATCACTTGCAAAGCCGCACATTCTAACGCAGTTTTCCCAGCCAGCTCGCTGACAGCACTGCCAGCAGAGCAGATCGCGACGGCGAATCGACAGCCAAGCGTTCATCCCGCCCCTGACTCACTGACTTGCGCAGCTTGCGGCATGCGGCCTATGTCGCTATAAGTCCGGGCATCTTTTGACTCGCCAGAAGGCCCATCGCACCACCATGAGCCAAGCCGACCTCCTCGCCCAAGACCCCGTATTCCAGCTCAAGGGCAGCATGCTCGCCATCACCGTGATGGAACTGGCGCACAACGATCTCGAACGCCTCGACGCGCAATTGACGGAAAAAGTCGCCCAGGCCCCGGCCTTCTTCAGCAACACGCCGCTGGTGCTGGCCCTGGACAAACTGCCGGAAGGCGAAGGTGAGCTGGATCTGGCCGAGCTGATGGCCGTCTGCCGCCGCCATGGCCTGCGCACCCTGGCTATCCGTGCCTCACGGGAGAGCGACGTCGCCGCTGCCGAAGCCATGGATCTGCCGGTGCTGCCGCCTTCCGGTGCACGTGAACGTCTCCTCGATCCAGCGCCAAGGAAAATCGAAGAGAAACCGGCCGAACCCGAGCACAAACCCAGCCGCATCATCACCAGCCCGGTGCGCGGCGGCCAGCAGATCTATGCCCAGGGTGGCGATCTGATCGTGCTGGCACCGGTCAGCGCCGGGGCGGAACTTCTCGCCGATGGCAACATCCATGTTTACGCGCCCATGCGTGGCCGCGCCCTGGCGGGCATCAAGGGCAACACCAAGGCACGGATTTTCTGTCAGCAAATGGGCGCCGAAATGTTGTCGATCGCCGGCCATTACAAGGTCGCCGAAGACCTGCGCCGCGACCCGCTGTGGGGCGATGCAGTGCACGTCAGCCTGTCGGGTGACGTGTTGAACATCACCCGCCTTTAACGGATACTGCGGCCACTTTTTACGGACACAAAAAGGGCATCTGGAAGCCTCGATTGGCCGACGGACTCCCGCGTTATTTTCATTTTTTGGGGTGAATCACCTTGGCCAAGATCCTCGTAGTCACTTCCGGCAAAGGTGGCGTCGGTAAAACCACCACCAGCGCTGCCATTGGTACCGGCCTCGCCCTGCGCGGGCACAAGACCGTCATCGTCGACTTCGACGTCGGCCTGCGTAACCTCGACCTGATCATGGGCTGCGAACGCCGCGTGGTGTACGACTTCGTCAACGTCGTCAACGGCGAAGCCACCCTGACCCAGGCCCTGATCAAGGACAAGCGCCTCGAGAACCTGTACGTGCTGGCCGCCAGCCAGACCCGTGACAAGGACGCGCTGACCCTGGAAGGCGTCGAGAAGGTCATCACCGAGCTGTCGCAGAATTTCGAATACGTGGTCTGCGACTCGCCGGCCGGTATCGAGAAAGGCGCACACCTGGCGATGTATTTCGCCGACGAAGCCATCGTCGTGACCAACCCGGAAGTGTCCTCGGTACGTGACTCCGACCGCATGCTCGGCCTACTGGCGAGCAAATCGCGCCGCGCCGAGAAAGGCGAAGAGCCGATCAAGGAACACCTGCTGCTCACCCGTTACAACCCCGAGCGCGTCACCAAGGGCGAGATGCTCGGCGTCGAAGACGTCGAGGAAATCCTCGCCATCCGCCTGCTCGGCGTGATCCCCGAATCCCAGGCCGTGCTCAAGGCATCCAACCAGGGTATCCCGGTCATCCTCGATGACCAGAGCGATGCCGGCCAGGCCTACAGCGACGCAGTCGATCGCCTGCTTGGCAAGGAAGTCGCACACCGCTTCCTGGATGTGAAGAAGCAGGGCTTCCTGCAGCGCCTGTTTGGAGGTCGAGAATGAATATTTTTGACTTCTTGCGTTCGCGCAAGAAGGAAACCACCGCATCCATCGCCAAAGAGCGCCTGCAGATCATCGTTGCCCACGAGCGTGGTCAGCGCAGCCAGCCGGACTACCTGCCTGCCCTGCAGCAGGAGCTGGTGGAAGTGATCCGCAAGTACGTCAACATCGAATCGGATCAGGTCCAGGTCGCACTGGAAAACCAGGGCAGTTGCTCGATCCTGGAGTTGAACATTACCCTGCCGGATCGTTGAAAAATCTATCTGGACTTGCTGCGCGTTGGCCCTGCTGCGTTAAAAACAGGCTCGGAATGCTCATGTACAAAAGTACACTCCGCTTCCTCGCCTATTTTTGCCTTGCATGGCTCTAGCTCGCAGCGCCCAGGATGGTTTTTTAACTGGATCATACGAATGGCGGCCTTACGGCCGCCATTCGCTTTTATCGCCCAATCCAACCAGAATGCCCCATGCCGCTGAGCCAGATCGAAATTCTCCACCAGGACGCCGCCCTGCTGGTGATCAACAAACCCACCCTGCTGCTGTCGGTGCCCGGCCGCGCCGATGACAACAAGGATTGCCTGGTCACCCGCCTGCAGGAAAACGGCTACCCGGAAGCACGCATCGTGCATCGGCTGGACTGGGAAACCTCCGGCATCATCGTCCTGGCCCGTGACGCCGACAGCCACCGCGAGCTGTCACGCCAGTTTCACGACCGTGAAACCGAGAAGGCCTACACCGCCCTGTGCTGGGGCCAGCCGCAGGCCGACAGTGGCAGCATCGACCTGCCGTTGCGCTACGACCCGCCGACCAAGCCACGCCATGTCGTCGATCATGAACTGGGCAAGCATGCACTGACCCACTGGCGCATCGTCGAGCGCTGCGGCGACTGGTGCAGGGTCGAACTGACGCCCATAACCGGACGCTCGCACCAGTTGCGCGTGCACATGCTGTCTATCGGTCACCCGCTGCTGGGCGACCGCCTCTACGCCCATGAGCAGGCCCTGGCCGCCCATGAGCGTCTGTGCCTGCATGCCAGCATGCTCGCCCTCACCCACCCGCAAACGGGCGAACGCATGCGCTTCGAGTGCCCCGCGCCGTTCTGATCGGCCGTCGGCGTCGAGGGCAGCCCGCTGCCCTCATCCAGCACCTGTCTTGGCATGCTCACCCGCTCTGCACAGGCAGTGTGAGCATCGGTAACACTGCCCAACCGAACCAGAAGAAAGTTGGCTTTACAGACAAGCCAGCGCTGCCAATCCTGCTATCGGGCATGGCCCTGTTGCGGCCGCTTTCAGAGGGACGACTGCCCTTTGATTTCCCGGAGGCCTCGGCGCCAGGAAATGCCTGACAAGGCGATGCTCAGTGGTTCATCGACATGGACGCAGGCAGTGGCATCGGGATGCTCGAAAACAATAACGAAGAACAGCTCATCCAGTTGCAGCACATTGGCAAGCACTACCGGCTTGCCGACAAGACGCTGCACATCCTCGGCGACGTCTGCCTGCGGATCGCGCATGGGGAAAGCTGCGCCATCCTCGGCAGTTCCGGCTCGGGCAAGAGCACCCTGCTCAACGTACTCGGCCTGCTCGATCTGCCCGATACCGGCAACTATCGCCTCAATGGCATCGACGTCGCCCAGGCCAGCCCTGACCAGTTGGCCGCCTTGCGTAACCAATTGATCGGTTTCGTCTTCCAAAGCTTCAACCTGCTTCCCCGCCTCAGCGCGCTGGACAACGTCGCCTTGCCCCTGACCTATCGCGGCATCGCGCCCCGTCAGGCGCGCGAGCAAGCGCACGCCATGCTCGTCAGGGTCGGCCTGGGCGAACGCAGTGAACATCGTCCCGCCAGCCTGTCCGGTGGGCAGCGCCAGCGCGTAGCCATCGCCCGCGCGCTGGTCGGCAAGCCTGCACTGATTCTCGCCGACGAACCGACCGGCAACCTCGATGCCAGCACGGCCCAAGAGATCATGGCACTGCTGATCGAGCTCAACCGCGAGCAAGGCGTCACGCTGATCGTGGTCACCCATGACCCCCTGATCGCCAACCGCCTGGCGCGCCGGGTCGAGGTGCATCAGGGGCTGCTGCGCGAGGCCGGCTCAGCATGAGCCTGAGCATGCCGTTCAGCAGCGGACCGAGCGCCGCACAGATACTGCTCGAGGCGCTGAACAGCCTGCGAATGCTCGGTCGGCGCTCCTTGCTGGCCCTGCTGGGCATCGTCATGGGCAGTTGCTCGGTGGTGGCCCTGCTCAACATCGGCGGCAATGCCGCAGCGCAGTCGATTGCCATCTTCCGCAACCTGGGCAGCGATACCCTGGTGCTGCAGCTGCCACCACAACCCACCGGGCGCGACGGCCTGCCCCTGCGTCTGAGCGTGGAAGCACTGAGTCGGCAAACCCCGGCCGTTGCCAGCCTGTCTCCGGTGATGACCTATGGCGCACCGGCGATCTTCCAGGGACGGGTCGGCAACGCCAACATCATCGGCGCCGACCCGGCACTGTTCGAGGCCGCACGCCTGAATATCGCCAGCGGTCGCTCGCTGTCGGAGTTCGACCGCAAGGAAGCCTATGTGGTCATCGGCGCCTCGCTGGCACAGGCCCTGAGCCTACCGGATGATCCGCTGCAACCGGGTGACCAGCTACGCCTGCAGTCCTATCAATTCAGGGTCGTCGGCATTCTCCAGGAAGGTGCCCCCGGCATGCTCCTGCCGTTCAATGCCAACGAAACGCTGTTCATCCCCATGGAGGGCATGACGCGCATCAATCCCGTACCACAGATCAGCCACGTCGTGGCCCGCGCCAACAGCGCCGAAGAAGTCATCCAGGCCGGCGAGCAACTGCGCCAGACTCTCGCCCAGCGCATCGCTGGGGATGCTCCGGTTACCCTGATCTTCGCGCAGCAGATCCTCGAGGGCATGCAACAGCAGACCCGAACCTTCACCTACCTGCTGGCAGCGCTCGGCGTCGTCTCGCTGATCGGTGGCGGTGTGGGGGTGATGAACGTGATGCTGATGAACGTCAGCGAGCGCCGCCGGGAAATCGGCGTGCGCCTGGCCCTGGGTGCACGGCGCAGAGATATCCGCAACCTGTTCCTGGTCGAAGCCGTGGCCTTGACCAGCGTTGGCGCGCTGCTGGGCGCCGTCCTCGGTATGGCGGGCGGCTGGGGCTATGCGCAGCTGTCTGGCTGGGCATTCTTTCTGGCCCCCGGCGCGCTGCCCCTGGGCATCGGCAGTACGGTACTGGTCGGCCTGTTCTTCGGTCTGCATCCGGCCGTCGCCGCCTCGCGCCTGCAACCGGTAGAGGCGCTGCGCGATGAGTAGGCGACTGGCGCTCGGCGCTCTCCTCATCGTCACCCTCAGCGCACCAGCACAGGCATGGCGGGAAGAACCCTTGCGCCCTTCGGCACCCAGCATGCCCAATCCCGCGCCCGCTGAACTGCTCAGTGAACAGATGGCCGACCTGTCGCTGGTCGACGCGGTGTTTCTTGGGCTGCGCAACAACCGCTCGATCAAGAGCGCCTATCTCTGGCGCATTGCCGACAAGTTCGACCTGCGGGTATCGGAAGATGCGTTCAATCCCAAACTGTACCTCTCCAACAGCTACCGAGCCTCGCGGGGGCATGCCGATCGTCAGCGTGCGGGTCAGTTCGGCGCCACAGCGACCGTGCTGGGAGAATATGGCACCGTAGTCAGCCTAGGCTGGAGCAAGTTCCACTCGCAAGCCGACCAGGCAGGTTGGCGCCGCAACGACGGCGTCGACTTCAGCATCATCCAGCCGCTGCTGCGTGGCGCTGGACGCGACGTCACCACCGCGCCACTGCGACTCGCGCAACTGACCGAAGAGGCCAACAGGCTCGGCCTCAAGGCCGGCATCTCGCAGACCGTCGCGGCGATCATCTTCGCATACCGCGAGCTGCTGCGAGCCCAGGAGCAACTGGGTATCGCCAGGGCTGCCCTTCAGCGCTCGCAAGAGCTGCTGAGCGTCAACCAGGCGATGATCGAAGCCGGGCGGATGGCGGAGTTCGAGGTGGTGCAGACCGAAGCCAGCCTGGCCAGCCAGGAGCTGGGCGTCGAGGAAGCGGCCAATCTGGTCGACAGCAGCCGCCTGGAGCTGCTGCGCCTGCTCGCGCTGGACCTCTCTTCGCCAGTGCGGGCAACCGACGCCCTGCACGCTGAAGCGATCGAGATCGACCCCAGCCAGGCCATCAGTCTGGCCGAGCGACAGCAACCCGACTTTCTGCGCCAGTTGATCATGCGCCAGCAAGCGGACATCAACCTGCTGCTCGCCAAGAACCAGAGCCTCTGGGATCTGTCGCTCGAAGTCGGTGCAAATCAGGCCAGAGATCGCTACGGCTCGACCTATGGCAATGGCGCAGATCGCAGCTGGGACAGCTATGCCGGCATACGGCTCGACATCCCCATCGGCGATCTGAGCAGACGCCAGGGAGAAGTACATGCCCGAGTCAACGTCGAAGATCAGCAACTGCAGTTGGCCGATGCCAGGCAGGCACTGATTCGCAACGTCAAGGATGTCATACGGGATGTGAGCACCCGCTGGCGCCAGTACGAAATCGCCCAGCGTGGCGTGGAACTGTCCAGGCGCAAGCTGGCGATCGAACGGGACAAGCTGGCGGCCGGACGCTCCAGCAACTTTCAGGTGCTGAGCTTCGAAAGCGATCTGCAGAACGCCGAGAACGCTCGTCTCAGCACCGTGATCGCCTACCTCAACGCGCAGACGCAGCTGGACCTGACCCTGGGCATGACACTGGAAAGCTGGGACATCATTCTCAATGACCACTGAGCGCAAACACTGGCGCCTACCGCGCCTGATGATCACCGGACTCGCACTGCTGGCGGGCATCGCAGCGCTGTCGTTCCAGATGCAGCCACGCGCCACTGCCGAACCACCCTCCGGGCATTGGCTGGCCGTGCAGCCGAGCAACCTGGAGCACCGTATCGGTCTGGTCGGCCGCATAGAGCCAGAGCGCACCGTCAGCATCAATGCTCCGTTTGGCGGCAACATCGCCAGCAACCTCGTCGAACCTGGGCAACGAGTCATCAAGGGCGAGCGTTTGCTCAGCATGGATGCCAGCGAGCTGGAGGTGCAGGTGCGTGATGCCCTTTCCACGCTGCTCAAGGCCCGTCGCACGGTGCGCGAACTTCAGGACTGGGAGGCGGGACAGGAGGTAAGCCGGGCGCGGCGCGCCTTGCGCAGCGTGCAGATGGGCCTGGACGGCAACGAACAGAAACTCAAGGACACGCGCTCGCTGCATGAACGAGGCATCGTGGCCCGCAACGAACTGGAAGAGCTGGAACGACAGACACAGCTGCAGCGCATGGACCTGCAGGCCGCAGAAGCGGAGCTGCAAGCCGTGCTCGAGCGCGGCCGCGGCGAGTACCGGCAGATCGCCGAGATGGAGCTGGCCAATGCCGAGGTCAAGCACGCGGCCCTGAGCCGACAGATAACCTCAGGAGAGATCCTTGCGCCGTTCTCCGGCATCGTCGTGCAGGCCCCCGGCATAAGCGCCGAAGAGGCAGCCAAAGGCCCGCTGCAGACAGGTAGCCGAGTCAGCCAGGGCCAGCCCCTGTTCGGCCTCGCCAGCATCGAGGGACTGCGCGTCATTGCCCGAGTCGCCGAACTGGACGTCAACCAGCTGAAAGAAGGCCAGCCGGTCGACGTTACCGGCGACGGTTTCGATGACCAGCACCTGCAAGGCAAGGTCATGGCGGTGGGCGGCCAGGCCCTTGGCGGTAGCGTCCCCGGTGGTAGCTCCCAGTTCGAAGTCGTGGTGAGCATCCCGGAACTGGATGAAGTGCAGATGCGCCAGGTCAGGCTGGGCATGAGCGCCAAGCTGAGCATCCTCACCTATCACAACCCCGAAGCGCTGGTTGTGCCCGCCGCCGCAATGCGTCGAGCCGGGGACAAGTGGCTGCTGGACTACCGCAGCGCACCCCAGCATCCCGTCAGCGTGGTCGAAGTCGAGGCCGGACGCTCGATGCCTGATGGGCTGGAAGTCTTCGGGCTCGAGCCCGGTTACGTACGAGTCCCAAACTGATCACACCGCCCCCATCCATTGGTAGGGATCGGCGACAGGCGGTGTGTACCTTCTTCCCGGTTATTCACAGTTGATCGATCGGTCAGCAGCCCAACCCATCCTTGGCTGGGGTTTTCTTTCGCCCCGGAAGATTACCTTAGAGGCAGACAACGAGCCCGCCGACTGCACCGCATGGTCTGCATATCGCTCAACTCGAACGGTCCTGCCACCAACATGACAGGGAGCTTGAACCAGATGGAACTGCTCGCTAGGCAACTCTTCATCCGCGCCTGTTTCCTGCCTGGGCGAAATCACGTCACGCCTCGGCATGCTGCAGTCTTCCACTCTATTTCTTCAGCCATTACACCCGGCAAGAAATAAGGACGTTTCACCGCGATTCGGCGAACTTTTGCTTCGCCTGCAAAACAGCCAACTGCATGCACATGGCAACACCTGCATTCAGTTAGCTGTATCCCGAGCGCCGGCCTGAAAAAGCATTCGGGACTGTTCGGGAAGTTCGGGCTGGAAGAGAGAGGTCTGTGTTTTGTTGTGCGTCTCGTAACAGCCATACATACAACAACAATCTGTTAGTGAGGAAACAATGAAAAACAACAAACTGGTAAGTGTCATCGGTGCTCTGGCAATCGGCCTGGGTATTTCCGGCATGGCCTCGGCGGCCACCATCACTGGCGGCTCCCCGTTCACCGCAACGGGCACCATCGGTGTTTCGGGACCTTCGTCCTTTGGCGCAACGGTGAACTGCAACGTGGTCTTCAACGGCACCATCAATGCCGGTGGGGCAAGCGCCAATATCAATACCGTAACCGTCAGTGGCAGTGGCCTGTGCGCCCTGCCGAGCATCACCGGCCTGCCGTGGACATTGACTCCGAGCACCACCACCGACGGTGGCGAGACCTGGCTCGGTACCGTATCCGGCGTTGGCTTCACCATCGCCGGTGCTCCGCCCCTGATCCCGGCCTCCAACTGCGCAGGCCCGACCACCATCAATGTGCAATGGACCAACTCCAACCACACCTTGCGCGTCACCTCCGCACAGGCATTGGCGGGCAACTGCAATATCCGTTCTCTGAACGTTCAGGCGCCGGCCATTTCGGTCAACTGACAGGTGCAGGCCGGCACGTAGTAGTAACCCGCGCCGTTATTGATCGATTCGATGCGGACGCGGGTTATTGGAAGTAATGAAGTTCTCAGACAAAAGAGATCAGCCATGCGCAATAAAAATAATATTCTCTCTGCCAACGCACACCGAACTCTCTGGATTGCCGCCCTGGCAGGTTCCATGTTGGCCGCCTCCCAGGTTCAGGCGGGCGCATTCGGTGTTCCAACCTACGGCACGCCAGGCTGGGGCCGAGCATTCGCTGGCGGGTCGATGTGGAAGAACGACCCCAGCGCCGCCTTCAACAACCCTGCCGCCATGGCGTTCATCGACCACAACGTCGCTCAGGTGTCCGTGCACCATGCACGGATCAGTTTGAAGTACAAAGGCAACGTCTATGACAATCAGGGCAACCCGCGCTCGGATCGCGACCTGGAATTTGACCCGGCCGGTAACCCGACCGGCAACATCATCGATAACGGTCCCATCACCAACGATGGCGGTCAGGGTGGTTTCGGCAAGGCGCTGCCCACCAGCTTTCTGGTCATGCCGATCAACGATCGACTGAGCTTCGGCCTGAGCCAGGTGGTGCCCATGGGCGCGCAAACCACCTGGGATGGAGATTGGAAAGGTCAGGACTTCGCGGTCGATACCAAGATCGAGACCGTCGGCCTGACTGGCTCCCTGTCCTTCAAGGTCAACGATGCCTTCGCCGTCGGCGGTGGCGTCATCGTCCAGCACACCAAGGGCTTTATCAGCCAGAACCTCGATCTGCTGGCCGCTGCCGGCACCCCATCGTCCCAACTGCCGCTGGGCCTGCCACCAGGTATCAGCGACGCACTGATCCGGGTGAAGGTGGACAACACCTCTTTCGGCTGGTTTGCCGGTGTCGCGTGGAAACCTACCGAGCGCGACACCCTGGGCATCAACTATCACGCCCGCATTCGCAACAAGCTCGAAGGGGACTACAACATCCATGCAGATCAATATTCCTATGATCTGCTGACCAACCCGCTGTTTCCTCCGATATTCGGCGATGCCACCGCCATCGAACTGGCCTTCCCCGGCCTGAATCTGAACCCGGACGGTGCCGACGCCAAGTCCCGCCTGGATGTACCTGCCAGCGCCACGCTGGATTGGGTCCATGAGTTCAACGACCGCTTCTCGTTGGGAGCCAGCGTTACCTGGACACAATGGTCATCGTTCAAGGAGCTCAAGCTCGAATCCAACGGTAATACCCTGGTGGTCATTCCCTACGACTACAAGGACACCTGGATGTACTCGATCGGCGGCGATTATCGCGTTACCAACGAGCTCACCCTGCGTGCCGGTGTGGCGCTGGATCAGACGCCCACGCGCAACTCCACCCGTGACGCGCGGATTCCCGATGGCGACCGCACCTTCGTCTCTTTCGGCGGCAGCTACCGCTTCGCGTCCGAGCCAAACCTGAGCATCGACGCCGCCTACTCCCATCAGTTCGTCGACAAGGCGCGCCTGCGCACCGTCAACCAGGACCGCCTGGGCGGCGCCAGCATGGATGGCGAGGTGAAAGCCAAGGGTGACGTGTTCAGCCTCTCGGCCACCTACAAATTCTGATTTGCAGCGCACGGATACCGGCAGGTCGAGGCTCTGTCGGTATCCGCTTTTTTGTTCCGTGCAGCCATCACCCGATGCTGCCGTGCCGCACGCAATATTGCCGCTCTCTATCCGGGCCATGCACGCGCCGTTCTGCCAAGAACAGGCAAAACGGTTACACTGCGCCATCGCTGTCCGGAGTGATACATGCGCGAAGAACTGATCCAAGGCCTGCTCGATTTTCTCAACGCCTCGCCGACCCCTTTCCATGCCACCACCAGCCTGGCGATGCGCCTGGAAGCTGCCGGTTATCGGCACCTCGACGAACGCGCGCCCTGGCACACCGAAGCCGGTGGCCGCTATTACGTGACCCGCAACGACTCCTCGATCATCGCCTTCAAGCTGGGCAAGCGTCCGGCCGTAGATGGCGGCATTCGCCTGGTCGGCGCGCATACCGACAGCCCGTGCCTGCGCGTCAAGCCAAACCCCGAGCTGCAGCGTCAGGGCTTCTTCCAGCTCGGCGTGGAAGTCTACGGCGGTGCCCTGCTCGCCCCCTGGTTCGACCGTGACCTGTCGTTGGCCGGCCGCGTGACCTACCGCCGCGACGGCAAGGTCGAGAGCCAGTTGATCGACTTCTACCAGCCCATCGCCGTGATCCCCAGCCTGGCCATCCATCTCAACCGTGAGGCCAACCAGGGCTGGGCGATCAACCCGCAGAACGAGTTACCGCCGATCCTCGCCCAGCTCGCCAGCAGCGAAACCGCCGACTTCCGCGCCCTGCTCGCCGAACAGCTGGCCATGGAGCACGACTTCAACCCGGACGCGGTACTCGATTACGAACTGAGCTTCTACGACACTCAGAGCGCCGCCATCGTCGGCCTCAATCAGGACTTCATCGCCAGCGCGCGCCTGGACAACCTGCTGTCCTGCTACGCCGGCCTGCAGGCGCTGATCGACGCGGACGACGAGGAAACCTGTGTACTGGTCTGCACCGACCACGAAGAAGTCGGCTCCTGCTCGGCTTGTGGCGCGGACGGCCCCTTCCTCGAGCAGGTGCTGCGCCGCGTGCTGCCAGACGGCGACGCCTTCGTCCGCACCATCCAACGCTCGCTGCTGGTATCGGCCGACAACGCTCACGGCGTACACCCGAACTACGCCGACAAGCACGACGGCAACCACGGGCCCAAACTCAACGCTGGCCCGGTGATCAAAATCAACAGTAACCAGCGCTACGCCACCAACAGCGAAACCGCCGGCTTCTTCCGCCACCTGTGCCTGGAAAACGAAGTGCCGGTGCAAAGCTTCGTAGTGCGCAGCGACATGGCCTGCGGCTCCACCATCGGCCCGATCACTGCCAGCCAGCTCGGCGTGTGCACGGTCGACATCGGCCTGCCCACCTTCGCCATGCACTCGATTCGCGAATTGGCCGGCAGCCACGACCTGGAGCACCTGGTGAAAGTGCTGACGGCCTTCTATTCCAGCCCTGAACTCCCTTGAGGTTCTGAGACGCGATGATCGAACATATCCGCAACAGCCTGCAGGAAGCCCAGCGCGCGCTGGAGGCCTTCCTCGCCAACGAACAGACCCTGAGCAATATCCAGAAGGCCGCCGAACTGCTGGTCGAGAGCTTCGAGCACAAGGGCAAGGCCTTCTCCTGCGGCAATGGCGGCTCGATGTGCGATGCCATGCACTTCGCCGAGGAACTGACCGGGCGCTACCGCAAGAACCGTCCGGGCATCGCTGCCGTGTCGATCAGCGACCCCAGCCACATCAGCTGCGTGGCCAACGACTTCGGCTACGACTTCATCTTCTCGCGCTACATCGAATCCCATGGCCGCGAAGGTGACGTGCTGATCGCCATCAGCACCAGCGGCAAGAGCCCCAACGTGGTCAAGGCCGCCGAAGTCGCCAAGACCCTGGGTGTGAAGGTGATCGCCCTGACCGGCAAACCCGGCTCGCTGCTGGAAAGCCTGGCCGACGTGTGCATCTGCGCCCCGGGCGGTGACTTCGCCGACCGCGTGCAGGAACTGCACATCAAGACCTTGCACATCCTTATCGAGCTGATCGAGCGTCAGTTGAGCCCGCAAAATTACGCCTAGCGTCGCGACACGGATCAAATGTCGGTCGCACGGCTTCTCGCAGGGTGGGTTAGCGACGCGGGAAGCGGATCGACAAGCAAGCGCTGTCGTGGTGCGTCGCATAACCCACCAAGCGATGGATCACGTTGCGCCAATGGTGAGTTACGCCGCTGCAGATGCGGTGGCGTGATCAAAAAAGTGACAGGCGGCTAACCCACCCCACGGACTGCAACCCTCGCAAATCCGTACACGGTGATTCCTGGGTTGCATCCAGGCTACGACAGCATAGATACAGCGCCTCTACCGATCAGGCCGCGCGCAGTCGCTTCGGCGTCAGGCCCATGTAGCGGCGCATGGCGGTGGTCAGCGCACTCTGGCTGGAGAAACCGCACTCCTCGGCGATGCGTACCAACGGCAGGTTGCTTTCGCGCAGCATGCGCGCAGCGCGGTCGAGGCGGGTCTGGAGCAGGTACTGGTGGGGCGTGAGGCCGACGCTGTCCTTGAACTGGGCGTGGAAGTGGCTGGGGCTGAGGCACATTTCCTGCGCCAGCTCCGCGACGCTGATGCGCCGCGCCAGGTGCTCGCCGATGTAATCATCCAGGCGCTGCAGATCCAGTGACCCTTGCGGCTGCCGGCGCTGTTCGCCGAACAGGCGCAGATGCAGGGCACGTAACAGAACGCCGCCAAGAGAGCGCGCCAGGATCGAGTCACTGCCGTAGCGCTCCAGCTCTGCGCCGGCATAGCTCAGCAGGTGCTGGAAATCGACATCGAGGGCGGGATAACGCGGTGTTTCGAACAGACGGTGGAGCAGCTCCAGGTCTTCGCTGGGGGTGTCCTGTTCGTCCAGATCGAGAATCAGCATGCGGTTGTCGCCCATACCGGCAAACTGGTGGGCCGCATCGCCCGGCACCAGGCAGGCGCGCATGCGGCACACCTCGCCACCACGACCGCCGACTTCGAATTCGGCGCGGCCGACCAGAGACATCACCAACTGGTGATGGTCATGGGCATGTTCATGGGCCTGTTCATCCAGGCGGATCACACGGGCTTGCAGCATCGCAAAAGACTGGCGGCACGAAACAAGGGTTGCACTTTACTCCTTTCCAAGCAAAAACGCCGCAACCACCTATCAGCGAAATGGTTGCACCTATAGCAACCAATGCACCTGAAAACCAACGCACCAAGTCGCAGCTCCGAACACCTTCAGGCTCTATTACTGTGCATCCGGGAACCTTCGCTGAGCCGAATTACGCAACCCCGGCAAATGGCAGGAGAGTTGCTTCGCCCCTCTCGACCGACCACAACAAGCGAACCCCAATGAGCGATGCCGCCCTCATTTTTCTGCCCCTGCTGGTCGTGCTGCTCATGCTGAGCTACTGGCTCACCCACCGCGCAGAAAATCGCCAGTTGAAAGCCAACAAACAGGCGGATACCGAGATCGTGCAGCGCTGCCTCGACCTGCTGCAGGCCCTGCAGAAACATCGCGGGCTGGGCGCGCAGCAGGATGCCGCGAGCGTCGCGCTGCGCAATGCGCAGGCGCAGCAGCTGGATCAGCTCTGGCTGAATTGGCCTGGTGCCAGCATGCAACTACCCCCTCTACAACAACACTGGCCACAGTTGCGCCGCAAACCCGCCGACTTCGATGCCCACTGCCGACTGATCGAAACTCTGCTGGCGGTGATCGAACAGCTCGAGGATCGTCTTTACCGTCAGCATCACCCCAGAATTCGCGGGATCGGCGAAGCCTGCCGCTCGCTCGAAGACCTCGCCAGGCTGCGTGGCTTGGCGGTGCGCGCGGCCAATTACGAACGCTGCCCGCCCGGCCTGCAGATGCAACTGCGCTTTCTCTGCAACCGCATGCTCGATCAGGAGCAGGACGCGCATCTGCTCGCGCTGATCGAGCGCCTGCAGAGTGATCTGATCGAGTCGACGCAGATTCGCCTGGCGCCCGGCGAGTGCTTCGCCCTGCTCACCCCACTGATCGAACAGCGCCTGCTGGGCATTCGCCTGAGCCTCGACTGAAACGTTGAAATAATCCCGAGGTCGCCCCATGTAGCAACCAACGTGCAAGCAAAGGTGCTCCATGAACGATCAGGACATCCACTCCGAAGCTGTCGACGACAACGTGCAATCCACCACCGGCCTGGTGCTGCCCGCACAAAGGCTGCCGGACAAGCTTTACATCATACCCATCAACAACCGCCCGTTCTTCCCCGCGCAGGTGTTGCCGGTGATCGTCAACGAGCACCCCTGGGGGCGCACGCTCAAGCGCGTGGACAACACCGAGCACAAGTGCCTGGCGGTGTTCTTCGTCGACAACCCACCGGATGAGAACGGCGAGTTCGACTTGGACAGCCTGCCCGAGCACGGCACTCTGGTGCGTGTACACCACGTCAGCGAGGAAGGCGGCAAACTGCAGTTCGTCGCCCAGGGACTGACCCGCGTGCGTATTCGCGGCTGGCTGAGCCGTCGCGGTCCGTACTTGGCCGAAGTCGAATATCCCCAGCCGCCGGCCGACCCGCGTGACGAGGTCAAGGCCTACGGCATGGCGCTGATCAATGCGATCAAGGAGCTGCTGCCGCTCAACCCGCTGTATAGCGAGGAGCTGAAGAACTACCTCAATCGCTTCAGTCCCAATGAGCCCTCGCCGCTCACTGATTTCGCCGCAGCCCTGACCACCGCCTCCGGCCATGAGCTGCAGGAAGTGCTGGACACCGTGCCCATGCTCAAGCGCATGGAGAAGGTGCTGCCGCTGCTGCGCAAGGAGGTCGAGGTCGGCCGCCTGCAGAAAGAGCTGTCGGCCGAGGTGAACAAGCAGATTGGCGAGCGCCAGCGCGAGTTCTTCCTCAAGGAACAGCTCAAGCTGATCCAGCAGGAGCTGGGCATCAGCAAGGATGACAAGAGCGCGGATCGCGAGGAATTTCTTGCCCGCCTCGAAGGCAAGACCCTGCCTGCACCGGCGCAGAAGCGCATCGATGAGGAGCTGAACAAGCTGTCGATCCTCGAGACCGGCTCGCCCGAGTACGCCGTCACGCGCAACTACCTGGATTGGGCCACCGCCCTGCCCTGGGGTGTACAGGGCCAGGACAAGCTCGATCTGGGCCGCGCGCGCAAGGTGCTGGACAAGCACCATGCCGGCATGGACGACATCAAGCAGCGCATCACCGAGTTCCTTGCCGTCGGTGCCTTCAAAGGCGAGATCGCCGGTTCCATCGTGCTGCTGGTCGGTCCGCCCGGCGTGGGCAAGACCAGCATCGGCAAGTCCATCGCCGAATCGCTCGGCCGGCCGTTCTATCGTTTCTCGGTAGGCGGCATGCGCGACGAGGCGGAGATCAAGGGCCATCGCCGCACCTACATCGGCGCCATGCCCGGCAAGCTGGTGCAGGCGCTGAAGGAAGCCGAGGTGATGAACCCGGTGATCATGCTCGACGAGATCGACAAGATGGGCACCAGCTACCAGGGCGACCCCGCCTCGGCGCTGCTGGAAACGCTGGACCCGGAGCAGAACGTCGAATTCCTCGACCACTACCTGGACCTGCGCCTGGACCTGTCCAAGGTGCTGTTCGTCTGCACCGCCAACACCCTCGACTCCATCCCCGGGCCCTTGCTCGACCGCATGGAAGTGATCCGCCTGTCCGGTTACATCACCGAGGAAAAACTCGCCATCGCCAAGCGCCATCTGTGGCCCAAGCAGTTGGAAAAAGCGGGTGTACCGAAAGCGCGCCTGGCCATCAGCGACGCGGCGCTGCGCGCAGTGATCGAGGGCTACGCCCGCGAAGCCGGCGTGCGTCAGCTGGAGAAACAGTTGGGCAAGCTGGTGCGCAAGTCGGTGGTGAAGTTGCTGGACGATCCCGAGGCGAAGATTCACATCGGCGCCAAGGACCTGGAGGGAGCCCTGGGCATGCCAGTGTTCCGCAACGAGCGGGTATTGGCCGGCACCGGGGTGATCACCGGGCTGGCCTGGACCAGCATGGGCGGCGCCACCCTGCCGATCGAGGCGACGCGCATCCACACGCTCAATCGCGGCTTCAAGCTTACCGGCCAGCTCGGCGAGGTCATGAAGGAATCGGCGGAGATCGCCTACAGCTACGTCAGCTCGCACCTCAAGCAGTTCGGTGGCGACCCGACCTTCTTCGACCAGGCCTTCGTCCACCTGCACGTGCCGGAAGGTGCTACACCCAAGGACGGCCCCAGCGCCGGCATCACCATGGCCAGCGCCCTGCTCTCCCTGGCGCGCAACCAGGCGCCGAAGAAAGGCGTGGCCATGACTGGCGAACTGACCCTCACCGGCCAGGTGTTGCCCATCGGCGGCGTGCGCGAGAAGGTGATCGCGGCGCGGCGGCAGAAGATTTACGAACTGATCCTGCCTGAGGCCAATCGCGGCAGCTACGAGGAACTACCAGACTACCTCAAGGAAGGCCTGACCGTGCACTTCGCCAAACGCTATGGTGACGTAGCCAAGGTGTTGTTCGACTGACCAAGGTGCGCACGGCGCACCCTCCGGCTCGCGTGCCGCACCTCGGTGCGGCTATGCTGGGCCAGGTTTTGTTCGACTGGAGTTCATCATGCACGCCACCTTGCGCCTGCTTACCCTGCCCGCCCTGGCCCTGCTTACGGCCTGCGCCCATCAATCCGGTACGCTGGAATTGAAGAAGGACCGGCAGTGCCCGCTGACGCTGAACAAGGGCCAGCAACTGATTCTCAGCCTGCCCAGCAACCCCACTACCGGCTTTCGCTGGGAGGTGCGCGACGCGGCGCCGAACGTGCTGCAAAGTCTTGGCCCGGAGGTGTACAGCAATCCGGAAGACGCCGGACTGGTGGGTGCTGGCGGCATTTCCACCTGGCGCTTCAGCGCTCGCGAACCGGGCGAAGGCCGGCTGCTACTGACCTACCAGCAACCCTGGGAGCCGAACGTGCCGCCGGCCGAAACCTTCGAGTGCGAACTGCGGGTGAAGTGAACGAGGCAAGGCATCTGTGGGAGAGGCTCCAGCCGCGACGAATCGACCTTGATCGCCGCCAAACGGAAGCCGTGGGGCGGCTGCAACCCGCCCCCTTCATGGCGGGTTTAACCCGCCCTGCATGCTTATCGATCCACCTCGGTGGTGGATGAAAAAAATGACCATGCTGACATGAACAAGGGGCACATGATGTGCCCCTTCGTTTCTACCGTTTCGCGACTTCAGCCGCGAATGCCGCGCTCGCGCCCGGCATCAGCTCTTGAGCCGGTAACCGGTCTTGAAGATCCAGCCCACCAGCAAAATGCACAGCGCCAGAAAGCCCAGCACCATCGCCAGGCTGACGCCGACATTGACGTCGGAAACGCCGTAGAAGCTCCAGCGGAACGCGCTGATCAGGTACACCACCGGGTTGAACAGGGTCACCGTCTGCCAGGCCGGCGGCAGCATGCTGATCGAATAGAAGGCGCCGCCCAGGAAGGTCAGCGGCGTGACGATCAGCGCCGGGACAATCTGCAGCTTCTCCCAGCCATCGGCCCACACGCCGATGATGAAGCCGAACAGGCTGAAGGTCAGCGCCGTCAGCACCAGAAACGCCGCCATCCAGATGGGATGCTGAATCTCGAAATCGACGAAAAGTCGCGCCGTGAGCAGGATGATGAGACCAAGGATCACCGACTTGGTCGCCGCCGCGCCAACATAGCCGATCAATATCTCCAAGTAGGACACCGGCGCCGACAGCAGCTCGTAGATGCTCCCGGAATACTTGGGCATGTAGATGCCGAACGAAGCGTTGGAAATGCTCTCGGTCAGCAGCGCCAACATGATCAGCCCCGGAATGATGAAGGCGCCGTAACTCACGCCCTGCACCTGGGTCATGCTCGAACCGATGGCCGAACCGAATACCACAAAATACAGCGAGGTGCTGATCACCGGCGTGGCAATGCTCTGCAGCAGGGTGCGCCAGGTGCGCGCCAGCTCGAACAGGTAGATGGCCTTGATGGCATACAGGTTCATGCGCGCGACTCCTCCAGCAATGAAACGAAAATCTCCTCCAGCGAACTCTGGCTCGACTGCAGGTCCTTGAAGTCAATGCCGTGCTGGGCGAGTTCACGCAGCAGTTCGGCGATGCCGGTGTTCTCGTGCTGGGCATCGAAGGTGAACACCAGCGCATGCCCCTGATCCACCAGCTCCAGACCATAACGCGCCAGCTCGGCCGGTACGCAGGACAACGGCTGCTGCAGATGCAGGGTCAGCTGCTTCTTGCCCAGCTTGTGCATCAGCACCTGCTTGTCTTCCACCAGGATGATCCGGCCCTTGCTGATCACCCCGATGCGGTCGGCCATTTCCTCGGCCTCCTCGATGTAGTGGGTGGTCAGGATGATGGTCACACCGCGTTCGCGCAGGCGGCGCACCATATTCCACATGTCGCGGCGCAGCTCGACGTCGACACCGGCAGTGGGCTCGTCAAGGAAGAGAATCTGCGGCTCGTGCGAGAGGGCCTTGGCGATCATCACCCGGCGCTTCATGCCGCCGGACAGTTCCATGATCTTGGCGTCCCGCTTGTCCCACAGCGACAGGTCCTTGAGCAGTTGCTCCAGATAGGCCGGATCGGGTTTCTTGCCGAACAGCCCACGGCTGAACTTGACCGTCGCCCAGACGGTTTCGAACACGTCGCTGACCAGCTCCTGCGGCACCAGCCCGATCTGCGAGCGGGCCGCGCGGTAGTCACGGACGATGTCGTGGCCAGCCACCAACACCCGGCCCTCGCCCGGATTGACGATGCCGCAGATGATGCTGATCAGGGTGGTCTTGCCCGCGCCGTTGGGGCCGAGCAAGGCGAAGATCTCGCCCTGGCGAATATCCAGGTCGATGCCCTGCAGGGCCGGGTGCCCGGACGCATAGATCTTGTTCAGTTGCGAAATGGAGATGACCGACTGCACGGTGAGAGTCCTTGCCTGCGGAAAACGTCACAGTTTACAGGGCATGAGGCAGCCACATCAGCGCACAGGAGAAAAAACGACGCACTTGTGATGCGCCGAGGATGCGGCAGTGAGTTAGAAAACGATTACAGCGCTTGTGGCGATGTAACGATAGGCCAGGCTGCAGATGCCGCCCGGCGTATTCAGCGGCCTTTCATGAATACACGCGAAGCCGTAGGGCGGGTCAAACCCGCCGCCTTGATTGGCGGGTTGCACCCGCTCTACAACGGAGTCAATAACCTGCCAGTGGCGATGAAGGCGCGCAGGTTGTCCAGCACCAGATCAGCCATCTGCTGGCGGGTCTCGGCACTGGCGCTGCCGACGTGCGGCAGTAGCACCACGTTGTCCAGCTCACGTAATGCAGCCGGCACCTGAGGTTCGCGCTCGAAGACGTCGAGGCCCGCACCGCCAATCACACCCTTTTGCAGTGCTGTGATCAGTGCGCTCTCTTCAACAACCGAGCCGCGCGCCACGTTGATCAGGAAGCCATCAGGCCCCAGCGCTTCGAGCACCTCGGCGTTGATGAGGTGATGGGTACCCTTGCCACCCGGGCAGGTCAGCACCAGGAAGTCCGCCCAGCGCGCCAGTGCCAGCAGATCGGGTTCGTGCTGATAAGCGCTGCCCTCGACCGCACGGCGGTTGTGGTAACGCACCGGCATGGAGAACCCCGAAGCGCGCAACGCTACTGCTTCACCGATGCGGCCGAGGCCGACGATGCCCAGGCGCTTGCCGCTGACCCGACGCGCCAGCGGGAAGCCCGTGGTGCTGCTCCAGGCGCCGCTGCGCACGAAGCGATCCGCTTCGGACAGACGCCGCGCGCTGTCGATCATCAGGCCCATGGCCAGATCAGCCACGCAGTCGTTGAGCACGTCCGGCGTGGTGCTGAGGGCGATGCCACGGTCACGCAGCAGATCCAGCGGATAAGGATCGTAGCCGACACCGAAGCTGCAGATGGCGCGCAGATTCGGCAGCAGCACCAGCTGATCAGCCGTGCAGCCAAAACGCGCCGAAGACACCATGTAGATGAACTGCTCGCCCTGCTCGCGCAGAAAGGCCAGTGGCTCGGCCTGCTGCCAGAGCGCACTGACCTCGTATTCGTCGGCCAGCTCGCGATTGAAGCGTTCGCTCAGCGGGCCGATCTGCAGCACCTTGAGTTTGCTCATGGTTCCTCCTGTTTCGATCATGCGTTCTACAGCAGTTTGCCCGGATTCATCAGCCCGGATGGATCCAGCGCCTGCTTGATGCGGCCCATCAGTTCCAGCTCCAACGGCGCCTTGTAGTGCTGCGCGGCCAGCCGCTTGGACTGGCCCAGGCCATGTTCGGCGCTGATGCTGCCGGCATCTTCCAGGACCTGATCGTAGATCACCCGCATGATCGCCTCGGCCTGCGCCCTGAACGGGCCATCCTCGGCGCCGACTGGCTTGCTGATGTTGTAATGCAGGTTGCCGTCGCCGACGTGCCCGTAGGCCACGATACGGACGCCAGGAAAGGCCTGCAGCAGCGCCTGGTCGGTACGCGCAATGAAGTCGGGAATACGGCTGACCGGCACACTGATGTCGTGCTTGAGGCTCGGCCCCTCGTGGTTCTGCGCCTCCGAGATGCCCTCGCGCAGTGCCCACAAGGCGCGCACCTGCGCATCGCTACCAGCCAGCACAGCATCCAACACCATGCCCTTCTCGAACGCCTCGCCGATGCCCTGCTCGAGCATCTCGTTCAACGGCGCATTGGACTGGGTATCGCTCAGTTCGATCAGTACGTACCAGGGATGCGCTTCGGTGAAGGGATCGCTGACGCCGGTGACATGGCGCAGGACGAACTCGACGCTCTGCCGCGACATCAGCTCGAAACCTGTCAGGCGGTCGCCGCACAAACCGCGCATCTGCCCGATCAGCTCGACGGCTGCCTGTGGGCTGGGCAGCGCCACCCAGGCGGTAGTCAGGCTGCGCACCGCCGGGAACAGCTTGAGCACGGCGGCGGTGATGATGCCCAGCGTACCCTCGCTGCCGATGAACAGGTGCTTGAGGTCATAGCCGGTATTGTCCTTGCGCAGGCCGCGCAGGCCGTCCCAGATGCGCCCGTCGGGCAGCACCACTTCCAGCCCCAGCGCCAGGTCGCGCATGTTGCCGTAACGCAGCACGGCGGTGCCACCAGCATTGGTCGCCAGGTTGCCACCGACCGTGCAGCTGCCCTCAGCACCCAACGACAGCGGGAACAGCCGGCCGACTTCGGCGGCGGCCTCCTGCAGTTGCTGCAGGATCACCCCGGCCTCGACGGTAATGGTTTCGTTGGCCACGTCCACTTCACGGATGCGCTTCATGCGCGTCAGCGACAACACGATCTGCGCCCCTGAGTCGTCCGGAATAGAGCCGCCGCACAGGCCGGTATTGCCGCCCTGCGGCACCAGCGCGACGCCGGCCTGCGCGCACAGACGCACAACGGCAGCGACCTCCTCGGTCGAGGCCGGCCGCAGCACGGCAGCCGCCTGGCCGCGATAGGCGCCACGCCAGTCGCTCAGGTAACTCTGCATGCGCTCGGCATCGAGGATAAGGCCGGCCTCGCCGACCACGTCGCGCAGCGCCTGGAGCAGATCATCGGGCAGGCCACTCATCTCAGGTCACCGGCGCCGGATTGAACAGCACCAGGTCGTTGTGCAGGCGCAGGTGTTCGGCGCAGGTCTGCTTGCGACCGCTGGCCACGTCCAGGTAGAGCTGGAAGATATGCCAGCCCATTTCCTCCAGGGTCATATGCCCGGAGACGATCTGCCCGGCGTCGACGTCGATCAGGTCCGGCCAGCGCTCGGCCAGCTGGGTGCGCGTGGCCACCTTGATCACCGGTACCATGGACAAGCCATAGGGCGTGCCACGACCGGTGGTGAAGATGTGCAGGTTCATACCCGCCGCCAGTTGCAGGGTGCCGCAGATGAAGTCGCTGGCCGGCGTGGCGCAGAACCAAAGGCCCTTGCCACGGATGCGCTCACCGGGCGCCACGACGCCGGCAATCGGGCTGTTGCCGGACTTGGCGATGGAGCCCATGGCCTTCTCGACGATGTTGTTCAGCCCGCCCTTCTTGTTGCCCGGCGTGGTGTTGGCGCTGCGATCGGCCATGCCGCGCGACAGATAGCGGTCGTACCAGTCCATCTCGCGGATCAGCGCATCGGCTACCTCGACGCTGGCGGCGCGCGGCGTGAGCAAGTGGATGCCGTCACGCACCTCGGTGTTCTCGGAGAACATCACGGTGGCGCCGGCGCGCACCAGCAGATCGGCGGCCACCCCCAGAGCCGGGTTGGCGGTGATGCCGGAGAAGGCATCGCTGCCGCCGCACTGCATGCCGACCACCAGTTCGGAAGCCGGCACCGTCTCGCGGCGACGCTGATCGAGCACCTTCAGGCGCTCCTCGATCATGCCCATGATCTGCTCGACCATGCCGGTGAAACCGGTGCCGGAATCCTGCAGGCGGAACAGCCAGTCCTCCTCGTCCATGCCGTTGGTGAGCTGATCACCATCCATCAACTGGCTGGCCTGCAGCTTCTCGCAGCCGAGGCTGATCACCAGTGCCTGCCCGCCGAAGTTGGGGTTGCGGCTGATGTTGTACAGGGTGCGGATCGGCACCACGGCGTCCGGCGCGTTGATTGCCACGCCGCAGCCGTAGCTGTGCGACAGCGCCACCACATCGTCGACGTTGGGGTATTTGGGCAGGCGTTCCTTGCGCACGCGCTCGACCACGTGATCGAGCACGCCGACCACGCACTGCACGGTGGTGGTGACACCGAGGATATTGCGCGTGCCGACCGTGCCATCCGGGTTGCGGAAGCCCTCGAAGCTGTAGCCCTGCAGCGGCTCGCCGGGCGAGGTCTTGATCGTCGCTTTGGGCAGGTTGTCCAGCACAGGTGGCTCGGGCATGCGCAGCACCTGTTCGGTGACCCAGCTACCGGCGACGATGGGTTTCAGTGCATAACCGATCACCTCGCCATAGCGCACCACTTCGCCACCTTCGGCGATGTCCACCAGCGCCACCTTGTGGCTTTGCGGGATACCTTCGGCGGCCTTGAGGCCATCGTCGAACTGGCCGCCAGCGGCGACGCCCTGGTCATTGACCACCACACCGACGTTGTCGGTCGGGTGCAGGCGGATGTAGCGGGGCGAATCCTGATGGGGAATCAACTGCATGCTGCGTGCTCCTGTTGTGCGTTCAGGATACCGAGCCAGGCTTGGAGGGAGTGGCATCATCGCCCCCTCCTGCGCCGAGCTCGACCCTGTGAATTTGGCCGACGATCAGGCCGAAGCTGACGACCGCCAGCAGGGCATTGAGGCCGACATAGGCCAATGCCGCATCGAAAGAACCGGTATGGCTGACCAGGTAGCCGATGACGATGGGTGTGGTGATCGCCGCCAGGTTGCCGAAGGTGTTGAACAACCCACCGGACAGGCCAAGGATCTGCCGTGGCGAGGTGTCGGCCACCAACGTCCAACCCAGCGAGCCGAGGCCCTTGCCGAAGAACGCCAGGGCCATTAGCGCCACCACAGCAGTGTCGCTGTCGGCGAAGATGCACAGCATCAGGCTGCTCGACAGCAGCAGGCCGAGCACCATCGGCAGCTTGCGCGCCAGGGTCAGCGAATGACCGCGACGCAGCATGCCGTCGGACAACAGCCCGCCAAGCACGCCGCCGACACAGCCACTGATAGCCGGCAATGCAGCGGCAAAACCGGCACCGAGAATGCTCATGCCGCGCGCCTGCACCAGGTAGACGGGGAACCAGGTCAGGAAGAAGTAGGTAATGGCGTTGTTGCAGTACTGACCGAGATAGATGCCAATCATCGTGCGCTGACGCAGCAGCAGGCCCAGGTATCGCCACTGCGAGCCGCCTGTACTGCCACGCTGCCCTTCGAGATCGATCAGTGCCCCGCCGCGCTCCAGGTACGCCAACTCGGCCGCCTCGATACGCGGGTGCTGGCGTGGCCCGTACAGCTGCTTCAACCACAGCAATGACAGCGCCAGACCGAGGCAACCGAGTACGATGAATACCGCTTGCCACCCCAGGGTTTGCACCACCCAGCCCATCAATGGGGCAAACAGCGCGGTGGCGGCGTACTGCGCCGAACTGGAAATGGCCGTGGCGGTGGCGCGCTCGGCGGTGGGAAACCAGGAGGCGATGATCCTGGCGTTGCCGGGAAAGCACGGCGCGCTGGCGAAACCCACCAGTAGCCGTAGTAAAAACATCGAGGTCACCGCCCAGGTGGTCGGAAGCCAGCCAACGAAACCCTGCAGCAGGGTCAGGGCCGACCAGATGAACAGCGCCAGGGTATAGACGGGTTTGGTGCCGAAGCGGTCGAACAGCCAGCCGCCAGGAATCTGCCCGATCACGTAGGCCCAGCCGAATGCCGAGAAGATGTAGCCAAGCGTCACCGCGTCGATGCCCAGGCCGGCCTGCATCGCCGAACCGGCGACGGAGAGGCTGGAGCGATCGGCGAAAGTGATGGTGGTGACCAGAAACAGCATCAGCAGGATGCTGTAGCGCACCCGCCCCGGTTTGGCATCTGGCATCGGCAAAGCTCGCGTAGGGGACGACAGGCCCGGCACAAGGCACCGGGCCACCGACTCAACGGGAAGGTCGCATGGCGACCGACTCCGTCAGCGCACCAGGCAGGGCTTCTTGTTATTGAAGGTCCAGCCCGGAATCAGGTACTGCATGGCCACCGCGTCGTCACGTGCGCCCAGGCCCTTGGCCTGATACAGCTCGTGCGCCTTGGCCAGTGCGTCCCAGTCCAGCTCGACGCCCAGACCCGGCGTTTTCGGCACTTGCACCAGGCCACCTTCGATACGCAGCGGGTTGCGCGTCAGGTACTGGCCATCCTGCCAGATCCAGTGCGTGTCGATGGCGGTCACTCGGCCCGGTGCAGCGGCGGCGACGTGGGTGAACATGGCCAGCGAGATGTCGAAGTGGTTGTTCGAGTGCGAGCCCCAGGTCAGGCCCCAGTCGTTGCACATCTGCGCCACACGTACGGAACCGGCCATGGTCCAGAAGTGCGGGTCGGCCAGTGGAATGTCCACCGATTGCAGGGAGATGGTGTGGCCCATCTGCCGCCAGTCAGTGGCGATCATGTTGGTCGCGGTGGGCAGACCGGTGGCGCGGCGGAACTCGGCCATCACTTCACGACCGGAATAACCGTTCTCGGCGCCGCAAGGGTCTTCGGCATAGGCCAGCACGCCATGCAGGTCACGGCACAGGGCGATGGCCTGATCCAGCGACCAGCCGCCGTTGGGGTCCAGCGTCACACGAGCCTCGGGGAAGCGCGCGGCCAGGGCACGAATTGCCTCGACTTCGGCTTCGCCATGCAGCACGCCGCCCTTGAGCTTGAAGTCGTTGAAGCCATAGCGCGCATGCGCGGTCTCGGCCTGTTGGACGATGCTTTCCGGGGTCAGCGCGGTCTGATTACGCACACGCTCCCAGGCATCGTCGGCATCGCGCTCGTCGCGGTAAGCGAGGTCGGTCTTGTCCTTGTCACCGACGAAGAACAGATAACCGAGCATCTCCACCGCATCACGCTGCTGGCCTTCGCCAAGCAGGGCGGCGACTGGTACGCCGAGGTGCTGGCCGAGCAGGTCGAGCAGCGCCGACTCCAGCGCGGTGACGGCGTGGATGGTGATGCGCAAGTCGAAGGTCTGCAGGCCGCGACCGCCGGAATCGCGATCAGCGAAGGCGCGGCGCACCTGATTGAGCAATGCGTTGTAGTTGCCGACCGGCTGGCCGACGAGCATGGAGCGTGCGTCTTCGAGGGTCTTGCGAATGCCCTCGCCGCCGGGGACTTCGCCGACACCGACATGGCCGGCGCTGTCCTTGAGAATGAGGATGTTGCGAGTGAAATACGGGCCGTGGGCTCCGCTCAGGTTGAGCAGCATGCTGTCTTGACCGGCTACCGGTACGACTTGCAGCTCGGTGATCAGCGGAGTGCCGACAGCGGCAGGAATCTGTGAAGTCATGAGCGTTACCCTGTTGTTCTTATGCGGGTTCGACAATGGTTCAGCGCGGTCGCTCCCGGCCTGCCGGAGCGCGACTGAGCCGCTCGCAGGCGCGAGCGGCCACCTGCGGTGTTACTGCGCGCCCTGCGCTTCGATCAGCTTGGCCAGGGCTTCGTACTCGTCCGGCAGCAGATCGGTCAGCGGCGCACGGACCGGACCAGCGTCGTAACCGACGATCCTGGCACCAGCCTTGACGATGCTCACGGCATAGCCGGCCTTGCGATTGCGGATATCCAGGTAAGGCAGGAAGAAATCGTCGATCAGCTTGCCAACGGTGGCGTGATCTTCTGCGGCAATGGCGCGGTAGAAGTCCATGGCGGTTTTCGGGATGAAGTTGAACACAGCCGAGGAATAGACCGGAACACCCAGCGCTCGGTAAGCCGCAGCATAGACTTCAGCGGTCGGCAGGCCGCCGAGGTAGGTCAGGCGCTCACCCAGGCGGCGACGGATCGACACCATCAGCTCGATGTCGCCCAGGCCGTCCTTGTAGCCGATAAGGTTCGGGCAGCGCTCGGCCAGTTGCTCCAGCAGATTGGCATTGAGGCGGCAGACGTTACGGTTGTAGATCACCACACCGATCTTCACCGACTTGCAGACCTGCTCGACGTGAGCGGCGACGCCGTCCTGAGAGGCTTCGGTCAGGTAGTGCGGCAGCAGCAGCAAGCCCTTGGCGCCCAGACGCTCGGCTTCCTGCGCCATCTGGATGGCAACGCGAGTCGGGCCGCCAACGCCAGCCAGGATAGGCACGGACTTCTCGCAGGTATCAACGGCTGTCTTGATCACGGCGCTGTATTCGTCCGGCGCCAGGGAGAAGAACTCGCCAGTACCACCGGCAGCGAACAGGGCGGAAGCACCGTAAGGCGCCAGCCACTCGAGGCGGCGCACGTAGCCGGCCTGATTGAAATCACCGGCGGCATCGAAGTCGGTCACCGGGAAAGACAGCAGACCAGAAGAGAGGATGGACTTAAGTTCTTGTGGATTCATTATGCGAACACCCTAGTAAAGCGAGTTGTGAGGAATAGCGTCAGCCGCAGCTGTGGAGATACGTTATCGTACAACAACAAAAAAAACACCAGTTTTTATATCGTCCGTTCGTCGAAGATTTCCCTCCCCTCGCCCGCCTATCCAGAAAACCGCTACACAAGCGCCAAGCTCAGACTAGAGCAGGCTCCATGATCACGCCAACGGAAATGGCAGCGCAATCATCATTGGTCATGAGCAGCGTTGACAGGTCAGGAACAGACTGGTACTAATTTCACCAAGTCATACGACAACTTATGACATTCCAATAAAAACAAACGAGGCCAGGTCATGTCACAGACCTTCACTGCCGCTACCTGCTGCCAACGTGCGCATCGTTACATCGCTGCCAGCCCCCGTCAGCACGGCGCAGCCTGCACTGGCTTCGTTGCCATCCTTGCCCATGCTCAAGCTTGCTGCAGCGCGGATCGCTTCCTGATCCCGGTGCACGACTGAACCGTACCTTCGCCATTGCGGCCGAGGGCCGCACCAAGTCCGGAGCCCCTGCCAAGATGTACGAAGCCCCCCGCAACAGCACACCTCAGATCGTCGAGATGCAAGTCATCCCGGTTGCCGGCCATGACAGCATGTTGCTAAACCTGTGTGGCGCCCACGCCCCCTACTTCACCCGCAATCTGGTGCTGCTCAAGGACAATGCCGGACGCATCGGCTGTGGTGAGGTCCCCGGTGGCGAAGGCATCCGTCAGACACTGGAACGCTGCCGCGAACTGGTGATCGGCCAACCGGTCGGCCGCTACAACCACATCCTCAATAGTCTGCGCCAGGCCATCGCCGGGCCGGCCAAAGGGCCACAGACCACCCAGCATCAGGTCACATCCGAATCCGAGGCACGTGTGCTCAAGCAGCCGCACGAGATCAACCTGCGCCTGGACAACGTGATCACCGCAGTAGAAGCCGCCCTGCTCGACCTGCTCGGCCAACATCTGGACGTGCCGGCCTGCGAACTGCTTGGCAGCGGCCAGCAACGCGACAGCGTGCCGATGCTCGCCTACCTCTTCTATATAGGTGAACGCCAGCGCAGCGACCTGCCCTACCTCGCCGGCAAAGGCTCAGCGGACGACTGGTATCACCTGCGCCATCAGGCCGCGATGACACCGCAGGCCATCGCCCGCCTGGCCGAAGCCGCCCATGCGCGCTACGGCTTCAACGATTTCAAGCTCAAAGGCGGCGTGATGCGTGGCGCCGAGGAAATGGATGCCATCCGCGCGATCAAGGCGCGCTTCCCTGACGCCCGCGTCACCCTCGACCCCAACGGCGCCTGGTCGCTGGATGAAGCCATCGCCCTGTGCCAAGGCCAGAACCATGTGCTGGCCTACGCCGAAGACCCTTGTGGCCCGGAGAACGGCTATTCCGGCCGCGAGGTGATGGCCGAGTTCAAGCGTGCCACCGGCATTCCTACCGCCACCAATATGGTCGCCACCGACTGGCGGCAAATGGGCCACTCACTGCGCCTCGAGGCGGTGGACATTCCACTGGCCGACCCGCACTTCTGGACCATGCAGGGCGCCGTCCGCCTAGGCCAGGTGTGTGAGGAATTCGGCCTGACCTGGGGCTCGCACTCCAACAACCATTTCGACATTTCCCTGGCCATGTTCACTCATGCCGCCGCAGCCGTGCCGGGCCGCGTCACCGCCATCGACACGCACTGGATCTGGCAGGAAGGCGAAGAGCGCCTGACCCGCGAACCGCTGCAGATCATCGGTGGTCAGGTAGAGGTTCCCAACAAGCCCGGCCTCGGCATCGAGCCGGACATGGAGCGAATCATGGCCGCTCACGAGCTCTATAAAAAGGTGGCCAACGGCGCGCGTGACGACGCCATGGCCATGCAATACCTGGTTCCGGGTTGGCAGTACGACCCGAAACGTCCCAGCCTCGGCCGCGACTGACTCGCGCGGCTTTCATCCCAAACCGGAGTATTCCAATGAAAAAAACATTCCGCGCTTCTCTCCTTTCTGCCCTGGTCGGTGTCGGCGCCCTGGTCACCCACGCCGCCACCCTCGCCGATGAGGTCAAGTGGCCGACTCGCCCAATCCAGGTGGTGGTGATCGCCAACCCCGGCGGCGACACCGACTTCAACGCCCGCATGATGGCCAAGTACTTCAACGAGATCACCGGCAAGACCATGGTGGTGACCAACGTCGCTGGCGGTGGTGGCACCCTGGCAGCCGAACAGGTCAAGGGCGCAGCGGCGGATGGCAACACCATTCTCTTCACCCACCCGGGCCAGCTGATCGTCAACGAAGTGGCCGGCCTGACCGAAGACAGCTTCGAGACCTTCGATGTTTCCTGCATCGCTGGCGTCGACAAGAGCACCGTATTCGTTGCCTCCAAACAATCCGGCGTGAGCAGCATGCAGGACCTGGTGAACAAGTCGAAAGCCAACCCCGGCAGCATTACCTACGGCACAGAGATGGGCAGCTTCTCCCACATCCAGGGCCTGATGCTGGAAAAACTCACCGGTATCAAACTGAAGATGGTCGACGGTGGCACCGTATCCGACCGCGTGGTCGGCATGCTCGGTGGTCGTCTGGACATGGGCGCCATCACCTATGGTTCCGTACAGGACTACGTGCAGGGCGGGCAAATGGTCGCACTGGGCCAGCCCAACGAGGAACGCAACGCCATGCTCGGCGAGGTTCCGACCCTCAAGGAGCAAGGCCTGGACATCACCATGGACAAGCCCTATGTCGTGGCTTTCCCGAAAGGCACCGACCCGGCAATCGTGAAGAAGATGTCTGACATCATGAAGCAGATCACCGAGCAACCTGGGTACGCCGAAGACCTGAAGAAGTTCAAGCAACCGGTCGCGTTCTACGGCACCGAAGAGACCAAGCAGATTCTGGCCAAGACCCGCGAAGACTTCATGCAGTTCAAGGATGAGCTGCGCAAGGCCAAGTAAGCCATAACGCAGCCCCGACCCGATCGATTCGGGCCGGGGCTGCGCCTCAGAACATCGAGGTACATGATGAACACCCTCAACAAAAAAGAACTGATCATTGGCATCGCCATGCTCGGCGCCAGCCTTGCCTACCTGGTCATGGCGCAACAGTTGCCTGGCCATGACGGTGTCGATGCGGCCACTTTGCCGAAACTGCTGGCCGGATTCCTGTCTCTGCTTGGCGTGATGCAACTGATCAGCGCCTTTGCCAAACCCAAGGTTGCCGCCGAACCCGCAAGTCCGGTGCCGACAGAAGCTGAAGAGCAACCGGCTGAAGTCATAGAACCCAAGACCGTCTTCAAGACCCTCGGCCTGATCCTCGGCTACATGGCCCTGCTCGGCCCAGTGGGCTTCCCGATCATGACCGTGGTTTACCTCTATCTGCAGTTCCTCGTGCTGACGCCGGTAAACCAGAAAGCCAGACACCTGACCTATCTGCTGATTGCCGTTGCCTGCTCTGCGATCATCTTCCTGCTGTTCCGCGAGGCCTTCGATCTGTTGCTGCCCGCTGGCCTGCTGAACAACTTCATCTGAGGATCGACCATGCTCGAATTACTGCAGCAAGGCTTCGGTGCCGTTTTTTCACTCAACATCATGATGCTGATGGCCGTCGGCGTGGCCATGGGCATCGTCTTCGGCGCGGTACCCGGCCTGTCCGCGACCATGGCTGTAGCACTGTGCCTGCCGCTGACCTTCACCATGGGCCCACAGGCGGGTCTTTCCCTGCTGGTCGCGCTGTTCATCGGTGCCACCTCGGGCGGGCTGATTTCGGCGATTCTGCTGAAGATTCCAGGAACGCCGTCATCGATCGCGACTGTGTTCGATGGCGGCCCGCTGATGGAAAAGGGCCACGGCGTCAAGGCGCTGGGCGTCGGTATCGTGTTTTCCTTCCTCGGCACCATCTTCAGCATCGTCGCGCTGATGTTCATCGCCCCGCAGTTGGCCAAGGTGGCCCTGAGCTTCGGCCCGCATGAATACTTCGCCATTGCGGTGTTCTCCCTGACCCTGATCGCCACTCTATCCGCTGGTTCCATGGTCAAGGGGCTGTTCGCCGGTGCGCTGGGTATCGCCGTGTCCACCGTCGGCATTGCACCGGTCGAGGCCGTGCGCCGCTTCACCTTCGGTGTCAGCGAGCTCAACGGCGGTTTCTCGATGCTGACAGTGATGATCGGCATGTTCGCCGTGGCCGAGATCATCAAGCTCGCCGAGAGCGGCCGTCATGCCGTGCAGGGCAAGGCCAGGTCGGTGAGCATGAAGAACATCAAGGGCTTCGGCTTCTCGCTCAAGGAGTTCCGCGAACAACTGCCCAACGCTGGCCGCTCCGGCTTGATCGGCCTGGGTATCGGCATCCTGCCGGGCATCGGTGCCGGTACCTCGAACCTGGTGTCCTACATCATCGCCAAGAAGCGCGCGAAAGACGGTCACACCTACGGCAAGGGCAACATCGGCGGCGTGGTCGCCAGTGAAACGGCCAACAACGCCGGTATCGGTGGCGCCATGATGCCGCTGATGACCCTGGGCATCCCCGGCGACACCGTGACCGCGATCATGCTCGGCGGTTTCCTGATCCACGGCATCCAGCCCGGCCCGCTACTGTTCATCAGCCAAGGTCCGCTGGTGTACACCATCTTCGCCGCGCTGATCGTCGCCACCTGCATGATGCTGTTCATGGAGTTCTACGGCCTGCGCCTGTTCATCAAGCTGCTCGACGTGCCCAAGCACATTCTGCTGCCGATCATTCTGGTGCTCTGCGTGGTCGGTGCCTTCGGCCTGTCCAGCCGCCTGTTCGACGTCTGGTCGATCCTGCTGTTCGGTCTGCTCGGCTATGCCTTCGTCAAGGCCGGGATGCCAGCGGCGCCGTTCATCATCGGCTTCATCCTCGGGCCAATGGCGGAAACCAACCTGCGCCGTGGCCTGATGCTGTCGGACGGCAGCTTCGCCGAGTTCTTCACCAATCCGATTGCCGGCACCTTCCTCGGCCTGGCCCTGGCGTTCATACTCTGGCAGGTGTTCAGCGCGCTGCGTCCCAAACCCAGCGCGATCAACGAAATCCTGCGCACCTGACACCCACCACCTTGCCGCCCCCTCTGCTCAGGGGGCGGTTCATTTCCGACTCCCGCCTCTTTCGTCTCCAGCCCTCTACAACGCCACTGCAGCGGCTTGAGCAAGATAATGGACGCGCTCATTGATCCAGGTCTAATCTAATAAACCACTAGTTTGATACCTGAAATGAATCAATGTTCGACCTGGCTCAACTGCGCTGTTTCACCACCCTGGCCGCCGAGCTGAATTTCCGTCGCGCCGCCGAACGCCTGAACATGACCCAGCCGCCGCTGAGCCGGCAGATCCAGTTGCTCGAACATCAGCTTGGCGTGAGCCTGTTCACCCGTAGCACCCGCTCGGTTGCCTTGACGGCGGCTGGCCGTGCCTTCTTCGTCGAAGCCCAGGCGCTGCTCGATCAGGCCCACCGCGCCGCGCAGAGCGCCCGGCTGGCCGCCATCGGCGAAAGTGGCGCGCTCAATATCAGCTTCGTCGCCAGCGCGGTGTATGACGTGTTGCCACGCGCGATAACTGAGGCTAAACGTGAACGCCCGGGCGTGGATATCGCCTTGCTGGAAATGAGCACCTTCGAACAGGTGCAGGCACTGCGCGCCAGGCGCGTGGACCTGGCCATCGTGCGCGCGCCCTTGCAGCAACCCGGGCTGATCAGCGAATGCCTGCTGCGCGAACCCTTCGTGCTGGCCGCGCCCGCCGGACATCCGCTGGCGCAACACGCAAGGCCGACTCTGGATATGCTCCATGGTCAGCCCTTCATTCTTTACGCGCATACCGCCTGGCAGCCCTTTAACGAACTGCACACCGGCCTGTTTCGCGCAAGCGGCATCCAGCCTGAATTCGTTCAGGCGCTGGGCTCGACCCTGACCATCCTGTCGCTGGTCAATGCCGGCATGGGGCTGGCACTGGTGCCACGCAGCGCCAGTGCAATCCGCTTCGAGCAGGTGCGTTTCCGCGACCTGCCGCTACCGGCAGGCGTATGCGGGGAGTTGCATCTGGTATGGCGCGACGACAACGACAACCCTGCCTTGCCGTCGATGATCGCTGCCGTGCGCCAGGCCGCTCGCGACATCTATCCGCAGAACTGACGTTCAAGCGCGTTTGCCGACTTCCGCCTGTTGCACCGTCCAGCCGGCAACCTGCTCGCTCAGGCTCAGGCCAAGGCCTGGACGAGTCGGCACCAACATGCGTCCGTCGCGAATTTCCAGACGCTCGTTGAACAGCGGCTCCAACCACTCGAAATGCTCGACCCAGGGCTCGCGCGTGTGGCTCGCGGCCAGGTGCACGTGCAGCTCCATGGCGAAGTGCGGTGCCAGGGTCATGCCGGCTTGCTCGGCGAGCGTCTGCACGCGCAGGTAGGGCGTGATACCGCCGACACGCGGCGCATCGGGCATGAGGAAGTCGGCGCCGCGCTGGCGAATGAACTCCCAGTGCTCGGCCGGGCTGGTGAGCATCTCACCGGTGGCGATCGGCGTATCGAACAGGCGCACCAGCTCGGCATGGCCTTCCGCGTCGTAGCAGTCCAGCGGCTCCTCAATCCAGATCAGGTCGAAGGGTTCCAGGCGTCGGCACATGCGCCGCGCGGTCGGACGGTCCCATTGCTGGTTGGCGTCGACCATCAGCGGGAAGCTCTCGCCCAGATGCTCACGCACGGTACTGACGCGGTGGATATCCAGCGCCCAGTCGGGCTGGCCGACCTTGAGTTTGATACCGCCAATGCCCTTTTCGCGGGAAATGTCGGTGTTCTTCAGCAACTGATCGAGCGGTGTGTGCAGAAAGCCGCCGGAGGTGTTGTAGCAACGTACCGAATCGCGATGGCTGCCGAGCAAACGTGCCAGTGACAGGCCACTGCGGCGCGCCTTGAGATCCCACAAGGCGACGTCGAAAGCACCGATGGCCTGGGTCGCCAAGCCGCTGCGACCGACCGAAGCGCCAGCCCAGCACAGCTTGTCCCAGAGTTTGGCGATATCACTGGGGTTCTCGCCAATCAGGTTAGGCGCCACCTCCAGTGCGTGGGCGAACTGGCCGGGACCACCGGCGCGCTTGGAATAGCTGAAGCCCAGGCCACGGTGACCATCGCACGTTTCGATCTCGGCGATCAGAATGGCGATCTCGGTCATCGGCTTCTGCCGTCCGGTCAGCACCTTGGCATCGCTGATCGGGTTGGCCAGCGGCAGCGCTACCGAGCGCAGGCTGAGCCAGGTAATACGGTCGTCGTCGGCGCGTGGAGCGACGTTATCGGTCATGACATCTTCCTCGTGATGAAACTCGGCGCCCCGATGGGCCGCCGAAGATGGACAACCCGAGCCAGATTAAGATGATTGCGCAATCATTCAAGCATCGGAATCCCCGCCAGGGCCTGGCCTGCTCATGGCCATTTGCCGGACACGTCTAGACGTTTCACAAATCTGCAACATTCACCGTCTACGCTGAATATGTCCCGCTCCGCCTGACCTCCGAGGCATCCCATCATGTTCCTGCAAAAATCCCTGCGCGCGCAGATTCTCGCCCTGCTCGGCGGCAGTCTGGCGCTGATCCTGATTACCGCACTGGCCTGCTTCAGCTTCCTCTCCAGCGGCATTCAGTCCTACCGTGGCCTGCTCGACGGACCGCTGGAATCCTCGCGCCTGATCGACGCGGCCAATGTCGAATTCAAGATCCAGGTGCAGGAATGGAAGAACGTCCTGTTGCGCGGCCAGGACAGCGCCAACCTGCAACGCTACTGGGGCCAGTTCGAAGCGCAGGAACGCAAGGTGCAGGACCTTCTCGGTCAGTTGACCCAAGTCGCCGCTGCGGACCCGGCGTTGAAGACGCAGGTCGAGCGCCTGCGCAGCGAACATCAGGCGCTCGGCGGCAATTATCGCAAGGGCCGCGACGCCTTCGTCGCCGCCGGTGCCGATGCCCAGGCTGGCGATGCGGCGGTAAAAGGCATCGACCGCGCCGCCAGCGAGCAGATGACCGCGCTGGTCGAGCAGTTGCGCCAGAACAGCCTGAGCCAGGCCGAGCAGATCAATGCCAGCGCCGCGCGCACCATTCTCAGCGGCACCCTCGTGATGCTGGCCGCGGCCATGGTCATCGCCGTATTCAGTCTGTGGCTGGTCAATCGCAATCTGATCATCCCCATCCGCCATCTGATCGGCCATGTCGATCAGCTCAGCCAAGGCCGCTTCGGCCAACGCGTGGAAAGCACCCGCAAGGATGAGCTTGGCCTGCTGGCGCGCGCCGCGAATACCCTGCGCGACTTCCTCGCCAGCACCAGCGAGCGCCTGCACCACAGTACGCAGAACCTCGACAGCGCCAGCAGCGAGTTGAACGCCATCGCCTCACGCATGACCGAGGGCGTCAGCGAGCAGTTCGAGCGTACCGATCAGGTCGCCACCGCCATGCACGAGATGTCCGCCACCGCCCAGGAAGTCGCACGCCATGCCGCCGACGCCGCGAACGCGGCCAACGATGCCGACGATTCGGCGCGCCAGGGCAGCACGGTGATGCAATCGACCATCGCCACCATCACCGACATTCGCGGCGAGATCGCCAATACCGCCGAGGTAATCCGTCGCCTGGAAAGCGACAGCGGGCGCATCGGCAAGGTGCTGGAGGTGATCCGCGGCATCGCCGAACAAACCAACCTGCTAGCCCTCAACGCCGCCATTGAAGCCGCGCGTGCCGGCGAACAGGGCCGTGGTTTCGCCGTGGTCGCCGACGAGGTACGTACCCTGGCCCAGCGCACCGCCGAGTCCACCGCCGAGATCAACCAGATCATCGATACCGTGCAGAACGGCGCACTGAACGCTGTACGCGCCATCGAGAGCGGCCAGCAGCGCAGCGAACAGGGTGTGATCCAGGTCACCGAAGCCGGCGCCATGCTGCAGCGCATCACCGAGGCAGTGGAGGCCATCCGCGACATGAACCAGCAGATTGCCACGGCAGCCGAAGAGCAAACGTCGGTAGCCGAGGACATCTCGCGCAACCTCACCGAGCTGACCGCCATCGCCAGTTCCAACCAGGACAACGTCGAGCGCACGCAGAAGGCCAGCCGCAACCTGCACGACATGTCCGGGCAACTGGGCGAAGTGACTCGCCGCCTGGGCTCATGAGCCGACCAGCGGACCGGCGTGGCACGCAGCGCGCGGTTCGCCCCAGCGCCGACAGCCTGGGCAGCAGAATAGACGCCGTAACGCAGGCTACGGCCCTCCCGCTCGCTAGCGGGGTAGGTACACAGGGCGGACAAACATTCGACATGTCCGCCCCCACTGAGAACAGGCAAACGACAAAAGGTCGCAATTAACCCTTGCTATTTACGTAATAGGAATTATTCTCAGTTACGTAATGACAGCCAAGGAGACCTGCCATGACCTACCTGATCGATGCCTGGCTGGACCGCCCGCATCCATACCTGCGCATCCTCAACCGCGAAACCGGGGAGGTCTGCGCCATGCTGGAAGAAGAAGCCCTCGACGAACTGCGCGACCAGGGCGACCTGGACTTGCACGAGCTCAGCTCCAGCGAACCTATCGTGCTCAAGGAGCTGGTGCGCAGCCTGTTTCTGTACTGCTACGCACGGGCCTTGCGCCCGTCCTGAAAGACAAAACGGCCCTTCTACGCTGCAGAAGGGTCGTTTTGTATGGCGTAGGGTGGACGACGCTTCATCCGTCCACCGTCACCGTGGTGGACAAAAACAGCGTTGTCCACCCTACGACTTACCTACGCATTTCGCTTACAGAATGTCGAGCAGCTCGACATCGAATACCAGCACACTGTGCGGCGGGATGCTGCCGACGCCCTGGGCGCCATAGGCCAGCTCGCTCGGCACGTGCAGGCGCCATTTGCTGCCGGTGCCCATCAGTTGCAGCGCCTCGACCCAGCCCGGAATCACGCCACCAACCGGGAATTCAGCCGGCTGGCCGCGCTCGTAGGAGCTGTCGAACACGGTGCCGTCGATAAGCGTGCCGTGGTAGTGGGTACGCACCTGATCCTCGGCAGATGGCTTGGCGCCCTCGCCAGCGACCAGCACTTCATACTGCAGGCCGGAGGCCAATACGGTCACGCCTTCGCGCTTGGCATTCTCGGCCAGGTAGGCACGACCTTCACCAGCAGCGGCTTCGGCCTTGGCGGCCGCTTCAGCCTGCATGATTTCGCGGATGACCTTGAAGCTGGCGCCCAGCTCGGCCTCGGAAACACGGCTGGCCTGGCCGCTGAAGGCGTCGGTCAGGCCGGCGAGGATGGCCGTCAGGTCAACGCCGGGCGGCGGGTTGTCACGCAACTGACCACCGAGTTGACGACCGATGCCGTAGCTGACACGACCTTCATCGGAGGACAGATCGGGGCTGAAGTTGAGTTCGGACATGAAAGGCTCCGCTTGGGGCTGTGAAAAAGGCCGGCCAGACTAGCACAGATACAGGGCTCGGCGTTGCTCGCCGCGGGTACCTAGGATGCTCCCGGCTTACGCGAACGCCGGCAGCGCTCGGAGCAATAACGCACCTCGTCCCAGCAGCGCGCCCACTTCTTGCGCCAGCTGAACGGCAGGCCGCAGACCGCACAGGTCTTCACCGGCAGCTCAGTCTTCTTCACAGCATTTCTCCGGCATCGAGTTTCGCCAGCAGGTGCTCGCCCCAGTCCCATAGCGCCTGCTGCTTGGCCTCGGTCATGCGCGCCAGGTTGCGGTAGACCATGCCGATACGCGGGTTGCGCTCCAGGGGCTCGCGGTGGCGCATCAAAAAATGCCAGTACAGCGCATTGAAGGGGCAGGCCGACTCACCGGTGCTCTCGCTCACCTTGTAGCTGCAACCCTGGCAATGATTGGACATGCGTTTGATGTACTGGCCGCTGGCGCAATACGGCTTGGAACCTAAGTAGCCACCGTCGGCATGCATCACCATGCCCAGGGTGTTGGGTAGCTCGACCCAATCAAAGGCATCCATGTACACAGCGAGGTACCAGTCGCAGATATCCTTGGGTGCGATGCCCGCGAGCAAGGCGAAATTACCGGTCACCATCAGTCGCTGGATATGGTGCGCGTAGGCATGCTCCAGGGTCTGTCCGATGGCCTGGCGCATGCAGTTCATCCGCGTCTTGCCGGTCCAGTAGAACGCCGGCAGCGCACGTGAATTGCCGAAGCGATTGCCCTCGGCGTACTCCGGCATGCGCAGCCAATAGATACCGCGCACGTACTCGCGCCAGCCGATCAGTTGGCGGATGAAGCCCTCGGCGGCGTTCAGCGGCACGTCGCCGGCGCGATAGGCCGCCTCGACCTCGGCGCAGATCCGCCGCAAGTCGAGCAAGCCGATGTTCAGCGCGGCGCTGATGCGCGAGTGAAAGAGAAAGGGTTCGCCATCGGCCATGGCGTCCTGATAGTCACCAAAGTCGGCCAGGCCATTGTCGAGGAAATGCTGCCAGAGGCGCTCGGCCTGCTCGGCGGTCACCGGATAATCGAACCCCTCCAGGCTGCCGTAGTGACTAGCGAAACGCTGCCCGACCAACGCCAGTACGTCACGCGTGATGGCGTCCGGCTCGACGCACAACGGCAAAGGCGGATGCACACCTTTTGGCAACGACTTGCGGTTGTCGGCGTCGAAGTTCCAGGCGCCTCCTTCTGGTGTGCCATCGGGGTTGAGCAACAGGCCACTGTCGCGACGCATCTCACGGTAGAAAAACTCCATGCGCAGTTGCTTGCGCCCCTTGGCCCAGACGGCAAAAGCTTCGCGAGTACAGAGAAAACGACTGTCCGGGTGCCAGTGAATCGGCACGCCGCAATGACGCAACGCCTGCTCCAGACGCCAGTCACCGCACTCGGTCAGATGCACTTCGGCAGGATCGAGCCGTTGCGTCCAGCGCAGCAACTCGCCAGGCAGCGAGCCAATGTTGTCCGGATCATCCAGTGCCACGTAGTGCACCTGGATGCCCCGCTCGCGCAGCGCTTCGGCAAAATGGCGCATGGCGCTGAAGATCAGCGCGATTTTCTTCGGATGGTGCGGTACATGGCTGGCCTCCTCCATCACCTCGGCCAGCAGCACATGATCTTGCTCCGGGTCGATGTCGCCCAACGCACCAAGGCCATCAGTGAGCTGGTCACCCAGAATGAGAAGCAGACGACGAACACTCACAGCAGCACGATCTCCATATTCGGATGGCGGCGCAGGTGGCCGAGCAGGATGTGATAGGTGTCGAGGTTGAAACCGCCACGACGCTTGGTCAGTAATGACCGGGCATGCTCGAGGCCATCGACCGTGCCGAGATGGCGCCATTGATCGAGCACATGCCATTGGGTGAGACCGTGCTGGTCATCACGCTCGACCAGGGCGACCGGTCCGGCCCATGGCCAGGCCTGGGTTTGCAGATGTTCGGCGCCTGCGAGTAACCGTTCATCGTGTGCTTGCCGCGACTCCTCGCCACAACAGGCGCCGGCACAGCGCCCCAGCTGATAGGCGAAGCACGCACCGTCGCCCTCCTCCAGACCGAGCACACGCAGGCACAAGCGTCGCTGCCGCGCCTGCTCAAGCAGCCACTGACGCGCGTGATGTCGCGAGCGGAACAATCCGGCCTGCCTGAGCCCTGGCGTCAAAGCCTGGTGCTGGAGCAATTCGATGCGCAGATCGCCAGGCTCGCCCGCCAGCGCCCAGGTCAACAGCTCGCGCTGCTTGCGCAGACGACGGTTGTACAGGGGTTGCAGACGCTTGATCTCGGCAGACTCGAACAACAGAGCCCCCAACTCACCGGCCGTGATTGCCACCTGCACATCGCGGATCTGCTGCACCATCTGCAGGCTGCGGCGGTCGCGGTGATCGTTCTGAAAGTGCGACATCACCCGGCGGCGCAGGTTGCGACTCTTGCCCACATACAGTTGCGCATCGCCGTCGCCCAGGAAGTAATAAACCCCTGGACGTTCCGGCAACTGGGCGAAACGCTCTGCGGCCAGCAACGGAGGCCGTGCTGCGCTTCGCAGCTGATGCCCCAGCGCCGCCGGGGCGACCTGCTGCAGCAAATGCCGAGCCAGTGCCAGCACGGCCTCTGCGTCCGGCACGGCGCGGTCACGGAAGAAACGCGTGATACCAAAATGCGCACAAAGCGCATCGAAACCGGCACCTGCCAGCTCCGGCAAAACCGATCGGGCCAGGCGCAGCGTGCAGAGCTGCGGCGAGCGCTGCGTCCTCCAGTCAGGCAGTGCGCGACGTAAGAACGCCAGACTGAATCGAAGGTTGTGGCCAACCAGCACGCGGCCGCGAATGGCAGCGGCTATCGCATGCGCCTCGCTCTCGATACGCGGCTGACCGCGTAATTCCAGTGGATGCAGACCACTCAGGTTGAGCAAGTGCACAGGCAAAGCGACACCGGGCTCGAACAGCCAGTGCAGACGCTCCACGACACAGCCCTCAGCATCGACCTGGATGATCGCCAGCTCCCAGATGGCATCACGTGCCGGGTGAGCCCCAGTGGTCTTCACCTCCACGACCGCCAGGGCTTTACCCTGCAACGTCGCGGCCGGTGCGAAGGCTGCCGTCACCAGCCGGAACGAAAGGCGATGGGCACGCGCAGGCTATTGTCGGCCGATGGCATGCCGCACATCTCGTCATGTACCGAGCTGTGCACCAGAAAGAAAGGTAGCGCCGGCATCTCCTGCAGAACGTCACGCGCATGCTCAACCGAACGCAGGTTCAGCGTGCTGCCCCTGTCGGTAAGAATCGGATGAGCGCGGCCCTCCATCCTCGCTTCGAGGAGATAAATGCCACCTTCCAGTGAGATCAGATTGAGTTCTTCGACGCGTCCGGCGTGAGCGTGAGCGGACAGATCATGCAGATTCATCGGTCTTGCCTCCTACCTTAAATTGTACAAGAGCCTATACAAAATTGATTCTTGTACAACAAAGAGAAAGCTCAAGTCCAAAAAACAAAACGCCCGTCGCATTCGGACGGGCGGTTGTGAAGCGGCCTCGGATCAGTCGTGCTTGGTGACCTTGTCCAGATAGCCCATGGCGAAGGCAGAGCCGACGAACGTCAGGTGAATCAGCACATACCATTTCAGGTATTCCAGATCGTAGTTCTTCGCATCCATGAACACCTTGAGCAGGTGGATGGACGAAATGGCCACGATGGACGCCGCCACTTTCATCTTCAGCGAACTGGAGTCCATCTTGCCAAGCCAGCTGAGCTTCTCGGTGCCTTCGTGAATATCCAGGCGTGAAACGAAGTTCTCGTAGCCGGACAGCATCACCATGACCAGCAGCCCACCGACCAGCGCCATGTCGATCAGCGACAGAAGCTTCAGGATCACGTCGGCTTCGGCGAGGGAAAATATCTGCGGCAGGATGTGGTAAAGCTCCTGGAAGAACTTGACCGACAATGCCAGCACTGCAAGAGAGAGACCGAAGTAGATCGGCGCCAGCAACCAGCGCGATGCGTACATGGCGTTTTCGATGAAGCGTTCCATGGAGAACTCACTGAAGGATGGGAAAATCGCGGCGAGTATACCCATCGCACTGCACCAACAGAAGGTGCCCCTGGTACTGTGGATAACCCCAGCCCAGCAGTAATGTCAGGATTGCCCGAAAGCGCCTTGCTTCAGGCGTTTCAGCTTTGTCCATCGGTTTCGGGGTGACGCTGGAATGGTCCGGAGGGGTTGTGGCGTTCGCCGTTGACACGACGTAGTTCGGCCTGCAGATGCAAACACCAGATCGGCGGTTCGCAGCATTCTATGTAGCCTTGCAGGGCCAGGCTCTCGGCAATCGCCGTAAGCGCGTCCTCAGCGACAGAAGGTCCATAGAACGGGCCCTGCGCCTTGATAGCCGAGGGCTGTGCTCCCGACATACCGGCAGCGCAAAGCAGTGTCCAACGTCCGTTGTCTCCTGCCAGTGGCTTGATCGCGCACTCGATGCGGGTGACCAGGCCCAGGCATTGGCGGGTGAGGCAGAGGCTACGCGGCATGGCGGCGACCCTCGCGGAATCCAGGTTCCAGCCTACACCCCGAGTGGCCGAACTGTGAAGGCCAAAGTTATCCACGCAATCTGTGGATAACCCTGTGCATGAGACGTGAGCAAGAACGCCTGCGCGTCTGTCCCGGGGCAATCCGGGACAATCCGGGACAATCGTGCAAGATATGATCAGCTCGTTGCGCCCTCACCCTCGCCTTTCTTGCGCCGTGGTGCCTTGGCCGGTTTCGCCGCGGCCGCCTCAGCTTCGGCTTTCGCCTTGTCCGCGTCGGCCGGTTTGATCTCCTCCTCCAGCCCGATCTCGGCGATATCGCGCAAACGTTCGACCACGCGGGCGTTGACGCTGCCTTTGGGGAAGCGACCCTTTTCGTCTGGATGGCCAGCCGCCTCACCAACGAGCAGACTCAGCGCCTCATCGACATGGCGCACGGCATAAACGTTGAACTGCCCCGCACGCACCGCCTGCAATACGCGGTCGTCGAGCATCAGATTGGCGACGTTGGAGTGCGGGATGATCACCCCCTGCTCGCCGGTCAGGCCCCGTGCCTCACAGAGACGGAAGAAGCCTTCGATCTTTTCGTTGACACCGCCGACCGCCTGTACCTCGCCGAACTGGTTGATCGAACCGGTGATGGCGAAGCACTGCTTGAGCGGGGTGCGTGACAACGCCGAGATCAGCGTGCAGACCTCGCCAAGCGAGGCGCTATCGCCGTCGACGTAACCGTAGGACTGCTCCAGGGCGATGCTGGCGGAGATTTCCAGCGGGAATTCCTGGGCATAGCGGCTCCCGAGAAAGCCAGTGAGGATCATCACGCCCTTGGAGTGAATCGGCTGGCCAAGACTGACTTCGCGCTCGATATCGACGATGCCGCTGCCGCCCGGATAGACGGTGGCGGAAATCCGTGCCGGCACACCGAAGGCCGAGTCGCCCACTTCCAGCACGGTCAGGCCATTGCACTTGCCGACGGCAGCGCCGCAGGTGTCGATGAGGATGATGCCGGCCAGCATGTCGTCGATGATCCGCGCCGACACACGTCCGGTGCGCGTGGCCTTGGCTTTGAGCGCGCGCTCGATATGGCCGACGTCGGTGATGTTTTCCCCGGCGAGCTGACGAATGAAGTCGGCCTCGCTGACCAGCTGGAACAGGTCACCGATGCGCGCCGATAGGCGTCCCTGGTGCTCGGCCAAACGCGCGCTGTGTGTGGCCAGGCGCGCCACCGCAGCGCCGGTCAAGGGCGCCATGCCCTCTTCCGAGGTACGCGTTTTCATCAACTGCGCGAATTGCTCCAGGCTTTCTTCGGCAAGCGGGATGTCCTCGTCGAAATCGACCAGTACGCGAAACATCTCCTGAAAGTCTGGATCGGCATCCTGCAGCGCGTAGTAAAGCTGACGCGAGCCAATGATGATGACTTTCAGCTGCAGCGCAATGACCTGCGGGTTGAGTGTGACGGTCGCAATACGGCCGAGATCCCCCAGCGGTGATTCCATCTTCAATTGGCGCGAATGCAGGGCGCGCTTCAGCGCTTCCCAGACGAAAGGCTCACTGAGCAGCTTTTCCGCCTCGACCACCAGATAGCCACCGTTGGCACGGTGCAACGCACCGGGGCGCAGCTGGCGGTAACTGGTATACAGCGCGCCCTGATCGGAGCTGTATTCGATGCGGCCGAACAGGTTGTCGTAGGTTGGGTGCGACTCGAACACCACTGGTGCACCGCCGTTGGCGTGGTGACCGACCACCAGACTTGGGCAGTACATTTCCTCCAGCAGCTTGCGCAGTTGCGGGTCGGCCTTGTCGACATCCACCAGTTGCTCGACGGCGGTTTTCAGCAGGTTGACCTGCATGGCCTGCAGATAGGCGCAGACACCTGCGTTTTCCGCGTACTTCTCCGACAATGGGGCCAACAGGGGTTGCAGGGCAACGGTGATGGTCTCTTCATTGAGTTGACGCAGCAGGTTGCTCGACTCGCGCTTCCACTGTGGCAGGCTGGCCAGCTCTTCGTTCAGGCGCTCCTCCAGCGCTGCGATATCCGCGTGGAAGCGCTCGCGCTCGGCCTCCGGCAACTGAGCGAACTCGGCTTCGTCCAGCGCCTTGCCCTCGGCCATTGGGGTAAAGGCGATATTGGTGCTGTCGCGGTACAGGGCCACCCCCTTCTCCAGCGACAGCTTCTCGATCACGTCCAGTGCCTGGTCGTAGCGCTTGTTGAAACTGCGATCAATGGCGCTCTTCTTCTGCTGGTAGGTCGGTGTTTCGAATACCGCCGGGAAGGTGGCCAGCAAGTTGTCGATCAACTGATTGATATCGGCGATGAACGCACTCGCGGTGCCGGATGGCAGTTCCAGTGCACGTGGTTCGCGCGGCTCATCGAAATGGTTGACGTAGACCCGGTCGGCCGGGGTTTCCATACGCTTGGCTTCGGCCTTGAGGTAGCGCTGCACGAAGGAGAAGCGCCCGGTGCCGGGCTCGCCCATGACGAAAACGTTATAACCTGGACGCGGCATGGCCACGCCGAACTGCAGGGCCTCGACCGCGCGGGCCTGGCCCAGTACGCCGCGGAAAGGTTCGAGATCATCGGTACTGCTGAAGTTGAACTGCTCGGGGGCGAAGGGGCGGGTCAGTGAGTCGGGGACAAGGCGCAAAGCATCGAGGCTACGCTTGGACATTGGCGATCCTTATAGCGGGCGGAAGTTTCCGCAAAACATGGGGTGATTCTGGGCCTGTGGCGCGAAAGGGATCAAGGCTTGATTCATGGCAATACGCTAAATCGGGTCTGCAATAAGCTTTCACGAGTTCCTCTGCAAAGCCTGTGGCCACGACGGGCAGCACCACAATCGAGAGCCTTGCCTATGAGTGCCTTTCAGGAAATCGCCGCCCTGCTCAGCCTGTCTGCTCTGCTGGGCATGCTCGCCGTACGACTGCGCCAGCCACTGATCATCGCCTACATCCTGGTCGGTATCATCGCCGGCCCAGCTGCGATGAATCTGGCCGGTGATCACAGCTCGATAAGCCTGCTGTCGGAAATCGGCATCACGGTGCTGTTGTTCGTCGTCGGCCTCAAGCTGGACATGCATCTGGTACGCACCCTGGGCGCCGTCGCCCTGGCCACCGGCCTGGGGCAACTGAGCTTCACCATCATCGCCGGTCTGGTCCTGTGCCGCCTGCTGGGGCTGGACTGGGCGAGTGCTGGTTACGTGGCCGTGGCGCTGACATTTTCCAGCACCATCATCATCGTCAAGCTGCTGTCGGACAAAGGCGAGATCGACTCGCTGCACGGGCGCATCGCCATGGGCTTTCTCATCGTGCAGGACATCGCCGTGGTGCTGGCCATGCTGGTCATCAGCCTGTATCAACCAGCCAGCAGCGAAAAGATTGGCTTGCCACCACTGGCGTTGGTCGGCGCGCTGCTGGCCAGCCTTGTGCTGCTCTACCTGCTGGTGCGCTTCGTCCTGCCGCGCCTGCTGGCGCCCATGGCCCGCTCGCCGGAATTGCTGATGCTGGTGGCAATCGCCTGGGGCACGCTGCTGGCCGGCGGCGCCGAGGCGCTGGGTCTGTCCAAGGAGCTGGGCGCGTTCATCGCAGGCTTCTGCCTGGCGTCGACGCCACTGCGTGAAGCCATCGCCAGTCGGCTGACCAGCCTGCGCGATTTCCTTCTGCTGTTCTTCTTCCTGCATCTGGGCATTCAGCTGGATTTTTCCTACCTGCACCAACAGATCGGCAGCGCCGTGCTGCTGTCGCTATTCGTGCTGATCGGCAACCCGCTGATCGTCATGGCCATCATGGGCGCGATGGGCTATCGCAAACGCACCGGCTTCATGGCCGGACTTACAGTGGCGCAGATCAGCGAGTTCTCGATCATCTTCGTCGCCATGGGCATCAGCCTCGGCCATGTGGGCAGCGCAGCGCTGGGGCTGACCACTCTGGTGGGGATCATCACCATCACCCTGTCCACCTATATGATCTTGTACGCGCAGCCGTTGTTCGAGCGCCTTTCTCCCTGGCTAGGGATATTCGAACGGCGCGTAGCCCACCGCGAAAACGCCGAGGACAACGCTCCGGATCACACCCGACCGGAAGTCATCGTGTATGGCCTGGGGCGCTATGGTCGCCAACTGGCCCATCGCCTGCAGGATGCAGGGCTGCGCGTGCTGGGCGTGGACTTTGACCCGCAGGCCCTGGCAAGCGCCCGCAGGGCAGGCCTGGCGGTGTGCTATGGCGATGCCGAAGATGCCGACTTCATCGCCCATCTGCCCTTGCAACAGGCGCGTGCACTGGTCAGCACCATTCCGCAGCGCGAGGTCAATGCACTGCTCCTGCGCGCCGCACGCAGCGCCGGTTTTCGCGGCAACGTCACCCTCAGCGCCTTCCGCGAAGGTGATCTGGAGGCCTTCACTCGCGCCGGTGCGGCCAGCGTCCTGCAACCTTACATCGATGCCGCCGACTCAGCCGCCCGGCGCCTGCTGCAAGAGGTGGAGCAGCCGCTCAGTTGAACTGCGCACACCCCAGGCAGTATTCGGCAACTGGCAGGGCTGCCAGACGCGCCGCTTCGATCGGCTCGCCACAACACAGGCACTCGCCATAGCGCCCCTCGGCCAGGCGCTGCTGCGCCTGGCGCACCAGTAGCGCTCCCTGTTCGGCCTCAGCCAGCAGCGCTTCGAGCACTTCGTCATTCTGCCGCTGCTGCGCCTGCTCGGCGAAATCCGCCGAATGGATGCGCCCCAGATCGCGGCGAATCGCCTCGGCACGGGTCGTGTAGTCATGCAGCAGAGCGTCCAGCACATCACGGTGAGCCATGAGCTATCTCCTTGCGTTGAAGAGCGCTCAGTGTGATGCGCTGCGCGAAACCCGTGACTGACGCGGGTCAGCACTTGCGCGAAATGTCTTGTTCGACTGCCTTGACACCACTCGACAGCCTGGCCAAAGCTCGGCCACCGCCATGACCAGAAGAACAGCGATCTTGAAACGGATATTCACCGTCCTTGCCCTGAGCCTCAGTCTTCCCCTGCATGCTGCCACGCTCGAACAACTGGCCAACGACTCCTACTGGATCGCCCTCGGCCACTACGAGACCGGCAAGCTCGGCGGCTGGCGCAGCTATGTCGACGACGACGATTTCTTCCTCGCAGAAGAAGGCGACAGCGACCCTGCAGCCGAACTGCAGGCGACCCTGCAGGCGCTGTACCAACCCGCCGAACTGGGCGACCGCCACCCACAGTGCATCTACCCGGCGCGCACCCGCTGGCTCAAAGCGCAACTGCAGCTCGACGACCTGCCCAACCCGGACTGCGCCGAATACCGCGAGTGGATCGCCGACGTCAATCCGCACAGCACGGTGCTGGTGTTCCCCGCGGCCTACCTGAACAGCCCCTCGTCGATGTTCGGCCATACCCTGTTGCGCATCGACCAGCCCGACATCGACAGCCACAACACCGCGCTGCTGAGCTATGCGCTGAACTTCGGCGCCTTCATCGAAGGTGACGACAACAGCATCCTCTATGCCTGGCGTGGCCTGATGGGCGGCTACCCCGGCCTGTTCGCTCTGGTGCCCTACCGCGACAAGCTCAGCGAGTACAACCGCCTGGAAAACCGCGACCTGTGGGAATACCGCCTGAACCTGACGCCGGAAGAAACTGCGCGCATGGTCGAGCACGTCTGGGAGCTCAAGCAGATCCGCTTCGACTACTTCTTCTTCGACGAGAACTGCTCCTACCGCCTGCTCGAGCTGCTGGAAATCGCCCGCCCCGGCATCGAGCTGACCGAGCACTTCCCGCTCACCGCCATCCCCACCGACACCGTGCGCGCGGTCAAGGACGCCGGGCTGATCGAGCACATCGACTATCGCCCGTCGCGTGAGCGCGAGTTGCTGGAGCGTGCCGCCCCGCTGGACGCCAACGAGCAGGACTGGGTACTGCGCCTGAGCCAGGATCCCGCGCAACTGGGCGACGCCGCCTTCACCGCCCTGCCCGCCGAGCGCCGTGCCTTGATGCAGGATGCTGCCTTCCGCCTGGTGCGCTACCACGCCAACGACGAAGAGCGCAGCAGCAACGCCCAGCGCAGTTTCCAGCTGCTCGGCGCCATCAGCCGCAATCCGCCGCCGGCACTGGACGTTGAGCGTCCGCCGCTGCCCGAGGAAGGCCATCAATCGCGCACCTGGCAGCTGGCCGGCGGCAGCCGTGACGAGCGCGCCTTCGCCGAGTACGGCCTGCGCATGGCCTACCACGACCTGAACGACAATCTAGATGGCTTCCCCCTCGGCGCACAGATCGAGATTCTCCAGCTCAAGCTGCGTCAGTACGAGAACAACCACTGGCAGCTGCAGCGCCTGGACCTGGCCAACATCCGCTCGCTGACACCGCGCAACGCCCTGCTACAGCCGCTGTCCTGGCAGATCGGCGGCGGCCTGGAGCGGGTACTCGGCGAAGATGGCGACACCCCGCTGGTCGGCCATATCAGTGGCGGCGCTGGCGCCACCTGGCAACTGCGCGACAACCTGCTCGGCTTCGCCCTTGGTACTGCACGCCTGGAATACAACGAGGACTTCGCTGCAGTGATTTCCCCTGCTCTGGGCTTCAATGGCGGGATGCTGTGGCGCAACCCGCTGGGCAACCTGACTCTGGAAATGGCCGGCGACTACTTTCACAACGGCGAAGTTCGCCGGCGTCTGTCGCTCAACCAGCAGTGGGAAGTGTCACGCAATCTCGGCCTGCGCCTCAGCGCGCAGCGCGAGTTCAGCCAGTTGGCCAGCCCGGTAAACGAAGTGAAGCTGGAGCTGCGCTGGTATCAGTACTGAACACCAACGTGCAGACAACAGGCTTCTATACTGAAATTCCCGCCACCCGTTTCAGGAGAGTCGCCATGCGCCGCACACTCATGTTTCTCGCCGCTGCCCTGATCAGCCTGCCGCTGTGGGCCATGCATTGTCCGCAGGACATGGCCAAGATCGACGCACTGCTGCAAAGCGATCCGCCCGCCGACCCCGAGGTACTGGCCAAGGTGCAGGAGCTGCGCGCCGAAGGCGAAGCTCTGCACAAGGCCGGGGATCATGCCGAGTCGGTCAAGGTGCTGGGCGAGGCCCTCGACCTGCTGGCCGCCAGCGAATGAATCACGCTGGGCTCGCTCAATAACCGCTGTACAGCAAGCCCAGCGCGACCTGACGCACTTCCTGCAGATCCACCGGCTTGCTCAGGCAGGCCGAAGCGCCGCGCGCCTTGGCATCCTCGAGCAAACGTGCGTCGGCCACCGCGCTGATCACCATCACCGGCACATCACGCAAACGCGGCTCAGCGCGCATGGCGTCGAGAACATCCAGCCCATTGCCGTCAGGCAGATCGATATCCAGCAACACCAATGCAGGCTCACTTTCCTGCAATTCGGCCAGCGCCCGCTGGCATGAACTCACGCCCCGAACCTCGGCAAACTCACGCAACGATGCCTGCAGGATCTTCATGCAGGCCGGGTGGTCCTCCACGCACAGCACGTGCACCAGATTTTGCACAGCCTGCGCCGGCACCTCGGCAGTCTCGTCACCCAACACATCGGGGCTGGCTGCACTGGGTATGTCGAGCCAGAAACGACTACCGACACCGGGCTCGCTACGCACACCAATTTCGCCTTCCATCAGCGTGGCCAGCTCGCGGCAAAGCACCAACCCGATACCGGTGCCGGGAATATTCGAGCTCTCCCGGCCCAGACGCTGAAACGGCTTGAACAACTGCGCCTGCTGCTCGCTGGAAAGACCCGGCCCAGTGTCGTCCACCCACAAGCGCACACAGTCGGCACGCACCTCGTAGCCCATGCGGATCATGCCGCGCGGGCTGTTGTACTTGATCGCATTGGACAGCAGGTTGAGCAGAATCTGTCGTACCCGGCGCGGGTCGCCCTGCACAAACAAGGGCGGGTTGGCCGCCTCCATCACCTGCAGTTGCAGCTGTTTCTGCTGCGCTTCGGGCTGTACCAGCTCTGCACAACCGCTGAGCAGCGTGCCGATTTCGATAGCCTGGAATTGCAACTGCTGGCGCCGACTCTCGATACTCGACAGGTCGAGAATGTCGTCGACCAATGACGTGAGATGGCGACTGGCGGTGACGATTTCGCGCGCGTAATCGGTCTCCAGCCTGGCGTCCTGCTTGTCCTGCGCTTCCATCTCGATCAACTGGGCGAAACCATGGATGGCGTTGAGCGGTGTGCGTAGTTCGTGGCTCATGCTCGACAGAAAGCGGCTCTTGGCCTGGCTGGCCGCGTGCGCCTCAAGGCTGGCGTGGCGCAGTTCTTCCTGCACCTGCTTGAGCCGAGTGATGTCGACGTGCGTGCCTGCAATGCGCAGCGGCCAACCGCTCGCGTCGCGCGCGAGGACCTTGCCACGGCTGAGCAGCCAGAGGTAATCGCCGCGACAATCGAGATAGCGGTACTCTGCGTCGAAGTACTCCTCGCCGCTGTCAGCGAACAGCTTGCGCAGGTGACGCAGACGTTCCAGATCGTCGGGGTGTACGCGCTGGTTGAACTCGCTCAGCGTCAAGTGATTCGCACCCAGGCCAAAACGTCGAACGAAGCGCTCACTGAGATCGATGGTCAGATCAGTGGTGTCGATCTGCCAGAGGCTTTCAGTTGTACTCTCCAGCACCAGTTGCAGAATGCTCTGCGCCTCCTGCCGCTCATGCTCGCTGGCCTTGAGCTGCTTGCCGGCCTGCTGCACGGCATCGGCCAGGCGACTGACCTCGGCGATATGACTGCCCGGCACGGCTGGCAAATATTTGCCCTGCCCCAGGCTGGTCGCCATGTCGACGATGCCATCGATGGGCTCGGCCAGCTGCTTGCTCAGCTTGCGCGAACGCAGCCACATCAGGGCGAAAAACAGCAGATAGAACGCTACCAGACCGGCAATCAGCAGGTAGCCGATCTGCATGTAACGCTCGGCCAACTGGTTGGTTTCCTGGAAAATCTGCTCCTCGTCCACCACCAGCAGCAAGCGCCAGCCGGTTTGCGGTATTTCGCTCCAGGCCACCAGTTGCTTGCGGCCGCCGAGCAGCACCTCCTGCACGTTGCCATTGCCCGCGTTCATCGCCTGCAGCAATGGCTCCATACCCTCACGCTTGGCCAGGTTGAAGTCCTCGGGCTTGAGTACCTCACGGCGCACAGCCTCCTCGTAGGAGTACTGGGTCAACTCCCGCAGGCCGAAATCCAACTCCCCGGCCTTCGGCAGCGCCATGATGTTGTGGTCATGGCTGACCAGCATCGCGTAGCCCCGCCAAGGCACGCTGAGCTCAGCGATCTCGCCCAGTACCTGGCTGACGGTCACGTCCAGACCGACCACGCCTTCGAGAAAGTCATCGCGATACACCGGGGCAATGGCCGACATCATCCACCCTAGGCCTGCCGGGTCGAGGTAAACCTCGGTCCACATCACCTTGCGTTCGGGGTTGTGCTTGGCGTCGGCGAGGTAATAGAAGTTGTAATCGGGTATCACCATGTCGTGGGGATACTGCGCGGGCGTATCGAACCAGGGATAGATGCGGTTGTAGCTGTCCCAGGTATTGAAATACAGCGCTGCTACCAAGGGGCTGGCCTGCTTAATCGAACGCATCAGCGGATCGAGTTGCGACAGACGCATGACCTTGGCGTGATCCTGTTGGGCAAGTGGCGTGCTGTTGGCGTAGAAGGATGCCGCGCGCCCGTCATCACTACGGGTATAGAACACGCCACTGTCAGTGATCGCATGGCGTTGGTGCTCGAGTTCGTCTGCTTGAAAACGGGTATCGAGCAGCGCTTTGTGAGCGCCATCGCGGTACACCTGCACCAGCGACTCGATAGAGCGCAGCCGCCCGTCGATGATCTGCGCTTCGCGCAACGCGGCACTAGCCAGATCTTTCACGGCCGTTTCCTGCAGATGCTCGATCTGCGCGTCACGAATCGCCTGATTGCTCAGCAGATATACCGCGATCAGCACCGACTCCACCAGAATCAGCGGGATCAGCGCGCTTTGCACGAACGCTCGCCAGATCCACTGACGTAGAGGGTAGCGGCTAGAACTCGGCATTACGGCTCCTTTGCAGAGGGCGCGGGCGGATGCGAGGCGCCATCATAGCTTCCCGTGATGGAATCCGCAGTCGACGCTGAGGAACCTTTGCCGTACACTCAGCGTCCTATCTGTAACCGAAAAGTTTTGGGGCCGATTAGGATTCGACGCCGGTAGCGAAGCTCGAGGTGCATGCCGACTTGGTAACAGAAGTCGTAAATCAACTGTTGCAACTTTCTATAGTTGCCAATGACGAAAACTACGAGGGCTACGCTCTCGCTGCGTAAGCGGCGCGACTAGTCCTTCTGGTAGCTTCGGCTCCAGCGATCACTAGGGGATGCCTGTAAACCTGAAGTGATTGTCATGCAGAACAGGATCGCCGCGTAGTACGTTGTGGACGAAGTGGCTAAAACTTACACAACTCGCCCAATGCACCCTGCCCGTCGGGCGGCTGAGGGTTAACTCAATAGACACGGCTAAGCATGTAGTACCGACAGTGGAGAACTGGCGGACGGGGGTTCAAATCCCCCCGGCTCCACCAAATAAGCCCCTGATTTTCCTAGAGAAAGTCAGGGGTTTTTCTTTGGGCATCGAAAAGGTGTCGAAACGGTTTTTTCACCGTGCCCAGCCAACGGAACGGACATCAAACCCAAGCGTCCAACGACTCAAGTAGCTGCGAACTCCGTTTACGGGTAGCCGAACTGCAGCGCTTGAGTTCAGGTGCACAACAATGAATTACATGACATTGATAACGCTTGTGTCGGTTCTTGCGCTGACTGGCTGCAGCTTCAGCGCGCCAGGCGTTCACGCCCGTATAGGTGACGCAGACGCCATTCGCTTAGACATCGGCGATCATCGCGGCGGAAATTTTTGCCCACCAGGGCATCGTATGAAAGGAAATTGCTAAATGACCACACGAATTGTCGCCCTGATCATGGCTGCGGTTCTTATTTCGGGCTGTAGCTTGAGGCTACCAGGCATAGGCATTGATATTGGCGACGGCGGCGGCGGTCCACCCCACTGCCCACCGGGTCAAGCCAAGAAAGGGAGATGCTAGAGCGAATCCTACCGCTCTGGGCCTGAATCTGGTCGTGTAGTGAAAAGGTCGGCATTGCCGGCCTTTTTTATTTGTTAACCGCCTAAGCCTAACTAAGCGGTCCAAACCTAACAGCATCCTGCAGGTGATCCGGCTCCAGGTGCGCATAGCGCATGGTCATGACCAGGTTGGAATGCCCCAGGACTTTCTGCTGGTTGAGGATGTTCCCGCCGTTCTGGATGAAATGGCTGGCAAATGTATGTCGGAGGGCGTGGGCGGCCTGGCCTTTCGGTAAGCGGATAGTCGTCCTGGCCAAGGCTCGGCGGAACGAGGTGATGGCCGAGTTTGGCTGGTCGTGCTGCTTCCAGTGCCTGACGATCTTGGCTTCCAGCTCTGCAGTGATCGGCACCGAACGAACCTTGCCGTTCTTGGTTCCGCTGAAGGTGATAACGCCATTGCGCAGGCCGGTCGGTTTCAGCTTCTCAGCCTCTGACCATCGAGCACCGGTAGCCAGACAGATCAGAGCGATTATCTCGACGTGCGGGTTGTCGCAGCCGCGCCGTATCTCTTCCAGCAGCTCGGCGATCTGTTCGGTGGTCAGCCAGGACAACTCCCGTTCCTGCAACTTGAGCGGCTTCACCAGGGCGAGCGGGTTGGCGCAGTCGATCACACCCAAACCACGCAGCGCGTTGTAGACCGCACGCAGGTTGCCCAATTCGTTGTTCAGCCTTGGGCGGCGCCCTCCCCTAGCCTGATCCGGCGATCCTGAGCGTAGCTGTGTGGGTCGAGCTTGGCGCCCCGGGGATTTCGCAGGCGCTTGGCCAGAGCATCGAGCGTGCGACGGTCCTTCGGCCTGGGCGACCAGTCTGGGTTTTCGACCACCTTGCCCCTGCAGGATGCTTCGAAGCGCTGGGCTTCACCCTTGGTCTTGAACGTCTTGCGAAAGCGCTTGCCCTTGATGGGTTCCACATCGACTTTCCAGCGGCCATCCGGTAGCTGATCGATAGCCATCAGACGGCACGCCCCACCGGACCTAGCGTTCTTCCAGGATGCCTTTGATGTGTTTGTAGAGTGCGTCTTCATCCATGCCTTCGGCGGCATAGACCATCGAGTTCGATGGGAACCCTGAACGTCCGATCAGGCAGCGGCCGCAATCATTACACTCGATAGATCCTGGGAAACAGGTTCTTCGGGCCGCCTCCCTAATAAAGTGCAGCATCGCGAACGCAACCACCGTTCGCCCGGATCACTGTGAGCAGCCCCTCTCCAGACCATCGATAGCTCTTGCTGAGGAAGTGCAACTGGCACGGCTTCAGCTCTCAAGCCCCCCGGTCCAGACATGGCCTGAGCAACATATTCCGGCACGATGGCAATCATGCTGCTGCCTTCGAGTAGCATGGGTAAGGCGCTGAACTGCGGCACCGCGAGTACGACTTTACGTTGACGCCCAAGCGAATGGAGGGCCCGGTCGGCATTCTCGATAACGTTGCCCATGGACGACACCACGGCATGGGGCCGCCGACAGAACTCTTCCAGGTTCAGTGCGCCAGCCTGTGAGTCAGCCCGCAGCAACATCGGGCGAATCGACCGCAAATGCTTACTCCGCGCGTTGGCCGGCAGCTGCAAGGCATGGCTGATGCCAAGCGAAATCTCCCCGGATGCAAGCAGCTGGGGCAATTGCCATTGATCGGCGCGACGTACCACAAGCCTTATGTTCGGTGCATCGACGCGTAGGCGGCGTAGCAGAGTGGGTAACAAGGCGTATTCGACGTCATCGGAAAGACCAATATGAAAAGTGGCCTCACTCGTTGTAGGGTCGAACGCCTGACACTTGCCCAACGCAGCAGCAATACTGTCAAGCGCAGGGGTCAGGTTGGAGAAAATTTCTTGGGCGCGGGATGTAGGCTCCATTACCCGCCCGGTGCGAATGAACAAGGGGTCATCGAACAGGTGGCGAAGGCGCCCCAAGGCAGCGCTGACTGCTGGTTGCCCAAGGAACAGTTTCTCGCCGACACGGCTAACATTTTGCTCGTGCATCATGGTTTCGAAAACTACCAGCAGATTGATATCCGCCCGACGCAAATCATTTCTGTTCATCATGTTAGGCACCTACGCAGAGCTGTACATTTTTGACTGTCGCCGATCAGGCTGTGAGGCGACGCTGCTTGAACACAGTATTGCTGTCGCGATTAACGATGGGGTAGTGTCGCTCTGCGCCTAGCTGTGTCGCGGAATGGGGAACGCCGGATTGAATCTCGAAGACCTGCAAACATTTGTTGAGGTCGCTGATGCTGGCGGAATCTCAGCCGCCGCGCGCCACCTTGGAGTTTCCAAATCAATCGTCAGTCGGCGACTGTTCCGACTGGAAGCGGACCTTGGCATCCAGCTTCTTGCACGAACCACCCGCGGCGCCGCGCTTACAGAAGCGGGTATGACATTCCGGGAACATGCGGCCCGAGCCAGTGCCGAGATTGAGACAGCCAGAGAAACGATTCTTCCCACCGGGGATCTTCGTGGTCGATTGCGGGTCGCAGTGCCGCTTTCCTCCGGCCCGATACACTTTGCCCCCGTGCTTGCTGAGATGGCACGCCGCTACCCTTGTCTTCAGATTGATGCGGCCTACGGAGATCGCTTCGTCGACCTGGTCGCGGAAGGCTTCGATTGTGCCATCCGGGTCGGCGCCCTACGCGACTCGAACCTGCTGGCGAAACGAGTGGGCCAGATTTACGGCAAGCTCGTCGCCAGCCCGGACTACATCAGGGCACATGGAGCCCCCGAGACGCCGGACGAAATCGCCGCCCACCAGGCGTTGCTCGGCGCCGAAAGTTGGCGCTTCATGGATGGAAACAAGGTCATCACCGTGCAGCCGCAGGGACGCTTCAAGAGCGATAACGGCGCGGCGCTGGCCAGTGCTGCGGCAGCGGGGCTCGGTATTGCGTGGCTCCCCGATTGTGTCACTTATGAATATCTGGCGTCAGGTGCACTCGTTCCGATCATGACTCGCTATCCACTGCCTGTAGGAGACGTTTACATCGTGCGGCCGCCCAGCGCGCACCCAGCGCAAAAAGTGCGCATCCTCTCGGAGTTGATGATCGAATCATTTGAAAGAAATCCGCCGTTTACGGATGCTATGGCCAAAGTAGTGGCGGCACGCGACCTTATGCCTGGCTGATCACCACCGAGCTGCGAACACAAGCATTGCTATGCCTGGCTCAGGACAACTTTCTGGAACGCCAGAGCTGCGACGTTCAAAGCAACACTTCGCGTCCGCCATAAATAGGCGCAGAACTGCTGAGTTTGAGCGGCTATCGCGGTAGAAAGCCCTATCAAGCGGGCCGATACCGAAATCATCGGTAGCCGTATTCGATCAAAGCTCGATGCACGCACTTTGTGCCATCAAAAGGGTCGGTGTTCACCTGGCCCAAACCATGGCATCGCCGTCTACCTGGCGCTGCGTTTAGTGCCGTACTGATCCGAGGTGCGCCGCTCATCAATTCACCTTCTGGCTGCCTCGCAACTGACTGTCGGATCAGCGACGGCAAGGTGTGAGCTTGCCGTTCGATTGTTCACGATGTTCCGCCGGCTCGTGTCTTCAACATGGCAAGGAGAATACCTGCAGAGATCGCAAGCACACCGGCAATGAGACTGATGCTCAAGCTCTCACCAAACCAGAACACCGAGCTAATCAAGCCCACCAGCGGCACACCCAACATGGCCAGTGACATGCTCGTAGCCGGTAGCCACATGCTTGCGGCGTTGACGGCGCAGAAGCAAAAAGCAGTCGCCAGCGGGCCGACGAACAAAACGATCTGCCAGAACGTCATTGAGCCATCGCCTGTGAATGGCCCCTCGACGATTCGTGCGAGCACCAGCAGGGGAATGGCAGCGACGAGCATTTGCCAAGGAGCAAGCTCATAGGCCGTAGCGCGTACGTTTGCGTAGCGCAGGTGCAGAATGCACAGCGCCCAGCAGGCCGATGCGATCAGCAACATCAGGTTTGCGCGCACTAGGTTCGCATTGTTCCAGTCCAGCGCCAGCGGGTTGAACAACACGGCTACGCCGAACATGCCGAGGGCGGCGCCGAACAGCTGACGAGGGGCCAGACGTTCACGAAAGACGAGCACGGCCAATGGAGTCACCCATAGCGGAGTCGTGTAGGCGAGCACAGCCGAGCGACCCGCTGGGAGGTCCGTCATGGCCAGCGCGCCGAGCAGTGTAAAGGCAAGCATCTGTAACAGACCAACACTCAGCAAGAGTGGCAAATCGCGCCGACGGGGTCGGTACAGGGTGCCGGTCGCCAATTGCAGAAGGAACAGGCACAAGGCGCCAAGTGCGAAGCGGCTGGCTGAGAACCAAACGGGGGTGACGTGATCAAGTCCCGCCTTCATGACCGGCCAGTTGACGCCCCATACCAGGATCGCCAAGAGCAGCAACGCGATCCCCTTGACTCTAGGGGTCAGCAAAATGCGGTCGGATATTGGAGCGTTTCGAGCCTCGGTACTCAGGCTTTGCGGGCAGGTCGTCATGATGACCTCCTGAAGCAATTAGTGGGTACAGAACAGCCTAATGGTCCTGAGGCGGAGATACTTTCCTAATTGACTTGTAAAACAGCGGAGTTTTAGTCAAATATTCTTCTGTTGTTGATTTATGGAGAAAAGTTTAATGCGCAAGCTTGATAGGACCGACATCGTGATTCTCAACCGGCTGCAGGAGAATGCGCGCATAACCAATGCCGAACTGGCGCGCGCGGTCAATCTTTCCTCTACCCCCTGTTTCAACCGGGTCAAGGCCATGGAGGAGCTTGGGTTGATTCGTCAGCAGGTCACGCTGCTGGCCCCGGAGCTGCTGGGTCTGCATGTCAACGTGTTCATTCACGTCAGCTTGGAAAAACAGGTGGTCGATGCACTGGCGCGTTTCGAAAGCGCCATTGCCGAGCGGCCGGAGGTGATGGAATGTTATTTGATGACAGGAGACGCCGATTACTTGCTACGCGTGCTAGTGCCTGACATTCAGGCGCTGGAGCGCTTCATCCTTGATCATCTGACCAAAATCCCCGGTGTCGCGAACATCCGCTCGAGCTTTGCGCTGAAGCAGGTGCGTTACAAAACAGCACTGCCATTACCACCGAATGGGTTAGTGGTTGGATGAAGCGGATCCCGTGGGCGAGTTCGCTCACCCTGCTTGTACTGGTTGGTACCTTGCCGCTGCCAGGACGATGCACGTCCCTCTCCACAGTTTTCAACAAGGCTCGCTGTACGCGGGTTGCACCAAAACGCCAACGTATACACAAGCGCCCATGGCCGCGGACTTTGTCAGAGCGCCCTGGCCCAGTCGCGCAGCAAGTATTTCTGTATTTTGCCCGTCGAGGTCTTCGGTAGCTCACGGAACACCACGGTTTTAGGCAATTTGTAACTGGCCAGCTGCTCGCGACAAAATCCAACGATGTCCTCCTCTCGAGTGGCCCTATACCCCTCTTTAAGGGTGATGAACGCACAAGGTACTTCCCCCCATTTCTCGTCCGGCCGAGCGACTACCGCAGCTTCCAGAACGGCCGGATGGCGATAGAGAACACCCTCGATCTCGATGGTGGAAATATTTTCGCCGCCGGAAATGATGATGTCCTTCAGTCGGTCCTTGATTTCGATGTAGCCGTCCGGGTGTCGGACAGCGAGATCGCCGGTGTGGAACCAACCTCCAGCGAAAGCCTCACGGGTCGCATCAGGGTTTTTCAGATAGCCCTTCATCACCGTGTTGCCGCGCATGAAGATTTCGCCAAGGGTAATCCCGTCGTTCGGCACAGGTTGCAAGGTTTGCGGATCAGCCACCATCAGCCCCTCCAGTGTCGGATAGCGTACCCCTTGACGTGATTTGATCCTGGCGCGCTCGTCGAGCGGTTTGTCATCCCACTCACCATGCCACGCGCACACCGTCACTGGCCCATAGACTTCGGTGAGCCCATACACATGGGTGACCTTGATGCCCATCTCCTCAACCGCGCCAATGACCTTCGCCGGCGGTGCTGCTCCGGCCACCATGGCATCGACCGGATGCTCGATGAGCGCCTTGTCTGTATCCGGCAAATTGACCAGCGCATTGAGCACGATTGGCGCGCCGCACAGGTGGCTGACACGGTGCTCGCGAATCAGGCTCAGCACCTTCTGCGGCTCGACCCGGCGCAGGAAGACGTGGGTACCGGCCAGCGCGGTGACGGTCCAGGGATAGCACCAGCCATTGCAGTGGAACATCGGCAACGTCCACAGGTACACCGGATGGTTACCCATCGCCCAGGTCATCTGGTTGCCCATGGCGTTGAGGAAGGCGCCACGGTGGTGATAGACCACGCCTTTGGGGTTACCGGTAGTGCCGGAGGTGTAGTTGAGGCTGATGGCCTGCCATTCGTCCTCCGGCCACTGCCAGGCGAATTCGGGGTCGCCCTCGGCGAGGAAGGCCTCGTAGTCGAGGTCGCTGACCGCCTGGCCTTCGCCGTACTCGGGGTCGTCGACATCGACCACCAATGGCGGATGCGCCAGCAAACTCAGGGCCTGACGGATCACGGTGTGGAACTCGCGGTCAGTGATCAACACCTTCGCCTCGCCGTGTTCAAGCATGAAGGCAATCGCCGACGCATCGAGGCGTACGTTCAGCGTGTTGAGCACCGCGCCAATCATCGGCACGCCAAAGTGCACTTCGAGCATCGCCGGGATGTTGGGCAGCATCACCGCAACCGTATCGCCCTTACCGATGCCCCGGCGACTGAGCGCACTGGCAAGACGCCGGCAACGCGCGTAGGTGTCTTGCCAGTTGCGTCTTAAGGGACCGTGGATGACGGCAGGATATTGTCCGTAAACAGCTGCGGTGCGCTCGATGAAGCTCAGCGGTGAGAGCGCTACGTGGTTAACCACCAAGGGCGTCAGGCCAGTTTCGAAAATCGACATGAGGTTTTCCTGTAGGAAGGCTACCCGCCAAGCAGGTAGCCATCAGTGGCTGATTGTTAGCTCTGATTCAGGTGTTGAAAGGCCTCGCCTGGCGACTAATGAGGCGCTTCTTCGGCTTTCTGGATAGCCGCGAACTCTTCCTCTGGTGTGCCGGATACAAGGTGGTGACGGCTGTACAACGCAAAGTAGGCAATGAAGAGCCCGTAGATTGCCGCAGTACCCATCATCACTTTCGGGTCTACCAGGAAGCCGGCGACCAGGGCGATCGCCGCCAGGATCAAGGCGAATGATGACGTGACGATGCCGCCTGGCGTGCGATAGGGACGCTGCATGTCCGGGCGACGGATACGCAGGGAGATATGCGCCGCCATCATCAGCACGTAGGACAACGTCGCGCCGAAGACCACGACCAGGATCAGCAGGTCACCCTGCCCCGTCAGCGACAGGCCGAAGCCGATGACACCCGGTACCACCAGCGCATGGACCGGCGCCTTGTTGCGATTGGTGACCGACAGCTTGCGTGGCAGGTAGCCCGCGCGCGACAGGGCAAAGATCTGCCGCGAATAGGCATAGATGACCGAAAAGAAGCTGGCGATCAGCCCGGCGAGGCCAACCAGGTTCACGAACTGGCTCATCCAGGTCGAACCTCCATACACTGCCTCCAGGGCCGCCACCAACGGATTACCGGAATCCATCAGCGCCTGGGCACCGGCCGCTCCCGGACCTACAAACAGAATCAACGCAGCGAAGATCAGCAGCACCAGCATAGAGCCGATCAAGCCACGTGGCAGATCGCGTGTAGGGTTCTTGGTTTCCTCTGCAGCCAGAGCGACACCTTCCACGGCCAGGAACAGCCACATCGCGTAAGGAATCGCAGCCCAGATACCGACATAACCAAATGGCAGGAAGCTGCTGGCGCCCATGGCTTCACTCGCCGGGATATCGAACAGGTTGGCGACCTCGACGTGCGGAACCATAGCCACGATGAACAGGCCAAGTGCGATGGCCGCCACTGCCGTAATGACGAACATCACCTTCAGGGCCTCTCCCGCACCGAGCACATGGATACCGATGAACACCGTGTAGAACGCCAGGTAGATCGGCCAGCCACCAACGCCGAACAGTGATTCACAGTAGGCGCCTATGAAAACCGCGATAGCGGCTGGCGCGATGGCGTACTCCATCAGGATCGCAGCGCCAGCGAAGAACCCGCCCCAAGGCCCGAAGGCTGTGCGGACAAAGCCGTAACCGCCACCGGCGGTTGGAATCATCGAAGACAACTCAGCCATGGAGAAGCACATACACAAGTACATGGCAGCCATCAGCAAGGTAGCGAGGAACATGCCGCCCCACCCGCCTTGGGCCAGGCCGAAGTTCCAGCCGGCAAAATCTCCCGATATCACATAGGCAACACCCAGACCGATAAGCAGCACCCATCCCGCTGCACCCTGCTTCAACTGTCGATTCTGGAAATACTGCGCATCGACACTTTCAGTTTCGACACCGCGTGCGAAGCTGATTGTTTGTTCTTGTTCAATGGACATAAGTCGGGTCCTCTTCATGACGGCCGCCATGCACCTGCACGGCGGCGTGAGGCGAAATAGAGAGTGGCTATGGCAGTACTCAGAAGAACCCCAACGGGTTGATGTCGTAGCTGATCAGCAGGTTCTTGGTCTGCTGGTAGTGGTCGAGCATCATCTTGTGGGTCTCGCGCCCTACCCCGGACTTCTTGTAGCCGCCAAATGCGGCATGTGCCGGGTACAGGTGGTAGCAGTTGGTCCATACGCGGCCAGCCTTGATGCCGCGACCCATTCGGTAGGCACGGTTGATGTCGCGAGTCCACACCCCGGCGCCCAGGCCGAACTCGGTGTCATTGGCGATGGCCAGGGCTTCGGCCTCATCCTTGAAGGTGGTGACACTCACTACCGGGCCGAAGATCTCCTCCTGGAACACGCGCATCTTGTTGTGGCCCTTGAGCAGGGTCGGCTGGATGTAATAGCCGGTGGCCAAAGAGCCTTCGAGCTTCTCCACCTTGCCACCGGTCAGCAACTCAGCGCCCTCCTCCTGGGCAATGTCCATGTACGAGAGGATCTTCTCGAACTGCTGCTGAGAGGCCTGGGCACCGACCATGGTGTCGGTGTCCAGCGGGTCGCCGCGCTTGATCTGCTGCACCTTTTTCAGCACAACTTCCATGAACTGCGGGTAGATGGACTCCTGCACTAGCGCGCGCGACGGGCTGGTGCACACCTCGCCCTGGTTGAAGAACGCCAGCACCAGGCCTTCGGCGGCCTTTTCGATAAAGGCCGGCTCGGCGCTCATGATGTCTTCGAAGAAGATGTTCGGCGACTTGCCGCCGAGTTCAACGGTCGAGGGGATGATGTTCTCGGCGGCGCACTTGAGAATGTGCGAACCCACCGGAGTGGAGCCGGTGAAGGCGATCTTGGCGATACGCTTGCTGGTGGCAAGGGCCTCGCCGGCTTCGCGGCCATAGCCTTGCACCACATTGAGCACGCCCGGCGGCAGCAGGTCGCCGATCAGTTCCATCAGCACGGTAATCGACAACGGCGTCTGCTCGGCAGGCTTCAAGATCACGCAGTTACCTGCGGCCAGGGCGGGAGCGAGTTTCCAGGCGGCCATCAACAACGGAAAGTTCCACGGAATGATCTGCCCGACCACGCCAAGGGGCTCGTGAAAGTGATAGGCCGCTGTGTGTTCATCGATTTCAGCGGCGCTGCCTTCCTGGGCGCGGATGCACCCTGCGTAGTAGCGAAAGTGGTCGGCGGCCAGGGGTACGTCGGCATTCAGGGTTTCGCGAACGGCCTTGCCGTTGTCCCAGGTTTCGGCCACGGCCAGCAGCTCGAGATTGGTCTCGATACGGTCGGCGATTTTCAGCAGGATATGCGAACGTTCCTGCACGCTGGTGCGGCCCCAGGCGCCGGCAGCAGCATGGGCGGCATCCAGGGCCAACTCGATATCTTCGCTGCCCGAGCGTGGGAACTCACCGATCAACGAGCCATCGACCGGGCTGGTATTGCTGAAGTACAGGCCTTTGACCGGGGCCGCGAACGCTCCACCGATATAGTTGCCATATTGCGGCTTGAGTTGGATGACCGCATCGGGTGTTCCGGGTTTCGCGTAGATCATGGTGTTCTCCGTGACATTGTTGTTGTGATTGTCGAGCGCAGCACCGCTGCGCCGGTCAGAGTCGCTCGAGCACACGCTCCAGGCTGTTCAGGAAGATCTCTGCATGCTCGCGCTGGAATACCAGCGGTGGGCGGATCTTGAGGGTATTGACGTGTGGGCCGGCAGCACCGATCAGTACATGCTCCTCTCTCAGTCCATTGACCACTTTTGCAGCGGTCGAGGCATCAGGCGTGCCATCTGGAGCAGTGAAGTCGACGCCCAGATACAGCCCCATGCCGCGCACATCACCGATGACCGGATGGCGTGCGGCCAGGTGTTTGAGCCCATCGAGCATGAACTTGCCGGACTCGTGGGCATTGGCAATGAGGTTTTCCCGCTCGATCACCTCCAGCACCGCCAAGCCAACAGCGGACGAAACCGGATTACCGGCAAAGGTGTTGAAATAGCCGGACTCGTTGGCGAAACGCTCAAGGATCTGTGGCTTGACCGTGATACCAGCGGTAGGGTGGCCATTACCCATCGGCTTGCCCAGGGTGACGATATCCGGGACCAGACCATGGCACTGGAAGCCCCACATATGACGTCCCGAACGCCCGTAGCCCGGCTGGACTTCATCGGCGATGTACAGGCCGCCGGCCTCTCGCACGGCCTCGACGGCTTCGCGCAAGAAACCGGATGGTTCGAAGAAAGCGCCATCGCTGGTGAAGAACGAGTCCAGCAGCAGTGCCGCCGGTTTGATACCGTGACTGCGCATATCAGCCAGCGCAGCACGCACATCGGCAGCGAAACGTCGGCCGACTTCATCGGGGTTTTCCGGGCTATGTATCGGCGCCGCAACCGTGCGCACACAAGGGCTCGCCGCGATCTGCGAGAACTGCGAAGAGGACAACTCGGCAATGCTGGCGGTAAGCCCGTGATAGGCGTAGCGGGTCACGATCACACCCGTACCGCCGGTATATCCACGGGCGATACGCACGGCCAGGTCGTTGGCCTCGCTGCCGGTGCAGGTGAACGTTGCCTGGCTCAACTCGGCGGGCATGGTGCTCAGCAGTTTCTCCGCGAAATCCAGGATGTTGTCGTCCAGGTAACGAGTGTGCGTATTGAGTAGGCGCGCCTGACGACACAGCGCCTCGACGACATGCGGATGGCAATGTCCGACCGAGGGCACGTTGTTATAGACGTCCAGGTAGCGCTGCCCATCGACATCGTGGACCCAGACACCTTCACCACGCACCAGGTGCAGCGGGTTCTGATAGAACAATTGATAGCCAGGGCCTAGCAAACGCCGCCGACGCTCGATCATCTCGCGGGTACGCGGCGAGAGTGAGTGACTGCTTTCCTGCGAAAAAGCGTTGGTTTTCAACATGGTGAACGGCCTCACTAGACGTGCAAAGAAGTACCGGAAGCGGCATCCAGGTATCAGATGCGTGATGGAGATAGTGCCGCTGGTTTCTTCTCGTGACTTGACCTTGGCAGATTCGTTATCTGCGCTGCGGTCAACTTTTCGACTTGGATCTTGTAATTGTCCTCTGCAGTCAGATTCCCCCCTCCCAGGGTCAAGCACACCCGCGACAGTCTCTCCATCCTGATGCTGACTTTCCTCAGAACACGCTGGAGCTGGCACATGAGCACTGCAAAAGAAGAAGAGATCGGCCTTCAGACCCTGCAAGATGTGGCGATTCGCATGCTCGCGCTTTGCTACCCACCCCATGTGCAAGGGCAAGTAACACTGCTGTGTCACTCCGAGAACGCTACGTATCGTATCGACACACCGAGCGGGCATCGTTATGCCCTGCGCGTGCACAAGCATGGCTATCACCAGCGGTCCGATATCGAGAGCGAACTGGACTGGCTAAGCGCTCTGCAGGCATCAGGCATTCGAGTTCCGCGGCCCATCATTGGCCTGGACGGGCACTATGTGCAGAGTGCTGAGATAGGAGTTGGCAAGGAACTCAATCTGGTGCTGTTCAACTGGGTCAACGGGGCCGAGCCCACTGCAGATGTCGACGTCAGTGCCTTCATGCGGCTGGGCGCCATTACCGCAAAGCTGCATCAGCACAGCCAGCAATGGCAGCGTCCTGCCGACTTTCGCCGGATTGTCTGGAATCACCAAAGCATGGTCGGCCCCGAGGGGCACTGGGGCAACTGGCGAGATGCGGTCAATCTGGACAGCAGCGCGTTTGGTTTGATCGAGGAGGTGTTACAGCGCGTGGAGAACGAGCTGGCGAGCTACGGTCAGGACGCCAAGCGTTACGGTTTGATTCATGCCGATCTGCGTTTGGCCAATCTGCTGGTCGATCATGAACACACGCACGTTATCGACTTCGATGACTGCGGTTTTGGCTGGTACATGCATGACCTGGCTTCAGCCCTGAGCTTCTACGAGCATCATGATCGACTGAATGACTGGATCGAACATTGGCTGGCCGGTTATGCAGCGGTTAATCGTTTGACGGCGTACGACATTGCCATGATCCCGACCTTCATCATCCAGCGGCGCATCCAGCTTCTGGCCTGGACCGGAACCCATGCTGACACCCAGCAAGTACGCAACCTGGGTGCGAACTGGGCTAAACAAAGCGTTGATCTATGCCGGCGATATTTGAACGATGGGCTCGCCCAGGTCGCACTACGATGATGCGTCATGAACGAAATGAGGACACGTTCAAGAAATAGCGCTTTGGCGGCGGCATCGGGTCCTGAGATGCCGACCGAATTACGCGTCAGACTTGCGCCACTGTTTCGGGCTCGCCCCGTGCCAACGCCGGAAAGCGCGCGAAAAAGCACTGGTTTCTGAATAACCAAGCAGAAGTGCGAGCTCGGAGATGGGTAAGCTCGTCCGGGTCAGGTAGTACTGGGCCAGTTCCTGGCGCACCTTTTCGACCAGAGCGGAGAAGGTCAATCCTTTCTCACCAAGCCGTCGTTGCAAGCTCCAGCTTGTAAGATTCAGCAGGTCCGCCACTTGCTCGAGACTGGGCTCACCCTCGGCCAGCTGAATTCGGATCTGCGCCTGCACATCGTTGATGATGCCATGCCCCCCCTGCTGTTCGCCCCACTGGCGCGCCAACAGTTCCATGCTTTCCATGACGATGGCCAGCAGGCGACCATCACGATCGGGCATGGCTTTCTCCAGCGCACTCTTCCTGAACATCAGCGAATTGCAAGGCTGGCCGAAGAAGACGGGAGCATCGAAGGCCTTACAGTGCTCGTGCCAGGCCTCCGGCTGAGGATGCTCGAAATGAACCTGCTCAGGGGCCCATTTCTGGCCGAGTGCGTGACGCATCAAGTTGGTGAACATGCCAATGGACAATTCAGCGTCCTGACGCTTGCGAAATATCGCACCGTACTGGACCTGGTAATCGAGCCGACACCATTCGCCCACCACCTCAAGCCGCAGCAGACTGCCTTGCTGATGGACAGGAAACACCTTCACCACGTTACGCAGTGCGTCTCCCAGGGTTTCCGAACAGATGCCGACATAGCCGAGCATACCCAGGCTGTCGGGCTTGAACTGATTACCGTAGCGCAAACCAAAATTGTCATCCTGGGTCTGGCGTGCGGCCTCTTCGAAAACAGCGCAATACTGCTTGAGATCAAGGCTCAACGTTGGATGCTGCAGATGCTCAGGGTCGAACCCCGCATGACCGAAGATTCGGTCTGCATCGCCACCTTTCTGCTGGATGAATTCAGCCAGGCCCGTCGCAGCCGAACTGAGGACTCCAATGGATTGAAGCTGATCGGCGAGTCGTCGCGTAGTGGCAAGTTGCATGGCAACCTCTCACATGAATGCTGATGAGACCGCTAGGTCGGTTTTGACAAGCACAACATCAAAGCAAAATTCATGCCGCTCTTAACACATCCTGTGGGGACATCTCACTCAGCTTATCAACATTCGATACAGACAGAATTATCAGCGACCACCGGTCTCTTTCTATCGGTTTTCCTCGAATCAGTGACAACTTCAAGGAGGCCAGGTGGAGCGGCCAACGCTGATACTTGAAAGCCAGTCGATGACTGAACTGCAAAACATAGACCCTGTTTTTTATTGGTTTTTGATCGCTGAGCACAAAAATGTGCCAAGCGGTCAAGCGTGTATCCACGGTTTGACTGACGATGCCAGTCAACCTAATTGGACAGGAGCTGTGCAGATGTTCTCGTCATTAAGTGGCAAGAGTGTCCTGATCACCGGTGCCAGCAGTGGCATAGGCCTTGGAATTGCCAGGCAGTTTGCTATTCAGGGCGCGCGCGTGTTGATCACCGCCCGCAACGCTGAAAAGGTCGAAGCCGTCGCAGCCGGTATGCGCGCTGATGGGCTGCACGTACAAGGGGTGGCCGCCGATGTGGCTGACTCCGCTTCCGTCAAGGCATTGATGCGTACTCTGGATGAGATGCACGGTGGGCTCGACGTGCTGTGCTGCAATGCTGGCATTTTCCCCAGTTCGACCCTGGAAAACCTGGGCGAAGCCGATTGGGATCGGGTGCTGGCAACCAATGCCAAGGGCACATTCCTGTGCGTGCAAGCCGCCCTTCCCCTCCTGCGACGAGCCGAATACGGTCGAGTGATCCTCACCTCATCGATCACGGGCCCCGTCACCGGTTCACCCGGTTGGGTTCATTACGGCGCGAGCAAGGCAGCGCAGTTGGGTTTCATGCGCACTGCGGCGATCGAATTGGCCAAGGACGGCATCACCGTCAATGCGGTACTCCCCGGCAACATCATCACCGAAGGCTTCCTGGATGTGGATGCCGAGTACCAGGCCGGCGTAGCCGCTTCGATTCCGGCCAAGCGCCTGGGTACTCCCGAAGACGTTGCCAGCGCTGTCATGTTCTTTGCCAGCCGCGAAGCCGGCTACATCACAGGGCAAAGCTTGATTATCGATGGTGGCCAGGTCCTGCCGGAATCACTTCAAGCTATCGAGTAAGTAACCGCCTGAATAAGGAAATGCCCGTGAACACCATAGTCACTGATGCTCCGCAGACGACACGACATCTGCCGACGTGCAAGGCCTGAAGAACTCCGTAAGTTTGTTCTTGAAGTCTCGCCAGTACGCTCAGTCTTGCCGCACGCCTGCGCATCTGAACTTATCACAACACCCTGATTCCAGAACCATCGTTTGGTCCAATGCAAATGACTGCCGCTGGTAATACGCTTTTCTACCCGGCGGCCAGAGGAACAAGCAAGAGCGCTGCCTGCGACCTCTTTGTGAATCGCATGCTGAAAGAAACATGCTCGGCTTGAGCACTCTCAAGCCTCATAGATACGAGGATTTACAATGAAAGCGCAAGTACTCAAATCCTTTGGCGGCCCGAACGCATTCGAACTGAGCGAAGTGGCCAAACCCGTACCGCAGGCAGGCCAAGTGCTGGTGCGGGTTCACGCAACCTCCATCAACCCGCTGGATTACCAGGTGCGTCGCGGCGACTACGTCGACTACGTGCCCCTTCCCGCCATTACCGGGCATGACGTATCCGGTGTCGTCGAAGCCGTCGGCCCGGGTGTGACGAGCTTCGTGCCAGGCGACGAAGTCTGGTACACCACGCAGATTTTCGAAGGTGACGGCAGTTATGCCGAGTACCACGTCGCGTCCGAAAGCATCATCGGCAAGAAGCCGGCATCGCTGAGCCACCTCGAGGCGGCAAGCCTGACGCTGGTCGGCGGAACGGTCTGGGAAGCGCTGGTCGGGCGCGTATCGCTCAGGGTCGGGGAAAGCATTCTGATCCACGGCGGCGCCGGTGGCGTCGGCCACGTGGCGATCCAGGTGGCCAAAGCCATTGGCGCCCGGGTGTTCACCACCGTGCGTGAAGCGAACTTCGAGTTCGCCCGGGGACTGGGTGCCGACGTGGTCATCGACTACGAACAAGAGGATTACGTTGACGCCATCCTGCGAGAAACCGATGGCCACGGCGTGGATGTGATCTTCGACACCATCGGCGGCGACACCCTGACCCGCAGCCCCGACGCGCTCGCCCAGCTCGGCCGCGTGGTTTCGATCGTGGACATCGCCAAGCCGCAGAACCTCATTCAGGCCTGGGGCAAGAACGCCAGCTACCACTTCGTCTTCACCCGCCAGAACCGCGGCAAGCTCGATGAACTGAAGGCATTGGTCGAGCGCGGCCAGTTGCGCCCCCATGTTGGCGCGGTCTACTCGCTCGCTGACATTGCAAGCGCGCATGCGCTGCTGGAGACCCCTAACAACGGTCTTCGCGGGAAAGTCGCGATTGCCGTCGAGCCCTCGCTCGCCCCATAAGCGTGCACTTTTAATCATTCAACTAAATATGAAGGAGTGCCCCCCATGATTTATGAAATCGCTCTGCTGCCCGTTCACATCGAACAAGTTGAACAGTTCAAACGTGCATTTGCCGAGGTTGCGCCTCTGCTTCGCCGCGCCAAGGGTTATGGCGGCCACATGCTCGCGCCCGGTATCGAAAGCCCCGAGCGCTTCAACCTGATCGTGCGCTGGGCGTCACTTGAGGACCATACGCCGGGTTTCGAAGCGAGTGACGACCACCAGGCTTTCATGCTGGCTCTGGAGAAATATTTTTCGGAAGAGCCGACGGTCTATCACATCGAGGCAGCAGCTTTCAGTGCGGGAGAGGATGAAGACCAGAACGGCATCTTTGGCGTGGCGGTACCTCAACCTTAAATCGCGCGCAAGCGCCTACAGACAGTGAGGTGAAGCAATGGCCAAGGCCGCTGATGTTGTTGTGCAATGCCTGGAAAACGAAGGTGTCGAGTACGTATTCGGCATTCCGGGAGAGGAAAACCTCGACCTGCTGGAGTCGCTGCGCAAATCGAAGATCAGGCTGGTACTGACCCGTCATGAGCAGTCCGCAGGTTTCATGGCCGCTACCTACGGCCGCCTGACCGGCAAGACCGGCGTCAGCCTGTCGACCCTCGGTCCTGGTGCCACCAACCTGGTGACCGCCGGTGCCTATGCCTATCTGGGCGGCATGCCGATGATGATGATCACCGGCCAGAAGCCGATCAAGAAGTCCAAGCAGGGCCGGTTCCAGATCATCGATGTATGCGGGATGATGGCTCCCATCACCAAATACACCCACCAGTTCGCCTCGGCCGACAACATTCCGGCTCGCATGCGTGAAGCTTTCCGCCTGGCTGAAGAAGAAAAGCCCGGTGCCGTGCACCTGGAACTGCCGGAAGACATCGCCGCCGAGCAGACCGAAAGCACGCCGATCCCACCGAGCCTGCACCGTCGTCCGCTGGCCGAGCACAAGGCGATTGAAGGTGCGGTCGAGAAACTGCAGAACGCCCGGACTCCGATTCTGGTGATTGGCGCTGGCGCCAACCGCAAGATGACCGCCAAGGTGCTCAAGCAACTGATCGACAAGACCGGCATACCCTTCGTCACCACCCAGATGGGCAAGGGCGTGGTAGATGAGCGTCATCCACGTTTCCTGGGCAACGCCGCGCTGTCCGCGGGCGATTTCGTGCACCGCGCCATCGAGGCCGCCGACCTGATCGTCAACATCGGCCACGACGTAATCGAAAAGCCACCGTTCTTCATGATGCGTGGCGGTACCGAAGTTATCCATATCAGCTTCCGTTCCGCCGAAGTCGATGCCGTGTACTTCCCACAGGTGGAAGTGATCGGCGATATCGCCAACGCCGTTTGGCAGATCGGCGAAGCCTTGCAGATTCAGGAACATTGGGACTTCAGCCGACTGATGACGATTCGCGAGGCCAATGAAGAGCAGATTGTCGAGGGAGCTGACGACAGCCGCTTCCCGATCTACCCGCAACGCTTCGTCGCCGACGTACGCCAGGCCCTGCCATCCGATGGCGTCGTCGCGCTGGATAACGGCATCTACAAGATCTGGTTCGCGCGCAACTACAAGGCGCACAAGCCGAATACCGTGCTGCTCGACAACGCTCTGGCCACCATGGGCGCTGGCTTGCCGTCGGCCATGGCGGCGCACCTGGTCTGTCCGGATCGCCCGGTCGTCGCGGTGTGTGGTGACGGCGGTTTCATGATGAACAGCCAGGAGTTGGAAACTGCGGTACGCCTGAAGATGAACCTGACGGTCATCATCCTGCGCGACGGCGGCTACGGCATGATTCGCTGGAAGCAGTCGAACATGGGCTTCACCGACTTTGGCCTGGACTACGGCAACCCGGACTTCGTCATGTATGCGCAAAGCTACGGCGCTCAGGGCCATCGCGTGGAAAACGCCGAGGGCTTCCTGCCACTGTTGCAGCGCTGCATCAGCGAGCCAGGCGTGCACGTGATCGATTGTCCGGTGGACTACTCGGAAAATGATTTCATTCTCAACAGTGAAATCAAGAGAAGAAGTGCTCTGGTCTGATCCGTCGCTAGCAACTTGTCTCAATGGCGGCACAGCGGTGTCGCCAGCCTTCCCGTATTGAAATCGGAGTTCATCATGCAACTCAAAGACTCTCAGCTGTTCCGCCAGCAGGCCTTCATCGATGGTACGTGGGTTGACGCGGACAGTGGTCAGACAATCAAGGTCGACAACCCGGCAACGAGCGAGATTCTGGGCAGCGTGCCGAAAATGGGCGCAGCCGAAACCCGCCGTGCCATAGAAGCTGCGGACAAGGCACTGCCAGCTTGGCGTGCGCTGACCGCCAAGGAGCGTGGGAACAAGTTGCGTCGCTGGTTCGAGCTGATGATCGAGAATCAGGACGACCTGGCGCGTCTTATGACTTTGGAGCAAGGCAAACCATTGGCCGAAGCCAAGGGTGAAATCGTGTACGCCGCTTCCTTTATCGAGTGGTTCGCCGAAGAAGCCAAGCGTATTTACGGTGACGTCATTCCAGGACACCAGCCGGACAAGCGCCTGATCGTGATGAAACAGCCGATTGGCGTCACCGCCGCCATCACGCCCTGGAACTTTCCGGCCGCGATGATCACCCGTAAAGCCGGCCCGGCCCTGGCCGCCGGTTGCACCATGGTACTCAAGCCTGCCTCGCAAACCCCATTCACCGCGTTCGCCTTGGCTGAACTGGCGCAGCGTGCCGGCATCCCGAATGGCGTATTCAACGTGGTATCTGGCAGCGCCGGCGACATCGGCAGCGAGCTGACCGGCAACCCGATCGTACGCAAACTGACCTTCACCGGCTCGACCGAAATCGGTCGTCAGCTGATGGCCGAATGCGCCAAGGACATCAAGAAGGTCTCGCTGGAACTGGGTGGTAACGCGCCGTTCATCGTGTTCGACGACGCAGATCTGGATAAGGCCGTCGAAGGCGCAATCATTTCCAAGTACCGCAACAACGGCCAGACCTGCGTCTGCGCCAACCGTCTGTACATCCAGGATTCGGTCTACGACGCATTCGCCGAGAAGCTGAAGGTGGCTGTGGCCAAATTGAAGGTCGGTAACGGTCTGGAAGATGACACCAACGCCGGCCCCCTGATCGACGAAAAAGCCGTGGCCAAGGTCAAGGAACATATTGCCGACGCAGTTGCCAAAGGCGCCACCCTGCTGTCCGGCGGCAAATCCATCGAAGGCAACTTCTTTGAGCCGACCATCCTGACCAACGTGCCAAACAATGCCGCCGTGGCCAAGGAAGAGACATTCGGCCCACTGGCTCCACTGTTTCGTTTCAAAGACGAAGCTGAAGTCATCGCCATGGCGAACGACACCGAGTTCGGTCTGGCCTCGTACTTCTTTGCGCGTGACCTGAGCCGTGTGTTCCGTGTGGCGGAAGCCCTGGAATACGGCATGGTTGGCGTCAACACCGGTCTTGTTTCCAATGAAGTCGCACCGTTCGGCGGCATGAAGGCCTCGGGCTTGGGCCGTGAAGGCTCCAAATACGGTATCGAGGATTACCTGGAGATCAAATACCTGTGTCTGAGCGTATGAGGTTCTCGGTGCAGTGAGCGCTGGTCACGCAAACTTACCAAGTTTCACAACGCCTGTGCCTGTCAGCGTTGGCCCCAGAAAACTCCTGAGCTGAAGCATGCAGATTGATAAGTGAATCCAGCGATTCTCAGAGGTCTGCATATTGTCTGGGGCAAACGCTTAAGAAACGGAAGTTGCAGCAGTCATAGGTCATGTTTCAGCACACCTCGCCGCCTGCTCAGGGACGCTCACCATGCTCGTGAACAAATTGTCCATTCAATGGAAAATTACACTTCTTGCGGGGCTCTGCCTGTTAGCGACCGTAGCGATCCTTATAGGTGTTTCGCTGCATCGCATGAGTGTCTCCACTGAACTGGTAAAAGCGACCAGTACGCAAATGCTGGCGACTTCCGCGCAAGAGCGCTTGGAAGGTGAAGGTAAGGCGCAAGCCTTGATGATTCAGCGTTACTTCCTGTCGTCCTATAAGGATGGGGCGAACCTGACTCGACAGGTAATTGCCACTCTCAAGCTAGCTCGGGAATTACAAATCGAGCCTGGCGTAGTGCGCCTTAACCTGAATCAGCAAGTAAAAGAAGCACTGCAGGCGAGCCCTCAGTTGCTGAGCATCTACATGATCGCCGAGCCGAACGCCATCGGTGAGGACACTCAGTTTCTGGGCCAATCCGATGCAGCCAGTAATGAAGTGGGGCGTTTCTCTGCCTATTGGGCCCAGCAAAACGGTCAGATCAGCGGTCTGGCGCCTTCCGAAGCAGTGATTAACGACACCACCCCCATGCTCGATGGCAGCCCTTACAACACCTGGTACCACTGCCCGCTGCAGAGCCGAGAACCCTGCCTGCTGGAACCCTACTTCGATGAAACATCGGGTCAGAAAGAACTGATCACGACGCTCGCCTTTCCGGTGATTGACGATGCGAAAGTGCTTGGCGTAGTGGGGATGGATATCCGCATCGGTACGCTTCAGGAGCTGGCTCTAAGTGGCAGCGCAGGGCTTTTCGAGGGACAAGGTGGGATCAGCATCGTCACGCCAGCAGGTTTGTTTGCAGGGCACAGCCGGGACATTGCTCGACTTGGCGATCAGTTGGCCCAGGTCTTCCCTGAAGCGGCGCCAGATATAAAGAGCCTGCTCAATCAGGGACGGATCACCAAACGTGATGCGGGAGGTAGCCTGCAGGTTCTGGCGCCCTTCGAACCCATACCGGGCTCTAAAGCGTGGGCAATCATTCTGGAAATGCCGACGAACGTTCTGCTGGCGCCGGCCAGGGCGCTGGAGTCTGAAATGGATGCGCGCAAGTCCGAAGGCGCTTGGCTGGAGTTAGTCATCGGCTTGGGTACAGCGATCCTGGGATTACTCCTGGTGTCACTGACGGCCCGAGGCGTGACTCGGCCAATTACAGGCGTTGCGAACATGCTCAAGGATATTGCTTCCGGAGAGGGTGATCTGACACGGCGCCTTGAATATGGTTATCAAGATGAACTTGGAGAGCTCGTTGGTTGGTTCAACCGATTTCTCGACAAGCTCCAGCCTATTTTCGCGGACGTTAAGAGCTCGGTGCTGGACGCACGTAGCACGGCGAATCAAGCGGCAGCCATCGCCAGTCAGACCAGTTCGGGTATGCATCAGCAATTCCATGAGGTCGAGCAGGTCGCGACGGCTTCGAACGAGATGAGTGCGACAGCACAGGACGTCGCTCGCAGTGCGGCCATGGCGGCCGAAGCCGCACGCAACGCCGATCAGGCGTCACGCGATGGGCTGGCTGTAATAGATGTCACGACTCAAGCGATTTCGCAGCTTTCAAGCGAGATGAGCGCGGCCATGGCTCAGGTCCGGACGCTAGCTAACAGCAGTGAGCGTATTGGCTCGGTGTTGGAGGTCATTCGAGCGGTTTCCGAACAGACGAATCTGTTGGCGCTGAACGCCGCAATTGAGGCTGCACGCGCCGGAGATGCTGGACGAGGTTTTGCCGTGGTGGCAGATGAGGTCCGCAATCTGGCCAGGCGCACCCAGGATTCGGTCGAAGAAATCCGAGAGGTGATCGAAGGGTTGCAGAAGAATACCCGCGAGGTCGTTGAGTCGATACATGACAGCCACACACATGCTCAAGGCAGTGTTGCGAAAGTGGAGCATGCTGTAGCTGCGCTCAAGAGTATTGGTGACGCTATCGCGGTAATCACCGATATGAATATGCAGATTGCCAGTGCAGCAGAAGAGCAGAGCGCCGTGGCTGAGGAAATCAATCGCAACGTGGCAGCCATACGGGACGTAACGGAGTCTCTTTCTGGCCAAGCGGATCAGTCGGCACAGGTCAGTCAGGACCTGAACCGTCTCGCCAATCACCAACAAAATCTAGTGGAGCATTTCAAGGTTTGATTGGCCAGCTACTCACTTTATAAAACTCAAGTGTCTTGCTACTGCCTTAGGCTTAGATATCTGTAGCCTTCATTCCATTCCAGGGCAGTGCCCTCGCGCTTGAACGCTACGAAAGTACGTCCTAGCTTGCTAAGCGGACACCTCTCTGACGGCAAGGATTCTCGCCGGGATCGGTGTCCGGGATCAGCAACCCCGTGCAGCCAAGCCGCAAGATTGGCCACTAGGGGATGAGCGAGGGCTCGACGGCAATT